>NZ_CP041764.1:1911769-2549026 GCF_009817885.1 Serratia rhizosphaerae
CACCAGCATGTTGTCGATCTGGTCGTAATCAATGTGCGTCGAGGTGGTGCCGATCAGCGAGATGGTGTCGCCCGGCACCAGAATGTCGGCGTCCGCCGGTTTACGGCAGCGGTTGATCACCATGTTGTTAATGCGATGGCCGAGGATCAGCAGCGCCCCCTTCGCCGGGAACATGCGTACGCGCAGATCGGCGTATTCGGCAATTTGCTGGCCCCAGATGCCGGCGGCGTTGACCACCACCTCGGCATGAATTTCATACTGACGCCGCTGCTGATGGTCGTAAACGCGCACGCCGCGCACGCGATCGCCCACGCGCAACAGCCCCACCACCTGATGGTAGGTCAGGATCTGCGCGCCCTGTTCGCGCGCGTCCAGCATATTGGCGGCGGTCAGCCGGAAAGGATCGACCGTGCCGTCCGGCACCCGCACGGCGCCGATCAGCGCCGGGTTGGCCGCCGGCTCCAGGCGCAGCGCCTGCTGCGGATCAATCGCCTGTGCGTCAATGCCGGCCTGCCGACAGGCCTGGATAAACTGTTGCTGATACGCCAGCGAATCCTGCGGCAGCGTGATGAACAGGCCATCGGTGCGCTCGATGCAGTGATGCGCAATACGTTTCAGAATGCGGTTTTCTTCAATGCACTCGCGGGCGGATTCGCCGTCGGTCACCGCATAACGCGCGCCGCTGTGCAGCAGGCCGTGGTTGCGCCCGGTGGCGCCGGTGGCGATATCGTGACGCTCCAGCAGCAGGCAGCGTAAGCCGCGGCGCGCGCAGTCGCGGGCAATGCCGGCGCCGGTCGCGCCGCCGCCTATAATGATGACATCCGTTTCAGTTACCGGTGAAGCGTGGCTCATTTCCACCCCCAATGACGCTGATTATGGGGCTATTGATCCATAGTTAGTGTGGAATTTGTTTGATAAGGAACAATAACGAACATAAAACGAAAGAGAAATGTCTATAAAAATCCACTTATGTGATCGTCATCACGACTTTTTTGGCTTTGTCTATTTCATAACGTTAACGAATCGCTCAAAATTCGCCGTTGTTTTATAAAAATGTAACAAATGCGCCATCCATCACAGAGCCAACCAGGGGTTTTGTCTAGCATGGCGCTCGTTATAGAACAAAAAGCAACACTTTAGATATCCGCTCAAACACGACTCAGAACGCCTGCTCTGAGCGTGTCATACTGATAAAGCCAATCGGAGGCGCTCATGTTGAGTATTTTTAAGCCAGCCGCACACACTTCTCGTGTGCCGGTCGACAAGGTAGATCCGCTCTATCGCCGACTGCGCTGGCAAATTTTTATGGGAATTTTCTTCGGCTACGCCGCGTACTATCTGGTACGTAAAAACTTCACCCTGGCGATGCCGTATCTGATCGAGGAAGGCTTCAGCCGCGGCGACCTGGGCTTCGCCCTGTCAGGGATCTCCATCGCTTACGGTTTCTCCAAATTTATCATGGGCTCGGTGTCCGACCGCTCTAACCCGCGCGTCTTCCTGCCCGCCGGTCTGATTCTGGCCGCCTGCGTCATGCTGTTTATGGGCTTTGTTCCGTGGGCCACCTCCAGCATCGCCGTGATGTTCGTGCTGCTGTTCCTGTGCGGCTGGTTCCAGGGCATGGGCTGGCCGCCGTGCGGCCGTACCATGGTGCACTGGTGGTCGCAGAAAGAACGCGGCCAGATCGTCTCCATCTGGAACTGCGCACATAACGTCGGCGGCGGCCTGCCGCCGCTGCTGTTCCTGCTCGGCATGGCCTGGTTCAACGACTGGCACGCCGCGCTGTACATGCCGGCCTTCGGCGCCATTCTGGTGGCCCTGATCGCCTTTGGTCTGATGCGCGATACGCCGCAGTCCTGCGGCCTGCCGCCGGTGGAAGAGTACAAAAACGACTACCCGGACGATTACAGCGAAAAAGCGGAAGAAGAACTGACCGCCAAGCAGATCTTCATGCAGTACATCCTGCCGAACAAACTGCTGTGGTATATCGCGGTCGCCAACGTGTTCGTTTACCTGCTGCGCTACGGCATTCTGGACTGGTCGCCGACCTACCTGAAAGAAGTGAAGCACTTCGCGCTGGATAAGTCCTCCTGGGCCTACTTCCTGTACGAATATGCCGGTATCCCAGGCACCCTGCTGTGCGGCTGGATGTCAGATAAAGTGTTTAAAGGCAACCGCGGCGCCACCGGCGTCTTCTTTATGACGCTGGTCACCATCGCCACCATCGTCTTCTGGATGAACCCGGCGGGCAACCCGACGATCGATATGCTCTGTATGCTGGTCATCGGCTTCCTGATTTACGGCCCGGTGATGCTGATCGGCCTGCACGCGCTGGAACTGGTGCCGAAGAAGGCCGCAGGCACCGCCGCCGGCTTCACCGGTTTGTTCGGTTATCTGGGCGGCTCGGTCGCCGCCAGCGCCATCGTCGGCTACACCGTGGACTTCTTCGGCTGGGACGGCGGCTTTATGGTGATGATCGGCGGCAGCATCGCCGCAGTCTTCCTGCTGCTGCTGACCATGCTGAACGAGAAGAAACATCACGCAGACATTGCGGCGAAACGCGGCTAATCGTCACGAAAACCACGCACTATACCCGAAACAACTCGGGTGACAGGAAGGCGGCAAGAGAAGGTATCCCGATGAGCTTACTCAGGTAAGCGATTCGGGTGACTGAGCGCCGCCAACACACCGGTCACTTGGCGTATGACGGGTATATACCCAAAGGCCGCACCGCGGCCTTTTTATTCCCCACCCACTGGCAACGATGCCGCCTGCGGCTGCCCTGCCACTTAAGGAGAAGACTATGCGGACTCACGTTAAAGCCCTGCTGTCAGGGATTATTCTGGCGACTACCCTCAGCAGCGCCGCCTTCGCCGCCGACAAGGTGGTGATCGCCCACCGCGGCGCCAGCGGCTACCTGCCGGAACACACGCTGCCGGCCAAGGCCATGGCCTACGCGCAGGGCGCGGATTTCCTCGAGCAGGATCTGGTGATGACCAAGGACGACGAACTGGTGGTGCTGCACGATCACTACCTGGACCGCGTCACCGACGTCGCCCAACGCTTCCCGGATCGCGCACGCAAAGACGGCCGCTACTACGCCATCGACTTTACCCTGGCCGAGATCAAATCGCTGAAGTTCACCGAAGGCTTTGATATCAAAGACGGCAAGCAGGTGCAGAGCTACCCGGGCCGCTTCCCGATGGGTAAATCCGATTTCCGCGTCCACACCTTCCAGGAAGAGATTGAGTTCGTGCAGGGCCTGAACCACTCAACCGGCAAGAACATCGGCATCTATCCGGAAATCAAGGCGCCGTGGTTCCACCAGCAGGAAGGGAAAGATATTTCCAGCAAGGTGCTGGCGGTGCTGAAGCAGTACGGCTATACCGGTAAAAATGACAATGTGTACCTGCAGTGCTTCGACGCCAACGAGCTGAAACGCATCAAAACCCAGTTGGAGCCGAAGCTGGGCATGGACCTGAAGCTGGTGCAGCTGATCGCCTATAACGACTGGAATGAAACCTACGAGCAGAACGCCGACGGTAAGTGGGTCAATTACGACTACGACTGGATGTTCAAGCCGGGTGCGATGAAGCAGATCGCCCAGTATGCCGACGGCATCGGGCCTGATTACCATATGCTGGTGGCAGCCGAGAAATCCAAACCGGGCCACATCGTACTGACTGATATGGTGAAAGAAGCGCACGCCAACAAGCTGGCGGTACATCCGTTTACCATCCGCGCCGACGCGCTGCCGAAGTACGTCACCGACGTCAATCAGCTGTACGACGTGATTTATAACCAGGCCGGCGTTGACGGGGTATTCACCGACTTCCCGGACAAAGGCGTGCAGTTCCTGCAAAAACAGGGGCAACACCGGTAATACACGCGGCTGGCCGGCAGGCCAGCGACGTTGTCAATGCGGGCGGGGGCGTCCCCGCCTGCATCACTCAGGAGAGGAACATCTCGCGCAGATAATGCGGCACCGCGTTATCCACGTTGGAGCCAATCACCTCCAGCTCCGGCAGTTTGTCCTTCAGGCGCTGATGCGCGTCACGCATAATGCAGCCCTTGCCCGCCATCGCCAGCATTTCCAGATCGTTCATGCCGTCGCCGAACGCGATGCACTCTTTCAGCGAATAGCCGATGATTTTCGCCACCTCTTCCAGCGCATGCCCCTTCGACACGCCGCCGGCCATCACCTCCAGACAGGTCGGGAACGAGAAGCTGACGTTCACCCGGTCGCCCCAGCGCGCGTTAATCGCCTCTTCCAGCGGCAGCAACTGCTCGTGGTCGTCGCAGGTGAAGTACACCTTGCAGACGCCGTCAGTTTCCAGCAAGCCCGGCTCAAACAGCTGATATTTAAACACCGACTCGCGGAAAAACTCCTTCTGCTCCGGGCTTTCGCGGTTGATAAACCAGTCATCGTCGCGGTAGACATTGGTGGTGATATCCGGGCTGTTATGGACGATGCCGTACAGATCGCGGGCAATATCGCCGTCCAGGTTATGGCTGAAGATCAGTTCGCCGGCGGTGTTGTGCACCCGCGCGCCGTTGGAGGTGATCATAAACGCGCTGATGCCGAGATTATCGCGGATTTGTCCCACATCGATATGGTGACGTCCGGTGGCGAACACAAAGTGCACGCCGCGCTGCGTCAGCAGCTGCAGCGTCTCCTTGGCATAAGGCGACAAAGTATGGTCAGGGGACAGCAGGGTGCCATCCAGGTCGGAAGCAACAACATGATACATAAATACGTTCAACCTCTAATGGAGTTGTCGGCGGCATCAGCGCCGCTGAAAGCGTGTTGGGCATAAAAACGCAGGATTGCGTTCAACGCTTCGGCGCGCATAGCGTCCCGCTCAAACAGGATCTCATGGCGCGCGCCCTGGATAACCCACGGTTCGCCCCCTTCACAAGGGTGTCCCGCGTCTGACAGTGCCTGACAAAAAGCCTGGTGCGAACGGTTATCAACCACCCGTTCCTCACCGGCCTGCAATAACAAGATTGGCGTGGTGATGTCCTTCGCCTCGGCAATCGCCTGTTGCCCGGCCTGAATACTTTCCCGCACCCAGTGGTAGGTCGGTCCGCCCACCTGCAGCTCCGGGTAGTCGGCATAATAACGCACCGAGCGCCGGTAGCGTTCACGGCTGTGGGTCAGTACGTTGACCACATACGGCAGCGGCCGCCATTGTCCGGTGCCCACCGCGTAGTAATCACGCACATTCGGCCGCTTTTCCGCCCAGTTCAGGATACGCTGCGCCATCCAGTCAGGCATCGGTAAAAAGATGCCGAACATCGGCGCGCACAGCGCGGCGGCGGCAAACGCCTGCGGCTGCCGGGCGAGGAACTGCGCCAGAATCGCGCCGCCCATCGAGTGCGCCAGGGCGAAATGCTGGCGATACCCCAGCGGCAGCACCGCCTGCTGATAAAAACGCGTAAAGTCTTCGACGTAATCGGCAAAGTTCACCACGTGACCGCGATGGCTGTCCGCCAGCAGACGCCCGGAACGTCCCTGCCCGCGGTGATCGATAATCATCACGTCGTAGCCGCACTGAAACAGATCGTAGGCGACTTCCGGATATTTCACATAGCTTTCGATGCGGCCGGGGCTTATCACCACCACCCGCTGGTGCTGCGGCGCGCTAAAGCGCACGTAGCGGATCGGCACATCGTCGACGCCGCTGAACTCGCCCTCCTGACGCTGACGCCAGAAATCCAGCAGTGGCCCGGTGGCAAAGGCCGCAAACTGGGTTTCACGCGTGAGCCATTCATCGGGGCTGAGTATAAACGCCGTCATGACATGCTTTCCTTCCGCTGCCGTCGCCCGTTTAACGAGTAAAAATCAGGTGCAAACCGAAACCGGTGAACAGGACGCCCGCCAGGCCGTCGATCCATTTCGCCAGCCGCTGATAGCCGCGGCGCATCGCCGGCAGGGCGAAAATCATCGCCACCAGGCTGAACCAGGCAAAAGTTTCCGCCACGATCAGCAGAAACAGCCCCCAGCGCGCGCCGGCGCCGACGCTGTCGCCGACAAACAGCGAAAACACGCTGCCGAAGTAGATCACCGCTTTCGGGTTGGACAAATTGGTGAGAAAACCGCGGATAAAACTGCGGCCCGGCTTGGCCAGCGCCACCTGCGCCTCATCAGGCTGCGCCGCCGGCTGCCCGCGCCTGGCGCGCGCCGAACGCAGCAGTTGCCAGCCCATCCAGCACAGATAGATGCCGCCGCCGACCATAATGATCTGATGCAGCCAGGCCATCTTCGCCAGAATCAGGTGCAGCCCCATCAGCGCCACGCCGGCCCACACCACGATCCCCAGGGCGATGCCCAGCACGCCCATCATCGCCTCGCGGCGCGATCGGCTGGCGGCGGTCTGTGACACAAAGAAGAAATCAGGCCCCGGACTCATCAGGGCGATCAGGTGCACCAGCGCGACGGTCAGAAACAGCATCAGCATGATTAATCCTCATCGTTATCCATATGGTCGCGGATCATCGCCATAAACGGCGCGCCGAAACGTTCAAGTTTACGCTGGCCGACGCCGTTGACGCTCAGCAGTTCGCTGGCCCGGATCGGCATCTGTTCCGCCATTTCCAGCAGCGTCGAGTCGTTAAACACCACGTACGGCGGAATATTTTCTTCATCGGCGATCGATTTACGCAGCTTGCGCAGCTTGGCGAACAGTTTGCGGTCGTAGTTGCCGCCGTAGGATTTCTGCGCCGCGCCGCCGCGCGCCTTCAGGCTCTGAATACGCGGCACCGCCAGCTGCAGCTCCACTTCGCCGCGCAGTACCGGACGTGCGGCTTCAGTCAGCTGCAGCGCCGAGTGCATGGCGACGTTCTGGGTAATAAAGCCCAGATGGATCAGCTGGCGCAGCACGCTGATCCAATGTTCGGTGGTGTGATCGCGACCGATGCCGTATACAGGCAGTTTGTCGTGGCCGAACTCGCGGATGCGCTGATTATTGGAGCCGCGCAGCACTTCCACCACGTAGCCGATACCGAAACGCTGGCCGACGCGGCCAATCGCCGACAGCGCCTTGCGCGCGTCCTCCAGCCCGTCATAGCGCTTCGGCGGGTCGAGGCAGATATCGCAGTTGCCGCAGGCCTGTTGTTTGCCTTCGCCAAAGTAGTTGAGCAGCACCAGACGCCGGCAGGTTTGCGCTTCAGCAAAGGCGCCCATGGCGTTGAGCTTATGACGCTCGATATCCAACTGCTGCCCGGCGGGCTTCTCCTCCAGACAGCGGCGCAGCCAGGCCATATCGGCCGGGTCATACAGCAGAATCGCCTCCGCCGGCAGGCCGTCACGGCCGGCGCGGCCGGTTTCCTGATAGTAGGACTCAATGTTGCGCGGAATATCGAAGTGCACCACGAAACGAACGTTGGGCTTGTTGATCCCCATGCCGAACGCCACCGTGGCCACCACCACCTGCAGATCGTCGCGCTGGAAGGCTTCCTGCACCTGTGCGCGCCGCGCGTTGTCGAGGCCGGCGTGGTATGCCCCCACGCTCAGGCCGCGGCTCTGCAGACGGGCGGCGGTGTCTTCCACCTTGGCGCGGCTGTTGCAGTAGATAATGCCGCTTTTACCGCGCTGGTCCTGCACAAAGCGCCACAGCTGATCGAGCGGTTTAAACTTCTCCACCAGCGTATAACGGATGTTCGGCCGGTCGAAGCTGCTGACCTGAATCAGCGGATCCTGCAGCGCCAGCAGGCGCGAAATGTCATTGCGCGTGGTCTCGTCAGCGGTCGCCGTCAGCGCGACCACCGGCATCGCCGGGAAGCGCTGCTTCAGCTGGCCAAGCGCGCTGTATTCCGGCCGGAAATCGTGGCCCCACTGGGAAATACAGTGCGCCTCGTCCACCGCCAGCATCGCCGGCGGGCAGCTGTCGAGCAGCGACAGGAAGCTGTCCATCATCAGGCGTTCAGGGGCGATATACAGCATTTTAATCGCGCCGCTGCGGCAACCGGCCATCACTTCCAACTGCTGTTCGCGCGTTTGCGTCGAGTTGTAGCAGGCCGCCGCCACGCCGTTGGCCAGCAGTTGATCCACCTGATCCTTCATCAGGGAGATCAGCGGGGAGACCACCAGGGTCAGTCCCTCCAGCATCAGCGCCGGGATTTGATAGCACAACGATTTGCCGCCGCCGGTCGGCATCACCACCAGGCAGTCTTGGCCGCGGGTCGCCGCGTCGATAATCGTTTGTTGTCCCGGACGGAATTGTTGATAGCCAAAGGTGTCGCGTAACACCTGCTCTGCCAGCAATTCGCTGTTTATCACTGCTGCGGTAGACACACACTTCCCCATGTTAAATTCTGAGTACCCCGATAAATGAGGCCGCCGCCAGATTTGCGGCGGCCTCAGGGACGCGGGGATATGATTACATAATATCGTTCAGCATGACACCAACGCCGACGCGTGTCTGCCGGAAGTTGTAATCAATCATCGATTCACCGTAGCCGCTGAATACCTGGGTATAGAAGCGGACATGCTTGGTGATCGGATAGCTCCAGCCCAGTTCCGCTCCGCCGAAGCCGGTATTCCAGTTGTAGTGGCCGTCCACGCTGAAGACGCTCTCGCCCCAGGTATAACCGACTTTCAGGCGGTAGTAGCCCATATATTTGGTGATATCCGGGTTGTCGTCGCTGCTGGCGCTTTCAGAGAAACGCAGCCAGGGTTTGACATCGACCTGCCAGTTGCCGTTCTGCGCCATCAGGCGCGCGTAGGCGCGGTTCCAGCTGCGCGAGGTCGGCTCCGAACGGCCGTTCGACTGGTGGTTAAGCCCCACCTCGATGTCGCGCAATGTCCAGCCGGCAAAGGTGTAATCCGTTGCCCAACCGAGGAAAATCTGCGGCTCATAGTTGGTTTCACGGAACGGCGAGGACTGACCGCTGTTGGAGAGCTGCCACCAGGAACGCTGAGTATAGGACGCGCCGAGCACCGAGTTTTCACCAACAATGCCGCGCCACAGCGGAAACGCCAGGCTGAGCTGGAATTTCACTTCGTCTTTGCGCGCATGGTTCGCCCAGCTGTAGCTGTCGATCGCCTCTTTATTGAGATCGCTGGTGTAGCTATACAGTATGTAGTTAGGTTCGTACGGGTAGAGCGTAAACGGGTTATCGTGGGACTGCAGCATATTGGCGATAATGCTGCCGTTAACCGCCGGTTTATCATGTATTTCTTGTTGTTTCGCTTCTTCGGCCTGAACCAGCGCCGGGGCCAGCAGCGTTGCCATTACGGCCCCTGACAGAATACGCATAATTCTCATCACTCCAGCAAATAAAAACACACCCTGAAATAAAAACAGGCCATTTTACACACAAAGCAGCGTTTACAGCAGTCCGGGGCGCTTTTATTGGAATAGTCTGGAAAGCAACAAAGGTTAAGCATAAAATCAACAAGTCATTAACCTGGACTGACCAGTATCTTAAACCCATCTATCAATAAGAAGAATCACCATTATGTCGACCCTGCCTCTTACAACGGAAGCCGCTCGCCAGAAAATTGGCGAAATCTTTGTTTATCACATGCCGTTTAACCGCGAACTGGGATTGGAACTGCGCCATTTTGACGACGACGGCGTCGAACTGACCTTTACCAATCAGCACAAACTGGTAGGCAACGCCGCGCAGAAGATCCTGCACGGCGGCGTGATCGCCTCGGTGCTGGACGTCGCCGCCGGGTTGGCATGCGTCGGCAGCGTGCTGATGCGTCAGGAATCGCTGATTGAAGAGGAGCTGGCGGCGCGCCTGTCGCGCATGGGCACCATCGACCTGCGCGTCGACTATCTGCGCCCCGGCCGCGGCGAACATTTCATCGCCTCCGCCTCGGTGCTGCGCAGCGGCAACAAGGTGGCCGTCGCCCGCGTCGAGCTGCATAACAACGACGGCCTGCATATCGCCAGCGCCACCGCCACCTATCTGGTTGGCTGATTGTGCCCGGTGAGCGTCTTCAGTACACTCACCGTATCCGAACCCTTACCTCCAGGTCACGTCATGGACGCACAGCAAACGCGTCAGGGCATCTTCTTTGCCCTGGCCGCCTATTTTATTTGGGGCATCGCCCCGGCCTATTTCAAACTTATCCAGCAGGTACCGGCCGACGAAATCCTTACCCACCGGATTATCTGGTCGTTTTTCTTTATGCTGGCGCTGGTGACGCTGGGGCGTAACTGGCCGAAGGTGCGCGCCGCCTGCGCCAACCGCAAGCGCCTGCTGCTGCTGGCGCTCACCGCGCTGCTGGTCGGCGGCAACTGGCTGCTATTTATCTGGGCGGTGAATAACCACCATATGCTGGAAGCCAGCCTGGGCTACTTCATCAACCCGCTGGTGAACGTATTGCTGGGGGTGCTGTTTCTCGGCGAGCGTTTCCGCCGGATGCAGTGGGTGGCGGTCGCCCTGGCGTTTACCGGCGTGCTGGTGCAGCTGTGGCAGTTCGGCTCATTGCCGGTTATCGGGCTGGGGCTGGCGTTCAGCTTTGCGTTTTACGGCCTGCTGCGCAAGAAAATCGCCATCGACGCGCAGACCGGTATGCTGATTGAGACGCTGTGGCTGCTGCCGGTCGCCGCCGTTTATCTGTTCTTTATCGCCGACAGCGCCACCAGCCATCTCGGCGCCAACCCCTGGTCGCTGAACCTGCTGCTGGTCGCCGCCGGCATTGTCACCACCGTGCCGCTGCTGTTCTTCACCGCCGCCGCCACCCGTCTGCGCCTGTCGACGCTGGGCTTTTTCCAGTATCTCGGCCCGACGCTGATGTTCCTGCTGGCGGTCACCTTCTACGGGGAAACCGTCGGTCAGGATAAACTGGTGACCTTCGGCTTTATCTGGGCGGCGCTGGTGCTGTTTACCCTCGACGCCCTGTACACCCAGCGCAAGCTACGATGAGCTGGAGGCCGGCGTCGCGTGGTTGGAAATAAAACGCGCGATCGCCGGCCCGGTCAGCAGGATGGTGAACAGCCGCAGCGTCTGCAGCGCCATCACAAATGACATATCCACCCGACTGCCGGCGGCGATAATCGCCACCGTATCCAGCCCGCCGGGACTGGTGGCCAGGTAGGCGGTCATCATGTCTACCGGCAGGAAACAGGTCAGCATCCACGCCAGCAGGCCGCAAAACAGCATCAGCGCGGCGATGGACACCAGCATCTGCGGCAGCGTACGCATCGCCAGCAACAGGATCGGCCGGGTGAAACGCAACCCCACGCTCCAGCCAATCAGCGTATAGGCCAGCGCCAGCAGCCATTCCGGGATCTGCAGCGCCATCGCGCCGCTGGAGTGCAGCGCGGCGCCGATAATCATCGGCAGCAGCAGCGCTCCCGAAGGAATACGCAGCCGCGGCCCCAGCCAGGCGCCTGCGGCCGCCACCGCCAGCGTCGCCAGAAAGCGCCAGTCCAGCGGCGGGAACCAGACCAATGCGGCGCTGCTCTGCCCCGCTTCATCCCCCAGACCGATACGCGCCACCGCCGCCGCCGCCGTGGCGACAAACAGTACGCGCAGATACTGCATAAACGCCACCAAACGCACGTCGGCGCCGAAGTCGCCGGCCATGGCGACCATCGCCGAGGCGCCGCCGGGCGACGCGCCCCAGGCGCCGGTCGGGCCGGGCAGATCGCTAAAGCGCACCAGACACCAGCCGGAGATGGCGCTGGCCAGCAGCGTCGCCAGCAATACCAGTAAAATCAGCGGCCAGTCGGCCAGCAGCGGCGTCAGAATGGAAGGGGATAGGCTTTGGGCGATCATGCAGCCCAGCACGGCCTGCGCGCCGATAAACAGCGGTTTAGGAATGCGTACCGACGCGCCCAGCAGCCCCATGGTCACGCCAACGATCATCGGCCCCAGCAACAGGGCGGCGGGAATATGGAACGCCAGCAGGGCGAAGCCCAGCGCCAGCGACGCCAGCAGCAGGATCAGCCATTGCAGTACCGCGGGGAACCTCTCCATGGGAAGGATTGCCTTCAAATAATTTTGCAGGGAATTATCTTAGCAGGCTAACGGCGTGAAATCACGATGCGGCAGGCGCTACGCCGCCCCGGCCTGCGGCTTGACGCCGGCAGGCCGGGAAGCGCGCCGGCTTATAGCCAGTTCTTACGCTTAAAGTACAGGTACGGCGCCAGGCCCGCCAGAATCATCAGGCTGATCGCCCCCGGATAGCCAAACGACCACTTCAGCTCCGGCATAAATTCGAAGTTCATGCCGTAGCTGGAGGCCACCAGCGTCGGCGGCAGGAACACCACCGACACCACCGAGAAGATCTTGATGATGCGGTTCTGTTCGATATTGATAAAGCCCATCGCCGCCTGCATCAGGAAGTTTACCTTCTGGAACAGCGACTCATTGTGCGGCAGCAGGGATTCGATATCGCGCAGCACCTCGCGCGCCTGCTCCAGCTGGCCGGTCGGCAGCCGCGCCTTACGCACCAGGAAATTCAGCGCGCGCTGGGTATCCATCAGACACAGGCGCACCTTCCAGCCGATGTCTTCCAGCTCCGCCAGCGTCGACAGCGCCTCGTCGTACTCATCGCCCTGATGCCCTTCCATTATCACCCGGCTGAGCTTTTCCAGATCGCTGTAAATATTCTCAATTTCGTCCGCCAGCTGTTCAATTTTGGTTTCAAACAGATCCAGCAGCAGTTCATAGGCGTTGCCATCCACCATCATCTGATTACGGGCGCGCATGCGGTACAGGCGAAACGCCGGCAGCTCGCGCTCGCGCAGCGTATACAACCTGCCGTCACGGATGGTGAACGCCACGGTGGAGTTGCCGGCGTGATCTTCCGCATCTTCGAAATAGAAGAAGGAGTGGATGTGCAGACCGTCTTCGTCTTCAAAAAAACGCGCCGAGGCCTCGATGTCGTCCAGTTCCGGACGGGTGGCCAGGCTTTGCCCCAGCTCATGTTGCACACGGTCGCGCTCGCTTTCTTCCGGCTCGACCAGGTCTACCCACAGTGAGGTGGTCAGGTCTTCGGCCTCATCCAGCTCAAGGCGGGACAAGCGGCTGTTATCTAATCTGAAAGCGCTTAGCATGTGCTAAAACTCCCTAATGGTGAGGGGATACCCTGCATTCATTGGAATTGCATCATCCCGGGCGACAGAACGCCCAAACCCACTGATGCAACTCACATCATTTTAGGCAGACAACGCGTTGAAGCACAGAAACGGGGAGGCACACAGGCCATGCTCGTTTCAGACCATAAAGAGATCTGACTCAGAGCGACGCACGGAGGGGTCGCCGACAACCACGAAGGCTATCAGCGTAATGGGATAGCCTTAGAAGTTGTACCTGTTGGGATCCAGGTCAGTGAGCCAGCATCTACTGGGTGTGTCCAAGGCGAATGTCCTCATTGATAATCGTGCGCGCATGTTACGCCGAGAGGAAAAAGCCTGTCAACACGTTAAACAGGATAAATACCCAACAATTCACCATGATGACAAGGCCATAAAAATCCGCGCGCCGGCGCAAAGAAATGACCGCGCGCAGCGCCCCGCGCCGGGAAAGTTGCTAGACTCTCTTTATCGATAGCTTGCGGATTTCCTTAATGAAATTGATAACCCAACAACAGATGAACACCATGGGCGAGCAGGCCGCCCAACTGCCGCGCCTGCGCACCCACCACCTGCTGCATGACGATATCAATGAGCCGGTGCAGAGAATGACCATCGCCATGGAGCCGGGCACCTATATTCGCCCGCACCGCCACCCGCAAAGCTGGGAGCTGCTGACGCCGCTGCGCGGCCGCTTTGTGGTGCTGCAGTTTGACGACCACGGCGCGGTGACCCGGCGTATTGTGCTGGGCGAAGAGAACCGGCTGCTGGAAATGCCCGTCAACGTCTGGCATACCGTGCTGTCGGTCGACGCCGGCGGGGTGCTGTTCGAGGTGAAGCCGGGGCCGTATCAGCCGTTAACGGCGGAAGACTGCATGCGCTGGGCGCCGCCCGAAGGCGGCGACGGCATTGAGGCGGTGTTGCGCTGGTACGCGACCGCGCAGGAAGGCGACCGCTACCCGGGTTGAGGCGCCGGGCGCCGGGGGATTACGGCGTCTCCAGCTTGGCGTAGGCCGCCACCAGCCATTTGATGCCTTCACCCTGGAAAGCAATCTGCAGCCGACTGTGCTCGCCGCTGCCTTCCAAGTTGACGATGGTGCCTTCGCCGAACTTCGGATGGCGCACCCGCTGACCCAGTTTGTAGCCGGTATCGTTCTCGCTGATTGGCGTGCCCATACGCTGGTGTTTCACCGGCCGCGACACGCTGGCGCGCAGCCGCACTTCCTCCACGCACTCCTCCGGGATCTCGCCGATAAAGCGTGATGGCCGATGGTACACTTCCTTGCCGTACAGCCGGCGCGTCTCGGCGTAGGTCAGCGTCAGCTTTTCCATCGCCCGCGTCAGGCCGACATAGGCCAGGCGACGCTCCTCTTCCAGCCGGCCGCCCTCTTCCAGCGACATCTGGCTGGGGAACATGCCCTCTTCCACGCCGACGATAAACACCTGGCGGAACTCCAGCCCTTTGGCCGAGTGCAGCGTCATCAGCTGCACCGCGTCCTGATAGGCGTCGGCCTGCCCTTCGCCGGCCTCCAGCGCCGCGTGCGATAAAAACGCCTGCAGCGGCATTAAATCCTGATCTTCATCCTGATAGCTGAACTGGCGCGTCGCCGTCACCAGTTCCTCCAGGTTTTCGATCCGCGCCTGGCCCTTTTCACCCTTTTCCTGCTCATACATGAGGAACAGGCCGGAGTCGCGGATCACCCGGTCGGTCTGCACGTGCAGCGGCATATCCGCGGTTTCATGCGCCAGCGAATCCACCAGCTCGGTGAAGCGCTGCAGGGCGGAGGCGGCGCGTCCGGCCAGGACTTTGTCCTGCAGCAGCGCGCGCGTGGCCTGCCACAGCGTCAGCTGACGATCGCGCGCCGTCTGGCGCACCACGTCCAGCGTGCGGTCGCCGATGCCGCGCGTCGGCGTGTTCACCACGCGCTCAAACGCCGCATCGTCGTTACGGTTGGCGATCAGACGCAGGTAGGCCAGCGCATCTTTGATCTCCTGCCGCTCGAAGAAGCGCATGCCGCCGTAAATGCGGTACGGCATGGCGGTTTGCAGCAGCGCCTCTTCCAGCACGCGCGACTGGGCGTTACTGCGGTAGAGGATTGCGCAGTCGTTCAGCGCGCCGCCGTTTTCCTGCCAGGTTTTGATGCGGTTGACCACAAAGCGGGCTTCATCCAGCTCGTTGAACGCGCAGTACAGCGAAATCGGCTCCCCTTCCGCCCCTTCGGTCCACAGGTTTTTCCCCATGCGGCCGTCGTTATTGGCGATCAGCGTGTTGGCGGCCTTGAGGATATTGCTGGTCGAACGGTAGTTCTGCTCCAGACGGATGGTTTCGGCGCCCGGAAAGTCTTTCAGGAAGCGCTGAATATTCTCCACCTGCGCGCCGCGCCAGCCGTAGATCGACTGATCGTCGTCGCCGACGATCATCACATTGGCCCGGTCGCCCGCCAGCAGGCGGATCCAGGCGTACTGAATACGGTTGGTATCCTGGAATTCGTCCACCAGAATGTTAGTGAAGCGATCGCGGTAATGGTTGAGGATGTGCGGCTTGTTCAGCCACAGCTCGTGGGCGCGCAGCAGCAGTTCAGCAAAGTCCACCAGCCCGGCGCGATCGCAGGCCTCCTGATAGGCCTGATAGATGCGCAGCCAAGTGGCTTCCACCGGATTGCCATAGCTTTCAATATGCTGCGGACGCAGGCCGTCATCTTTTTTGCCGTTGATGTACCACATCGCCTGACGCGGCGGCCACTGTTTCTCGTCCACGTTCAGCGCGCGGATAATGCGTTTGAGCAACCGCAGCTGATCCTCACTGTCGAGAATCTGGAAGTCCTGCGGCAGGTTGGCGTCCATATGGTGGGCGCGCAGCAGACGGTGCGCCAGGCCGTGGAAGGTGCCGATCCACATGCCGCCCTGGCTGGTGCCGATCAGTTGCTCGATACGATGGCGCATCTCCGCTGCCGCCTTGTTGGTGAAGGTGACCGCCATAATCGAATACGGCGAGCAATTCTCCACCGCCAGCAGCCAGGCGATGCGATGCACCAGCACCCGGGTTTTGCCGCTTCCCGCGCCCGCCAGCACCAACAGGTTACTGCGTGGCGCCGCCACGGCTTCACGTTGTTTGTCATTCATGCTGTTGAGCAGGTCGGAAACGTCCATAGGCACCATTACGTGGTAAGGGAAAACCGCGCCGGCGCGGCTTTCACTGTGAATTTATACAGAGTTATGGAGGGATTATAACAACGCTGTCAGCGATGCCAACTGCGAAACCTCAATATGTGGCAGCAAACGGCTGTCGGCGGCCTGCATCAGGCTGCGCCGGCGGTCATTGATCCAGCAGGCCTGAAAACCGGCGCGCAGCGCTCCCGCTACGTCGGTGGTCAGGTCATCGCCCACGTGCAAAATATGCGCGGGCGCGATCGCCAGCCGCTCGGCGGCCAGCTGATACATATCCTGATAGGGTTTGGCGCGGCCGTCCGGCCCGGAACGCAACACAAAGCGGAAGTAGCCGTCCAGGCCGCAGCGCGCCGGATCGACGTTGCCGTTGGTGATCGCCACCAGCGGGTAACGCGCCCCCAGCGCCTTCAGCGTGGCGTGGGTGGCCGCCGGCACCTCAATGCGGCTGCGCCAGTCGGCAAAGTGCCGCATGGCGGCGTCGGCCCCTTCCGCCGCGTCGTCCTCCGTCAGCCCCTGCCGGCTCAGCGCCAGGTGGATGGCCCGCCAGCGCCAGCGGGTGACGTCATGGTAAATTTCCGGCTCGCGCGCGCGCAGCGCCTGCCGCAGGCGGTGAAAATCCGCCGACTGAAAGTCTTTCAGCCCCGGATGGTAATCTTGTAAAAAGGCCACCGACTGCCGCTCCGTCTCAACGATCACCGGGCGGTTGTCGTACAGCGTATCATCCAGATCGAACGTCAGCGCCGCCAGCGGGCGCAGCGGCCGGTAAAAATGCATCAGGATTTCCCCCGTTTGGCGCGTGGATGCGCCGCATCGTACACGTTGGCCAGGTGTTGAAAGTCGAGGTGGGTATAGATTTGCGTGGTGGTCAGGTTGGCATGCCCCAGCAGTTCCTGCACCGCGCGCAGATCGCCGCTGGATTCCAGCACGTGGGTGGCAAAGGAGTGGCGCAGCTTGTGCGGGTGAATGTGGCTGCTGACGCCCTGTTTGACGCCCCACTCGGCAAAGCGCTTTTGCACATTGCGCGTGGAGATGCGCTTGCCCTGATTGGAGAGAAATACCGCATCGTCGCCCGGCGCGAACAGATCGCGCATCGCCAGCCAGCGTTCCAGCCAGGTGACGGCGGTGCGGCCGATCGGCAGCTTGCGCTCCTTGCTGCCTTTCCCCATCACCCAGATCTCGCCGGCGGCCAGATCGAGGTGCCGGCAGTCCAGCCCCACCAGCTCCGCCAGACGCAGCCCGGCACCGTACATCACTTCCAGCATCGCGCGGTCGCGCACCGCCAGCGGGTCGTTGACGTCGATCTCCAGCAGTTGGCTCACTTCGTCGACGTCGATATTTTTCGGCAAATGGCGGCCGCTGCGCGGCGTGCGGATGCCCTTCGCCGGGTTGGCGGGCAGTTGCCCCTGGCTCACCTGCCAGTCGAGAAAACTGCGCAGCGCGGAGAGACGCAGCGCCAGGCTGGCGGCATGCAGCCCCGCCCGCTTGCTGCGGGCCACCAGTTGCCGCACCAGCGCCGCATCCAGCTGCGACCAGGCGCTGACGCCCAGCCCGCCGGCCAACGTGCACAGCGCCTGCAGCTGGCGGGAGTAGTTAATCTGGGTCAGCGGACTGAGCTGGCGCTCCACTTTCAGATAGCGCAAAAAAGCGTCCACCGGCGGTTGCAGGCCGGCCGCTGGCCCCGTCATGCGCGTTCGATCCAGCGTTCCAGCAGTTCCGGCAGCATGCGCGCCAGCTGGGCCAGCATTACGGTGCCCATACCCGGCTGATAGTGCTGCGTGTCGCGGCTGCTGAAGATCACCATGCCCAAATCGCCGTCCTCGCCCAGCAGCGACAGCGCCACCGAACCAACCTGCTTGGCCTGCGGCAACAGCAGCAGCAGTTCCGGGCCGTTCAGGCTGCCGAGGAAGTGATGATCATCCCCCAGGCGCTGAATGCGCAGCGGTTCAAATGCCGAGCGCGCAATGCCCAAGTGGGTAAAGTCCGACGGCGCGCCGATCTGCCAGCGGTCGCTGAACAGGCGGATGTTGGCGCCGGCCAGCCCGAAGCCGCGCGCCCAGCGCTGCAGGCGATTGAGCATATCCTGCAGGCTGTCGGCGGTGGCCAGGTTGGCCTGCAGATGCAGCAGCCGGCCAAACAGGTTTTCATTGGCGCTGGCCTGCTCCATCAGCAGCGTAATCTCTTCTTCCAGCCGGTCAATATGGTTACGCTGCCGCGCCAGATGCCACTCCACCAGCGATACGGTGCCGCGCACCGGGTGGGGCACGCGCATCTGCTCAACCTGGCGCGCATTGCGCATAAAGAAATCCGGGTTCTGCTGCAGGTACTGCATTACGGCGTCGTCATCAAGCGCAATGGCTGCGACGGCCTGGTCCTCAACGCTTTTCATAGATGAATAAATCCGTCATAAACATGGGTTGCCGGGCCGGTCATAAACAGCGGCGTGCCCGGCCCTTTCCAGCGTATATGCAGACTGCCGCCCGGCAGTTCCACATGCACCTCTTCTGACAGCAATTCCTGTTGAATCCCTACTGCCACGGCGGCGCAGGCGCCGCTGCCGCAAGCCTGCGTTTCACCGGCGCCGCGCTCGTAAACGCGCAGCTTGATATGCTCGCGGCTGACCACCTGCATAAAGCCGATATTGGCGCGCTCCGGAAAACGTTCGTGGTTTTCCAGCACCGGGCCAAGCAGTTCCACTTTGGCGGTTTTTACATCATCCACCTGCAAAACACAATGCGGGTTGCCCATCGACACCACGCCGGCCAGCACCGTGTGCTCGGCCGCCCGCATGATATAGGTCTTCTCCGCCTTGGCGGCGCGGAACGGCACCGCCTGCGGTTCAAAGTTAGGCTCGCCCATATTGACGCATACCCGATCGTCGTCGGTCACGCTGAGCACCATGCGGCCGGTTTGGGTGCTGACGCGGATATCGCGCTTATTGGTCAGCCCTTTCAACCGCACAAAACGGGCAAAGCAGCGCGCGCCGTTGCCGCACTGCGCCACTTCGCTGCCGTCGGCGTTGAAGATGCGATAATGGAAATCCAGTTCCGGATCGTAAGGCGGCTCCACCACCAGCATCTGGTCAAAACCGATGCCCAGATGCCGATCAGACAGCCGGCGAATCAGCTCCGGGGAAAAATAGACATTCTGTGTCACGGCATCGACCACCATAAAGTCGTTGCCCAGACCGTGCATTTTGGAGAACTGCATATCATACTCCGCTTTCTGGACGCGCTCGCCGTCGGTCATTCACGACGACGCTCGCCTCCGCCGTGCAGCGCGTTATTCGGCGCTCATCGACGGTTTTTGCTGAGAGCCGGCGGCTTCCTGCTGATTTTTCTGCACTTGATCGCCGGTTTGTACCGGCTGCGCCGTTTTCTCGCCTTTCGCGTCATCAGGGAAGTACAGCGGGCCTTTCAGACCGCAACCAGAGAGACCGGCGACCAGAACCGCCAGCAGCGCATAGCGTAGTTGTTTTTTCATTTGCATTAATGCCTGTAATTTATGCGTCCGAGCCTGCCATAGCCAAAATAATCGGCGTTGCAGCAAGGCGGCAAGTATGAAGGGTATATAATCGCAGGTGGATCATGAAAAGCAATAGGAATCGAATATGAACGACAGTGAGTTTCACCAGTTGGCCGACCAGCTGATGCAGGATATTGAACAAACGCTGGATAATTTTGACGGCGATGCGGACATCGATTACGAAACCAACGCCGGCGTGATGACGCTGACCTTCGAGAACGGCAGTAAGATCGTCATTAACCGTCAGGAGCCGCTGCACCAGGTCTGGTTGGCGACCAAATCCGGCGGCTATCACTTCGACTACCGCGACGGCGTTTGGCTGTGCGACCGCAGCGGCTGGTCATTCTCCCAACTGTTGAGCGAGGCGGCAACGCAGCAGGCCGGCGAGACGATCGAATTCGCCTGACCGTCATCACGGGTGCGAAGGAGCGCGCCTGACGTTATCAGTGCAGTTGATATTGTTGCTTCAGCGGCTGCGCGGCGGCGCCGTCGCTGACGGTAACGCACAGGCTGGACAGTGCGTTGCTGCGAAACGGGATCACCTGTGTGCGATCGTCGATCTGCACGATCTGATAGAACTGCGGCAGGTTGAAGTTGATAAAGCTGGAGCCATAGGTGAAACGGTCGTGCGAGGAGGAGTAGAAACGGCTGACGTCGCGTACCAGTTCTTCCTTGCTGCCTTCGCAGTGGTGATACACCTCAACGCGGTTCGACTCATCCAGAATGTAGATATTAAAGCCCTGATCGTCCTTGGCGTCCTCAAAGAAGAACTGAATAATCCCTTCGCTGGCGAAACCGTCCACTACCGGCGGCAGATGCACCTGATCGGTTTCCACCTTGATCGACAGGCCGTGCAGCTTGTTGTTGGAGATCGCGCCGTAAAATTCCACCGCGTTTTCCAGCTTCTGCACCGAGACGCTCAGACGTTCGAAGAACAGGCCCCAGGTCTGGCCGGCCACGCGCACCGCCTTGAAGCGGCCCGGCTCCAGCCGCGTGCTGGACAGGCGCAGCTCGATGCATTCGGAGACCAGTTGCTGAATACGGGTGCGGATCAGCCCGCGCAGATGCTGACTGTAGCAGAACACTTCCACCGACTCCGGCGGCGACGCATCCTGGTGCATTTTGCCCAGAATGGTTTTCAGCGCTTCCAGCACTGACTGTTCACCGCTGAAATGCAGCGTACGCACTTCGTTCCACGAGTTGCGGTACAGCAGATCGATACTGCCGACCAGACACTGCTGCTGCTGGCCGAAGCTGAAGACGTCCAGCTTGCGGAAATCAAAGTGCACCACCTGATTGCGGAAGGCGGCGGTCGGGTCGTTTTCCAGATTGACGATAATCGCCAGATGGCGGATTTCACACGGGCTGTACAACGCTTTCGGCGTTGGCGCCGGCAGGCGCAGCGGGAAGCTGTGCGACACGTCGGCCACCAGCTCCTGCAGTTTTGCGCTGTCGCACAGGTTGGCGCTCTTGATATGCAGCCGGGTGCGCGACGTCAGCAGGCCGTTGAAATAGGCCCAGGCCACCAGCTTGTTCAGGTAGCGGTTATACTCCAGCGGCTGATGGCTGACGATGGAATCCATCGCCGGCGCCTGATTGTACAGGTACCAGCCGGTGCGGTTGGCGCGGCCAATCGGCACGTGGATAAAGGTGAGATCGCCTTCCGACAGGTCCGGCGAAATCTGCGGGTTCACCAGCGTCACCTTGCCCGGCAGCGCCTCAAAGGCGGCGTACAGCTTGCGCGTCAGCACGCCGATGTCCTGCGGGCTGGCGCTGACGCTGAGGTTGTTGCGGCGCGCAAAGCGGATCAGGTTGCGGTAGCTTTGCATCATCGCATCCAGCAGCTCGTTATGCGCCTCGCGCACCCGTTCGATCTTCCAGTTGGCGCGGTTATCCAGCATCGCCAGCCGTTCCTGGTCCCAGCCCCACTCGCTCACCAGTTGGCTGAGGATCTCCCGCCGCCAGCCGACGCTGGCCTGAGGATGGGACAGTTTTTCACACACTTTCAGGTAGAAGCAGCGGCGCACCAGATCGAGACGGGTGGTGTCGTTAATCTGCGTCAGATAGCGGGTGACGCGCTCCAGCATCATACAGTAGGCGTCCAGACCGAAGCAGACGATCTCGCCTGCATGCAGACGCTGTTTGATACTCGTCGCCAACAGCTGCGTGTTCGGGTATTCCCAGGAGTAGGCCTCCAGCAGCAGGGTCTTCAGCACCGCCTTGTACGGCGAGTCAATGCTCTTATACAGCTGCCACAGGCTGGCGCCAAAGTACTCTTCCGCCGACAGCGTGCCGAGCCCGCCGAGGTCTAACCACTCGTTCGGCGTCAGCGCGCCCTGCGCGTACAGCGACAGTACATATTCATCGTAATGCGCTTCTTCTTCGCACGGCACCATATTCCACAGGATGCGTTTGCCGGCCAGGCGCACCGCGGTGCGGTAAAACTCGTCCAGCAGCAAAATATGCTGCGTGGAGCCGCAGTCTTCGCCGCCCAGACTGCCGCTTTCGTTATGGCGGAAGCGGTTTTCGTCGATCAGGAAGAAGCTGACTTCCACGCCCATCGAGGCCGCCCACTTCTCCAGCAGGCTGCATTTTTGCTGCAGACGATTGCGCTCTTCGTTATCAAGCCAGGATTGGTGACACACCCAGATATCCAGATCCGAACTGCAGCTCTGCCCGATCGAGGAGGTGCTGCCCATGGAGTAAACGCCGGTGATCGGCAGTTCGCCGCTGGCCAGCGTTTCTAACGGGCTGCCCCACTTGTCTTCCAGATCGTGCAGATAAGATTGTTGGTTTTCATCAGGCGTGTAGAGGCAGATGCCATGGGGAACGTTACCATTCAGGTAACCCGGCATCAGCGGGTGGTGGTGGTGCAGTAAGGTAGGCAGCAGACTGTATACCCGTTGAAAGGCAGGTTTCATGGCCGCCAGGGCGCGATCGACACGTAGTTGGTTGATCGCATCCAGTCTCTGCTTCAATGTCTCGATATAAAGGTACAAGACGTCTCGCCTGATTATCCCGGTGCTTAGAAAAAAACCCGTATTCCATAAGCGTCGTTAAGTTAGGAAGAGTATTTGACGACTTATTGCTGGAAACGTGATCAATTTAACACCTTGCCGATTGACCGTAAAGGAAGTAACGCGACACACTTATTATCGCCTCACCCTAAACGGCGTATCCGCGGTGTTAACTGCCCAAAACACATCACACGTCCTGTTGATTCCGTTGTCCTTTTCTGGCCCCCTTCCTTCTTGCACTGACAGTTTTCGTCCTCAGTGGTAGGATGGCTGGCGAAATATAAAAACGGTAACAAGCATGTTAGACAAAATTATTCGAATTGCCACCCGACAAAGCCCTCTGGCGCTCTGGCAGGCACACTATGTGCAGCAACGTCTGATGGACAGCCACCCCGGTCTGCAGGTGGAGCTGGTGCCGATGGTGACGCGCGGCGACATCATTCTGGATACGCCGCTGGCGAAAGTCGGCGGTAAGGGCTTGTTTGTCAAAGAACTTGAGCTGGCGCTGCTGGAAGGCCGCGCCGATATCGCCGTGCACTCGATGAAAGACGTGCCGGTAGAATTCCCGCAGGGGCTGGGTTTGGTGACTATTTGCGAGCGTGACGATCCACGCGATGCATTTGTATCAAACCGTTTCGAATCTCTCGACCAACTGCCGCAGGGCAGCGTGGTTGGCACTTCCAGCCTGCGTCGCCAGTGTCAGCTGCGTCAGCGTCGTCCCGATCTGATCGTACGCGATCTGCGCGGCAACGTCGGCACCCGCCTGTCCAAACTGGATAACGGCGAGTATGACGCCATTATTCTGGCGGTCGCCGGCCTGAAGCGGCTGGGGCTGGAGCAGCGCATCCGCAGCGCGATGAGTCCGGAAGAATCCCTGCCGGCCGTCGGCCAGGGCGCCGTCGGCATCGAATGCCGGTTGGACGACGAGGTGACCCGCGCGCTGCTGGCGCCGCTGAACGATGAGGCGACCGCCCTGCGCGTCAGCGCCGAACGCGCCATGAACACCCGCCTGGAAGGCGGGTGTCAGGTGCCGATCGGCAGCTATGCCGAGCTGGACGGCGACACGCTGTGGCTACGCGCACTGGTCGGCGCGCCGGACGGCAGCCAGATGGTGCGCGGTGAACGCCGCGGTCCGTCGGCGCAGGCGCAGCAAATGGGCGTCTCGCTGGCGGAAGAGCTGCTGGCCAACGGCGCCCGTGAAATCCTGCAGGACGTGTATCAGGGGAATCCGCCGGCATGACGATTTTGGTAACCCGCCCTTCCCCGTCCGGGGAGCAACTGGTCAGCCGGCTGCGCGCGCTCGGCCGGGTTGCCTATCATGCCCCGCTGATCGATTTCGCTCCCGGCGCCGATCTGCCTCGCCTGGCGTCGGCGCTGCACAACCTGAACGCCGGCGATTTGGTGTTCGTCCTGTCGCAGCACACGGTGAATTACGCCGATTCGGTGATGGGACGCGCGGACATCGCCTGGCCGGCCCAGCCCGCCTATTACGCTATCGGGCGCACCACTGCGCTGGCGCTGCACCGCATCACCAGCCTGCCGGTGGACTATCCGCACGAGCGCGAAATCAGCGAAACGCTACTATTATTACCCGCGCTGCAAAAACTGACGGGCAAGCAGGCGCTGATCCTGCGCGGCAACGGCGGACGCGAGCTGCTCGGCGAAACGCTGCGCGAGCGCGGCGCCAACGTCAGCTATTATGAATGTTACCAGCGCAGTCCCGTCCATTACGACGGCGCGGAACAGAGCGCCCACTGGCAACGCGTGGGTATTGATACGCTGGTGGTCACCAGCGGTGAAATGTTACAACAGTTGTATACTTTAGTTCCTGATTACTACCGTTCTATATGGCTGCTGCGTTGCCGCCTGGTGGTGGTCAGCGAACGTCTGGCTACCCTGGCCCGGGAACTGGGCTGGAGCAGCATTCGGGTAGCTGAAAATGCCGATAATGACGCGCTGCTACGCGCGCTACAATAAACCTGACAATGGGATGCGCCACTATGACGGAACAAAATACCCCATCCGCACCGGTTGAAGAGAGCAACCAGGCGGTTGAGAGTCCCCAACAGCCAGAAACCGGCAGCCGTAAAAGTAAAAACAGCGGCCCGGTGCTCGGCGCGATCGCCATCGTGCTGGTTATTGCGCTGGCCGCCGGCGGTTACTACCACACGCACCGCCAAGCGCAGCAGCTGATTGCGGCAAACCAGTCCCTGCAGCAGCAGCTGGCGGATCTCAAGCAGAGCCAGCAGCAGGAAAAGAGCGCGCTGGAAGGGTTGCTGCAGCAGCAGGGGAAAACCCTCGACGCCGCTGACCGCGAACAGACCTCGCTGGCGCGTCAGCTCAGCGAACTGCAGGAAAAAGTCGCTACCATTTCCGGCAGCGACGCCAAAACCTGGCTGTTGGCGCAGGCCGACTTCCTGGTCAAAATGGCCGGCCGCAAGCTGTGGAGCGATCAGGACGTCACCACCGCCGCCACCCTGCTGAAAAGCGCCGACGCCAGCCTGGCGGATATGAACGATCCGAGCCTGATGAACGTGCGTCGCGCGATTACCGAAGATATCAGCGGGCTGTCCACCCTGTCCCAGGTCGATTTTGACGGCATCATTCTGAAAGTGAACCAGCTGTCCAACCAGGTCGATAACCTGCGCCTGGCGGATAACGACAGCGATGAAACGCCGATGGACGAAGACAATGGCGAACTGTCCGCCTCGCTGAGCGAATGGCGACAGAACCTGACCAAGTCCTGGCATAACTTTATGGCCAACTTTATTACCATCCGCCGCCGCGACACCGGTGCCGAGCCGCTGCTGGCGCCGAATCAGGACATCTATCTGCGCGAAAATATCCGCTCCCGTCTGCTGGTCGCCGCCCAGGCGGTGCCGCGCCATCAGAACGAGGTGTATAAGCAGTCGCTGGAAACCATCTCCACCTGGGTGCGCGCCTATTTCGATACCAGCGATCCGGCCACCAAAGCCTTCCTGGAAGAGCTGGACGGCCTGAGCCAGCAATCCGTGACGATGGACGTACCGGACCAGCTGAAGAGCCAGCCGCTGCTGGAAAAACTGATGCAGACCCGGGTACGCAATCTGCTGGCGCAAGGCGCTGCCGCCACTCACCAGGAGGGATAAGCCATGTTACGCGTGTTATTCCTGTTTCTGGTGCTGATCGCCAGCGTGGTGCTCGGACCGATGCTGGCCGGTCATCAGGGCTATGTCCTGATCCAGACCGACAACTACAACATTGAAACCAGCGTCACCGGCCTGGTGATCATGGGTATTTTGCTGTTTGTGGCACTGTTTATTATCGAATGGATCCTGCGCCGCATTTTCCGTACCGGCGCCCGCACCCGCGGCTGGTTCCTCGGCCGTAAACGCAGCCGCGCACGCGCGCAAACCAAAGCGGCACTGATTAAGCTGGCGGAAGGCGATCATAAACAGGTCGAACAGCTGCTGACGCGCAATGCCGACCACGCCGAACAGCCGGTAGTGAACTACCTGCTGGCGGCAGAAGCGGCGCAGCAGCGCGGCGACGAGTTCCGCACCAATCAGTATCTGGAGCGCGCCGCCGAAGCGGCAGACACCGATCAGCTGCCGGTCGACATTACCCGCGTACGCATTCAGCTGGCGCAGGGCGAAGTGCATGCCGCGCGCCACGGGGTCGATCGTCTGCTGAACCAGGCGCCGCGTCATCCGGAAGTGCTGCGTCTGGCGGAGCAGGCCTACCTGCGCACCGGCGCTTACGCTTCCCTGCTGGAAATCCTGCCGTCGATGAGCAAAATCAAGCTGCATGACGAGGAAAAACTGCAGGCGCTGCAGCAGCAGGCCTATCTCGGCCTGATGAATCAGGCAATGGCGGAGGAAGGCAGCGACGGCCTGAAACGCTGGTGGAAGAATCAAAGCCGCAAAGTACGCCATGAAGTGCCGCTGCAGATCGCCATGGTGGAGCACCTGATCGAATGCAACGATCATGAAATGGCGCAGGAGATCGTCCTCGACGGCCTGAAACGCCAGTATGACGAACGTCTGGTGCTGCTTATCCCGCGCATCAAATCCGGCAATCCGGAGCAGCTGGAGAAAGCGCTGCGTCAGCAGATCAAACAGCATGGCGCCACGCCGCTGCTTAACAGCACGCTGGGCCAGCTGCTGATGAAGCACGGCGAATGGCAACAGGCCAACGACGCCTTCAAGGAAGCCCTGAAGCAGCGTCCGGACGCCTATGACTATGCCTGGCTGGCCGACGTACTGGAAAAGCTGCACCGCTCCGAGGAGGCGGCGCAAATGCGCCGTGAAGGTCTGATGCTGACTCTGCGGCAAAACGGCGAATAACGCCGGATAAACCGCTGACCAAAGCGTGGCTACGGCCACGCTTTTTTTTCGCCCGCGTCCCTTTACGCGGCAACATACCCTAAATAATTCAAGTTGCAGGAAGGCGGCAAGGGAAGGAATCCCGATGAGCTGACTCTGGTCAGTGATTCGGGTGACAGAGCGCGGCCAACGCACCTGCAGCTTGAAGTATGACGGGTATGGGCAAAAAAAAACACTTGCCGGTCCGGCAAGTGTATAAAGAAGCAATCAGGTCTAGGACAACAGGGGTGGTGCCTCACTCAACGTTGTGCCCGCAGTGTGATGTCGGCGTCGCAAGCGAGGCTTTCATCGTTCTGGTGGGCAATAGGCACCCTAAATCGGCTCTGCATCATTCCCAGGGTTTATGAGGCCTAGGGCGAACATAAGAAGTGGAATGAGCATCTACGCTATAGATATTGCACTTCGCGTGCCAACTCTCCCACCTCGGCGTCAGTCTTGTAAAAAATAAATTTAATCCTCTGAATTTAAATGGTTTATTTTTAATCTTCCCATCCCCCTGCGGCCGGCGCCTATCCATCCCGACACCGCCAGCCATCGGCCTGCCTGTCGCCAAAAAACGACGACTTAAGGTAAAGTTATTTTTTACATTATTTTTCAATACATTGCGTGTCTCTTACCGGCGACAGACGGCCCTTCTGTTGTCGCCAAAAACCAACGGCAGACAAATAGCGGGCATGCCCACGGGCTAGACGGCGGATGGATGCGGCGAATGCGGCGGATGGACACGGAAAAGATGGCAGACGGAGGATAAACTACAGACGAAAAAAAACCTGCTTTAAAAAGCAGGTTTTTCGAATTGGTCGGCGAGAGAGGATTATGCGCATCAAAGATGCGCCCCCTTCGGGCGTTGCTGCGCAACGTGGTCTCGCTGCGCTCGGCTCAAACCTCCTTCGGAGGTTCTTCATCCTCTATCCGCTACAGACGAAAAAAACCTGCTTTAAAAAGCAGGTTTTTCGAATGGTGGTCGGCGAGAGAGGATTCGAACCTCCGACCCACTGGTCCCAAACCAGTTGCGCTACCAAGCTGCGCTACTCGCCGATTCTGTGGTGCTGATACTACAAGATTTTAAAGCCCATGTCCATGTAATCGTTAAGATTTACATGACGTTTTGTGTGGTGCGAAGAGAGGGACTTGAACCCTCACGTCCGTAAGAACACTAACACCTGAAGCTAGCGCGTCTACCAATTCCGCCACCTTCGCACGGTCACAAAACAGCTTTTTATCTTCTACTCTACCCCTGGGGTAAAGTGGGGTGGCTAATGGGACTCGAACCCACGACAACTGGAATCACAATCCAGGGCTCTACCAACTGAGCTATAGCCACCATTTCTTTACTACTTCACGCGGTAATCATACCACCGCAGCTCTTGCGCACAAACTAAATGGCGCGCCCGACAGGATTCGAACCTGAGACCTCTGCCTCCGGAGGGCAGCGCTCTATCCAGCTGAGCTACGGGCGCGTAGCGCCGTTGCGGGTGGGGATACTACGGATTTAAAGCGATCCTGTCTAGTGCTTTTTCGCAGAAATGTTGCGTTTGATTACGCTTTGCTCACTCCTGCGCATAAAAGCGCAATCCGCAGCCCTTTTTTCACCTTTACTGCTGGTTTTTTATCCCAATTTCAGCCTGATGCTGTTTTTTGTGCATCCCGCAGGCGAAGTAGCACAGGCTGACCGCCGCCAGGAAAATCGCCCCGACCAGCAGAGAAATACGCGTATCCGGGTTAATGCCCATGCCAACCAGTACACACGCCAGAAAAGCAATGGTCAGGTAGTTCACATACGGGAACATTATCGATTTAAAACCGTGGCTTTTGATCGCCTCTTTATGTTCGCGACGGAAGTAGAGCTGGCTAATCAGCACCACAAACCACGGCACCATGCCCGGCAGTACGCTGGCGCTGTAGACATACACAAACACCTGCTGCGGGTTAGGGATAAGGTAATTCAGCGCCGACCCGGCCAGCAAACAGGCGATGGTCATGGCGATGCAGTTTACCGGCACGCCGCTGGCGGACAGTTTAGTGAACGTAGACGGCAACTGGCGGTTCTTTGCCAGCGCATACAGCATGCGTCCGCCGCTGTACATACCGCTGTTGCAGCCGGACAGCGCCGCGGTCAGCACCACAAAGTTAATGATGCCGGCGGCGGCCACGATGCCGATTTTGGCAAAGGTCAGCACAAACGGGCTGCCCGCGGTGCCGATGCCGTTCCACGGGAAGATGGTAACGATAACGAAAATAGCACCGACGTAGAAAATCAGGATGCGCCACAGAATATTATTGATGGCGCGCTTCAGGGTGACCTGCGGATTCTTCGCCTCACCGGCGGTAATGCCCACCAATTCCACGCCCTGATAAGAGGCCACCACGATACACAGCGCAAACAGGAAGCCTTTCCAGCCGCCGGCGAAGAAGCCGCCGTGCTGCGTCAGGTTGGCGAACCCGGTCGGCACGCCGCCGTTACCGAAGCCAAAGAAGATCACCCCCAATCCCACCAGAATCATCACGATAATGGTGGTCACCTTAATCATCGCAAACCAGAACTCCAGTTCGCCGTACAGCCGCACCGCCGCCAGGTTGGCGACCGCCACCATCGCCACCGCCAGCAGCGCCGGCAGCCACTGCGGGATTTCCGGGAACCAGAACTGCACATACACGCCGATGGCGGTAATTTCCGAAATCCCGACCGCAATCCACATAAACCAGTAGCCCCAGGCCGTCAGGTAGCCAAAATAAGGGCCCATGTACTTATGGGCATAGACCGCGAACGAGCCGGCCACCGGCTCCAGAAACAGCATCTCGCCCATCGAACGCATAATAAAGAACACAAACAGCCCGGCGATAATGTATGCCAGCAACACCGAAGGCCCTGCCCATTTCAGGGTGCTGGCCGAGCCCATAAACAGGCCGACGCCGATCGTGCCGCCAAGCGCAATCAGTTCAATGTGCCGGGCTTCCAGCCCGCGATGTAGTCCTTGCGGTGTATCTTTAGTTGGCATAAATCCTCAGTCGTTATGTCTGCGTCGTGCGTGCATTGACCGGCAACGGCCTTATTGTTTTAAACAGAAAGCGGCATCACTCCGCCGGCGCGACCGACCGCCAGCAAGGATGAGGGCAAATTGACAGCGAAAAATAGGGTATTCAGCACTGCGATTAGCGGCATCGGCGGCCTGGGGTGATTTCCGGACGGTATCGTTCCGTATTTTGCTGCTATAAGCAAACCGCGAATTAAAACTTTATGGAATAAATGAAGGGATAATTCTTAGATGAGGTTATAGTTGTGCGGCGATTTTATACACCTGCCGCACAATGACGGCGACCTGCCGTGCCGGGGCAGCAGATACCCCGGCCGGTCAATTTACAGTTTGCCGCCGTAATAGTAGCCGACGAAACGCAGCAGTTTGATCTGCCGGCGGATGCGGCTTGGCTGCGACAGCAGGCGATACAGCCACTCCAGCCCGAGGTTCTGCCACACCTTCGGCGCCCGCTTCACATGGCCGGTAAACACGTCATAGGTGCCGCCTACGCCCATATACAGCGCCTGCGGATGCACCTTGCGGCAGTCGCGCATCAGAATTTCCTGCTTCGGCGACCCCATCGCTACGGTCACGATCGCCGCGCCGCTGGTATGAATCCGTTCAAACAGCGCGTCGCGCTGCTGCGCCGTGAAGTAACCGTCCTGGCTGCCGACGATGTTGACGTTCCACTGGCGGCGCAGCTTTTCTTCGGTTTCCGCCAGTACCGACGGCTTGCCGCCGACCAGAAAGACCGGCGTGCCCTCCTGCCCGGCGCGCTGCATCAACGCCTCCCACAGGTCGGCGCCCGCCACGCGCGAGACATCGGCCCCCGGGTATTTGCGCCGCATTGCACGCACCATACTGATGCCGTCAGCGTATTTAAATTCGCAGCCGTCCAGCAGCGCCCGCAGGTTGGCGTCCTGCTCCGCCGCCAGCATTTTCTCGGCGTTCATCGCCACCAGCGTCCCCTGTTTCATCTTGCCGCCGTCAAACAGGAAATCCAGGCAGTGCGCCATATTGCGAAACCCCCAGAGCTTAATGCCACGCAGCGCGTATTCGGGAGCCGAAACCTTTGTATCCATTTTTCTCATTACCTTTGCAGTAGGCTGTCGGACTCCGAGGCGGCGGCCGGTTGCGCCGCGTGCGGGCGGGCGCCCATACGCGTCTTGATCAGGCCTGCCGTATCAAACAGCCAGTACAGCAACTTTGCCAGCACCAGACAGGCGCCGAAAATCAAACAGAAAAACACCACGCGCGAAACGAATGAGTCCAACCCTTCACGCGTCAAAACAATGATGTTAAACACCGCGCCAAAACAGAAGCCCTGCAAAATGGCCGCTTTATAGCGGTTTGGCTCATGGCGGCCCAGCTCATACAGCCAGTCGAACCATTTGATGATAAGCCCGACCACCACCGCGCCAAGCGGAATAAACAGCGCGCCCCCCATTACCACCAGCGAACCGATCAGCGTTGGCGAAATCGCCAGCCCGGAATTATTCTCCAGCACTTCCCAGGTAAAGTAGTTGGCGGTATTGAGCACCACATCCGGCCGCCCCGGCCACAGCCAGCCGGGGATAAAGACATAGAAGTCGCGGACAATCGGCGCCAGCCCCTGGAAGTCGATTTTGTCGTAGTTCTGCAGCAGCAGCGCCAGGTTCTCCCAGGGGAGAAGGTGTCGCGGGTTAAATACAGGAAGGTGTAAAATGCCTCATCGCCGCTGACGTCCAGGCCGTAGCGCTTCAGCGCCAGCCAGAACATGCCGACAATGCTCATTACCCCCGCCACCGCCAGCATCCACAGCGTGATCCAGCCGCGCACAATGCCGATAAACAGGAACAGAGCAAACGCGATAATGATATTGGCGCGCGTACCGCCGACGATCACATAGGTCAGCAGGCCAAACGACACCGTCGCCACCAGGAAAAAGAACCAGGCGCGCAGACTCTGTCTGAGGAAGAACACCACCAGCATCGCCGGGATAAAGAAGTAGAAGAAGCGTTTAAGCGCCACGCCGGACACGTCGCTGGAAAAGATCTGGCTGTAGGAATTCAGTTTAAACAGCAGGAAGCCGTTCTGCATAAAGAACAGCCCCACCGTACCGATGGCCACCAGCGCCAGCAATATCCAGGTCAGGTTGGTTTCCACCCGGTTCATGCTGAACAGCGGCTGATGCGGTTCGCCGCTGCGCTTACGCAGCCGGGTCTTATAGGTGACGTAATAGATGGCATAGAAACAGGTGGCAGAGAGCATCGCATACAGCAGAAACTCCACCGGCACGATAGCCACGTCAAAGCGGAACACCAGCAGACAGCTGAGCGGAAAGCCGAAATAAAACGTCAGCAGAAACAGCAGAGAAAAGAAGACGTTAAAGTTAAACCGAACGCGCCGGAACTCCTGATAGGTCACCGTCAAAATAAAAGTGACGCTAATCAGGTAAACCACCAGCAAACCGCCAAATTGGGCCAGCGTCATGCCGTTTCTCCCGCCGCCAGCGCCAACGCCTGCCGCCAGCCGTCAACATAATTGGGATTAAAGAAGGCAATATCCTGCTTGTCCACCGACGCCAGCTGGCGCTGCGCTTCGCGCACCACCGCCTCATCCAGCGTATCGCCGTAAAACAGCACCGGTAGACGCTGCTCGGCCAGGTCCTGCCAGAACGGATTCTGCCGGCTGAGCACAAACGGCACGCCAAACTGAATCAGCAGGCAGAGCGTGCCGATGCCCTGCTGGCGATCAAAGATAAAGTAGCCGAGGTCGCACTCGCGCAGAATATTCAGGTAATCGTCAAACGCCACCTGCCGGGTCAGCAGCTGCAGATTTCTTTCGCTGAACAGCCGCAGGCCGGCGCTGCGCACCTGCTCGATATAGTCGTCGTTATTGGCCGGATAACCCATCGGCACAATCACCCGCACATTCTCGCCGAACTGCTGATGAATCGCGCTCAGCGCTTCGATATGGCGGTTGGTGCGGTCGCCAGAGTTGCCCACCAGAATGGTCATCGGCCCGGCGACGTTTTTCTCAACCTCAACGCCGGTCAGCGCCGGATCCATACGCGTCGGGAAGTAGAGCAGCGACGCCGGCACCCGCGCATGGCGCTGCTGATAGTGAATCAGATCGCCGCGCGTGGCGAACACGTGCCCGACCCGCCCTTGCGCCACCCGGCGCAGCAGATAGAACAGACGGAATTTCCAGTCGGTGGCGTTTTCATACAGATCGGCCCCCCAGATATGCCAGCTGACCTGTTGCGGCTTGATTTTACCGCTCAGCAGCGCCAGCCACAGCGTCGGGTTAAACTGCCCGTGCCAGAAAAAGCGGCGGCTGCGGTCAGCTTTGGCGCAGGCGATCACCGCCTCCGCAAGGCTCTTCTTATCCGGGTAGCTGTCGATCGTCAGCGCCGGGAACGCTCCCAGCGCGGCCACGTCTTTGGCGGCAACCATAAACCGGCTCACCTGCTGCGACGGCAGCTGATTGGCCAGCACGTCGTTGAAGAAGCGCAGCACCGTCTGATTATGGTGCGGGATATCAGATCCCAATACGTGAATCAGTGTGGTCATACTCGTCTACGGTAAAGAATAAATACGCAGCTACACAGTGTGAAATAGACTATGTAGGTTGCCATATAGGCCTGAGCCGCCCCCAATGCCCCATGCAACGGGATTAGCCAGTGCGAGAACAGCGTCAGCAGCAGGAACTGACTGACTTCAGTCATAATATAAAAGCGCAGCGACGCCTTGGCGATCACCAGGTAGCCGAACACATAGGCGCCCACTTTCAGCACATCGCCCACCAACTGCCAGGCAAACAGATCGCGCATGGCGACAAACTTGTCCGAGAACAGCAGCCAGATGGCAAAATCGCGCAGCAGCCATACGGTAAAACTGGCCGCCGCCACCGCCGGCAGCACAAACTTCAGCGCGCGGACGATTTCACGGCTAATCGCCGCCTTATCGCTCAGGCGCGACAGCGTCGGCAGCAGATACACGGTGAAAGAGGCGGTAATAAACTGCAGATAGGCGTCGGAAATACTGCTGACGCCCTGCCAAATCCCCACCTCATCCCAGCTATAGTGCGCCGCCAGCAGGTTACGCATCATGACATACGCCACCGGTAAGGTCACGGAGGTGATCAACGCCATAATGGTAAACTTGCCCAGGTGGCTGGCCAACGCCTTGTCCCACGCCAGCGCCAGATAGCGCAGCGGCAACGTTTTACGCCGCCACAGTAGAGTACCGGCCGGCAACGCCACCAGCGCCGGCACCAGCGCCAGCCCCGCCAGCGCGCCTTCATAACCACCCAGCTTAAAGCACAACACAAAGGCAGCCAGACCTATCAGGCTGCCGCCAATCACCGCCAGCGCGTTGCCCATGGCGTCGCGATAGCCTTTCAGGATCGCCAGAAACAGGTTGGCGTAGGCAATGCCCATTTGCATAAACGCCAGCGCGCGCACCACGTTGACATAGCGCGTATGGCCAAACAGCCCCTGGCTTATCGGCTCGGCGGCAAACAGAAACACCAGCGCCAACAGGGTAGAAAAGCCCAGCACAATGCTGGAGCCGGTGCCGACCGCCAGGCGTAAACGCTGCGGATCCTGATGATATTCCGCGACATACTTGGTGATACCGTTGAAGATGCCGGCGCCGGACAGCACGCCCAGCACGGTGATCAGCTGGCGAAAGTTGCCGGCCTGCCCCACACCGCTCGGCCCGAACGCCACCGCCAGCAGTTTCACTACCAGCAGCCCCACGCCAATTTTGACCAGCGTGGAGCCGGCGGTCCAGATGGATGCTTTTGCCAGAGACATATCAGGCGAGGAAGCTCAAAATAGTGTGAATCACCGTGCGTTGGTTAACATCAGACATGTTGTAATACAGCGGCAGACGCACCAGACGCGCGCTCTCGCTGCTGGTGAAGCGGTCCTCACCGGCAAAATGGCCGAACTTCTCGCCCGCAGGGCACTCATGCAGCGGAATATAGTGGAATACTGCCATAATTTCCGCTTCTTTCAGGTAGTTGATAAACGCCGTGCGATCCTGCACATCTTTCAGCTTGATGTAGAACATATGGGCGTTATGGCGGCAGTCCTTCGGCACTACCGGCAGCTCAATGCGTCCGGCGTCGGCCTGCGGCTTCAGCGCGTCGTAATAGTTCTGCCACAGCTTCAGACGCCGCTGGTTAATGCGTTCCGCCGCTTCCAGCTGCGCCCACAGGTAGGCCGCCTGCAAATCGGCCATCAGATAGCTGGAGCCGATATCGCGCCAGGTATATTTATCCACCTGGCCGCGGAAAAACTGGCTGCGGTTGGTGCCTTTCTCGCGAATGATTTCGGCCCGGTCAATCAGCGCCGGATCGTTGATCAGCGTCGCGCCGCCTTCGCCGCCCGCGGTATAGTTTTTGGTTTCATGGAAGCTGAACGCGCCGATATGGCCGATGGTGCCCAGCGCCTTGCCCTTGTAGGTCGACATCACGCCCTGCGCGGCGTCTTCCACCACGAACAGGTTGTACTTTTTCGCCAACGCCATAATGGCGTCCATTTCACAGGCAACGCCGGCGTAGTGCACCGGTACGATCGCGCGGGTTTTCTCGGTGATGGCCGCTTCGATTTTACTTTCATCGATATTCATCGTATCCGGACGTACGTCGACAAACACGATGGTGGCGCCGCGCAGCACAAAGGCGTTGGCGGTGGAAACAAAGGTAAAGCTTGGCATGATCACTTCATCGCCCGGCTGGATGTTCAGCAAAATCGCCGCCATCTCCAGCGATGCAGTGCAGGACGGCGTCAGCAGCACTTTGTGCGCGCCAAAGTGCTGCTCCATCCACTGCTGACAGCGGCGGGTAAAACCGCCGTCGCCGCACAGCTTCCCGCTGCTCATGGCAGCCTGCATATAGTCGATTTCCGTGCCAACAACCGGTGGTGCGTTAAATGGAATCATGTGAACCTCTGTATAACCAATACGCGGTGCTGTCGATAACGGCACCGTGCCGTTGATAGAGCCGTAGCGCGGCAATATTACTTATCTGTGTCGCCACCCGCAGGCGCTGTAATTGTTGTTGCTGACACCAGCCGACGGCCGCGGCCATCAGCCGGGCGCCAATACCCTTACCGCCTGCGCCGGGGAACGCGGCCAGCAGGCCGATGCGCGCCTCATCACCGCCGATATCGCGCAGGCTGACAAATCCTTCCGGCTGTCCGCGGCGATCGAGCGCCAGCAGGCAAAGATGGTCAAACGTGCCGAGCACCGCTTTCTCAATCCAGGTAGCGTAAAACCGTCCGCTGTCCGCCGGCGGATACCATGGCGCGCGAAAACGGCTGGCGGCAAACGCCTGCGCGGCGGCCGCCTGTAAAACGGGAATATCGCCGGCCGTCGCCGGCCGTACGTCAGATGCCGGAGTATAAGCACATTCCATGCCAAGATTAATGACCAGATCGATTTCGCCCTCCACCAGCCGGAAGTCCAACCTGGTCAGTACATCGGCGATATCAAGGCGGTGAGAAGGGATTTTGGCCTGAACCAGCGTAAAGCGATCCAGTTCGGCGGCGGTCAGCGGCGGCGCTGACTCGGCAATATTCAGCCTGGCGCTGTTAATGCGGAAATAGTCGCTTTCCCAGGTTAACGGGTCGACGGTAGCGCGGAGAATCATAGCGTTATCCATTCAGTTTATGACCGACGTCTGCGCCAGAGTATGAGGAACAAACTCCGCCCCGGTGACGAGGCGGAGGCGGCGCTTAACGCCAGACGCCTTTGGTATCGACGATCCAGTTTTGCTTAACGGCTTCCGGCGCGATAGCCTTGAACTCGTTGTGATCCACCAGCATCACCAGCACATCGGCCTGCTGCAGCGCATCGCTGAGGCTTTTCAACGTGACCTGGCCGGCCAGCGCTTTCGGCAGTTGCTCCACGTTCGGCTCCACTGCCAACGTTTCACCCTGATGCCACTCGGCAATCAGTTGCGTGACTTCGACCGCCGGGCTTTCACGCAGGTCATCGATATTGGGTTTGAAGGCCAGACCGAAGCAGGCGATTTTCAGCTCGGACGCCCGCTTGTCGGTGGCTGCCAGGCAATCTGCCACCGCCGCTTTCACGCGGTCGACCACCCACAGCGGCTTGCCGTCGTTGACCAGCCGCGCCGTATGGATCAAACGCGCCTGCTGCGGGTTCTGCGCCACGATAAACCATGGATCGACGGCGATACAGTGGCCGCCGACACCCGGGCCGGGCTGCAGGATATTGACGCGCGGATGGCGGTTGGCCAGACGAATCAGCTCCCAGACGTTGATCCCCTGATCGGCGCAGATCAGCGACAGTTCATTGGCGAAGGCGATATTGACGTCACGGTAGCTATTTTCCGTCAGCTTGCACATTTCCGCGGTGCGCGAGTTGGTGATCACGCATTCGCCTTCCAGGAAAATTTTATACAGCGCGCTGGCGCGCTCGGAGCATTTTGGCGTCATGCCGCCGATGACGCGGTCATTCTGAATCAGTTCCACCATCACCTGCCCCGGTAATACGCGCTCCGGGCAGTAGGCGATGTTGATGTCCGCCTCTTCGCCGGCGTCCTGCGGGAAGCTCAGATCGCTGCGCGCCTGCGCCAGCCACGCGGCCATCTGTTCGGTGGCGCCTACCGGCGACGTCGATTCCAGAATCACCAGATCGCCCTTTTTCAGCACCGGCGCCAGCGATTTGGCGGCGGACTCCACAAAGGCCAGATCCGGCTCGTGATCGCCCTTGAACGGCGTCGGCACCGCGATCAGGAAGGCATCCGCCGCTACCGGCTTGTTCACCGCCTGCAGATAGCCGCCGTCGACCGCCTCCTTCACGACTTTATCCAGATCCGGTTCAACGATGTGAATTTCACCACGGTTAATGGTTGCCACCGCGTGCGCATTGACATCAACGCCAATGACGTTCTTCTTGCGTGAGGCAAACGCTGCCGCCGTCGGCAGACCGATATACCCCAGGCCGATAACTGAAATCGTGTCAAAACTCATAATGTCACCTGATAATTCTTTAACGCTTCGAGGATACGCTGGCAGGCATGACCATCGCCGTAAGGGTTATGCGCCCGGCTCATTGCATGATATTCGTTTTCATCCGTCAGCAGGCGACCCACCGCAGCGACAATGGTCGCCACGTCGGTGCCAACCAGACGCACAGTGCCGGCGTCAACCGCTTCCGGGCGTTCGGTGGTTTCACGCATCACCAATACCGGTTTGCCAAGCGATGGCGCTTCCTCTTGAATACCACCGGAGTCCGTCAGAATAATGGTCGATTTGGCCATCAGATAAACGAACGGCAGGTAATCCTGCGGATCAATCAGCATGATGTTGTCGATGCCTTTCAGAATGCGGTTAACCGGTTCACTGACGTTCGGGTTCAGGTGCACCGGGTACACCACCTGCACATCAGGGTGCTGACGAGCGATTTCCGCCAGCGCGCTGCAGATTCGCTCAAAACCGCCGCCGAAGCTCTCGCGGCGATGGCCGGTAACCAGAATCAGTTTTTTATCGTCATCAAGGAAAGGATAACGCTGCGCCAGTGCCTCACGCTGCCGCGCATCGCTCATCACGCGGTCGCGCACCCAGAATAACGCGTCAATCACCGAGTTGCCGGTGACAAAAATCTGGCTGTCCGGTACCCGTTCACGCAACAGATTCTGGCGTGAATTCTCCGTCGGCGCAAAATGGAACATCGCCAGGTGACCGGTCAGCGTGCGGTTGGCCTCTTCCGGCCAGGGGGAATAGAGATCGCCGGTACGCAGCCCCGCTTCGACATGGCCGACCGGAATACGCTGGTAAAACGCCGCCAGGCTGGTGGCCAGCGTGGTGGTGGTATCGCCGTGCACCAGCACCACGTCCGGTTTAAACGCTTCCAGAACGCCCTTCAGCCCTTCCAGGATACGACAGGTGATTTCGGTCAGCCCCTGCCCCGGCTGCATGATATTGAGATCGTAATCGGGAACAATTTCAAATAAGCGCAAGACCTGGTCCAACATCTCGCGATGCTGCGCGGTCACACAGACTCTTGCTTCAAAGGCTTCGTCCTGAGCCAAGGCATGTACCAACGGCGCCATTTTAATGGCTTCAGGTCGGGTGCCGAAAACGGTCAACACTTTCACAGCGGATCTCTTTTGGTCAGTTAGTCGCAGACAAACCTGCAAAGAGGGCGCTTACGCGCCCATCAACGAATTATTATAATATTTTCAATTGCGCGGACGACGAACCAAGGCCACCCCGGCGCCGGCCATCGCACCGATAGCGCCCCACAGGATCAGCCAAAATACTCTTCTTGGACTATCACGTTTTACCGGTTCTTCCGGCGTACGCAAATAGCGGTAAGTCTGAAACTGCTTATCCAGCGTCGGCCCGACATTCAGCGTCGCCAGCATGGCGCGGTTCTGATCGTAGTCCAAATCATAGCTCGGACCGGAGGCTTGTAAACCTTCCAGACGCGCCTGCAGCATCGGCTTGCCCAGCAGGAACAGATCGGAATCCGGCAGCTGTTCGGCCGGCGTGTCGGTCTGCGTACGGGCGATACCCTGTCGTTCGGCGATTTTCAGCGCCTGCTGCACCGAGTTCAGCTGACGCTTATAAATCGCGTCCGCCACCGCCTCCTGCCGTTTAACCTGTGCTTTCATTGAGGTGGTGCGCGCCGCCCAGGCGCCCTGAATCTCTTCGTTCAGGTGCAGCGCCGCGCGATGGCTGGCGAACAGCACATACTCACGGAGTAAACGATTGGCATCCAGCGCCGTTTCAGCCGTCAGTTTAACCCCGTCGTTCGGCGATTTTTTGTCATCACGCGGCGTAAATTGAATATTGGCGATCAATTCGTCGAGTAACGCGGCATCGGCGCGCTCATCACCTTCCTGCCGCTGCTTGTAGTAATCACTCTGCAGCCAGAAATCGCGCCGGGTATCGTAGGCCGCCAGCTGCATAATGAACTCTTGGTAGGCTTCGTCGGCAATGCTCGGCTGTTCGGCTGGCACGGCCGGGGTGGTGCGCACATCCAGATTACGCAGGAACTGCTGTTGGGAGTAATATCCCCCCAGCGCATTGACCGTCGGCCGATCGGTAATCGCCGTTGCGCTCCACTCCTGCTTGACCAGGTAGGAGACCGCCAGCGCGACCGCTGCAAACAAGACGGCGATACCGATAATCCAGGCTTTGCCGCGCCATAAAGTGCGACACAATCCACGAATATCGAGTTCGTTATCAACCGCCGGGTGGTTCTTGTCTGACGTTGTATCTGGAATCATCACTGCCCAAAAGCCTCTGGTTTAAGGTACTTGCTTATTATCCATCGAGCGACGCATACGACGTTTGATGCGCTTGATGTAACGCGCAACGCGCCAGGCTCGCTTAATGCAATAACCGTAGAACAGAAATGCAAGCAAGAACAATGCCAACATGAACCATTCCGGGATAAATGTTAACCATTCGCCCAGTACGCCGATCGCCGCCAACAGGGCGGCAGCCAGGGTTATCAGCACAAACGCCTGCCGCGGCGTAAAGCCGGCGCGCATAATCAGGTGGTGGATATGCTGCCGATCGGGGGAGAACGGGCTCATGCCTTTGCGCAAACGACGATACATAATGGCGATCATATCCATCAGCGGAATCGCGATAATCCACAGCGCGGTTACCGGGCGAATCGCCGGCGTCTGGCCTTGTGAACTTTGCAGCAGCAGCCAGATCGCGGTAAAGCCGATCAGCGTGCTGCCGGCGTCACCCATAAACACTTTATAGCGACGACCGAGAATGCCCAGGTTCAGCAAGATATAGGGAACGATGGCGGCAATCATGGCAAAACACCAGAACGCCAGCTCAGCATGCCCGCTGAAGTACAGCAGCACGCCCAACGCGCCGAACGACACGCAGGACAAACCGCCCAGCAAGCCGTCGATACCATCTACCATATTGAAGGCGTTAATCGCCGCCCACACCGCAAACAGCGTCAGCAGATAACCGAACGGCCCCAGCTGCATTTCCCATCCGCCCAGGATATAACCAAAGCTGTGCAGATACAGGCCGGCAAATACCATCATCACCACGCCGACCAGCGCCTGAACAAAGGCGCGGATTTTTACGCTGATGTCAAAACGGTCATCCAGAGCGCCGACAAATACCAACAAACCGGCGCAGGCGAGATATAACTGACTGTGTGCAATCGTTTGGTCAGAGATCAGGAAGGCGAAACACAACCCGGCATAAACCGAAATCCCCCCGACCAACGGAATTAACCCCTGATGTCGTTTACGGTAATTAGGCTTATCAACCAAACCAACCCGCTTTGCCACCTTGCGGGCAACAAATAAAAACGCCAAGGAGAATAAAAAAACAAATAGAATTTCAGTACTCATGTGAGTAGTTCACTGTTAACAGATCTCTGAGAAGATAGGGCAGCTTAACACCGGATAAACCTAGCACCAGATGTCTCCGCTTCCTTTCAGTCATTTCCTATGACAAACGCGATTGAGTTTCATTACACGATTTGTCATTCCCCACTTTGGACCTTAAGCATCACCAATGGACAAGTATACAAATCCGATCAAACACGCCGCAGCCGAAAAAGTAAATTAAATTTCTATTTCTGCCGCGTATCCTATCTGCCAAAAGCAAAAAACGCCACGGCTTGGCGTGGCGTTAGTTAAATTTTTTACGTAATTATGAGCGCTTCATCATATCGAAGAACTCATCATTGGTTTTCGTCATCGCCAATTTATTAATGAGGAACTCCATCGCATCGATCTCCCCCATCGGGTGGATAATCTTGCGCAGGATCCACATCTTCTGCAGCTCTTCAGAACTGGTGAGCAGCTCTTCCTTACGGGTACCGGAGCGGTTGTAATCAATCGCCGGGAAGACACGTTTTTCCGCAATTTTACGCGACAGGTGCAGTTCCATGTTACCGGTGCCCTTGAACTCTTCGTAAATCACTTCGTCCATCTTCGAACCGGTATCCACCAGCGCAGTAGCGATAATGGTCAGGCTGCCGCCCTCTTCCACATTACGCGCCGCGCCGAAGAAGCGCTTCGGACGGTGCAGGGCGTTGGCATCCACACCACCGGTCAGCACCTTGCCGGAGGCCGGCACCACGGTGTTGTAGGCACGCGCCAGACGGGTGATGGAGTCAAGCAGGATAATGACGTCCTTCTTGTGCTCAACCAGACGTTTAGCCTTTTCAATCACCATTTCCGCAACCTGCACGTGGCGGGAAGCCGGTTCATCGAAGGTAGAGGCGATCACTTCACCCTTCACCAGACGCTGCATCTCGGTCACTTCTTCCGGACGTTCGTCGATCAGCAGCACCATCAGCACACAATCCGGATGGTTGTAGGCGATGCTCTGGGCAATGTTCTGCAGCAGCATGGTCTTACCGGCTTTCGGCGGCGCGACGATCAGGCCGCGCTGGCCGCGACCGATCGGCGATGCCAGATCCAGTACGCGAGCGGTCAGGTCTTCGGTTGAACCGTTGCCGCGCTCCATACGCAGACGCGAGTTGGCGTGCAGCGGCGTCAGGTTTTCGAACAGAATTTTGCTGCGGGCGTTTTCCGGTTTGTCGTAGTTGACTTCGTTAACCTTCAGCAGGGCAAAGTAACGTTCGCCTTCTTTTGGCGGACGAATCTTACCGGAAATGGTGTCACCTGTACGGAGGTTGAAGCGGCGGATTTGGCTAGGGGATACGTAGATGTCGTCGGGGCCTGCGAGGTAGGAACTGTCTCCGGAACGGAGGAAACCAAATCCATCCTGCAATATCTCCAGCACGCCATCACCGAAAATATCCTCTCCGCTTTTCGCATGCTGCTTGAGAATGGAAAAGATAATGTCCTGCTTACGCATGCGGGCCAGGTTTTCCAGCCCCATATTTTCGCCGAGTGTGATCAGGTCAGAAACCGGCGTGTTCTTTAATTCGGTAAGATTCATAGTGGTGGGTTCTTAAAATCGGGGTATGTCTCGAACTTTAACGTGAATAGTATGGCAGCGTGATGTTCCCGCATCGGGATTTTCGTGCCTGTTTACTGGACGTTCAATCACCGGGCCGCTTAGCCGTCGTGGTAAGAGATGGCTTACATTGGACGCGCACGCTGGCGGTTTAGGATCGAAGGTGCCTTAAAACTGATTTTTGCAAAACCATTGATTGTCAACGCGCGGGCCAAGTCCAAGTATGAAGACAACGCCGATGCTATGACACAGAGTAACGCTTTAGATTCAAACTCTTTAGACTTAAAACTTCGGGCAAGTTCTATATGCAGTGTGATTAAACTTAACACGCTTCTCGGCGGGCGTCTATAGCCGCCGCAAGCAAACTGCATCTTTAGTCGCAGACGCGCCATGTTTACCCACATCGCCGTGCGGAGCCTGCCTGGAGAGCCGCGGACATTGCCGCCGAAAACCGGAAAAATTGGGCCGGCGCCGATGCGAAGACTCGCGACCGGACGCCAGACCCGGGGCATCCCGCCCGGTTACAGATTGGCGGTCAGGAAATCTTTCAGCTGACCTTTGGACAGTGCGCCCACTTTGGTCGCCGCCACTTCACCGTTCTTGAACAGCAACAGCGTTGGGATGCCGCGGATACCGTACTTAGGTGCGGTAGCCGGGTTCTCGTCGATGTTCAGTTTGCTGATAGTCAATTTGCCGTCGAACTCTTCGGCAATTTCATTAAGAATCGGAGCAATCATCTTGCACGGACCACACCACTCAGCCCAGAAGTCGACCAGGATTGGCCCTTCGGCATTCAGCACCTCTGTAGCAAAGCTGTCGTCAGTCAGGTGAATAATTTTATCGCTCATGTTCTACTCCACAGGATTATGTCTACCTTGTTGGTGTAGCATTAAACCAACTCAAGGTGATTTTATTTCACCGCGTTTATTTCAACGGATGTGCTTTCGTAAAGCAATAGTTAGCTGATATTCTACCACACTATGAGCAAAACACACTTGACTGAACAGAAGTTTTCCGACTTCGCCCTGCACCCGTTAGTCCTTGAAGCCCTTGAAAAAAAAGGGTTTCACAACTGCACGCCTATCCAGGCGTTGGCATTACCGCTCACGCTCTCCGGGCGTGACGTTGCAGGTCAGGCGCAAACCGGTACCGGAAAGACGTTGGCATTTCTGACGTCTACTTTTCACTATTTACTCTCCCACCCGGCGAAACAGGATCGCCAGACCAACCAACCGCGCGCCTTGATCATGGCGCCTACGCGCGAGCTGGCGGTGCAGATCCACGCCGATGCGGAAATGCTGTCGCAGTCCACCGGGCTGAAGCTGGGCCTGGCCTACGGCGGCGACGGTTATGACAAACAGCTGAAAGTGCTGGAAAAGGGCGTAGATATTCTGATCGGCACCACCGGCCGACTGATTGACTACGCAAAACAAAACTATATCGACCTGAGCGCCATTCAGGTGGTGGTGCTGGATGAAGCCGATCGCATGTACGATCTGGGCTTTATCAAAGATATCCGCTGGCTGTTCCGCCGCATGCCGTCGGCCGATCAGCGTCTGAACATGCTGTTCTCCGCCACCCTCTCCTACCGCGTACGCGAGCTGGCGTTCGAGCAGATGAACAATGCCGAATATGTGGAAGTCGAACCGGAACAGAAAACCGGCCACCGCATCAAAGAAGAGCTGTTCTACCCGTCCAACGAAGAGAAAATGCGCCTGCTGCAGACGTTGATCGAAGAAGAGTGGCCGGATCGCGCCATCGTCTTCGCCAACACCAAGCACCGCTGCGAGGACATCTGGGGCCATCTGGCCGCTGACGGTCACCGCGTGGGCCTGCTGACCGGCGACGTCGCCCAGAAAAAGCGTCTGCGCATTCTGGAAGACTTCACCAAAGGCAGCCTGGATATTCTGGTGGCCACCGACGTTGCGGCGCGCGGCCTGCATATTCCTGCGGTTACCCACGTCTTCAACTACGATCTGCCTGACGACTGCGAGGACTACGTTCACCGCATCGGCCGTACCGGCCGCGCCGGCGCCAGCGGGCACTCCATCAGCCTGGCCTGTGAAGAATACGCGCTTAACCTGCCGGCGATCGAAGCCTACACCGGGCACAGCATCCCGGTCAGCAAATACAACAGCGACGCACTGCTGGACGATTTGCCGGCGCCGAAACGCCTGTCGCGCCCGCGCGGCGGCAACAATTCGCGCCGTAATTCGTCGCAACGCCGCAGCGGCGGCGCGCCGCGCAACAACCGTAAACGTTCAGGCTGACCCGATGCTCAGTTCCAGCACGCTGTATGCCGCCATCGATCTGGGGTCCAACAGTTTCCATATGTTGGTGGTGCGTGAGGTCGCCGGCAGTATTCAGACGCTGGCGCGCATCAAACGCAAAGTCCGCCTGGCGGCCGGGCTGGATCGGGACAATAACCTGTCGCATGACGCCATGCAGCGCGGCTGGCAATGCCTGCGGCTGTTTTCCGAACGTCTGCAGGATATTCCGCGCGAACAGATCCGCGTGGTGGCGACCGCCACGCTGCGCCTGGCGCAGAACGCCGATGAATTCCTGCATACCGCGCAGCAGATTCTGGGCTGCCCGGTACAGGTGATCAGCGGCGAAGAAGAGGCACGCCTGATTTACCACGGCGTGGCGCATACCACCGGCGGCCCCGATCGGCGTCTGGTGGTCGACATCGGCGGCGGCAGCACCGAACTGGTGACCGGCACCGGCGCCCAGGCCGCACAGCTGTACAGCCTGTCGATGGGCTGCGTCACCTGGCTGGAGCGCTTCTTCAGCGACCGCAACCTCGGACGCGACAACTTTGACCGCGCCGAACTGGCCGCGCGCGAAATGGTGCGGCCGATTGCCTCCGCCTTGCGTGAACACGGCTGGCAGATCTGCGTCGGCGCCTCCGGCACCGTACAGGCGCTGCAGGAAATCATGGTGGCGCAGGGTATGGACGAACGCATTACCCTGCCGAAACTGCGCCAGCTCAAACAGCGCGCCATCCAGTGCGGCAAGCTGGAAGAGTTGGAAATTGAAGGCCTGACGCTGGAGCGCGCGCTGGTGTTCCCCAGCGGGCTGTCGATTCTGCTGGCGATCTTCCAGGAGCTGGGCATCGAAAGCATGCTGCTTTCCGGCGGCGCTCTGCGCGAAGGGTTGGTGTACGGCATGCTGCATCTGCCGGTGGAGCAGGATATCCGCCATCGCACCATTCGCAATCTGCAGCGGCGCTACCTGCTGGATACCGAGCAAGCGGCCCGCGTTGCCCAGTTGGCGAGTAACTTCTCACAGCAGGTAGCCAATGAGTGGCAGCTGGATACCCGCAGCCGTGAACTGCTGCACGCCGCCTGTCTGATTCATGAAATCGGTCTGAGCGTCGACTTCAAACAGGCGCCCCAGCACGCCGCCTATCTGATTCGCCATCTGGCGCTGCCCGGTTTTACCCCGGCGCAGAAAAAACTGCTGGCCGCCCTGCTGCAAAACCAGAGCAACACGCTCGATCTCACGCTGCTCAGCCAGCAAAACGCCGTGCCGCCGCGTATCGCCCAGCATTTATGCCGCCTGCTGCGCCTGGCTATTATCTTCGCCAGCCGCCGCCGCGATGACACGCTGCCGGCGGTCAGACTGCGCGCCCAGCATAACGATGACGCGCTGTACGTGATTGTGCCGCACGGCTGGCTGGAACAGCACCCTCTGCGCGGCGAAGAGCTGGAGCAGGAGAGCCACTGGCAGAGCTACGTGCACTGGCCGCTGCTGCTGGAAGAACAGGCGTAACTCCACCGGATACGGGTTCGCCCAGGCGAACCCCTCTTTTTCCCCGCGACTCAGCCGCCGCCCTTGGCCTTCGCCAGCATGGCGCGGATATTGGCGACGTTGCTCTGCCCTTTTTGCATCCGCTCCTGCGGGCTGATCACCTTACGCTCCGTTTCCCACGCCAAATCATCCTGCGGCAGTTCCAGCAGGAAACGGCTCGGTTCCGGGCGCACCAATTCGCCGTACTGCCGGCGCTCACGGCACAGGGTGAAAATCAGCTCTTTTTGGGCGCGGGTTATCCCTACATAGGCCAGACGTCGCTCTTCCTCGACATTATCTTCATCAATACTGCTCTGATGCGGCAGTAAACCTTCCTCCATCCCCACCAGGAACACATAGGGGAACTCCAGACCCTTGGAGGCGTGCAACGTCATCAGCTGCACCTGGTCCAGCTCTTCCTCGCTTTCGCCCCGCTCCATCATGTCGCGCAGCGTGAAACGGGTGACCACCTGCGTCAGCGTCATCGGCTCTTCCAGATCGCTGCCTTCCAGCATTTCCGTCATCCAACCGAACAGCGTATTGACGTTTTTCATGCGCATTTCCGCCGCCTTCGGACTGGCGGAGGTTTCGAACAGCCAGCTTTCGTAGTCGACGCCGCGAATCAGGTCGCGCACCGCCGCCACCGGCTCGCGCTCGGCCTGCTGGGCAATGCCGTCCATCCACTGGGTAAAACGCTGCAGCGACTCCAGGCCGCGGCCGGTAAGGTGCTGGCCCAGCCCCACGTCGAAGCTGGCGGCAAACAGGCTCTTATTGCGCAGATTGGCCCACTCTCCCAGCTTTTGCAGCGTCGCCGGGCCGATTTCCCGCTTCGGCGTATTGACGATGCGCAGAAAGGCGCTGTCGTCGTCCGGATTGGTCAACACCCGCAGGTAGGCCAGCAGATCCTTGATTTCAGGGCGGGAGAAGAACGAGGTGCCGCCGGAGATCTTGTACGGGATGCGGTTCTGCATCAGCATTTTTTCGAACACCCGCGACTGGTGGTTGCCGCGGTATAAAATGGCGTAATCGCCATAGTTGGTCTTTTTCACAAAGTGATGGGCGATCAGTTCGCCGACCACCCGCTCGGCCTCGTGATCTTCGTTATTGGCGGTCACCACTTTCAGCTCTTCGCCATATCCCAGCTCGGAAAACAGCCGTTTCTCAAACACGTGCGGGTTATTGGCGATCAAAATGTTGGCCGCTTTCAGAATACGCTCGCTGGAGCGGTAGTTCTGTTCCAGCTTAATCACCTGCAGTGCCGGAAAGTCCTCTTTCAGCAGCACCAGGTTTTGCGGCCGCGCGCCGCGCCAGGAGTAGATTGACTGGTCATCATCGCCCACCACGGTAAAACGGGCGCGGTTGCCCACCAGCAGCTTCACCAGTTCATATTGGCTGGTGTTGGTATCCTGATACTCATCCACCAGCAGATAGCGCAGACGGTTTTGCCAGCGTTCACGCACCTCTTCGTTGCGCTGCAGCAGCAGCGTCGGCAGCAGGATCAAATCGTCGAAATCCAGCACGTTACAGGCGCGCATATGCGCATGGTACAGACCGTAGCAGTGGGCAAACAGCTTGTCGCGCTCGGAGCGCGCCAGCTCGGCCGCACGCTGGGGGTCCACCAGATCGTTCTTCCAGTTGGAAATGGTGGAGATCAGCTGCGCCACCAGCGTTTTGTCATTTTCCAGCCATTTTTCCGTCAGCTCTTTCAGCAGCGCCAGCTGATCCTGGTCGTCAAACAGCGAGAAGTTGGACTTCATCTCCAGCGCTTTATATTCGCGCTTGATGATCTCCAGCCCCAGCGTATGGAAGGTCGAAATCATCAGGCCACGCGCCTCTTTCCGCCCCAGCGTCTGCGACACGCGCTCTTTCATCTCACGCGCCGCCTTGTTGGTAAAGGTCACCGCGGCGATATGCCGCGCCTGATAGCCGCAATGGTGGATCAGATGAGCGATTTTATTGGTGATTACGCGCGTCTTGCCCGAGCCGGCGCCGGCCAGAACCAGGCAGGGACCGGTAACGAATTCAACGGCTTGTTGTTGGCTGGGGTTTAATCGCATGGGACTTTATGGCTCGACAATCTTAACGTGGGACAGGCAGTGTAGCAGAAAGCGCCGGCAAGATTGATACCCGTCGCGTCAATGCCGCCCTGCCCGGATAAAACGGGTATAATGCGTCCTCCACCGTAAGCACACAGGGTAATACCATGGCGAAGAGCGCATGCGCACTGCATATTTTGGTTGATAACGAGAAGCTGGCCAATGAATTGCTGGCCAAACTCAAGCGCGGCGTCAGCTTCGACACGCTGGCGCGCAAATACTCGACCTGCCCGTCGAAACGTAACGGCGGCTCACTGGGCGAATTCAACAAGGGCGCGATGGTGCCGGCATTTGATAAAGCGGTGTTCAGCATTCCGCTGCTCAAGCCGTACGGGCCGGTGAAAACCCAGTTCGGCTACCACATTATCAAGGTGCTGTACCGCAACTGACCGGCGGCGCTCCACAGAAAGAGCGCCGCCCGTGCGTTATTGCGCGCTGCCGTCCGGCGTCGCCGCATCGCCTTCCGGCTTCGGCGCTTCACTCACCACCGCCGGTGGCGGCGCCATAATGCCGTTATAGACGTCCTGCAGCTGCTTCATATTGGTTTCCGCTTCGCCTTTCGGCTGCTGCAGCACCAGCGTAGCGTCCTGCGACAGTTGCAGTTTCAGCGCCTGGTGCAACGACTCCGGCGTCAGCGACGCCAGAAACGCCTGACGCAGCTTCTGATACATCTCCGGGGAAATGTCCACCACGCCGCTCTGCTGCGAACGCAGACGCTGGCTCATCAGCACGTCGGTATCGGTACGGGCATAGGTGGCGAACAGCTTGCTCAGCTGATCGTGCTTCTGCGCCAGCAAATCATCAAACTCCTGCTGGCTGAGTCCGTTGTCGCGCACCGCCGCCATCTCCGTCGCCACAAACTCCAGCGCAGACTTCAGGTTGGCGTTACTGGTGTTGAGATGAATGGCGCACTGCGAACGCTGATACTGCACCCGACAGTCAAAGCCCAGCTGCGCACCCTTCTGCGGGCTCTTTTCCAGCGCGCGCTGCAGGTGCCAGAACAGCGCCTCGCGCGCCAGATCGCTGCGCCAGTAGCGGCTCAGCTGCTGGGAGTCGCGAATCGGCTGCCACGGCGTATCCCACATAATGGACAGCATATCCTGCTGGATTGCTTCATTCATCAGGCTGACCGGCTGCGGCGGCAGCGGCGCCAGGGTCGGCATAGTAGCCGGCGTTTCCCGTTTGCCGCTCAGCGTCGAAAAGGTTTTGTTGATCTGTTCGCTCAGGCTGCGGCTGTCCACCCGGCCGACCACGTACAAGGTCATTACGTCCGGGGTGTACCACTGCTGGTAAAAATCTTTCAGCTGTTCAAGATTGACCGGCCGCTTCACCGCCTGGCCCGGGTCGTGCGCCAGCAGCGTGGAGCCTTTCAGCCGGTAACGCCACCAGGCATCCTGGGTATTGGCGGGGAACAGGCCGATCGGATCGGCGCCGGAATTCACCACCTTATGCACCGTCTGCTCGTCGATCGGCAGCTTGCCGCTGGTTTCCGCCAGCCAGCTCAGCGCCTCTTTCAGCAGATCCGGGCGGTTATTCGGCAAACTCAGGTTATAGAGGGTGAAATCATACGAGCTAACGGCCGGCGGCAGCGGCTGTTCGTCGTCCACGCCCTGCTGCCACAGCGAACGCAGCTGCGGCGAACTTTCGTTGCGCGCCATCGCCAGGCGCGGCAGCAGGTGGGCGAAACCGATCTGCTGGGAAGATTCGACCAGCGATCCGGTATTCACCAGCAGCCGCAGTTCAATGCGGTCGCTTGGCCGCTGCGGCGTATCCAGCACCTGCCAGGAAAACCCGTTGTCCAATTTTCCCTGCTGCCAGGCGGGATCGGGTTGTAGCGCTTCAGCCTGCACGCCGCCGCTGGCGGCCGCCAACAACAGCCCACCCACAAGAAGATGAATTCTGGTGCCCTGCATGTGAACCCCTACTTAATGGCTATCCAATTTATCTTTGATACACGTATTCCATTCACTGGAATCATAAAAGCACGCCCTGAGTTTCACAGTGGGGCGGAAAGTAGAAAGTGTACCATTGTGTTGGACCGCGCGCCTTGTTCGATGTTACCCAATGCGGCGAAAAATAGTCATTGAGGGAGTTTTACAAGCGGAAAAGGTGGAAAACGCCATCGGCCGCCACAACAGCCGATGGCTTGACTTCAACAACCGGCCGTCACGTCGAGCGTTGGCTCTCGTCCGCCACGCCGGCAGGCCGTTTGTTATTCAGCGTATCTTTCAGCTGCTGGCTGTCCAGCTGGTTGCACCATTTGGCCACCACCACCGTCGCCACGCCGTTGCCCACCAGGTTGGTCAGCGCACGCGCCTCCGACATAAAGCGGTCGATGCCGAGAATCAGCGCCAGCCCCGCCACCGGCAGATGGCCCACGGCGGAAAGGGTCGCCGCCAGCACGATAAAGCCGCTGCCGGTCACCCCCGCCGCCCCTTTCGAGGAGAGCAGCAGCACTATCAACAGCGTAATCTGATGCATGATGTCCATATGGGCATTGGTGGCCTGGGCGATAAACACCGCCGCCATGGTCAGATAAATCGAGGTGCCGTCCAGGTTGAAGGAGTAACCGGTCGGGATCACCAGCCCCACCACCGATTTCTTGCAGCCCAGCCGCTCCATCTTGTCCAGCATGCGCGGCAGCGCGGATTCGGACGACGAGGTGCCCAGCACGATCAGCAACTCTTCTTTGATGTAGTTAACAAACTTGAAGATGCTGAAGCCGTTGGCGCGGGCAATCGCCCCCAACACCACCACCACGAACAGGATACAGGTGAGATAGAAGCACAAAATCAGCTGCCCCAACTGCACCAGGGTGCCCACGCCGTATTTGCCGATGGTGAACGCCATCGCGCCGAAGGCGCCCAGCGGCGCCAGACGCATAATCATATTGATGATGCCGAAAATCACGTTGGAGAAGCTTTCGATCACATTAAAGATCAACTGCCCCTTTTCCCCCAGGCGATGCAGCGCAAAGCCGAACAGCACCGCAAACAGCAGTACCTGCAGGATATTGCCGCTGGCGAAGGCGCCGATCACACTGCCGGGAATAATATCCAACAGGAACGGAATAATCCCCTGCTGCGAGGCCTGTTCGGCATATACCGCCACGGCCTTGGCATCCAGCGTCGCCGGATCGACATTCATCCCCGCCCCCGGCTGTACCACGTTCACCACCACCAGGCCGATAATCAGCGCGATGGTGCTGACTATCTCAAAATACAGCAGCGCAATGGCGCCGGTGCGGCCGACGGCCTTCATGCTCTCCATGCCTGCGATGCCGGTTACCACGGTACAGAAGATCACCGGCGCGATAATCATTTTGATTAACTTAACAAATCCATCACCCAGAGGTTTCATCTGAGTGCCGAGGTCAGGGTAGAAATGGCCGAGTAGCACACCCAGCGTAATGGCCATAAGCACCTGGAAATAAAGGCTCTTAAAGATATTTTTTTTCATATGAACATCCTTTGAAGGGGACGCGGACAGGCGGTTATCGGTACTTTTCATGCCTGCTCAACGCCTGCGCGAAAATAACACCCGATTAACAAGATGGGAACAGTTTGCTGAGATCGCGCCTGTCGTTGATATGAATTTAAGAGCTGAAACGGTACAGCTGAAATGAAACGAAAAAACAGCGTAAAACCGGGTTTACGCGCGTTTTTTACAGAAGATTGTATTGCGGCCCCGCAGAGCAAGCGGGGCGCAGAGATAGGCAGCCTGCCGGCGGCAGGCATCAGCGCCAGATAAACCAGGCGAACAGCGACACCACCAACACGCAGAGAATATTCAGCCAAAAGCCGACTTTCACCATCTCGCTCTGGCGGATCTCGCCGGTGCCGTAAACAATGGCGTTCGGCGGCGTCGCCACCGGCAGCATAAAGGCGCAGGACGCGCCAATGCCGATCACGATGGTCAGCAGCGCCGGCGGCATGCCCAGCGCTTCCGCCACCGTAGCGAACACCGGCACCAGCAGCGCGGCGCTGGCGGTGTTGCTGGTGAATTCGGTCAGGAAAATAATAAACGCCGCCACCGCCAGAATAATCACAAACCAGTGGCTGGCGCCAAACAGCGACGCCATGCCTTCAGCCATCACCGCACTGGCGCCGGAGTCTTTAAGGATCACGCTCAGCGTCAGGCCGCCGCCGAACAGCATCAGTACGCCCCACTCGGTATTCTGCTGAATCTGCGCCCAGCTGGCCACGCCGCTGATGCCGATCAGCACCGCCGCGCCTACCGCCACCAGCGTGTCGAACTGCTTCACGCCGCCGAGCAGCGCGCTGATCTGGCTGCTGAGGATCCAGCAAAAGACCGTCAGCAGGAAAATACCCAGCGTAATCCAACGCGGCCGCGTCCACGGGAAGTTTTCCAGCGTGATGTCAAAGCGGTGCTTCAGATTCGGCCGCATCATCAGATACAGCGTGCCGACCATCAGCGGCAGCAGCACGATCATCACCGGCACGCCGAACTTCATCCAGCCGACGAAATCCAACCCCAGCTGCGCCGCGGCAATGGCGTTCGGCGGGCTGCCGACCATGGTGCCCAGGCCGCCGATACTGGCGCTGTAGGCGATGCCCAGCAGCAGGAAGACATAGGTATTGTGATCGCGTTCGCGGTCAAGGTTGCTCAGGATCCCCATCGCCAGCGGCAGCATCATCGCCGCCGTCGCGGTATTGCTGATCCACATCGACAACACCGCCGTCGCGCCAAACAGCATCAACGCCGCCAGCAGCATTTTACCGCCCGCCAGCAACAGCAGCCGGTTGGCGATCAGCCGGTCCAGCTTTTGGATATGCAGCGCCGTCGCCAGCGCAAAGCCGCCGAAGAACAGGAAGATGGTCGGGTTGGCGAACGACGCCAGCGCCTTATCAACGTTCATCATTCCGAGCGCTACTGCCATCACCGGCACCAGCAGCGCCGTCACGGTGACGTGGATCGCCTCAGTCAGCCAGAGAATACCGACAAACGCCAACAGCGCCAGGCCGGTATTTTCCTGCGGGGAAAAAGGCAGCGTGTAGAGCAAAACCGCAAAGAGCACACAGTCGGCCGCCAGAATCAGCAGCCCGCGCCGTGTCGCCGGCGAAGAGGTCGAGGGTGTCAGAGGAGTATCAGCCATGAATTTCACATCCCTTGGTCATCAAATGTGGCAGCTTGTAACAAAATGTGCCAACCAAGACGCCAGCATAAGGGTTGTTTACGGCCTTGTTGAGAAAAAGTTTCTATTTATGCGAGCAGTAACACACCGATAACCACAGCTGGACGCCATAACGGCCTATTTATCGCCGCCGGCAATAAATAGGCGTTCAAACTCGTCGCGCGGCAGCGGGGCCGAGAACAGGAAGCCCTGGCCGTGTTCGATACCGTGTTGCAGCAGCCAGTCGCGCTGCGCCGCCGTCTCCACCCCTTCCGCCAGCACCGGCAACTGCAGCACCTGCGAAATCTGGCCGATAATGCGCGCCATGGCATCATCCGCCGGCAGGCTGCAGATGAAGCTTTTATCGATCTTGATCTGATCGACCGGTAGGCTCTTGAGGCGGTTGAGGTAATGCAGATTGGAATAACCCATGCCGAAATCGTCCAGTGAGATAGACAAACCCAGCTCATGCAGCTCGCGCAGCTTCGCCAGCAGGTGATCGAAGTCGTCAATACGCACCGTTTCGGTGATTTCCAGCTGCAGCTGACGCGGGTCGATCTGGTGCTGCGCCAGCAGCTGTTTCAGGTGGGGGATAAACCCGGCGTCTCGCATCTGCAGCGGTGAAATATTTACCGCCAGCGGCAGGCCGATGCCCCGCGCCCTCCAGTCGGCCAGCATGCGGCAGGCCTCTTCCAGCACCCAGTTGCCCAGCGGCACCATCACCCCCAGCTCTTCCGCCAGCGGGATGACATCCGCCGGCAGGCTGAAGCTGCCGTCATACTGTTGCCAGCGCAGCAGGGCTTCCGCGCCGATCGGCGCGTTGCTGCGCATCGCCATCTGCGGCTGCAGGAACAGGGCGAACTGGTTATGTTCGATACCGTGCAGAATTTCGCTTTCCTGCGTCAGGCGCTTTTGCGTGCGTTCCGTCAGCCGCGGCTCAAAGAACAGAATGCGGTTCTTGCCGTCGCGGTGGGCCGACATCATCGCCGACATGGCGCTGCGCAGCAGCTGTTCAGCGTTCTCCCCCGGCTGGAGGTAATGGGCGATGCCGATGCTGGCGCTCGGCCGCAATGACAGCGCCTCAACGTTCAGCGGCGCGTTGATCTGCCGCATAATACGCTGCGCCAGCTGCATGGCGTGAAACGGCCGTTCAATGCCCTTCGCCAAAATGGCGAATTCGGCATTGCTCAGCTGCGCCAGCAGCGAATCCTTATCCAGGCACTGGCGCAGCGTTTCCGTCAGCGCCAGCAGCAGGCTTTCCCGCTGCCGCGGCGACAGCACGCCGGTGGCCTCATGCAGCGTTTCAATACCGATCACCAACAGGTTAAAACGCTGGGGACGCAGGGACGAGGCGATATGTTGCTCCAACAGGGCGGTCAGCAATACCTGATTCGGCAGCCCGGTGACCGAGTTGCGCGTACTGAGGCGGCTCATATCCGCATACGCCCGCGCCAGCCGCTGCTGATTGCGGTTGTAGTTGCGCACCAGCAGGCCCAGTTCATCGTCCTGATGCAGCGTCGGCAGCATCAGCTGATGATACGGCGCATCCTCTTCGGAGATATTTTCCAGCTCTTTCGCCATCGCGCGCAGCGGATAGACCATCAGCCGGTTCATGCACCAGGTGATGGCGATCGACAGAATCAGCGCCAGCAGCAGATAGGTCGACAGCATGGTCGACAGCGCGCTGAGGATAAATTTGTACATGCGGTAGGAGTCGGCCTGCAGCACCAGATAGGCCAGCGGCTGCGGATTGGCCGGCACGCGCTCCAGCGAATAGAGCGGCACCGAGATGCGCACCGGCAGGTCGAACAGCCGCGCAATCGCCGCCGGCACCGGACGTTCCGGCGGAAAATTGGCGTGCAGCGCCTGCAGTTCATTCGGCAAGACGATATCCGCCTGCGTTAGAATGCCGACCGGCAGCAGCGAGTTCAGCACGCGTTTGCTTTCCCGCATATCCATGCGCAGCACCGCGTCCGCCAGCGGCTGACGCACCGAATGGGCGATATTCTCCAGCTGTTGGGCGTAGTCATCCCTGCGCTGCTGCACAAAATGGAACAACTGAATCACGATAAAAATACAGATCGTCACCAGCGCCACGCCGGACACCGTCGCCATCTGCTTAATCGTTAATGAACGCCTGACGCGCAAATCTGCTCTCCGTTAATCGGACTGAAAGAATGATCAGGGATGGGAGTCACGCCACGCCCTTTTGAACCGGTTCGAGTATACGCGATCGCTGCGTGTTTTTATCTTGCCATTGTTATGGAAGAACTTAGAAATACGCGGGTTTCAGTCTTTTCCTAGCCTGAACACAGGGTAGCAAAACTACCCTGTGGGCGACACTCTGAATCTGTCTGATTCTTTCCAAGGGCGTGCGGGGGTGAAAAGAGGCCGGCGCGCCGCTATTCCCGGAAGGGAACCCCGCGCCGGCCGGTGCGTTACTTGAAGTCGGCGTACGGCGTTAACGGCTGCGGCGGCAGATCCAGATCGCCCTGCCAGCCTTCCTGCGAATAGCGCAGATAAATCAGCGCATGGCTTGGCGTGTAGTCTTTCGCCTGCTGAATATCCACACCGGCACCGAGCGTCCAGTGCGACGTCAGACGGCGCTCGACGATGGCGCGCAGCGTATAGCCGACCCCGGTGGAGGAGCTGCCGCTTTCGACGGCCTGTTTATCCGGCAGCGAATCCGGGATCAGCCCCTGCAGCGGATAACGCCGCTGGCTGTCGGTTTTCGAGTGGGACAGCGACACCGAACCGCCCACCTCAAACGACCAGTTCTCGGTGCGCTGGCGATAGTTGACCGGCAGCGCCAGCGACATATAGCGCTGCGGGCTGTAGTAACCGCCCTGCCCCAGCGAATAGCCGCTCAGATCCTTCTGGTAGTGCCACAGCATAGTGTTGAGGCCGATCGTCGCCCGCCGGTTATCCTCGTTGATCAGCTTGTAGTAATAACCGGCCATCAGACGTTCACGCTGGTTATCCGCCACGTTTTTACCGGTTAGCTGATGGGCGCTGAGATCGGCCCAGACGCCGTGCGCCTCGCCGCGGTCGTAGCTGGCGCTCAGGCTGACGCCGGTGGCACGTACGCCGCCCCAGGTTTTACCGGTGTTGGGATCGCGGGTGCCGCCGTAGGCCAGCAGCGAGCTGGAGATCGGCCGCTTTGATGCGCCGAGCGTCCAGCCGATATGCCGCCAGTCGCCGCTGTAGGCCAGGCCGCCGACCCAGTCGACCACCTCGAAGCCCATCGGCGTCGTGCCGATATCCGCCTGCCAGCGGTCGTTCTTCCAGCCCGCCGCCACGCTGGTGCCGTTGGTTTTTTGCCGCTCATCGCCGCTGCAGCCCACATCATGGCAGGTGCCGAAGGTTTCGTACGATTTGCCGTCGCGGGTCGAGAAACGCCCGGCGTTCAGCTGGACGGTATCGGTGCGCAGGAAGGCGCGCCCGTCGTACAGCGGCAGGTCCACCTGCAGCATGGTGTCATGCGCCCGATAGTCCGACACCCCGCCGGTGCCGCTGGAGCCCCAATAATCGTGGTCCAGCGTCACATTCACATCCTGCTGACGGTACAGATCCGCCGCGTCGGCGCGGATGCCGCGTTTGAGCCAGTCATCGCCCGGCGTATTGCGCGTCAGACGAGTATAGTCGTCATTATTCTGCGGGATGTCCGCCGTGATGCCGCCGGCCACCATCGCCTGCTGATAATCCTGCCGCGCCAGATCCGGTTGCCGCTGTTCGCGCTCCAGCCTGGCCGCATCACGGTAAATCAGCGCCTTGCCCTGACCGTTCTCTTCCTGCGCCGCCGCCGTCTTCAGCTGGCTGAAGATCTCACCCGCCTTCTGCCGCTCGCCCACCGCATGCCAGGCGTTAGCCTCGCGGCGCCGGCCGTTAAGCGACGTCTCCTGCGCCGATGATGCGCTCTGCAGCCGCTGACGCGCTGCCGGCAGATCGCCCTGCGCCACATAGGCTTCAATCTCGCCCAGCCGCGCATCCGGATTGTTCGGTTCGCGCGCCCGCACGCGCCGGTAATCCGCCAGCGCGCTCTGGTAGTCGCCGTTCGCCAGCGCCCAGTCGGCCAGCGTCAGATCGATACGCGTGGCCGTCGGCTGCCGCTTCAGGTAGGCGATCGCCGCCGCCTCATCGCCGCCGCTGCGCAGCTGTTCGGCATGGTCCAGCGTCGCCTGCAGCCGCAGCCGCTGCGCCAGCTGGCGGATATCATCATTCCAACGCGCCTTGGGCAGCGTATCCAGCTGCGCCAGCGCCTGCCGGTCGCGATCGCTGCCGGAGAGATACAGCGCGTAGGCATACGCCTGCTGCGGGCTGTCGGGCTGCCGCTGCGCCAGAGAACGGAACAGCTCGTCGGCCTGCTGCGGCTGTCCGGCCTGGCGCAACGCCTGCGCATAACGGTAGGTCAGCCACACATCGTCCGGATCCTGCCGCTGCGCCTGACGGTATTTCTCCGCCGCCTGGTGCCACTGCTGCCGTTGCGCCAGCGCCTCGGCGTCCTGCTTCAGCATATCGAGCCGCAGGCCGTCGAGCGTACTGCGCATTTGGCTCTGCTGCGCGCGCGGCAGGCTATTGAGATAGGCCAGCGCCTTCTGCGGCGACTGACGCTGATAAATATTCGCCAGCCCGCGCACCGCACTGCCGCTGTTGCGGTCAAGACGCAACGCCTGCTGGTAATAACGTTCCGCCGCGGCGTCGTCATGACGCGCCACCGCCACGTCGGCGAGGCCGATCAAGGCATCGCTGTCGCTGGCGTCGACCTGCCGCGCCCGCAGGTACTGCTGCTGCGCTCGCGCCAGATTGCCCGCCTTCAGCGCCCGGTCGCCTTCGGCAACCGCCAGCCAGTAACTGTTGGTTTTGATCAGGCTCTGCCATTTGCCGCCGTCATAGCCGTTCTTGTCGGCCTGTTGCGCCTGACGAAACAGCGCGATGGCCTGCGCGCGGTTGCCGGCGCGCGCATAGGCCAGCCCCAGCGCCCCCAGCACTTCCGGATCGTCCGGGGAGGCGGCCAGCGCTTTTTTCAGTTCCGGGATCGCGGCGCGGCCGCCGCCCTTGCCGACCTGCGCCAGTCCGCGCGCCCGCGCCTGATAGGCCGGATCCGCCAGCAGCGTCTGCTGCCGCGCCAGCTCCTGCCGGGCTCCGGCGGCCTGATCGCCACTGCTGAACACGCCGAGGAAACGGTTAAGCGCCGCCACACTGTCGTTGCTGACCGGCATCGCCTTCACCTTATCCAGCCACAGATCGGCGGCTTCACCCCGACCGGCGCTATCCGCCGCCACCTGTTGCAGCAGCGCGTAGGCCTGCGCGTCCTTATTCTGACTGAACAGCATACGCGCCAGCGCCATGCGCAGCGGTACGCTGCCGGGATACTGTTTATCCAACGCCTGCAGTTTGCTCGCCGCCGCCGCTTCCTGCCCCGGCAGCCGGGCCACCAGCCGCCAATATTCGATCGCCAGATCGAGCGTCGGCGGCTCGCCCTTGAACAGCGCGTCGTAGGCGGCCTTCGCTTCCGGCAGCCGTCCCGCCGTCGCCATCAGCCGCGCCTGCTGCAGCTGCTGCCGCGTTTCCGGCTGGGTCAACAGCATATTCATCTGTGCCTGCCGGTAGGCCCCCGACTGCGGCGCAACGCCCTTTAATTTCTCCAGCTGCTGCCGCGCCAGCTCGTGGTTGCCCTGACGCAGCGCCAGACGCATCCGCGCCGAAATCACCTCGGGATTATCCGGATCCATCAGCTCCAACCGGTGCAGAGACTGGCGCACCAGCTCGTCTTTATGGCTGGCTTCGCCAACCCGCACCTGCTCCAGCAGCCACTGCTCGGGCGATACGGCATCTGCCCCCAGCACCGGCGGCATCAGGGCCAGACTCAGGGGAAACAGCCCCAGCCAATTTATTCTGAAGTTGCGCATTGACGATCCCAGGCAGGGTGCAGTTCACCCTGACGGTTAAAACGGTAACGTTGTTCATCCCAGCCCTGGCCAAACAGCGTCAGCGATGCGCTGAAGTAGGCGTCGTTGCCCGGCGGGTGGTCGATTATTTTCTGCCTCTGCGCCGCCAACGCCTCAGGCTGCTCTGCCAGCAGCGGCAGCAGGGCGGCGGAAAAGCCCACCGGGCCGCTGCCATGGGTTTTGCCGCTGGCGGTATCGGTTTTTTCCGGCGGCACGCCCTGCTGTGCGGTCAGCTGCGCCATCGGCTGAAAGCGCCGCACCAGCGCGGCCTTGAGCGGATCGTCGTTCGCCAGCATGCCCGCCCACAGGTAAACGCGGATGGCGTCATAACTGCCGACGTTTGGCTTGGCCTCATCGGGGTGCCAGCCCTGCGCTTTGCGCCATACCACCCAGTCCGGCGAGAAGCCGTGCGGCGCAGTCTCCAGCCACAGGCGCTGATTGGACTCGCGCATCGCCTGCCACGGCCCGCGCAGCGCGGCAAAACGCGCCAGCAGCTGCGGCGGCAGGTAGCTCGGGTTGAGCCGCCAGCCGTCGTCCTTCACAAAACCGACTTTACCGGGCAGCAGCATCGGCCCCAACCCGGGAATATCAGCCACCTCTTCGCGCGCGATGCGCTGCAGCAGCAGAGTGCCCAGCGTCTGATAGCGGCGGCTGTCCCACAGGCGGCCGGCCTCCAGCAGACTGTAGGCAATCCACAGATCGGAATCGGATGCCGAGTTGTCATCCAGCACCGTCCACGTTTTCTGCTCATTTTCGCCCCACAGCCAGGCCGGCAGGCGGGCGCTGAGATCGCCCTGCGCCAGATTGTCTTCGGTCCAGCCCAGCAGGCGGTCAAAAGTCGGGCGATCGCCGGCCACCAACGCGAAGAACAGGCCGTAGCTCTGCCCTTCCGAGGTGGTGATGCGGTTGGGCGAACTCGGGTCGATCACCCGGCCGCCCTCGCTGATGTAGTCCTGCTTATAACGCTGCCAGGCCGGCCAGTCGCAGCCTGCCGTCGCGCCGAACGCGCACAGCAGCAGCAGGCTCAGGGAGTATTTCAGCAGTACGCCCATGGCGTTAATCCCGATCTTCCGGCGCCAGACGACGGCGGCTGTAGGCTTTCAGAGCGCGCCACAACATCAGCGCCAGGATCACCACCACAATCACCGCCAGCACCGCCAGCAGCACCGGATGGGTCGACAACGCATGCCAGACGCGCTCCCACCACGGCAGGTGGCCGACGTAATAAATATCGCCCACGCGCAGGCTGTTGACGCCGGATTCGCGGATCACCGCCACCGAACCGAACATCGCGGCGCGCTTGCCGCTGTCCAGCAGCGCGTTGTTCAGCAGTTCATAGCCGCGCGGGCTGTCGGCCAGCAGCGCCACCATGCTGCGCTGTTTATCGAACGGCGACTGCACGCCGATAATCGCCGACAACGCCCCTTCCGAACGTACGCTGGTTTTGCTGTCGGCCTGCGCATCTTCCGCCTGCACGTCCGCCATCGGCAGCGTCGGCTGGCGACGCGGCTGTTTCACCCAGCTCTGCGTCGCATCCACCAGCAGGCTGACTTTCTTATCGTCACGCAACTCCGGCGGGATAGCGCCGATCAGCAGCAGATCGCTGTCCGCGTCTTTGGCCTGCCCCCAGTCGTCGCTCAGTTTGACCGCCAGCGCCGGGTAGCCGGTTTGCGCGCCGATATTACCCAGCGCGTTCAGCATCGCGCTGACCTGCGCCGGCTGCTGCTGTTTATTCACCAGCACCAGCGTCTGCGACAGATCCGCCAGGCGGCTGAACGGGAACGCGGCGTTGGCGAAGGCGCGCAGATCCGGCATCGCCATAAAGTGGCGGTAGCCGGAGAAGTCGATGGTCGAACTGCCGTCGATCACCGCGTGGTTTTGCGTAAAGGAGTAAGCTTCACAGCGCCCTTCCGCACCGCTGGCCAGCAGCGTGGTGTAATCGAAATCGAAGCGCAGCTGGTTGATCGCCCCCAGCCGCAGCGCCGGGATATTGACGTCCTTATCCGAGTCGATCAGTCCCTGCGTCAGCGGCAGACGCAGCAACTGCGAACCTTGCTCATGCTCCGGCAGCAGTGAATACGCCTGCATAAACTGGTTGTTCAGGCTGACGTTCAGCCGCGAACCGTCCTGAATACGCGGCGGGGTATAGCGATATTTCAGGCGCATATCGATGCCGGTGCTGCGGATCAGATACAGATCCGGCGGCAGATTCATGGTCAGCGAAATCGGGCCGGGCTGAATGCCGCTGGTTTGCAGCTGCTCGGCATACTGCTGCAGTTCGGTAAAGGTCATCGGCCGATCGGTGCGCACCCAGTTCGGCGCGTCGTACGGCTGCCGCGGCTGCAGCTGCTCCACCTTGTCCACCAGCACATTCTGGCCGCGGAACAGAATATTGCCTTGGGCGATGCCCTTCACCGCCGTTACCAGATCGTTGTCATCGCGGCCCTGAATCAGCAGCAGCTTGACGTAAGGATTATCCGGATGGCTGATCATCTCCACCGTCGGGCCTTTCACCGCCGGGTAATCGCGCAGGAAATCCGGCCGCCGATCGTTGGTGGCGAACACCACCGCGTGGCGTTCAGGCAGCTGATTAAACAGCGTCGGGAAGGACTGCCCGCGCCACTGCGCCTTGCTGCCGAACCAGGAAGCCAAAATACCGGCGGCGCGCTGCTGGGTGATATCCGGCTGGCCGGCAAACACCATCGGCAGCGTCAGCGGACGGTTGTCGCGGCTGTCGAAGAACGGCTCCGGGAAGTGCGACAGCTCATTTTTCAGCGGCAGCGTCTGGTAGCGCAGCTTCAGCGAGCTGCCCTTGCCGACGTCGAGCCACAGCGCGCTGCTGGCCGGGTTTTCACAGATGTTCTGATAGTGGCCGACAAACACCAGCTTCACGCGGTTAAAATCGGTGATATAGCGCGGATCGATCGCCATCTGGACACGATTAGGCTTACCCAGCTGCTCTTTGGTCAGGGTGGTGACGCCCATCAGTTCGTCGTTAAGGTACACTTTGACGTGCGATTCTACCGGGATCAGCGCCGGCGACGGGGTAAACTCCAGGTCCAGCATCGCCTGCGACACCACCTCGTCGCTGCGCACGCCGAACTCAATCTGCCCGTCAGGATGAGTGCCGCGCAGGGTAAAAGTGCCCGGCGGCGGCGCAATCTGCGCAAACGGCAGCTGTACGTCGCGCACCGGCGCGTTCGGATCCTGCGGCACGGCCGGGTTGAGCGGCGCGACAAGCGGCGCATCGGCGTTCGCCGGCGGCGTCACCTCCGGCGCGGTGGCGGGTGCGGCCTGCGACAACGTACTGATGCCTAAGGCCAGCGCGGTTAACCAGGTAATTTTTCTCGTCATCGTATCATCATCAAAGTTAGCGCCGGCGCGGAAGCCCGCCGGCTGTTGTTACACGGCCTACACCACGGTTTCTTTCTGGCTGAACGTCGCGCTGCGCCCGACGCCGTGCGGGATAAACGACAGCAGCCAGCTCAGCAGCGACATCGCGCCGACCAGCACGCCGCGCACCAGCGGCGGCGCATAGTCCGCCATCCGCAGATAGCCGCGGAAGCCCAGCGCCAGCACGTCCCGCAGGCTGTCAATCGGCTTGTCTTCAGGGAAGCCGTCCTGCCACAGCGCCCAGGTATCGGCGCGGGCAAACGTGCACTGAATAAAATCAATGTGCTGGCGGGTGGTCAGTGCCACCATGCGCAGCCCGATCTTGGCGCCGAAGGCGCGCGTCACCACGCAGGGGAAGCTGTATTCCTGCCGGCCGCGTTTGAGCAGCAGCCCGACCTTGTCGCCCTCTTGCAGCCGATCCGGCAGGCGCATTTCCACCCCGACGCCGCCGTCGGAGTAATCGCGCAGCGTGCAGGGATACAGGTGGCCGTCTGCGCACGACAGCGCGGCCGGCATGGCGATTTCCACCCGGTGCGACTGACGCACCTGTTTGGCTTCCACCGCCACCGCCACCGCCCCGCCGAGAATGGTCATGTTGTACAGCACCCACACCAGGCTGACGATCACCGTCATGATTTCATCCGCCGGGCCGTACATCATGCGCCAGACGCCGAAGCACAGGCCGGCCAGATTCAGCAGCACCAGCACCATATATGGCCGGGTAATCACCCAGTCGACGTGTTCCTCTTCCACCAGGCCGCCCTTGGCGGTGACGTTAAATTTACCCTTGTGCGGGTTGAGCAGCGCCACGGTGGTCGGCCGGGCGATATACCACGCCAGCACCGTTTCGTAGATTTCGCTCCAGAACGAGTGGCGGTATTTGCCCTGAATGCGCGAGTTGGTCAGGCTGGAGTGGATCATATGCGGCAGCACGTACAGCGCGATGGCCAACGCCGGTGCGAAGATGATATAGGCGTGCAGCAGCAGAAACGCCAGCGGCGCGGTCAGGAAGATCAGCCGCGGGATGCCCGACAAGAAGTGCAGCATGGCGTTGGCGTAGCACAGTCGCTGCGCCAGCTTCAGCCCCTTGCCGAACAGCGGGTTGTCCAGGCGGAAGATTTGCACCATGCCGCGCGCCCAGCGTATGCGCTGACCGATATGCGCCGACAGGCTCTCGGTCGCCAGTCCGGCCGCCTGCGGAATGCGGATATAGGCCGAGGTGTAGCCCAGACGGTGCAGGCGCAGCGAGGTATGCGCGTCTTCCGTGACGGTTTCCACCGCGATGCCGCCAATTTCATCCAGCGCCGAACGCCGTAAAATAGCGCAGGAGCCGCAGAAGAAGGTGGCGTCCCACATATCGTTGCCGTCCTGCACCAGCCCGTAGAACAGCGTGCCTTCGTTCGGCGTCTGGCGGAAGCGGCCCAGGTTGCGCTCAAACGGATCCGGCGAGAAGAAGTGGTGCGGCGTCTGCAGCATCGCCAGTTTGCGGTCTTTAAAGAACCAGCCCATGGTCAGCTGCAGGAAAGAGCGCGTCGGCACGTGGTCACAGTCGAAGATCGCCACGAATTCGCCGCTGGCGTGCTGCAGCGCGTGGTTGATATTACCGGCCTTGGCGTGCTCGTGCGTGGCGCGCGCAATATACTTCACCCCCACCTCTTCGGCGAAAGCGCGAAACTCCGGGCGGTTGCCGTCGTCCAGAATAAAGATATTCAGCTTGTCGCGCGGCCAGTCGATGCCCAGCGCGGCATAGATGGTCGGTTTCACCACGCTGAGATCTTCGTTATAGGTCGGTACCATCAGATCGACCGTCGGCCACTGGCGGCTGTCCGGCGGCATCTCAACCGGCTGACGGTTCAGCGGCCACACCGTCTGGAAATAGCCCAGCACCAGCACCACCCAGGCGTAGGTTTCCGCCACCAGCAGCAACAGGCCGCAGATCAGGCTGAGCGGGTCATCCCAGTTCAGCGTGGCGGTATAGCGCCACCACAGATAGCGGCAGGAGACGGTCAGCGACAGCACGATCAGCATCAGCGCCGGCAGACGCCCCGGCACCCGCCGCACCACCAGCGCAATGCCCCACAGCAGCAGCACAAACACAAACTGCGCGGACAGATCGAACGGCTGGGAGATGCACAGCAGCGCCAGGATCGCCGCCAGCACGCCGGCAAAGATAAACAGGATACGGCGCAGATGGCGGTTCATCCGCCCCAGGCGCGCCGTGGTCTGCTGCTCGACGCCGGCGTCCGCCAGCCGGTGCGGCAAACGCTGCATCCAGTTGAGGTAGCGCAGGCGCAGCGTGCGCCAGCCGCTGAAGGTAAAACGCGTGCGCGACCCGCGCCCGCTGCGAAACAGCAGCAGCCACAGCGCCTGCAGCAGATAGCGCAGCGCGTCGGCCGGACGCGGCCGGGTAGAGGAAAGATGCGGGAACCAGTAGGTCCGGCCGGCGCGAATGCGCTGCCAGGACGGTGATTCAAAGCGCAGCAGCGCCCAGCCGCAGGCAATCAGCAGCGTGGTCAGCAGGGCAGTCAGCGCTGACGAACCGTTGCGCCGGTAGCCGCGATAGCGCGTCTGCACCGCCTGATAGACCGGCGGCATCAGCAGCAGATTCATCACCCGGCTCATGCGGCGCTGTCCTGCAGATGCAGCAGGCACCAGTTGGCCAGCGTCAGAATCTCATCCGCCGCCAGGCTCTCCGGGCGGTATTCCCCCAGCGGCTGTTTCATCGCCGGCGCCTCCGCCAGCGCCTCGTCGCGATGCACCGTCACCGGCAGCAGGTTATGCAGGCTCTGCAGCCACAGCTGATGCAGATCCTGCTGCAGCTGACTGTGCGGGTTGTAAGCGTTGACCAGAAAATGGCCGTGCTCCGGCAACGGCTGCTGATGCAGGCGCGCATGGCAGTTGGCGTCCGGCGTCAGCAGCACAAACGCCCGGTCGGCGGCGTCGAGCGCCTGCCGTGCCGGCGCATCGTCACCCGCCGGGACGTCCAGCAGGATCCAGCGATAGCGCCCGGCGTCCTGCAGCTGACGGATCTTTTCTCGCCACGGCGTAGGGCTTTGCTGCAGATTGCGGCGTTCCGCATCGCTCAGCCGGCCAAACGGCAGAAAGTCGAGGTTTTCGCTGTAGCGCATCGCCCCTTGCCGCCAGTCGCCGCCGTCCAGCTCCGCGCGCGCCCAGCCGCGCGCCAGCGCGAACGGCGTGTTGAAATGCAGGCGCAGTAAATTATCCGCCGAACAGTCGATCGCCAGCACCGATTCACCCAGTTGCTGAAATGCCCAGGCCAACGCCGCCGTGACCGACGTCGTTCCTATTCCGCCCCGCATCCCCTGCAGCGCAATTACCGGCATAAATTAGTGACTCCCTGATTCTTTGGACAATTCATCCAGCAGCGGCCAACGCGTCATCATTTGCATTAAACGTTCCTGCTGCAAAATATCGATATAACGTAATGGGGGTAAGGAGAAAGCGTGACGCAGCGCCTGCAGGTCATCCGGCGTTTCTGACGATAAATCCGCATCGGAGCGTATTAATTGATTATCCATCCTGCGGTCTCTGAAAATAGGCTAATATTACATAACTATAGCAATGATATGGAAAGAAATATCCAATAAGACAAATCCTAACGGATATTATTACTCAGGTGGCGAATTTGTTATTATTGATGACAATGTTACAATCGTTTATTAATTTAATCCAGTTGCCAGTTATTGACCCGCGACGCTTTCAACGAAAGTAGAAAAACCTATGGCGCACTCTTTCTCATTAGGAATACGACAGATTTGGGAAGAACTTTCTGTCATGCAGTCCCCTGGATTTTATTGGATTAACTGCGACCGCCAACCCGACGCCAACCTGCTTTGCCGTCAAATCATCGCCGCGCTATCCGCCGACAGCCGCGGCGCCTTGATCTGCAGCGGCGACAAACCCGACGCGCTGCTGAGCGAACTGGCGGCGCCGGCGCTGCGCAAACTGCCGCTGTACACCCTGCCGGAAAAAAAGGCCGCGCTGCTCAGCCTCAGCGACGATCTGACCCGCGCCCTGAAGCCACGCAACCGCCTGCTGATTCTGTTGGCCCACGCCAGCCTGTGGCAAACCTTCACCCGCGACGAAATCCACGCCTGGCTGCGCGAGCTGGTCCATTGGCTGCGCCGCCGGCAGTGCACCCTGGTGGTGCTCAGCCACGGCAACGGCGTCAATAAACTGCGCGGCCAACTGGCGGCGCAGCACCGCGTACTGGACGGGCTGGCCAGCCTGCAGTGGCAACAGGACAGCGCACAGTATCTGGTGAACTGGTGGGGCACGGCAAACGGCGTCAACGCCAACCAGCTGCTGACGCTGTACGCCGCGCAGCAAGGCTGGCAGGGGGAAGACGACCAGAAACCCGTCCCCAGCGCCGCGCGCAACGACGACCACCTCTATCTGGCGGAACAGCGCGTGCTGGAAGGCGCACCGCCGCTGTCCGCCAACTGGCAACTGCTGGAAAACAACGCCCAGCTGGCGCAGCAGGGCATGCTGATGCTGTCTGCCACGCTGGTGTTCGCCCTGTACCACAGCGAGGAAATCGATACGCTGGCGCAGCAGATCCACAGCCTGCGCCGGCAGCGCGGCAACGGTCTGAAAATCGTGGTGCGCGAAATGCGCGCCAGCCTGCGCTACAGCGATGAACGCCTGCTGCTGGCCTGCGGCGCCAACCTGATTGTGCCGCACGTCGCGCCGCTGTCGCGCTTTCTCACCATGCTGGAGGGCATCCAGGGGCAGCGCTTCTCACGCCACGTGCCGGCAGATATCGACGTGCTGCTGTCCGGCCTGCGCCCGCTGCAGCTGAAAGGCTATCTGCGCCCTGAGGCGTTTACGACGGCGGTGCGCTCGCTGATGGGCAATACCCTGCTGCCGGAAGACGGCAAAGGCGTGATGGTGGCGCTGCGTCCGGCGCCGGGGCTGCGCGCCGAACAGGCGATGACGCTGTGCCAGCTGCGCCGCTTCGGCGACGTGATGACCGTGGCGCAGGGACGGCTGCTGCTGTTTCTCTCCACCTGCCGCATCAACGATCTGGACACCGCGCTGCGGCACATCCTGCGCCTGCCGGTGGAGGAGGCGTTCAGCAACCGCGTAGTATGGTATCAGGACGTCGATATCAACTCGGAAATCAAGCGTATGGCGCAGGGCGTCGCTACCCCCGCCGCCCGGCAGGAAACGCCGATCGCTGCCAAAACGGCGGAGAAAAACGCGGACGCCGCGCCGCCCGCGCGCCGCCAGCCGGTGGCCATCACCCTGCCCGCCGCTCAGGAGAAACAGGCATGATCAATCTGGACGACATCGTACAGCTGGTGCTGCTGTGCGCGATTATCTTTCTCCCGCTGGGCTATGGACTGCACCGCCGCTTCCCCCACGGCTGGCGCAATATAAAAAACCGTTTTCTTTCACCGCGTTATCTGCAGTCGGCCGGATTGTGGTCGCGCGATGGTTCCACCTCTCAGATTAAGCGTAAGAAACCGCAATGAACGATAAAAACACGACGCACACCACGCACGCGCTGTGGCGCTACTGGCGCGGTCTCGGCGGCTGGAACTACTATTTTCTGATTAAATTCGGCCTGCTGTGGTTCGGCTATCTGAACTTCCACCCGCTGGCCAACCTGGTGTTTATGGCCTTCCTGCTGATGCCGATCCCCGCGCTGCGGCTGCACCGCTGGCGCCACTGGCTGGCGATTCCGATAGGTATCGCGCTGTTCTATCACGACACCTGGCTACCGGGTATCAGCAGCATTCTCAGCCAGGGCTCGCAGCTCACCGGCTTCAGCGCCGACTACCTGCTGGAACTGGTAACGCGCTTTATCAACTGGCAAATGGTCGGCGCGGCCTTTGTGGCGCTGATCGGCTACCTGTTCCTGTCGCAGTGGATCCGCGTGACGGTGTTTACCGTCGCAGCGCTGGTCTGGCTCAACCTGCTGGCCATCGGCGGCCCGGCGTTTTCCCTGCTGCCGTCCGCCCCCAGCACCGCGGCGACGCCGGGGCCAGCCGCTACGCCGGCGTCCGCTGACGATACCGCCAACGGCCAGTTGCCCGCCGCCAGCGGGCCGCCGACCAGCGCCAATCTGACGGCCTACCTCGATCGGTTCTATCAGCAGGAGAAAAAGCGCGCCACCGCCTTCCCGGCATCGCTGCCGGCCGATGCCCAGCCGTTCGACCTGCTGGTGATCAATATCTGCTCGCTGGCCTGGTCGGACATTGAGGCCTCCGGGCTGCAGAACCACCCGCTGTGGGCGAAAATGGACATTATGTTCGACAACTTCAACTCGGCGACCGCCTACAGCGGCCCGGCGTCGATTCGTCTGCTGCGCGCCAGCTGCGGCCAGACGTCGCACCGCGACCTGTACCAGCCGGTGAATAATCAGTGCTATCTGTTTGATAACCTGGCGAAACTTGGTTTCAAAGAGCAGTTGATGATGGACCATTCCGGCGTGTTCGGCAATTACCTGAAAGAACTGCGCGAGGAAGGTGATATGCAGGCGCCGCTGATGTCGCAGGCCGGCATCGGCAATGAGCTGGCCTCGTTTGACGGCGAACCGATTTACAACGACCTGCAGCTGCTGAACCGCTGGCTGGAGCAGCAGAAAAACGGCGGCGAAGCGCGCACCGCGACCTTCTTCAACCTGATTCCGCTGCACGACGGCAACCGCGCCGTCGGTTCGAAAAAGACCGCCGACTATGCGCCACGGGCGCAGCAGCTGTTCGATCAGTTGAACACCTTCCTTGACCAGTTGGAGAAGTCCGGCCGTAAAGTGATGGTGGTCATCGTGCCGGAACACGGCGCGGCGCTGGTCGGCGACAAAATGCAGATGTCCGGCCTGCGCGATATTCCCAGCCCGAGCATCACCCACATTCCGGTCGGCGTTAAGCTGGTCGGCATGACAGCGGCACACCCGGGCAGCCCGCTGCAGGTGAAAACGCCGAGCAGCTATCTGGCGATTTCCGAACTGGTGGCGCGCCTGGTTGACGGCAAAGCCTTTAGCGCCGACCAGGTAGACTGGCAGACGCTGACTCAGGGCCTGCCGCAGACCGCGCCAATCTCTGAAAATGATAATGCGGTGGTGATGCAATATCAGGGTAAAACCTATATTCGCCTTAACGGCGGCGACTGGGTGCCCTACCCGCAATAACAAGGATGGCGGATAGCAAACGGGCGCATAAAATATGCGCCCGTTTTATTTTAATCATGTCAACATTTTGACTAGGAACATTCTGAATACAAATGCGATTCTTGTTTTTAACCGCGATAAGAAATAATTACCCTGCTAGTCATTCTGCATACTTTCGCTATTTTATGACATAAAAAGGCGACGCTATTTAACCTTTCCGACATAAGGGAAAATGGCCATATTCCTTATCCGCTCGTCGCCGGCGACTTTATTTCTGCCTGGCTGAATAACAGGGGCCGCCGCTACGGCCCCTGCTCCCCCAGCGGGTTATCCGCGCTCCTCATCCTGATCGACGGCAAAACACGCCACCATCTGCTCGCCATACTGGCGCAGCTGCGGCTGGCGCTGCGTACAGGCGCCGAACGCCCGGCGGCAGCGGGCGTTAAATGCGCAGCCCGGCGGCGGGTTCATCGGGCTGGGCAGCTCGCCGCTCAGCTTGATGCGCTCCCGACGCATATCCGGGTTCAGGCGCGGCGTCGCCGACAGCAGCGCCTGAGTGTACGGATGGCGCGGATTGTTGAATATGGCGTCCTTACTGCCCTTCTCCACGCAGCGCCCCAGATACATCACCATCACCTCGTCGGCGATATGCTCCACCACCGACAGGTCGTGCGAAATAAACACGTAGGACAGCCCCAGCTCCTGCTGCAGGTCCATCATCAGGTTAAGTACCTGCGCCCGCACCGACACGTCAAGCGCGGAGACCGGCTCATCGGCGATCACCACGTCCGGATTCAGCATCAGACCGCGGGCGATGGCGATACGCTGCCGCTGGCCGCCGGAGAACATATGCGGATAGCGGTCGTAATGCTCGGTTTTCAGCCCGACTTTGGCCATCATCGCCAGCGCCTTCTCCCGCCGCTCGGCGGCGCTGAGCGAGGTGTTGATCAGCAGCGGCTCCTCAAGGATCTGCCCGACCTTCTTGCGCGGGTTGAGCGATCCATAGGGATTCTGGAACACAATCTGGATCTTCTGTCGGCGCAGCTTTTCCGCCGTGACGTCCGGCTTCAGCAGATCCTGCCCCTGATAGTACAGCTCGCCGTCGGTCGGCGTCTCAATCATGGTCAGCAGGCGGCCCAGCGTGGACTTGCCGCAGCCGGATTCCCCCACCACCGCCAGCGTCTTGCCGCGCTCCAGGGTGAAAGAGACGCCGTCCAGCGCTTTCACCAGCCGCTCCGGCGCAAACAGGCCTTTCTTCACCGGATAATACTTCTTCAGCCCGGTGGCCTGCAGTAAAGGTTGATTCTGGCTCATACGGTCGGCCTCCCCGCATCATCCAGCGGTGTGTGACATTTAACCTGACGGCCGGGAATGCTGCGCAGTTCCGGCTCCTCATTGCGACAGCGCTCGGTGGCGTACGGGCAGCGCGGGTTGAGCAGACAGCCGCCCGGGCGGTCATACTTGCCCGGCACCACGCCCGGCAGCGACGCCAGGCGCGCCTTGTCGGCGGCAAACTCCGGCAGCGCGCGCAACAGCGCCTGGGTATACGGATGGCGCGGCGCGCGGAAGATTTCCGACGCCTTGCCGGACTCCACCACCTGACCGGCGTACATCACGATAATGTGCTGCGCCGCTTCCGACACCAGCGCCAGGTCGTGGGTAATCAGCACCAGCGCCATGTTTTCACGCTGCTGCAGCTCCAGCAGCAGCTCGATGATCTGCGCCTGGATGGTGACATCCAGCGCGGTGGTCGGCTCATCGGCAATCAGCAGCTTGGGCCGGCAGGCGATCGCCATGGCGATCATCACGCGCTGGCTCATACCGCCGGACAGCTGATGCGGGTAGACGTCCAGCCGCGACGCCGGGTCGGGAATCCCCACCTGCGTCAGCAGATCGACCGCGCGCTGACGCCGGGTGCGGCGGCTGCCGCCCTGGTGCACCTTCAGCGCTTCCATAATCTGAAAACCGACGGTGTAGCACGGGTTCAGACTGGTCATCGGATCCTGGAAAATCATCGCCACTTCGGCGCCCACCAGCTGGCGGCGCTCTTTCTCTGACAGTTTCTGCAAATCCTGGCCGTTGAACGCCAGGTTATCGGCCATCACCCGGCCGGGATAATCAATCAGCCCCATAATCGCCAGCGAACTGACGGACTTGCCGGAGCCGGATTCGCCGACAATGCCCACTACCTGCCCCTGCTCCACGCTGTAGCTGATGCGATCAACCGCGCGGAACGGCGCGCCTTCGTCACCAAAGTGCACCGAAAGCTTATCTACATTTAATAACGCCATGATCCATTCCTCAGTTACTGCTTGAGTTTGGGGTCGAGAGCATCGCGCAAACCGTCCCCCATCAGGTTAAACGCCAGCACCGTCAGCAGAATCGCCAGCCCCGGGAAGGTCACTACCCACCAGGCGCTTTGCGCGAACTGCAGTACGTCGGAGAGCATCGTGCCCCATTCCGGCGTCGGCGGCTGTGCGCCCATACCGAGGAAACCCAGCGCGGCCATATCGAGAATGGCATTGGAAAAACCGAGCGACGCCTGCACGATCAGCGGCGCCAGACAGTTAGGCAGAATATTGACGAACATCTGGCGCAGCGCCCCGGCGCCTGCCACCCGTGAGGCGGTGACGTAGTCGCGGTTGACCTCCACCAGCACCGCCGCGCGGGTGAGGCGCACGTAGTGCGGCAGGGCGACGAAGGTCAGCGCCAGTGACGCATTGACGATCGACGGCCCGAATACCGCCACCAGCACCAGCGCCAGCAGCAGGCTCGGCAGCGCCAGCATAATATCGACGACGCGCATGATGACGGCGTCCACCACGCCGCCGCAGTAGCCGGCCAGCAGGCCGAACACCACGCCCATAATCAACGACAGCGCCACCACCAGACAGCCGACCAGCAGCGACAGGCGTGCGCCGAACATCAGCCGCGACAGCACGTCGCGGCCCACGTCGTCGGTGCCGAGAATAAACTGCCAGCTGCCGCCCTCCTGCCAGACCGGCGGTTTGAGCAGCGCGTCGCGGAACTGTTCCGCCGGCGCATGCGGCGCCAGGAAACCGGCGCCCAGCGCGATAACCAGCATAATGATGATATAGACCAGGCCGACCACGGCCCCTTTATTGCGCTTGAAGTAGTGCCAAAACTCCTGCAGCGGCGTCATGGGCTTCGGCGCGCCGGTGGCTACCGGCTCAGTTACTTGAGTCATTACGGCGCCCCTTATTTCTTGTGACGAATACGTGGGTTAACCACGCCGTAGAGCACGTCTACCAGCAGGTTAACCAGGATGATCATACAGGCGACCAGCAGCACCCCACCCTGCACCACCGGGTAGTCGCGCCGCTGCAGCGCTTCAATCAGCCAGCGGCCAAGGCCCGGCCAGGAGAAGATGGTTTCGGTCAGAATGGCGCCCGCCAGCAGCGTGCCGACCTGCAGACCAATCACCGTCACCACCGGCAGCAGCGCGTTGCGCAGCGCATGCACCACAATCACCCGCATGCGGCTGACGCCCTTGGCGCGCGCGGTGCGGATATAGTCCTCCCCCAGCACTTCCAGCATCGACGAACGGGTCATACGCACGATCACCGCCAGCGGAATGGTGCCCAGCACTACCGCCGGCAAAATCATATGCATCACCGCATCGACAAAATCGCCGGGCTCGCCCCAGAATAAGGTGTCGATCAGCATAAAGCCGGTCAGCGGCAGAGTATCGTCAAGGAACACCGTATCGCTGATCCTGCCGGAGACCGGCGTCAGGTTCAGCTGCACCGATACCAGCATGATCAGCATCATTCCCCACCAGAAAATCGGCATCGAATAGCCGGTCAGCGAGATGCCCACCGCGGTATGGTCAAAAATCGATCCCCGCCTCACCGCCGCCAGCACGCCGACCGGAATGCCCACCAGCACGGCGAATATCATCGCGCAGATGCCCAGCTCCAGCGTCGCCTTAAAGCGCGGCACGAACTCGTCCCAGACGGAAATACGGCTCTTGAGGGACGTACCCAAGTCGCCCTGCAGCACATTGGATACGTAAGTGAAATATTGCTGATACAGCGGCTTGTCCAGCCCCATTTCCGCCATGATCTGCGCATGGCGCTCTGCGGAGATCCCGCGCTCCCCGGCCATGATCGTCACCGGATCGCCGGGGATCATGTGCACAAAGACAAAAGTCAGCAAAGTAATGCCGATAAACGTTGGGATAACTAACCCCAAACGTCGGAGTATGAACTGCAACATATCCCGAACTCTCTGTATAGGCGCCCGACAGCTCATCGTCCGCCGGGCTTATTAAGCTCACATCTTCTGAAAAGATCCTGGCGGGGACGGGCAGCCGCAGGCGCAACGCGTTGTGCCTGCGGCTGATGCGCCATCCCCGGCTTGTCAGGGCCGGGTAAACCCGGCCCGGTTAAGCATTAATCCAGGGATACGTTCTCGAAGTGATGTTTACCCAGCGGATCCACCACGTAGCCTTTGACTTCTTTACGCACAGGCTCGTAAACGGTGGAGTGGGCGATGATCAGCGCCGGCGCCTGGTCGTGCATCACCACCTGCGCCTGCTTGTAGAGTTCGATGCGCTTGTTATGGTCAGAGGCGGCACGCGCCGGCTGAATCAGCGCTTCGAACGACTTGTCGCACCAGCGTGAATAGTTGGAACCGTCCTTCGCCGCCGCGCAGCTGAACAGCGTGGCGAAGAAGTTATCCGGATCCCCGTTGTCGCCGGTCCAGCCCATCATCACCGTCTGGTGCTCGCCGTCTTTGGCGCGCTTGAGGTATTCACCCCACTCATAGGAAACGATTTTGGCCTTGACGCCGATCTTCGCCCAGTCGGACTGAATCATCTCCGCCATACGGCGGGCGTTCGGGTTGTACGGACGCTGTACCGGCATCGCCCACAGGTCGATGGTGAAGCCTTCCGCCATGCCGGCCTCTTTCAGCAGCGCCTTCGCTTTTTCAGGGTCGTAGGCGTAATCCTTCACCGCGTCGTTGTAGCCCCACATGGTCGGCGGGATCAGGTTTTTCGCCGCCTGACCGGCACCCTGATAGACCGCATCGATAATGGCCTGCTTGTTGACCGCCATGGTCAGCGCCTGACGCACCTTCACATTATCCAGCGGCTTTTTCTCGACGTTAAACGACACATAGCCGACGTTCAGCCCCGGCTGTTCCATCAGGTTGATCGTTTTGTCCTGCTTCATACGCGCCAGGTCGGCCGGGTTCGGGTACGGCATCACCTGACATTCGTTTTTCTGCAGCTTGGCGTAACGCACGGAGGCGTCCGGCGTGATGGAGAACACCAGACGGTCGATCTTCGGCTTGGTGCCCCAGTAGCCGTCGAACGCTTTATACAGGATGCGCGAGTCTTTCTGGTACTGCAGCAGCTGGAACGGACCGGTGCCGACCGGGTTGAGGTCCACTTTTTCCGGCGTGCCGGCTTTCATCATGTTGTCCGCATATTCCGCCGACAGAATCGAGGCGAAATCCATGCCCAAATCGGCCAGGAACGGCGCTTCCGGACGGGTCAGCACAAAGCGCACGGTGTGATCGTCCACCTTCTCCACCTTGGCGATCAAATCCTGCATGCCCATGCCCTGGAAGTACTCATAGCTGCCGCCGGAGACCTTGTGGTACGGGTGTTTGGCATCCTGCTGGCGTTCGAAGGAGTAGACCACGTCGTCGGCGTTGAAATCGCGCGTCGGCTTAAAGATTTTGCTGCTTTGCCACTTCACGCCTTTACGCAGGTGGAAGGTGTAGGTTTTGCCGTCTTCACTGACGTCCCATTTTTCGGCCAGGCTCGGCTCGATTTCGGTGGTGCCGAGTTTGAACTCCACCAGACGGTTATAGATTGGCACCGAGCTGGCGTCATAGGTGGTGCCGGAGGTGAACAGCTGCGGGTTAAAGCCTTCCGGCGAACCTTCAGAACAGTAAACCAGCGTTTTCGCCTGTACGCTGGCGGCGACGGTCAGCGCCACCAGTCCTATACCGAATTTCAGCATCCCCGATTTGGTCAAGGAACTCGTCATCGTTAGTGCTCCATTTGTGATGTGATGTGTGTATACCCGTCACGTTTCCGCTGGCCGGTGCGACGGCGGCCCTTACCTGGCCCACTGCCAAGGCAGTGCGCCGTTCTGGGGTGCCGCTTTCCTGCAGCATGAAATCGTGGGGGTTAATGTCCGCCAGACCTGTATTTTTTTATTGCGCGGTCTGTGCGGCGGCCAGGGTCAGAAATGAGCCGGATGGAACGCATCCGGAAATAGGCGTTTAAGCGGGTGGTCGCCACTCAAACAGCTCTCGCTCTAACCCCTAAGGCTATCAAATTGCCAACTGTTGAGGGTGGCGTCAATATAACCAGTGGGGTTTTACGCAGACTGTGAGAAACAGCAAACAAACATAAAAAAAACCATTTGTTAACATATACAGCATGAAATTTATGCTATACGACAATTTATCAGTGTGATTCCCTGAGTAACAAAATCTAACCAGCGTTAAACTCCGGGAAAAAACTAAAAAAGTTTGTTGTTAAATGCTGAAAATCTGAACGGTTATTTTTACGATTGGCTGCAAAAACAGAACGAAATGCTGACGAATACCCCGAAAGAGTGAGTCCGATGAGCGCTTTTTTCGCGCCGCTCGGCAACTATCTGCGCGCAGGGAAAAAAGTTGAGCGGGTCTGTGGCGGCGTCTCTCCATCCTCACGGCTACGGTATGGCCGATCGACAGACGAAAAAAAACCTGCTTTAAAAAGCAGGTTTTTCGAATGGTGGTCGGCGAGAGAGGATTCGAACCTCCGACCCACTGGTCCCAAACCAGTTGCGCTACCAAGCTGCGCTACTCGCCGATGCGGGGCGCATCTTACTGCTGGCGCACAGGGGCGTCAATCACTTTTTCGCCCCGCCGTTGCAAACGGCGATAAAAGCGCCGGATCAGCCAAAAAATCAGCGACGGCGCCTGGTTAGTCAGATTACGGCTTGGCGACCGCGCCGGCGGCCGGCGCCGAAGGAGCAGGCGTCGCCTTGGCCGATACCGGTGCCGCATTAGGGTTGTTGCACCAGTTATTCTTGGCGACGATACCGCCGTCCGGCGAGGTATAGCCCAGGCAGCCGAGAATGGTGTCAAACAGCTCAACGTGACGGTGGGATTTGCCCACCCGCTGCTGCGCCTGCAGACGCTCAAACGCGCTGCGGTTGTGGTCGTCCGCCAGATATTTGTCCGAGGCCCAGACGATCATCGGCACGCGGAACTGCTCCGGCGGCGCCATCTCACGCGGCGTACCGTGCAGGTGTGAGTTCTCGCCGATCGATTCACCATGATCGGCAGCATAGAACACGATGGCTTTCTTATCGCGCACCTGGTCGATCACCTTATCGATAAAGCTGTCGGTATACAGCACGGTGTTGTCATAGGCGTTGATCAGCTGATCTTTGGAACAGAAATCATCCACCCCCATGCACTCCGGCTGATAGCGCGCATAGCTGCGCGGGTAGCGCTGCGAGTACAGGTAGTGCGAGCCTTTGGTATGCAGCACCACCAGGTGCTTGCCCTTCGGATAGCGCGCCAGCGACTCTTTCATCTCATCCACCAGCAGCATATCGTCGACCGATTTACCGTCATTGCGCTTCTCAGAGGCAATCATCTCGCGGAAGGAGTAATTATTCACGTCGGTGTTGTTGTAGAACCACACCTCGCTCTGCATGGCAAACAGCTCGGAGGTAAAGCCCAGCTCTTTCAGCACCGCAAAAATATTCTGCTCTTTCAGCGTACGCTGCGGGTTGTCCGAGGTGCCGCCTTCGCGCACAAACATGCAGCGCAGCGACAGCTTGGTCGAGGTATCGCAGGACTCGCCGCGGAACGCCACCAGGTTTTTCTCTTTCGACAGCTTCGGCGTGGTGTCACGCTCATAGCCCAGCATGCCCATATGGTCCCAGCGGGTGGTTTCGCCGATGATAAACACCACATAGGTATCATCGAGGCCGTCCGGCGCCACGTAGGTAAAGTGCTGCGCCGGGTCGAACATATTGGCGGCGTCCTGGCTTTCATCGTAGCGGGTATAGGCAAACAGCCCCAGCGCCGACAGCCAGTTGGACGGCAGGTAAGAGTGCGCCACCACGCCGCCATAGCTCGGCAGGTCGATATTGGTGATTTTCTCCTGCGCGGTCTGCTCTTTATCCAGCGTGCGCAGCGGCAGCCACACCAGCGCAACCACCGCCAGCAGCACCAGCAGCGGCTTCAGCCGCCGGCCCGGCGTTTTCAGCTGTTCAATCAGCGTATCACGCAGGTCGTTGCGCCAGATCAGCAGCAGCGGCAGCGCACTGACCACCAGCATCCACACCACAAAGTGCATGCCGACCACTTCTCTCGACAGATCGATATCCGTGGTCATCACCGACACGATAATGCCGTAGCCGATCACCACGTTGAAGAAGGTCATGTAATAGCTGGCCGCCACCGAGATCAATACCAGCAGCGAGGCGACGATGCGGTAAAACAACCGGCCGCCCAGCGATATCAGACGCATGATAAAGAAGGTGAACAGAACGATAGCAACAACTTCCGTTATTGCGGAAACAACCTTAATCCCCTGAATGCCGTGCGCAAATGAATCAAAACGACGATAAAAAACGGAAAGGTTTAAAAAGATGCCGATATAGATCGCTAACAATAACGATAAATTCTGCTGTGATAGCGATTTAACTTTGTTCATGCAACGCGGTAACTCCGGGGGACTTTTAAACTGTTCTGAAACCATTCAGACACTCAATGCGTCGGCAGGTTCAGCCGATCGACAATAAGCCCTATTTTTTAGTCGAGAATCAGGATGATTCTTAAGCAATGGGCGTGTTGCCGCTTCAGGACGCGGGGCGAGGCAGGAGAAAAAACAAAAAATGGAGGGTTTCCCCTCCATTGATCAGCGCTCGAACGCGTTATTTCACGTTTAATATAACATCAATATTGCCACGGGTGGCATTGGAATATGGGCAAACCACGTGCGCTTTCTGCACCAGATCTTCCGCCACGCTGCGCTCAACCCCCGGCAGACTGATATCCAACTGCACTTCAATGCCGAAACCGTTCGGGATTTCTCCGATGCCCACCGTGCCCTCAATGGCGGCATCGGCAGGAATTTTGACCTTTTCCTTCGCCGCGACGAACTTCAGCGCGCCGAGAAAACAGGCGGAATACCCTGCGGCAAACAGCTGTTCCGGGTTGGTGACCTCGCCGCCGGCGCCGCCCATCTCTTTCGGCACGCCCAGTTTCACGTCCAGTACGCCGTCAGATGAGGTAGCACGACCATCACGGCCGCCGGTGGCTTTTGCATGAGCGCGGTACACAACTTTTTCAATAGACATCTTTGCTTCCTTTTTTCGAGTGGGCCAACAGGCGTCGCCCGTCATAGATGCCGCGGCGCCAGATGAGCTCGCGATTAAATCGCACGCTATATACTTAACAGACTCATTTTCAGTTTAGCGCACGATCGACGATCGTGCGTGCTGCCCGCCACCCAGCGTTACACCTGTCCGAGCAGGTTGCCGCGCAGCGTTTCCAGCTGCTGCTTCAGGCTCTGTACGTCCTCCAGGCTACAGGCAGAAGCACACATCACCGCTTCCGGCACCGACTGCGCCTTGGCGCGCAGCGCACGGCCGGCGTCGGTCAGCGCAATAATCACCTGCCGCTCGTCGGCGGCGGCACGATAGCGCACCAACAGCCCGGCGGCCTCCAGACGTTTCAGCAGCGGCGTCAGCGTGGCGGAGTCCAGAAACAGCCGCTCGCCAATATCGGATACGGTGATCTCATCCCGCTCCCACAGCACCAGCATCACCAGATATTGCGGATAGGTCAGCTCCAGCTGGCTGAGCAGTTTGCGATACACCTTATGCAGCGCCAGGTTGGCCGAGTAGAGCGCGAAACACATCTGTTGATCGAGCTGCAGCGCGTTTTTTTCGTTGAATGTATTGTTATCTTTCATTGTTTAAACATATATAGCACACGATAAAATAGCAAGCTAACACCCGACGATTGTGCTATTTTTTTATTTACAGGAACGCATTTGCGTGCCACAGGACGGGAGGGAACAGCCATGAGCGCAACGCTGGTAGAACGTGCGCGCCGCTATGCCACCAAGGCGCATGCGGCCATCGATCAACGCCGTAAATACACCAATGATCCCTATATTGTGCATCCGCAGGCGGTGATGGAGCTGGTCCGCAGCGTTCCCCATACCGACGAAATGCTGGCGGCGGCCTGGCTGCACGACACGGTGGAAGACACGCCAACCACGCTGGCCGACCTGGAAAGCCGCTTTGGCCCGCAGGTGGCGGAACTGGTCGGCATGCTGACCAACGTCAGCACGCCCGGCAGCGGCAACCGTTACCAGCGTAAGAATGACGACCGACGCCACAGCGCGCAGGCCTCACCGCAGGCAAAAACCATCAAGCTGGCGGATTTGATCGACAACACCCGCTCGCTGCTGACCTACGACAGCCACTTCGCCCGCACCTATCTGATTGAAAAACAGCGCCTGCTGGAAGTGCTCACCGAAGGGGATCGCCAACTCTGGCAGCAGGCCCACCATATCGTCGAACAGGGGCTGGCGGCGCTGCTGCTGCCTCCGCACAGCGTACCCGCCAGTTGGTTTGAGCATGCGCGTCAGCGCTACCGCGACAGTGAACGCGCATCCGCCTGAGCGCCGGACAACACCCGCCAATAGATAAGATTAACTAACTAAATAATCTACCACCAGGCGTGCGCTGCCGGCGGTGGCGGAGAAATAACCGGGTGAAAACTCGGTATTTATATCCATACCCTGACGTAAAATAGCGTTATTTTCAGCCGTCTGTATGTAAAATATTTTACATCAGCGCGTTACCTATCCCTTCAGCGGTCTTACCAACAATAACCATCAGAATTATTAATATTATTCTGGACAAAAATACTTCATGGGATTATTACTGGACCAGCGTAATTTGCTTTAGGGATTAAAAGCCATGACGTTGCGTAATGAGATAGGACGTATCCTGATTACCGGCGCCGGAGGCCGGGTGGCCACCGTCTATCGACGGGCTATCGCCGGACGCCATGCGCTGCGGCTGGCGGAGCGCGATACCGCCCTCCTGACCGATATCGGCGCGCATGATGAAATCATCGCCTGCGACATCCGCGATCTGCAGGCCTGCCGCCGCGCCTGCGACGGCATCGACACCGTGCTGCACCTGGCCGCCGACCCCTCGCCCGACGCCGATTTTTGCGGCTCGCTCAAAGACAACAATATCCTCGGCACCTTTAATATCTTCCGCGCCGCCAAAGACGCCGGCTGCCGGCGCGTGGTGTTCGCCAGCAGCGCGCAGGCGGTGGAAGGCTATCCGCTGGATTATCAGGTGCGGCCGGACGACGCGCCGCGACCGAAAAACCTGTACGGTGCCAGCAAGGCGTTCGGCGAAGGCATCGCCGCCTATTTTGCCTATCAGGAGGGATTATCCGCGCTGTCGGTGCGTCTCGCCAACTTCTGCACGCTGGAGCCGGGCCAGCAGGTCAGCGCCCGCGATATGAGCGCCTTCCTCAGCCACCGCGACGCTGCCGACCTGCTGGACCGCTGTATTCGCGTCGATGGTGTGCATTATGCGGTAGTGCACGGCATCTCCGACAACCGCTACAAACGGCTGTCGCTGGAGGAAACCTCCCGCCTGCTGGATTATCACCCGCAGGATGATGCTTTCCGTTTATTGGGGTTTGTCTGAGCGTTGCTCAGATCGGCGAGCGGCGCAACGCGCGTAAATGGCTGGCGATGCCCCAGTGCTGCAGCGTCAGCCCCTGACTGCCGGCTTCAACAATCGAATAGCTGCCGCTCAGATGGCCGTACTTGCTGGTTTCTTCTTTGGGGTTGGCGCCCTGTAACTGCCAGATCAGCGCCTGAATGGCATGGCCGTGCGTCACCACCCCGGCGGTGCCGCAGGAGCCGGCGGGGAAACTGCGGAAAAAAGACATCAGCCGCTGTACCACCTGCAGCGCCGACTCGCCCTGCGGCGCAGTCGCCGTCGGTTCGCCGGCAAAAATACGGGCGAAACCGCTTGGGTCGCTGGAGATGGCCTGATGGTAGGATTGGCCCTGATAACAGCCGAAATGTTGTTCATAGAGGCGCTCATCGCTGCGCACAACGCACTTGCAGTGCGCCGCCAGCGCCTGCGCGGTGGTCATTGCCCGGCCGGAAGGAGAACTGAAAATCTGCGTCAGCGTGGTGTCTTTCAGCGCCGCCATCAGTGCTGCGATCTGGCGATAGCCATCGGCCGTCACCGGGCTGTCATGCTGTCCCTGAATGATCCCTTCGCGACTTCCCTGTGATTCTGCATGCCTGATGACGATAAAGCGCATAGCTCCCCCTCCGTGATGAAGGTTAACTATAGTTCATCGTGATAAAAGTGCTGGCTCACATATCACCAAATGTTTTACAAGCGGTAAATCACGGCAACGGCCGCTATCACGTTATCAGGCTACTGATAAATATGGCGTTCCATCACCGTCATGGTGAACACCAGCACATCCGCGCCCTGATTGCGGTAGGCGTGCGGCACATCGGTTTTGGCGACGGCGGAGCTGCCCGCCGGCACCGTCAGCGACACATCGCCGACCTGCACAGTCAGACTACCGCTTTCAACATGCAGCAGTTCCGTGGTGCCTGCCGGATGCCCCTCTGAGGCAAAATCTTCACCGGGCTGCATGTCCCAGCGCCAAAGCTCCAGCATATCCGGGCCGCTGGTGCCGGCCAGCAGCCGGGCGCTGCCGCCCTGCGGTCCGTGCCACAGCGTGGGAATGTCCTGCTGTGAGATCAGGTGCGCCTGCGGTTTACTGGCGACATCGACAATATCGGCGACGGACAGCCCCATCGCGGCGGCGATTTTGCACAAAATGGCGATGCTGGGGTTAGCCTGCGCTTTCTCCACCTCCACCAGCATGCCTTTGCTGATGCCGGCGCGGCGCGACAGTTCGTCGAGCGACAGCTTCTGCTGACGGCGAAACTCCCGGATACGCCCGGCGACGGCGGCGCTTACCGAGACGACATCGGCCCCCGCTTCGGTCGTTTTATTGACTTTTTTGGTCATTGGTCGCTAGTATGCAATAAATTGGTCATTACAGGATTATTCTATGCCTAGCGTCACCCCGTCAATCGATCCGCAGATTACCCGCCTTGCGCCAGCCTTCCGGGCGCTGAGCATTCTGGTGGAACCCGCGCCGGTACGCCACCCTGACGTCGGGGAAACCGCGCTGCAGCAGGCCTGCCAGGCGGTGATGGCCGGCGAGCCGACGTGGGCGGACGCGCATCTGGCGGCCTGGGATAACGTGTTCAAGGCATTCGGCGCCAAACCCAAACGCACCCCCTGTTCGGCACTGGCGCTGCGCAAACGCGTACAGCGCGACGGCATGATGCCCGCCATCGACCCGGTGGTGGATCTCTACAACGCGGTCAGCCTGCGCTATGCGGTGCCGGTCGGCGGCGAGAACCTGGCCGCCTACGCCGGTCAGCCGCGGCTGGTCATCGCCGACGGCACAGAGCTGTTCGACACCATCAAAGAGGGGCAGCCGGCCCACGAAGCGCCGGAAGCGGGGGAAGTGGTATGGCGTGATGATACCGGCGTCACCTGCCGGCGCTGGAACTGGCGTCAGGGCGTCAGAACCCGCCTGAGCGTGGAAAGCCCGCTGATGTGGTTTATCCTCGAAAGCCTGCCGGAGATGCCGCTCGAGGCGCTGCAGCAGGCCGGCGACGCGCTGATCCAGGGGCTGGAGGCGATGATGCCCGGCGCGGCAGTCCAGCGGCAGTTGATCGGGCCGGGAGCGTAGTCAGGAATCCCCTCTCTGGCGCTGCTACACTTTTGTGGCGCCGAGATATTTTTCAATGAGAGGGAACGCCGCATGCCTTACCGACAATCAGCCAACAGTAATAAATTGTTCGGGAAACTGGCCGGAGTGCTGCTCGGCATCGCCGCCTGCCTGCCGGCCTTTTCCAACGCCGCCCCGATAGCGCTGACGCCGGACAGACAAGACGCCTTTCGCTCCGCGTTTTATCAGGCCTATAGCGACAGCATGGAAAAAGGCGGTTGGACCAACGTCATCAAGGAAGGGCGAAAACCCAAATTACACATCGTCGATTGCGCCAACGATCTGTGCGTGGTCAATCTGATTGTCGACGCCGGGTTTGATGAACAGCCTTATCTGGTGCGCATCGGGGCCAACGAGACGTTCTCAGGCATGACGGCCGTGCGCTATTACGGCAGGACGCTCGGCAAGGCCGCTTTCGTCACGGTTAACAACCGGCCTGCGATTTATGTCACCTCCAAAACGCATATGGGCACCCAGGCCGAGCAGCTGTTTGCCGTTGACGGCGAAAAAGTCGGCAAGATGCTGGCGCTGCGTACTTTCTCCGGGGGAAAAACCGAAAGCGAGCAAGGCGATCGGCACGCCTTGCAGCGGGCGGCCACGTTGAGCCGGCAAACTGTGCCGCCGGTGGTTTTTTGATGTCGCAGTAAGGATAACGCGCTGGCCGACGCTGCCCTCTTGCTGCTGTTTTTACCAGTCAGGAACTCGTTGTTCTTCGCTGACACCAGGTTCACATCCCGCGCCGCTTCCAGACTGACGTCCTTGCCCGCCTGCAGCTGGCTGTGTAAGCATCCCTGCAAAACGAACCATTCACTTTTAGAGATCTTCCGACATACTGATTATGTCCCTGAGGAGATCACCATGCGTAAAGCCCGATTTACCGAGCACCAGATCATCACTGTTCTGAAGTCTGTTGAAGCCGGACGTACCGTCAAAGATGTCTGCCGCGAAGCGGGAATATCTGAGGCTTCGTACTATAACTGGAAAGCGAAGTATGGCGGCATGGAAGCCTCTGATATCAAAAAGATGAAGGATCTTGAGGACGAAAACCGCCGTCTCAAACAGATGTTTGCCGACCTGAGTCTGGAAAATCGCGCGTTAAAAGACGTCATTGAAAAAAAGCTTTAAAACCAGCGATAAAGCGTGAGCTCGTCAGCTATGTGAAAGAGATGTTTTCGATGAGCGTACGCCAGGCATGCAGGACGTTATCGCTGAGCAGGACGGTGTATTTTTACCAGCCCGATACCCGGCGCGATGAGCCGGTGATCCAGGCGCTGACTGAACTGGCGGAGCGCTATCCGCGATACGGCTTTAAGAAGCTGTTCCAGTTGCTGCGCAGGCAGGGCAACAGGTGGAACCATAAACGCGTTCACCGGATTTACTGCCTGCTGAAACTGAATTTTCGCCGTAAGGGAAAGCAACGTCTGCCGGTGCGCAATCCGGCTCCTCTGGCGACGCCGGAAGCACTTAACCAGAGCTGGTCGATAGATTTTATGCATGATGCGCTGGTGTGTGGCAGACGCTTCCGGACCTTCAATGTGGTGGATGATTTTAACCGTGAAGCGCTGGCGATAGAAATTGACCTGAATATCCCGGCGCAACGCGTCGTGAGAGTGCTGGACAGGATAGTGGCAAACCGCGGCTATCCGGCCAGAACTGGTCTCACTGGCACTGGCGCAATGGGCCGAAGAACATGGTGTGTTGCTGGAATTCATCAAGCCGGGAAAGCCGACGCAGAATGCGTTTATCGAGCGTTTTAACCGGACATACCGGACAGAGATACTGGATTTTTATCTGTTCAGAACCCTGAATGAAGCGCGGGAAATTACGGAGTGCTGGCTGGCTGAATATAACAGCGAGCGGCCTCATGAATCCCTGAACAACCTGACGCCAGAAGAGTACCGGTTGATGGCTGAAAAACCGGAAATCTCAAAAAGTGCCTGGAACTAAAACCGGTGTGCTTACAGTAATTGCTGTGCAGTTTGTCGCGGCTGGCGCTCAGGTTCGCTGAACCACTGCCCGCACCGATCGGCACGCTCACCCCGCCGCTGACGCTGGTCTGCTTCGCGTCATAGCGATCGCTGTCCTGCTGGCTCTGCAACGTCAGGTTGCGCCCGACCTCCGCGCTCACCTGCGCGCCCCAGCAACGGCAAGATTTGGGAGCGGATTGGGTACGGGAGAACGGCCAACTGATCATCGGTAGCGACTGGCTCACCGCATCCGGCATTACCAGCGCGGAACAACTGGAACTCACCGCCGCACCCGGTGTGATCCGGTTGCAGCAGCGGGAAGTGGGAGATTTTAGGGCATAACAGCAAAGATCCCGGCCAATTGGCCGGGATTACTTAATACTCAGAATGGTAAATAATATTATAACTATCCCCAAGCTCTTCCTGAAGAAGAAGAGCCAGTTTATAACCATCATCAATAAATTGTTTTTCTTCCCTTTCATTTTTGAAACCAGACGACATCGGATCATCCATATTAAGTATGGCATCATACCGCTCAGCCCATTTCCTGAGATTGTGTTTTAACTCCGATGATATCGGCAGCTCTTCAGGAGATATATCACCCAAGTCTTCCGGAGTTGTTCCCCATAATGGGTGACAATGATAATCAGCCATCAATTTTATTGTCTTCACTTGACTGAACCTCGCAAGTTAGCACCTACAATAAATCCGTTATTACCTACAGTGACGGCTATATTGTACTTCTTACCATTTATCATAGTTTCATATATTGGCCGACCAGTGCCAGTCCCTTGATAACCAACTATTTTACCATCAGTGACGGCCTTCATTACCACATCAGGAATACGCGCCTCTGGTACACCTATTTGCGAAAATTGACTACCATGTTCTTTGACAATATGTTGTAGTCCTGCTTTAGAATTACCCTTCTCAAGGAAAATAATTTTTCCACTACTATCTCTTGCTGCTCCAACAACATTTTCAGGTGTAAATTTAATACCTTGAGCCGTCATTTCTTTAAATAAAGATTTTGTCACAACGGTATTTTTTGCTATCGAAACAAGGTCTTTACCTAACATCCCCAAAGATGCTACCGCTGCCTGATTTTCCGGGTCAGATGCGAACGCTGCAAACTTCGTCCAGTCAGGACTGTTTACATCAATATTCGCCAGATCCTGGCCGTTCCACTCCCGAACGTAAGCCTTTGCCTCATCGCTGGTCATTACATCCACTTCTGGGATCTTACCCAGCCAGCCCGGACGCTCTGCCATATCAACACCGCCCTGAGCCACTTCCTTATCAACAACCTGTGCTTCAAGTGGGTTATCTTTCAGCTTCTGATCGGTTTCAGCACTTTGCTTATCACTGATGTTCTTCCATTTATCAATGACGCCCTGACAGTTACCCCCACCTTTCCGGCATTCCGACAGTTCTTTATCGAAGGCTAGCGATTGATCCGCATTCAGCGCATTATTCTCAACCGCATTCTTCCCGGTCTGTGCCGCCGTCACGCCACCTGCAGTATCGCCCGTCACCAGCCCGCCCGCAAGTCCTGCCGCCAACTGGCTCAGCGCGCTCACCTGCTGCTTCTCACTTTCACTCAGCTCGCTTACCTTCTTGCCCGGGAACAGCTGGCCGGCAATATACCGCGCCGCCAGTTCACCACCGCCGGCTCCCAACCCGCCGGCTACCGCCGACTGGTTGTTCAACTGCGCGGTCACCGCCCCCAGCACCGCGTGCGCCATCGCATTCGCCGCAACATTCACTTCACCGGTCAGCGGATTGGTCGTCAGCTTCTTGATTTCCGTCGCCAGATACGGCGACGCGCCGCTTGCCAGCGCACCCGCCAGGTTATTACCCGCCAGCGCCGTCAGCGCACCGGTCAGCGCCTGCGCCGCCTTATGCAGGTCGCTGCCCGTGCCGTACTCCTTCATCGCCGCCTGGTACTCTTTCGTCTCCCGCAGCTCATCCGCACTCCATCCCGGATGTTTCTCCTTCGCCGCCTTCAGGCCGTTTAGATCGCCCTGCGTGCTGATGACGTCCATCGCCATGCCGCCAATCTCGCCAATCAGCTGCGCTTCCCGCAGCCGGTTCTGCTCCTTCTCTTTATCGAAGATCGGCCCGATGCTCCCGTTGGCATTCTCCGTATCCCGGCTCAGCTCCGCCACGTCCTGCTGCTGTTTATCCTGCTCGCGAATGACAATCGTCCCCTCGCTCACCGCCGCCTGGGTGGTGCCTTCCGCATGGCCGCTGTTATTGGCACCCGACAGCATGCCGCCCGCCATATTGGTCAGCAGATCTTTACCCACCGGGCCGCCGGTGCTCAGCGAACCGCCGCTGTGTTCGGCCTTGAAGTCCGCCTGATTGTGAATATCCTTAAAGCCCAGCGTCCCCGTCTCCAGCCGGTTCTTCTCCTTGTCCGCCGTACTGGCCAGCACTGCCCCGTCCAGCTGGGTGTGCTCGCCCACCTTGACGTCAAAACCGCCCTTGCCGGCAAAGATCCCCGTCTGTTCCTGCACGCTGTCGTAATTGCTGTGCAGTTTGTCGCGGCTGGCGCTCAGGTTCACTGAACCACTGCCCGCACCGATCGGCACGCTCACCCCGCCGCTGACGCTGGTCTGCTTCGCGTCATAGCGATCGCTGTCCTGCTGGCTCTGCAACGTCAGGTTGCGCCCGACGTCCGCACTCACCTGCTCGCCGCTCACCGCTGCACCCGGTGTGATCCGGTTGCAGCTGCGGGAATATGAGGCTTTCAAGGCGTAGAAGCAAAGATCCCGGCCAGTTGGCCGGGATTCATCACAAGGTCTAGATTAGATCTTCGCCATTTAAAAGCACAATGATATTTCCTTCCCCTAACTCTTGCCTGAACACATCTGCTATTTCAGAAGTATTCAACTCAGGGAAGGATTTATCATTCACAGCTATAAAAAAATAAGACTTTGGCTCTTTTAGTCCAAATTCTTCAGCAATTAATAACTTAGTCTCTTGATTGTATTTTTCAACACGATCATCAATCAGCGCAAGCTGTTGGCGATTTAAAATTATATGTGGATCAAACATAAGATACGGGCCATCAAAGAGATGGTCGTACTTTGCTCTCACCACACTTAACCTTTCCCTCAGCTCATCAATACTTATTGACGTGTAACATGCTATATCAATTGACATTTTTTCACCTTACTTAATTCGGATTGGCTTTCCTGACTGGTCGATAATGATAACCTTATCTAATCCTTTGATTGGCCAATCACTAAATTGTTTTTGCAAATCACTAACGCTTGCTTTTGTATCTGCCAAGTTGATAACAACATTGTTTGTTTGACCACTATTCACTTTTTCTAAAGCTCGGTCATAAATATTACGAACTGAGTTTGTTTTAGGGGCGATATTATCGAACACCTCACCATTAATTTTATAATCTGGATTTTTAACCCCCGGAGTTACAGGATTCTGCTCAACATGATAACCATTTTGAGACAGGATCGCAGCCCCCTCATTTTCTCGTTGCAGTGAACGTATATTTTCTGCTGAGGCATTCGGTGGCAGTTTAGTTGGCTGGCCACTTAAAGAACCCGTTGTACCCTTTCCAACATTCTTAGCAGCATTAGCCGCCACAGCTTCAGCCTTAGCCGCCGTCGCCTCTGCCGCTGTCTTGCCGATACCTACCGCACCGCCAGCCCCAACACCGCCCGGCACGATGGCTTCCGACATCTGGATACCGGCATTATTCAGGCACAACACCACATTACCTGCACACGCCTGTATTGCTGCTCTTGCAGCCACTGCTATTTCAGGGGTAGCCGCTGCCAGTAAACCACCTCCAAGACCCGCCGGAAGCGCCACCATCAGCGCATCGTTCATCGCCAGCCCTTTCTGACAGGATGCTGAGCTTGGGTCAGTGCTGCAAGACGCGATATTCTTGCCATGTTCCTGCACGAACTTGGTCTGGGTCTCTTCATTTCCACCCAGAAGATTATTCTCAACCGCATTCTTCCCGGTCTGCGCCGCCGTCACGCCACCTGCAGTATCGCCCGTCGTCAGTCCGCCCGCAAGTCCTGCCGCCAACTGGCTCAGCGCGCTCACCTGCTGCTTCTCACTTTCACTCAGCTCGCTTGCCTTCTTGCCCGGGAACAGCTGGCCGGCAATATACCGCGCCGCCAGTTCACCACCGCCGGCTCCCAACCCGCCGGCTACCGCCGACTGGTTGTTCAACTGCGCGGTCACCGCCCCCAGCACCGCGTGCGCCATCGCATTCGCCGCAACATTCACTTCACCGGTCAGCGGATTGGTCGTCAGCTTCTTGATTTCCGTTGCCAGATACGGCGACGCGCCGCTTGCCAGCGCACCCGCCAGGTTATTACCCGCCAGCGCCGTCAGCGCCCCGGTCAGCGCCTGCGCCGCCTTATGCAGATCGCTGCCCGTGCCGTACTCCTTCATCGCCGCCTGGTACTCTTTCGTCTCCCGCAGCTCATCCGCACTCAGTCCCTGATGCTTTTCCTTCGCCGCCTTCAGCCCGATAAGATCGCCCTGCGTGCTGATGACGTCCATCGCCATACCGCCAATCTCGCCAATCAGCTGCGCTTCCCGCAGCCGGTTCTGCTCCTTCTCTTTATCAAAGATCGGCCCGATGCTGCCGTTGGCATTCTCCGTATCCCGGCTCAGTTCCGCCACGTCCTGCTGCTGTTTATCCTGCTCGCGAATGGCAATCGTCCCCTCGCTCACCGCCGCCTGGGTGGTGCCTTCCGCATGGCCGCTGTTATTAGCACCCGACAGCATACCGCCCGCCATATTGGTCAGCAGATCTTTACCCACCGGGCCGCCGGTGCTCAGCGAACCGCCGCTGTGCTCGGCCTTAAAGTCCGCCTTGTTGTGGATGTCGCTCCACCCCAGCGTCCCCGTCTCCAGCCGGTTCTTCTCCTTGTCCGCCGTACTGGCCAGCACTGCCCCGTCCAGCTGGGTGTGCTCGCCCACCTTGACGTCAAAACCGCCCTTGCCGGCAAAGATCCCCGTCTGCTCCTGCACGCTGTCGTAGTTGCTGTGCAGTTTGTCGCGGCTGGCGCTCAGGTTCGCTGAACCGCTGCCCGCACCGATCGGCACGCTCACCCCGCCGCTGACGCTGGTCTGCTTCGCGTCATAGCGATCGCTGTCCTGCTGGCTCTGCAACGTCAGGTTGCGCCCGACGTCCGCACTCACCTGCTCGCCGCTCACCTGCGCGCCCTTCAGCGTGGTGTCGCGCCCGCTGTGCAACGTGACCTTGTTGCCGCTGTCTATAGTGGTCTCGTTCCAGCTGGTGCCATCACCGTGTTCCGAACCCTTGCTCGAGTTGGCGTTGGCGAAGATGCTCAGGCCGCTGTTCTTGCCCACGCCCAGGCTCATCCCCACACTGCCGCCGCTGCTCTTGTTGCTGCCCTCGGTCTTCTGCATGTTCGCCGCGCCGCTCAGCAGCAGATCGCGCTGGGCGTCCAGCGTCACGTCACCCCCGGCCTTCAGCTGGCTGCCGCCGATAGCAATATCGCCGCTGCCCGCCTCGCCGTGTTTGCCCGTGGCGGTCACCGTCAGGTTATTACCGGCATTCAGCGTTGAGCCGCTGGCCATGCTCTGTTCCTGCTTCTGCGTCGACGAAGACTTCTGGCTGCCGAGCGATACGCTCACCGCAAAGCCGCTGCCTTTTTCACCGTCTTCCAGTCCGACCCGCTCATTGGCCTGCATCGCCTGTACGCCGGACAGCGCCGCCTTGGTGCCCTGCAGCGCCTGCAGCCGGCCGCTGCTCTCTTTGCGCGCCTGCTGGGCGGTGCTCACCGCCGTATTCAGCGCGCTGCCCACCGCGCCCGACAGCGCCACGCTCAGCCCGCTCTGTTTGGTCTCGAAGGTTTCCGTGCGGGTGCGCTGGTCGTAGCCCGGGTCGATCTGCACGCTGTCGCCGCTCAGGGTCATATCCTTGCCGGCCACCAGATCGGCGCCGCCGATATGCAGCTGCTTGCCCGCCGTGATGTTCACGTTGCCCTGATTGCTGCCCACCGTGCTGACGCTCTGGCTCTGGGTGGTGCCCTTCTCGTCAATCTGATGCCGGCTGGACTGGCTGCCGATGGTGAAGCCCAGCCCGCCGCCGCTCAGCAGCCCTTTCTTTTTCTTCTCTTCCAGCAGGTAGTGCGCGTCGGTCTCGGTGGCGGCGGAAATATCGACGTTGTTGCCCGCCTGCAGGTTGACGTCATGGTCTGCGACAACCGCCGAGCCGCTCACCGTCAGATCGTTGCCGGCGCTGATGCTGACGCTGTCGCCGCTCAGCAGGCTGCCCTTCTCGCGCGTCACCCGGTCGTTTTTCACCGTGCGGCTGCTCTGCTTCTTCAGGAAGCCTTTCTTCTCGGAGCGCTCTTCCGAGTACATCGCCTCGCTTTCGGTGGCGCTGTTGAGCATGACGTCATTTTTCGCCTGCAGGGCGATCGCCCCGTCGTCGCTGTGCAGCGTGCTGCCGGTGACCGTCACATCCCCGTCGCGCGCCACCACCGTCACGCCGTTCTGGCCGCTGAAGGTGCTGCCCAGCGCCTCGCTGCGCGAACTCTCTTCCTCGCGCCGGCTCTTGGTCTTGCCGACCCGTTTGTTCTCGCTGTCGCGGTCGTTAACCTGCTGCCGCGCCTCTTTGATGGTCACGTTCTGCCCGCTCAGGCCGATGTGTCCCTCCTGGCTGTCAACCTGCGCGCCCTCCGCCAGCAGGTTGTTGCCCGCCGTCAGCGTCACGCCCTGGTCGCCGCTCAGGGTGCTGAGCAGCAGACGCTCTTCCTCACGGCTGTTGTTCACCGACGAGGTGCGGCTGTCAGCCTTCAGGTTGGTGCGGTTGGTGGTGCTCTCCGCCAGCAGCTTAACGTCGCCGCCCGCTTGTACACCGAGCTGGCCGCCGGCCTTGGCCTGGCTGCCCTGCAGCGTAATATCCTGCCCGGCCTTCAGCGTCAGGTTGTTGCCGGCGCTGAGCGTGCTGCCCAGCGCCTGCTGCCACTCGCCGCTGACCTGCGCCATCCGCGAGCCGGCTTCTTCCAGCCCGCCGCTGGTGCGGTTGCCCATCGCGCCGGAAATCACCTGCAGATCCGCCGTGTGGCTGCTTCTGGCGGCACCGATCTCCAGGTTGTTGCGCGCGCTCAGGCTCAGGTTGTGCGTCGCGTCCAGCTTCGCACCCTGCAGGCGGATATCGCCGCCGATCAGGCTGATGTCATTGGCGCTCATCGACGCCTGGCGCAGCGCGTCCTGCAGGTTGGTGCTCATGGTCAGGCTGTCTGCCTGCACGTTGATGCGGTCGGCGCGGATATCGCCGCTTTGATGCATAAACTGGCCGGCGTCGATGGTCAGCGCCTGATCGGCAAACAGGTTGCCGGCGTTGTGGATGCTGTCTGCCGACAGCTGCAGCTCGCCGCCGGCGATCAGCGCGCCGTCGCCGTTCAGGCGCAGCGTGTTATTGGCCAGATAAACCTTCGGCACCCATACCGTCTGCGGGCCACTGGCGGTCTGCACCGTCTCACTCACCAGCCAGACGATATCCTGCGTCAGCGCCGCAATCTGTTCAGGACGCAGCGCCACGCCCGGCACCAGTTGGAAGTCCTGCGCCACCTTGATGCCGTTGTTCATCAGGCGCTGGTACTGCGCCATCGCGTCTTCACCACGCACCGACGGCCGGCCGGTCAGCTTCAGCATCTGCTCGCGCACCAGGCGCTGCTCATAGAAGCCGTCCCCCAGGCGCTTATGCACCTGCGCCGGATCGTAACCCACCCGCTGCAGCATATAATCGCTGCTGATAAACTTGCTGCGGCTGGTGAAACGCTCGTCGGTCACTACCAGATACGGGCTGTCCGCTTCCAGATGCTGGCGGAACAGGCCGTTGTCCGGGATTGAGGTCGCCACGTCACCCAGATGCTGCTTGTCGGTCAACGCCAATTCGCCCGGCGTTAACGGCCGGCCGCCGGGGATCAGCTGCGTATCGCCGGACTGCCACTCCACGCCGTCAACCGTTACCGCCAGCGGATTGCGCTCCAGCTCCGCGCGTTCGGCCTCCGCCGCCTTCTGCGCCGCCTCCACGCTGCCGATCTGCGCCTGATTGACCGTGGTGTTCTCAATGCTGGCGCCGCGAATGGCGACGCTGCCGTTGCCGCTGATGATGCCGTCAATGGTGGTCAGCGCCGTGGTCTCGTCGCGGTTAAACGTCGGATACCAGTGATGGGTGTCCTTGTCATAGTGGTCGACGATATATTCCTGACGCCGCTCATTAACCGAATAGCCGCGGTTGATCACCTTGCCGTCGCCGTCAATCGTCAGGTTGCCGTTGGCGGCGATGGTGCTGGCGTCGTTCAACAGCTGGCTGGCGATACGCAGCACCATATTGCCGCCCGCCAGGATCTGCCCGCCGATGCCGGCGGAAACCAGCCGGTCGCGCGTGACCGTGCCGGTGGCGGTGCGCTCGCGGAAGTTGTTGTAATCGGTGACAAAAGGCGCGTTGACGATATCGAGGTGTTTCTCCGGATCCCACTGCTCCAGACGCCCGCGATCGTGCTCGCGCCACACCGTATTGTGGTACGGCGTCGGCACGTAGTTCTGCCGGAAGCCGCGCGTCTCGTAGAAGGTCATGGCGTAGCCGCCGTCGTCGTTCTGCTTCAGCGCCAGGTAGTTCACCCAGAGGTCCAGCATCTCTCCCTTCGCGCTTTTTACCCGCACCTGCGCGCGCTTGCCCGCCGGGTCAATCGCCAACAGGGTGCCGTACGGGTTGTTTGCCGCCGCCGCGTCATCGCGGAACGTCAGATTCTGCGTGGTCGGCGCCATGGGCTCTTTATCGGGGTTAACCGGTGAGTCGTAAGAGCGCCAGTAGTAGTTGTAACGGTGCCACTTGTAGTCGCTGCTTTCCGCCTCGCGCTCAATCTCCAGCCCTTCGCGCAGGTTGTCCAGCCGCTTGGCCTCCACCGTCACGTCACCGTCCGCCTCGATGTTGCTCGCCCGGTTCTCGATCAGATCGCCGCTGCCCAGATGCAGGCTGCCGGCGCTGTAGATCAGGCTGCCGTCGCGGTTGCTCAGGCGTTCGCCGGCCTGCAGCTGCAGCCGCTCGGTGGCGGCGATCACCGCATCGCGCCCGTGGTTGTCGATGGTTTTGCCGCGCAGCGTGATGTCATCGCCCATCACCGTCGCCAGGTTATCCAGCGTGTCGGTGTCGACCGTCATGCTGTCGGCTTCCAGCCGCCCCTTGTTCAATAGCGCGCCGGTCGTCAGCCGCAGCGTTTTCCCCACCAGCGAACCCAGGTTAGTGATATGCGTGCTGTTGACGGTCAGGCTGCCCGGCAGCAGCCACTCTGTCAGGTTGGTCAGGCCGCCGGCCAGCGTCAGCGTCAGCGCTTCATTGCTGCTGAGCGTATCGCCGGCGCGCTGGGTGTAATCCTGCTGCAGCGAGAGCGTCAACGCCTGCTGGCTCAGCAGCGTGCCGCCCTGGTTGTCCAGCGTGCCGGCGTCCACCGCCAGCGTGGCGCCGCTCTGGATCAGCCCGCCCTGGTTCAGCAGCTTCAGGACGGAGACGGCGCGCTGTTCGCCGTTAATCGCCAGCGCGCCGTTGGCCAGTACGCGCCCCTGCTGGTTGTTCAGCGTATCAAGCAGCGACAGCGTCAGCGAACCGGCGCTTTGCAGGCGGCCGCCGCCGTTATCCAGCGTCTGCGCGCTCACCTCGGTGTGCGTCGTGCCCATCAGCAGGCCGCCGTCGCGGTTGTTAACGCCGCTGCTGTGCAGCGTCAGCCGCTCCTGACTGGTGACGACGCCGCCGCGGTTATCCATCTGCGCCAACTCCAGCCGCTGGGCGCCGGTGGAAACCAGCTGTCCGCCCTGATTGTTCAGCTGCTGGCCGCGCAGCGTCAGCGTCTGGCCGCTGTGAATCTTGCCCTGCTGGTTATTCAGCGTGTCGATACGGTAGTCGCCGTCGCCCTGACCGATCAGCGTGCCGTTCAGGTTATCCAGCCGTCCGGCGCGCAGCGCCAGCGATCCGCGGCTGCTGAACACGCCTTCGCGGTTCTCCACCTGCTGGGCCGTAACCTGCTGCGCACCGTTGCTTCTGATCGCGCCACGGGTATTGTCGAGCAGCCCCAGAATGCGCAATGCCACCTGCTGCTGGCCATCCAGCGTGCCGCCTTCATTGAGCAGCGACTGCGCGTCGAGCTGCATCTGCTCCCCGCTCTGCAGCTGCCCCTGGCGGTTATCCAGCGCGCCGTTCAGGTTCAGCCGCATCGCCCTCTGGCTGTAGAGCAGGCCGCCCTGCCGGTTGTCCAGGCGCTGCGCCGCCACGCTGAGCGCGCCACCGGCCAACAGTTGGCCCGCCGCGTTCTGCAGCGTGCCGACGGCGTCGCCCGCTTTTGCGCCGCGCACCTCCAACCGCCCCTGCGCGCTGAGCTTGCCGCCGCGGTTATCCACATCCCGATCGATATGCAGCGCCAGCGCCCCCGCCGACTGAATGCTGCCGCGCTGATTGTCCAACGCGTCGCTTGCCAGCTGCGCATCCTGCTGGCTTTGTACGCTGCCGTCCCGGTTGTCAAAACGCCGGGCGACGGCGGACCAGCCGCCCTGGCTGCCCATCCAGCCGTGATGGTTCAGCAGCTCTTCCGCCTGCAGGGTCTGCGACAGCTGACTGAAAATCTTGCCGTTGCCGTTATCCAACTGGCGGGTGAACTGCATATCCAGCGCGTCCAGCGACTGCACCGCGCCGCCGGCGTTCAGCAGGCTGCCGGCGCGCACCCGCGTCATCCCGCCGCCAAGCAGCGTGCCGTCCCGGTTATCCCAGCCGCCGTCCAGGCCCAGCGTCAGCGCCTGTCGGCTCTGCATCAGTCCCTGCTGCCGGTTGCTCAGGCTGCCGCCCTGCAGTGACAGATCGCCGTCGCTGAGCACCTTGCCGCCGTCGTTGTTCAACAGGCTGCCTTCACCGCCCTGCCAGCTCAGCCCCTGTTGCGCGGTTAATAACCCGTCCTGATTGCTGACGTTGCCGGTACTGCTGAGCGTCAGCGCGCCGCCGGACTGCAGTTTACCGCCGTCGTTATTGATCTGGCGGACGGCAACGGTCGCCCGTTTTCCGCCGGTAGCGCGACCGTCGCGGTTATCCCAGTCGCCCGCGCTGTTAACCGTTAATTCTTCGCCCGCTTCCAGCAGCCCCTGCCGGTTGTCCAGCCCTTCGTGTGCCGTTAGCTGCAGCCCGCGCTGGCTGACCAGCCGACCCTGCGCGTTGTTCAGGCTGTGCGCCGTCAGCCGCACCCCTGCAGCGTTGATATCGCCGTCGCGGTTGCTCAGCGCACCGCCGGCGTTCAACATCAGCTGCCGGCCGGCCAGCAGCTGACCGCGATCGTTGTCGATCCCCGCCGCCGAGGTAAGATCCAGCGCCGACTGGCTCTGCACCACGCCGGCCTGGTTATGCAGTTCACCCGCCGTCAGCGTCAGACTGCCGTTGCCGCCCAATACGCCGCTGCGGTTATCCAGCAAGCCGCCGATCTGCCAGCGCTGAGCTGCGTCATCCAGCGCCACCAAACGCCCGCGCTGATTATTCAGAGACGCCGCATCCAGCTGCAGCCGTCGGGCCTCGATGCTGCCGTCGCTGTTGTCCAATGTGCCGCCCAGCGCGAAACGGCTGTCGCCGTCCCCGCTCTGCGACCAGATCGCTCCTTGTCCGAACAGGTTATTGCCGCTGACGTCCCAGCGCCCAGCCTTGATGTGCGCCTGCTGCGCGTCAATATCGCCCGACGTGCTGAGCGCCAGTTCCCGGCTGTCCACCGTGGTCTGCCGCAGCGCCACGCCGCCTGCCGTAGCGCTGACTTCCGCACGGCGCGCGCTGAGCGTCGCCTGGCTGAGATCGGCCTGCCGGCCGCTGACCTTCAGCGTTTTCTTACTCAGTAATTGACCGCTTGCCTGCACCTCGCCCTGGCTGGCCAGCGTCAGATCCGCCTCGCGCACCAGTTGGCTGTTAATGTCGCTGCCGGCCAGCAGGTTGCCGCTGCTGCGGATGCCGCGTGCGGCGTTCAGGCGCACGTCGCCGGCCGCCGCCAGCGTACCGGACTGGCGCAGCTCGCCGTCACGGCTCTGCACCGAGAGCGTGCCGCCGCTGTGCAGCTTGCCGTGGTAGTCGATATCATCGCGGGCGGCCAGCTGGATATCGCCGCCGGTCTGAGTGACCGCCTCCTGCTGCGCCGGCTGCCAGCTCAGTTTGCCTTCGCTGCTGACGGTCAGCGTTTTACTCGCCTGCAGGTGGCCGCCCTGGTTGCGCACGCCGACGCCCGCTTCGGTGCCGATCATCTGGATATAGCCGCTGTACATGCCGCCCATCTGGCCCATATCGATCGCCAGTTCCGGTTTTTTATCGTCGGCAGCCAGCGGCGTCGCCGTGTTGCCGTCGGCGCTGACGCGGTTGCGTCCGGCCACCACCTTCAGTCCCTGTTTGGCCCATACGCCGGCGTTCACTTCCACCGCGCGCGCCAGAATATCGACATATTCAGTGTCATGCCGGGCGTCACCGTTCAGGCCGCCGCCCTCGATGCGCACCATGCCGCGCTCCACCTGATAACCGCCCAGACTGCCGTCGGCGTTCAGCTGCGGTTTGCCGGTGGTCAGCGTCATGCGCCCGGCGTTGATGGTGCCGCAGCCGTTACAGACGATCCCCGCCGGGTTGGCGACGATCACCTGCGCCCGGCCGCCGGCCACTTCCAGGAAGCCGCGCAGCTGGCTGGGGTTATTGCTGTTGACTTCGTTCAGGATCACCCGCGCCGGCGCGCCGTTGGGGTTCAGGTTCGGGTTGCCCTGGATCATGCCCCCCAGTTGGGTTGAGGTCATCGTCGCCGAGTTATTGAGAATCGCGCCCTGCCGATCGACGTCGAACTGTTGGTATTTGTTATGCGACACCCCGGCCTGGTTGGGCGCGGTGATATTGACCTGCGGCAGTCCGTTCTGGGTGGCGATCACCTCAGGGCGCTGCCCCGCCGGGCCATCGGCCACGATGCCGCCCGCCCAGGCCGGGCCGGTGAACAATGCCAGCCCCAGCAGCCACACCGCCCGGCGCACCGTCACCCACAGGCGCGGCGCATGCCCGCCGCGGCTCTGGCCGGGCTCGGCGCTGCAGCTGCGCGCCAGTTCGGAAACCACCCGCAGCTCCCCGTGGGTGCGGCTAAAAATCAGGCGATAGCAATGTTTATTCATGAGTCACGTCCGTGTAAAAGATCCATCCAGTGAACAGCCCGTGGCCATCCGGCAGATTAAATTTCCAGATTGACGCTGAAGCCGGCGGTGGCGCCCGAGGTGTGGAACGCATCCGGCTTGCTCAGCGGTACGCCGGCGAACAGGTCATAGCTGAAGCGCCGCCACAGCGCGCCGCGCACGCCCAGCGCCGCCCCCGTCAGCTGTTTGCCGACCAGCCGACGCGCGCTGGGGCCGCCCACGCGGCCGTAGTCCAGCGCGGTATACAGTTCATGGCCTCGCGACTGTACGTTCCACGCCAGTTCGTTGCGCCACACCATGCCGCGCTCGCCGGACAGCGATAATTCACCGTCGAAGCCGCGTACGGTGTAGCGGCCGCCGATCGCCATCCGCTCCTGCGGCGTCAGGGCATTGGCGCTCCACTGACCGCGCAGGCTGGTGTAATAGCGCCAGGGCTGCTGCCCCAGGGCGAATGGCTGGTTCAGGCTGACATCCCCCATGGCGAAGCCGACGCGGGCGCTGCCGCTGTGCATTGCCTCTTCCGGCGCCGGTTTGGCGCCGAAGGCCCCGGTGCCGCGGTGCCAGTTGAGGTTGGCGTCCAGCGTGGCGCTGCCGAGGTAACTGCGCTGGTTGAGGCCAAGTTCCCAACCGGCGGTGCGACGCTCCTGGTTATCAATGTTGTAGCCGTCGACCGCATTGGTGGCATGACGACGATAGGCGCGCATATTGAGCGTCAGCTTATGGGACTGGTTACGAAACAGCAGGCGGGACAGCGTCAGCTGCAGGTTTTCGCTTTTACCGCTGTAGCTCAGCACTTCGTTGGCGTTGGGGATATTCTGGTGATAGGTGTAATCGTTATAGTTGGCGGCCAGGCTCCAGTAGCCGATCGGGAAAACGTAGTTCAGCGTATGTGAGCGGTTGCCGAACGGCCCGTGTTCGAACAGGTTTTTGCCGATATTGGCGTAGAACAGATCGTTTTGGGCAAAGGGCGCGTCAATCGCCAGCGTGGCGGACCCCAGATAACGGCCGGTGCTTTTCGAGCCGCTGTCGTCCAGCCCCAGGCTCAGACGCACCGGGCGTCCCTCTTTCCAGCTCACCAGCAGGTCGCTGGTCGCCTCCTGGTCGCCCGGGGCGATTTTAATATCGGCCTCGACGCTGGGCACACGCTTAAAGTTCTCCAGCCCCTGCTCAATCGCGCGCAGGTTGAGGATATCGCCGGCCGACGCCGGCAGCGCATTCCACAGCCGTCCGCGCCAGGAGACACCCTCCTCAAAACGCACGCGGGCAATGCGGCCGGGCTGCAGCGTCAGCGTCAGCACGCCGCGGGTCAAATCCTGCTCCTGCGCCATCACCCGGGTGGTGACATAACCTGCGGCCAGAATGCGGTTCTGCACCTTATTGATTGCCAGCACGATGCCCTGCTGGCCCAGACAGCGGCCTTCGGCATCTTTCGCCGCGTCCAGCGCCCACTGAAAGCGTCCGGCCGCTTCGCCGACCAATTGCAGGCGGCTGATGGTAAAACAGGGGTGTTCATCAGACGGGTAATCGGGCAACGCGACGTCGGGGCGACTCAGGCGTACGTCGCTCTGCGGCGCATTCTGCTGCTGCAGCGCGCGTTCACGCTCCTGCTGGCGCTGCTGCTCCTGCGCATCCCGCGCGGCAGCATTTTGTAATACGCTGTCTGGCGCCGGCGCGCTATGTGCCGGCATAGAAAACGTCAATAATAAACCGGCGGCCACCAGCGGAGCAGGCAGCGGCAGCCGCCATAACAGCGAGGATAAATTCCCTTTCATGCTATGAATTCCATTTCATAAATTTATATTCGACGCATTATCCTCCCAGCTTATCAAAAAGCAAGCCATGCCTTAGCAATAGGCATCCATTCAGCAGCTCGTGCTTTTATTCTTCACGTTTTCAGTGAATTACCACATACACCCCTCAGGGCCAATCAGACAATAAATATAAATAATCTTAAATTTCATTTCGCATCGGATAGTCAGAAGAATTCATTCGCCAATCAATTATTCTATTTATTTACTATTAAGCACTACTTATTTTCGTCTATTAAAATATGGCGTCCCCGCTCATGCTTTCTCCGCAGAGAGAGGCGTAAGCGGGCCATTGTTCCTCACGGTTTATAAATGCGGGACAGCATGGCGAAACTAGCCCTCCTTATTCGCAGGATGACTATTCTTATCCGTCATCTCCCGCGGCGTCACCGCCCACCCCGCCAGCAATGCCGCAATCACCACGAACAGGTGCCCCTCGGAGGAATCCAGCAGGAACGAGTTGAACAGGTGGCAGGCCATATAGCTGCACAGCACCGCAACCAGCAGGTTACGCCGCTGCACCGGCTGTCGCCAGGCCACACGATAGCAGCACCACATCCAGCCAATAAATAACGCCAGGCCCAACAGGCCGTTTTGCACCGTTTCCAGCAGATACTCATTGTGCGGATTATGCACGCTGTAGCCGGTCTCCGCGTTGCCGTACCAGAAACTGCCAGCGCCGTTGCCCAGCAGCGGCGCCTGCTGAATCAGCCGCCACGATTCACGGGCAAAAGCGGTACGTTGTCCCATGGAGTTGTCGCAGGCCTGATAAGCCGTCTCGGCAGAGGCCAGTACGCAATGCCGCACTTGCTGAACGCCCAGCGCCAGCCGCTCCATGGCGAGATTCGGGATCAGCATCAGCATCGCGACGGCCAGCACGCCGCAGGCGATAACGGCCACCCGCTGCCGGCGGCGCAGCGTCAGCAGCAGCCAGATCCCCATGCCGACCACCAGCGCCACGTAGCCGGTTCGCCCCTGCACCATCAGCAATACATTGGCCGCCGCCAGCAACGCCAGCGCACCGTACAGCCAGCGGCGCGCGCGATGGCCGGCAACGGCGCGCGTCAGCCAGACCAGCGCGGCCAACGCCATAAAGACATTCTGGGTAATTTGCAGCTTAAACACCGTCGGGTTTTCAGGAGGGATGCCCCAGCGTGTCGCCAGTCCGGCGCCGCCGGCCAGGCTGATGACCAGTATCAGCGCATTGGCCCACAGAAAACCGCGGAGAAAGTGCGCCGCCAGACGGCGATCGGCCAAAAAAAACAGCGCCAGCGGCAGCACATACAGTAACTTTTTATACTTGCCGACCATCTGTGCCCCATACGCATGGCTTTGCGTCAGCAGCGACAGCGCCAACAGCGCAAAGATCAGCGCCGGCAGCCATACCAGAGGATGAGCCGCCACAGCCTTCCACTGACGACAATCCCGCTGCCACAGCAGGCAGACCACCGCCAGCCCCAGAGCGACATTCATCAGAAAGTTGGAAGTCGGCAACGATGCGCCAAGTAACAAGGCCGTAAAGGCGAATACTCGCTGCCGGAGCAGCAGAGCGGAACTAGCAGGAGCAGATACCATCGTGAAATACTCATCGCAAGGGAATAAAAACGCGGCGCAAGCGCCATAGAGAAACGACGACGCACCAGCGTCATCAACCCACAGAAGCGGGCGCATCCGACGACGCCAAACGCCGGTCGACCGCCCGTATCACATCGCCGGGCGGGATCGCGGCCAGATAGCGTTCCGCCGTCGCGGTGTCCACCGCTTCCGGCGGCGGCAGCGGCCGGTAATCACCGGCCCACAGCAGCGTGTGCGATGCCTGCCACGGCGCCCACTGCGCCAGATTGCTGGGGCCGAACAGCACCACGGACGGCGTCTGCAGCGCGGCGGCCATATGCATCGGCACCGAATCCACGCCGATAAACAGCCTGGCGCGGGAAATCAGTAGCGCCAGTTCCGGCAAGTCCAGCCGCCCCGCCAGATTAATCACCCGCTGCGGCGAGATGCAGCCGGCCAGAATGGCGTCGATCATCGCCGCCTCTTCGGCCGAGCGCCCGCCGGTGAGCACCACCGTCTCCCCTCTGGCGGTCAGGTGATTGATCACCTCGCTGAAGCCGGCCGCCGTCCAGGTTTTGAACGCCCAGCGCGCCGCCGGTTGGATCAGGACAAAATTCCTGAGCCGATAATGGCGGCCAAGCCGCTCCACGTCATCGATATCGCACTGTCGCCAGGATTGCGTCACGCGCGTGACCTGCGTCGGCAGCGCCAGCGGCGCCAAAATGCTGAGGTTATTGAGCACGGTATGTTGCCGCTCATGCCCCTCGGTATCGACCAACAGAGAATGACAACGCCGCCACAACCGGTTATTACGCTTCGGATAGGTGAACCCAAGGCTGAAAGTAGGTTTGAGGAAGCGGCAGTACAGCGCCGCACGCCACTGATCGGAGAGGTTGATGACCAAATCATAATGCCCGGTGCGCAAACTGTTCCACAGCGCGTACTCGCCACGGTATTGCGCCTTCAGCCCCTGATGTTTGAGGCTGCGGTCCACGGTATAGGCCAGATAGACATCGCGGTTGCCGGCCAGCATGGCCTCGGTACCGTCATACACCAGCACATCAATCAGCGCGTTGGGATAATTCGCCCGCAGCGTACTGAGCAGCGGCGTCGTCAGTAATACGTCGCCAAAGTGCCGCAGTTTAATCACCAATATGCGCTGCACCCGTTCACGGTGTAATAAAACATTGGGGAGACGACTATCGGGCAATAACGCCTTATGAGGAGAGTTAAATACGGCGTGGGGGTGACTGCTCATAATTCGTCGTCTCAGGAAAAATGCCACGGGCTTTACTTTCGCACCTATGTCGAAAGAGCGAATACACAAGAAAAATTAACACCGAATAAACAACGATGCCGGCACGCCGGGAAGGATCGTCAGCAAAAAAATAGCGGCAAAGCCCTACAGCGGCGATCCGCTCCGATCTTAACCGTGTAAAAAGCGCAAAGATAATTGGTTGTGCAGATCAATGTGATCTGATTGATCGCTGAAAACGATCAATCCACGACAAAATAAAAGATTATTACTTAGGGTATTATTTAAATAATCAATTAATATTTAAAATAAATTGATTTTTAAGTGCGCAGAAATTGAATGGAAACAGCGATTCAATAACCTGCCGCAGTAAGATTAATGCTGTAGAGCCGGGCGGTTATATATACTTTATGAGTAGTAGATTAGGATTTATCATCCGTAATATGAATAAGAAAAAACCTATAAAATGACGCCTTAAGGGAAACAGACGCCATTCGCAACGGGGGAAGACCTTCATATCGGCGCGGCTACCGTCGCCCGGCGATATCGCTCAGCGCCTGATGCAGCTGCCGGTACAGTTCGCGAATCGCCGGCGAAAACTGGCGCCGGTGCGGGCAGATAAAGTTAAGCGGAGCCGCCTGGCCCGGGATCTGCGGCAGCAACACTTCCAGCCTGCCGGCGGCGATATCCGGATAGAGATCGATCCACGACTTATAGACAATGCCCATGCCGTCCACCGCCCAACGCCGGGCAACGTCGGCATCATCGCTGATCAGCCGCCCGTAAACCTTCAGCTCCCGGCTCCCCTCCTCGGGATAAAACGGCCAGCGGTCCCAGGCGTGACCGTTGATGGTGAACAAAATACAGTGATGATCCGCCAGCGCGTCCAGCGTCTCAGGCCGGCCGTGGCGCGCCAGATAGTCCGGCGAGGCGGCCAGCACCCGCCGGTTATTGTCCGCCAGCGGCAGCGCCACATAGCTGCTGTCGTTCAGCACGCCGTAGCGAATCGCCACGTCCACCGGATCGCGGAACACATCGCTTACCTGATCGGAGACCGACAGGCGCAGCGCCAGCTTCGGGTGTTGCCGACAGAAGGCATTGAGCAGCGGCAGCAGCAGATTGCGGCCGGTGTCAGAAGGCACGGCGATTTTCAGCTCGCCGCTGAATTCATGATCCGTATTGTGCAGACTTTCCGCCCCCGCCTGCACGATCGCCAGCATCTCCAGCGCGTAGGGCAGATATTTTTCCCCTTCCGCCGTCAGGCGCAGGCTGCGGGTGGAACGGGCAAACAGCCGCTTATCCAGATCCCGTTCCAGGCGCTGCACCGCCGCGCTCACCTGGCCGGGCAGCAGGCCCGCTTCCCTGGCGGCGTTGGAAAAACTGCCCAGCGCGGCGGAGCGGACAAACAGCGTCACGTCCTCCAGACGAATCATCATCTATCCTCATTATTTGAAATCTGACGCTATAACTGTAAATGATTTTCACTGCAGGAGTGAAAGTCCTGCTCTTTATTCGGCATTTTTCGCCAGCCGGCCAGCGTTTAGCATGTGGGTATTCTTCGCCGTATTAATAAGGAACCGCATGATGAAAGCCATTGTTTACAGCCAGAACGGTTTACCCATCGCCGACCCGCAGTCGCTGTATGAAACCGAGCTGCCCAAGCCGCAGCCCGGCCCGCGCGATCTGCTGGTAAAAATCCGCGCCATCTCCGTCAATCCGGTGGATACCAAGGTACGTAACGGTGCGCCGACCGATGCGCCGCGCATCCTGGGCTGGGACGCCGTCGGCGAAGTGGAAGCCGTCGGGGCAGAGGTCAGCCTGTTTAAACCGGGCGACGAGGTGTTTTACGCCGGCTCCATCGTGCGCCCCGGCGCTTATGCCGAGTATGGTCTGGTGGACGAGCGCATCGCCGGCCGCAAGCCGCAGTCGCTGAGCGATGCCGACGCGGCGGCGCTGCCGTTAACCTCGCTGACCGCCTGGGAACTGCTGTTTGACCGGCTGGAAGTGAAGCCAGACGAAGACGCGGCGCTGCTGATCGTCGGCGCCGGCGGCGGCGTCGGTTCCATCATGACCCAGCTGGCGCGCAAGCTGACCGGGCTGACGGTGATTGGCACCGCCTCGCGGCCGGAAACCGCCGAATGGGTGAAATCACTCGGCGCGCACCACGTCATTGACCACAGCCGGCCGTTGACGGAGGAACTGAAAAAAATCGGTATCGATCAGGTGCGCTATGTCGCCAGCCTGACCCACACCGATAAACACTTCGGCCAGATTATCGAAGCGCTGGAGCCGCAGGGGAAAATGGGCGTTATCGACGATCCGCAGACCCTCGACGTGATGCCGCTCAAACGCAAGGCTATCTCACTGCACTGGGAACTGATGTTTACCCGCGCCATCTTCGAGACCGCCGATATGCAACGCCAGCACGAGATTTTGCAAAACGTCAGCCGCCTGATCGACGACGGCACCCTGCGCTCGACGCTGGGCGATCACTACGGGCCGATCACCGCAGACAACCTGCGCAAAGCGCATGCCCTGATCGAAAGCGGCAAAGCGCGCGGCAAAATCGTGCTGGCCGGGTTTTAACGAACAATTTTAGGCTTTATGGTAAGGAAAGGATGCGCGCTCTGGCCGGCGAAAAATGTCCCGCGCCGGCGCCCATGCGTTGACCCTATCTCCCGCTGCCTGTGGCTGCGGGAGATAGGGTGGGTTGTTGAATAAATCGAACTGAACCGCAGGCCGATAAACCGGTCTGCGCCGGTTTATCGGGACATCATCAGCAACTCTTGTCCTTATGATGCGCTAGCTGGAAGAACCTGCATTCTCATTAATGTTGCCTGTCGACTCACGGATCTGGTTTACCTCAGCGCGGTTGTTAATCCAGTAGTCCGCCCGCTCAATGCCCAGCTTCTCCGGATGGAACACGGGATCGACGCCTTCAGCCAGTTGCTTCTCATAATCCTTCAGACAGGTGAACGCCGTCTTGCGCAGCAGCAAAATGGCGATGATGTTCAGCCAGGCCATCAGCCCCACGCCAATGTCCCCCATCCCCCATGCCAGATCCGCCGTTTTCACCGTGCCGTAGACGGCCGATGCCATCAGCCCGATTTTCAGCACCAGGGTGAGCCATGGACGATGTATTTTACGGTTGAGGTAAGCGACGTTGGTTTCCGCGATGTAGTAGTAAGCCACGATGGTGGTGAAGGCAAAGAAGAACAGCGCGATGGCGACGAAGTAACTGCCAAAGCCCGGCATCATGCTTTCCATCGCGGTTTGCACATAGCCGGGGCCGGCGGCAACGCCGGCAATCCCCGTATAGAGGGCGGCCCCCTCCGGCCCCTGAACGTTGTACAGCCCGGTAATCAACAGCATGAACCCGGTGGCGGAGCACACGAACAAGGTGTCGATATAAACCGAAAACGCCTGCACCAGCCCCTGCTTGGCCGGGTGGCTGACGGCGGCGGCGGAAGACGCGTGCGGGCCTGTTCCCTGCGCGGCTTCGTTGGAATACACCCCGCGCTTCACGCCCCACATGATCGCCAGCCCTAAAATAGCGCCAAAGCCGGCATCAAGGCCGAATGCACTCTTCCAGACCAGCAAAATGACGCCGGGCAGTTGGTCAATATTGAGCGCCACGATCACGCAGGCCACGATGATGTAGCCGAGCGCCATAAACGGCACCACGGTACCGGCGAAGCTCGCAATGCGCTTCACGCCGCCGAAGATGATGAACCCCAGCAGCACGGCGATGATCGCCGCCGTCACGTTCGGGCTGATGCCGAACGCGATATCCAGGCTGGCGCCGATGGAATTGGCCTGCACGCCCGGCAATAACACGCCGCAGGAGAAGATGGTGGCGATGGCAAAAATCCAGGCATACCACTTCATGCCCAGCCCTTTTTCGATATAGAAGGCCGGGCCGCCGCGATACTCGCCATCCAGCTTCTCTTTATAAACCTGGCCTAACGTCGATTCCACAAAGGCTGAACTGGCGCCGAGAAACGCGACCGTCCACATCCAGAACAAGGCCCCCGGGCCACCGAAGGTGATGGCGGTGGCTACCCCGGCAATATTACCGGTGCCTACCCGTCCGGCCAGCGTCATGGATAACGCCTGGAAAGAAGAGACCCCGGCGGCATTCGCTTTCCCCTGGAAGATCAGACGCACCATCCCCTTCAGGTGACGCAGTTGCAAAAATCGGGTACGTAAAGAAAAGTACAGGCCGGTGCCCAAACAGAGATAAATGAGCGCCTGGCTCCAGATCACGCCGTTGACGGCATTGACAAGTTCATTCATGCAATCCAACTCCTTCGTTGATACCCTGGTAACATTGGCAGTTCACCTGCCTAACACCGGGCTGTGCCGTCGAGCGTGAGAGTTATTTTTTTATCAGGTGACATAGTTACTTTACGTAACTAATTAACACTTATGTAACCTGTCGTAAAACGCCGATCTTTGCAAGCCTCTCGGTGTGGAGTACTTCCCATATTTAAACAATTTTTCTGAGCGATAAGCACGACGACGGCGTAAGAAAAACCGACTGACGCCTGGAAAAATCGGTCGGTTAGCCGGCAGGTCGCGCTCATGCCGAGAGGCTCTCAACGCATTGAACATGCGGAGCTGATTGCCGGTCGCAAGCTGCAAACCCTCGTTATGCTGCTGATTTATCAAATATCGCATAACCTTTGTCGCCGGTGTCATACTGTTTACGAATGGAACTGGATGCTGGGACAGGCGTGGAGCGCCATCGAAAAGGGAAAGGTTTTTCCGGCAATTTGCTGTGTTGAGCTCATATCCCGAGAGCTATTGCCAGATTTTTATTCATCCTGCTTGGCATTTCTCAATGCTCCCAAGCATGCGCAAAAGCAATTCCTGGCCATTCTCTGGTGCGAAATCATGACACTATCGCGCTTTGAATTCACACCGGGTAATACATGCGCTTCGCCCTCAACGTTTTCTGTCAGCGTTGCTGTTTTAGCCGGCACCTTACTTTCTTCTCTTCATATACGCCCTCGGGGGGCAGCCCACCATGCTCTTGAAAAAAGTAGCGAAGGCGCTGTCGCTGGAAAACGCCAGCCGGCCGGCGACCTCGGATTGGTTGAGCCCTGCGGCCAGCATCTCTATCGCTTTAATCAGGCGCCATTGCTGACGCCACTGTTGGTAACTGAGACCGGTTTCACGGCGGAAAATCCGGCTGATGGTTTTCTCGGAAGCGCCGCTATAGCGCGATAGCTGATGCAGCGGCGGAAGCATATCCAGGTCGGCCAGATGACGCAGACGCCGGTCGCTGGGCAGCGGCAGCAACGTCAGTTCGCGCGGCGCGGCGGCGATCTCGTCCAGGCAGACCGCCAGAATATTGGCGTAAGCCCCATGCCGCCAGTCGGTGTCGAATGCGGCGAGTGCGATGCGTTCCAACACCTCGCGCAGCAGCGGTGAAGCTGTCAGTACGGCAAGCTGCGCAGGCAGACAGGCATAGCGATCGGCATCGAGATAAAGTGAACGGTAACCGACTACGCCGTTGACCTGAACGCGATGCGCCACTTGCGGTGGGATCCAGGCGACTCTGCCCGGCGGCAGCATGCAAATGCTTTGGTTGAGCGTGATACGCATGCTGCCTTGCTGACAGAACAGCAACTGCCCCTTGTCGTGCCAATGCGTGCCCGAGTCGTGCTGCGCCAGTTCGGCGGCGATGCCGAGCACGCTGTTGTCGAGCGTATCCGGATTAAAGCTGTCCTGTGCCTGAAGCCACGCCATAGTATGTCCGATTTTGTAAATTTATTGTCTTTTATATTGTAATTGACAGCATGGAGCAGATGCTACCGTGTGCAGCTTATTCTTGGCTACAGGATCTGTTATGCAACGTAAACTGACTCTGACATTGGCGACGTCGATGATGATGTTTCCCCAGGTGGTGGAAACCATATACAGCCCGGCATTAACACACATTGCGCACGGATTCCGGGTGAGTGCAGAAATGGCGGCGCAAACGCTCTCTTGTTACTTTTTCGCCTTTGCGCTGGGCGTCGTGGTATGGGGAAGGATGTGCGACGTCATCGGACGCCGTCCGACCATATTGGCCGGGCTGACGCTCTACCTGCTGGCTTCGCTCGTCGCGCTGTTCAGCGGCAGCTTCAGCGTGTTGTTGGCGGCACGGGTGCTGGCCGCCTTTGGCGCGGCGGTTGGTTCGGTAGGAACGCAAACGGCGATTCGCGATCGCTTCGATGGTTATGAGTTAGCGCGGGTGTTCTCAGTGATGGGAATCGCCATGGCGATCAGCCCGGCGGTTGGCGTGTTAAGCGGCGCAGTACTGACTCACTATTGGGGGTATCAGGGCGTGTTCGGCGGTTTGGCGCTGCTGGCGGCTCTGTTGCTGGGTTATGCCGGCTGGCAACTACCGGAAACGCGTCCGCAACAGGTGATGAAGAATTCATTTTTCGGCACGCTGGGACGGATGATTAAGGACGGAGATATTTGGCTTAGTGCGCTGTTGGTGGCGTTGTTCAATATTTGCATGTTCAGCTATTACCAACTGGCGCCATTCCACTTCTCGGCGTTGGAACTGCCGGCGCAGTGGTTCGGTTATACCGGCTTGGTGTTGGCGGCCGGGGTCGGCATCGGTGCGGCGATCAACAAGTTTCTGATCGGCAAACACTGGCTGTTTCCTGCGTTGCTGACGCTGGCTTGCACCTTGTCGCTGACCGGCGGCCTACTGGTGTTGCTGCTGGAAAAGAGTCTGTGGTTCGTTCTGCCGATGATGCTAGTAGTGATGGCGTACGGCATCGCCATTCCCAATATTCTGGCGCGCGCGCTGCGCCATTATAAAGACTGTATGGGCACGGCCGGCGCCATCCTTGGTCTGATGTATTACCTGATGCTCGGCGGTGGCCTGGTGCTGGCCGGACTGTCGCAGCACCTGGGCGCCGTGCTGTCGCTCTGCAGCCTTTGCGTGTTGCTGTTGGCGTGGCGGGTCGTGCGCAACGAGCGTCGTCTGGCGCTGCCTGAGGGTGAAAACGCCTGAGTGCTAAATGCTGGCAGGGTCACTCAGGTGGCCTGCCAGCAACTGGTGAATGCCCGCTATCACGGCGTCGCGTTGCGTAGCGATATACATATGTCCGCCTGCAAAAGCGCGCTGCTGAAAATCACCTTGCGCGATCCGACGCCAGTCGAGCAAATCCTGACGATCGATCAATTCGTCGTTTTCACCATAAAACATCGCCAGCGGGGCGTGATAGCCAGGCTGTACCGGAAAAAGCAGCTGGCTGGACAGCAACAGATCGGCGCGGATCAGCGGCAAATAGTAATCTACCAACGCACTATCGCCGATGAGCGACTCATCCAGCCCCTCGCCGGCACAGAGTGCGTTCAACAAAGCAACACGCGGCATTCTCAGTAGCTGACTGTGGCGCGCCAGAAAGGGGGATGAACTGGCGGAAATAATCAACTGCAGCGGCGGCTGAGGCAGCGCCATCGCTAACGCCAGCGCAACTCGGCCGCCAAGACTATGGCCGAAAAAGATCAGCGGCTTATCCTGCAGTGGCTGCAGTACCGGCATCAGTTGATTGATGAGCGATTGAGGTTGGCAAAGCGGTGCTTCATGCGCCCGCTCTTCTCGACCGGGATATTGCACGGCATAGAGTTCGATCTCCTGATGCAACCCGGCGCTCCAGCGCTGGAAAGCCGCGGCGCCGCCGCCAGCGTGGGGAAAAACGATAAGCCGCAGACTGCCCTGGCGTCCCGGCGTCAACGGTTTCAGACCGCGGGAGGCGGCGGGAAAGTTAGTGCAATTCATGGCGAAAATCCGTATTTTCAAGCGGCCAGGGAAGCCTGAGCTTCCCTGGCATTAAGGGAAGGCGCTCAGTTGATGGCGTTCCACAATTCATCAAAGATTGGCGTGAACAGCGTCGATTTCAGATAGTCCGAACCCGATGAACCGCCGGTACCTTTCCTCTGCCCGATAGTACGCTCCACCAGTTTCACATGGCGGTAACGCCACTCTTGCAGCAGTGAATCCAGGTCCAGCAGTTGATTGAGCAGCAGCGACTCGCAGCTCGAACGCGTCAGCGATTGCCTGACGATGTCGTCAAAGCTGTGCGCCGTCTGATTGGGCTGATCATGGAGCCGCATCAGATGACAGCGTACCGCCTGCCATAGGGAAACGGGTTGGATGATCGCCGCCAGTCGACGCTGAGCCTCTTCATCATCTTGATACTGCATTAATTTTTTTTGGTTTGCCTTGCCAAGCAGCGCTTCTATACCGGCGAACTGGTAGGATTGAAAACCACTGGCGCTGCCGAGATAGCTGCGAAAACGCTGGAATTCATGAAACTTCAGCGTGCAAATCACGGCAATCTGATTCACCACGGTTTGGGTAATGGCATTGACACGCGTCATCGTCTCGATAGCCGCCGGTATATTCCCCTCTTCGATCAGCGCGATCGCCAGATGAAGCTCATCGATCAACTGTTTGAACCAGAGCTCGTAGGTTTGATGAGTGATGATAAACAAATTTTCATTGCGGTGTTCGTCAGACGGCGAGGCCGGCTGTTGCAGTGACAGCAGCTGGTTCAGCTGCAGATAGCTGGCATAGTTCATGATGTCACTTTCCCTGTAGAAAACGAAAATAGGATTGGCCGGCTGGGAAGAGCATCCCCGGCCAGATCCGGCAGTTGAATGGTCAGAAAATAGTGCCCCGCAGCGGCATGCGTAGGAACCTGAATCAGTTCGGTCACGGAGGCGTGCCGGCGTGCTGTTTGTCGCCTGTCTGGGACATCAAGCCCCCAAAAACAGCGATGGTTGTCCATACGTCCGCCGTCGTATAAACGGTCGATCGACGGTATATCCACCAGCAGATGCTGAACGCCGAGTTCAACGATGCGCGCCATGGCCTGATGGCTGAAATAGGGGGCGCAGGCCGACGCAGGGAACTCGCTCCCCGCGTTGGTCCCTATCACCAAAGCCTGCAGATAGTCACCGGACAACGGCGTCAACGCGTCATCGAGAGCCGACCGGGTAATCAGCCAATCTTCAGAGCTAGCGCTGGCGTTATAACTCTCCGTGGTCGTGTCCGCTCGCTGCGGTGCGACGCGAATCAGGGTGGCGGCAATGAAAGGTTCAAGCTGCAGATCCGCCACGTTGTGCGCGTCGGGAAGAATATGGCCGATGCATTCAGTGTGTGTGCCGTGGCAGTGCGCCACCAGACTGATGCGCTCGGCGTTGCAGGCCCCGCCCTGACGCACGCTGGCGACGGCATCGCCGTAACTCAGCGGCGCCGAGTCAGCGGGCGCCACACCATAAAGGTTGGTTGGGTTATCGGCGAAGTTCAGTCTGGCCGAGAGCCGCAGCGGCTCTCGGTGGTCAATATGATGGCAACGTCCGCGATGGTGCACCTCAATGCGTTTCATCGGCGACCTCGGCATTTTTGCTCAGCGCCAGCGCGGTGAGTTCGCGGATCTGACTGTGCATGATGAACTCGCGGATAGTCAGCGAGACGCCCATCTGCTGACGAATGGCATGCAGTAACTGCGGGATCTGCAGTGAATTCCCCCCCAGGCTGAAGAAACTGTCGCTGACGCTGACCTGCGTCAGCGACAATACTTGCTGCCAGATGTGCTGCATGGCGCTTTCCGCCGCGTTGGCCGGAGGCGTGTAGTCCGCTTCGGAGGCGGAGTAGCCGGTTTCCGGCGCAGGTAGCCGACGAATGTCGATTTTGTTGTTGTTGGTGAGCGGGAAGGCCGACAGCACCACAAAACCGGACGGAATCATGATATTCGGCAATCGGGCTTTCAGCGTTGCGCGCACCGCTTTTTCATTCAGTTCTTCTCCCGGCGTTAACTGCAGATAGCTGACGATGCGGGCCTGCTGGCCTTCACCGACGATTAAGCTGAGTGCCCGCTCGATATTGTCGATAGACGATAGACTGAGATCGATTTCGCTCAGTTCTATGCGGTGGCCGCGAATTTTGACCTGGTGATCGTTCCGGCCGAGATATTCCAGCTGCCCCTGACGATTAAAACGCACAATGTCGCCGGTGCGATACATATAGCGCTCGGCGCCGAACAGCTGACGTCGTAGAAAGACCTTGTCGCTCAGCATCGGATTACGCCAATACCCCGGCGATACCCCTGCGCCGCCCAGCCACAGCTCACCAAATGCGCCGCTTGGCATCGGGTTGCCGGCCTGATCCATGACCAGAACGTCGGTCGACTGGATCGGCGTGCCGATGCAGTCGCTTGCGCCTTCGTGAGTCAGATCGGCGCAGGTCGACCAGATCGTGGTTTCCGTTGGACCATAAACCTGCAGCACCCGTGTCGCGATGCGCCGCAATTGCGTCAACAAGGACGCCGGCATCTTCTCACCGCCGCATAGCACGGTCAGGGGGCGCTGGCCCGCCGCCGGCAGATGGTGGACGATAGTGCTCCAGACGGTAGGTGTCGCTTGGATCACACTGGGTTGCTGCCGCTCGATAAAGTGATACAGCTTGACCGGATCCATGGCGGTTTCTCGTGGACACAGCGCTACATGCGCGCCGCCGGCCAGCGAGCAGAACAGCTCCAGCCCAAAAATATCGAAGCTGATGCTGGTCAGACTGAGCACCTTATCACGCGCATTCAGCTTCAGCCGCCCGACGAAATCGTTGGTGAAATTGTTCAGGTTACCGTGAGTGATCATCACGCCTTTGGGGTTACCGGTTGACCCTGAGGTATACATGATGTAGGCCAGCGTATCGTCGACTGGGATCGACAATGCGTCGGCTGTCGCAGAACGAGAAACCAGTGAGTCGAAACCGACGGCGGGGCTGGCCCAACATTGTTCGGGCTGACCATCGGTCACCAGCAACCGGGCTTGCGCGTTCTCGATCATGTAGCTCACGCGGTCAGCCGGGTAGTGTACGTCAATCGGCACATAGTGTTTGCCGGCTCTCAGCACGCCGAGCAGCAGCACGGCGACGTGGCAGCTTTTCTCCATCATGACGCCGACCGAGAAAGGCTGGCTGTCGATGTCCAGCAGTGCATGCGCGACGCATTCAGACTGCGCCCACAGCTGGCGGTAGCTGTACCGTTGCCGTTCGCAGCTGACGGCAAGGCTTTCAGGCTGGGTATGCGCCAACCGGCCAATGTGCATCAGCAGCGAGTCGCGTGAACCCGTGTCCGGGCCGCTGGCCAATTGTTGCAGCCAATGTTGTTCCCGTTCGCACAGCGGATTGAGGGCATGCTGCGCCGTATCGGCCGGCAAGGTGAGCAGTTGACGCAGCGTTTGCTGATAATTGTCCAGCAGCATCTGCATGCTGGCGGGATAGAACAGTTCGCTGGCGTAATCGAGTTCGATGGCGACGGCGTCCTGTTCCACGCTGAAGTTCCAGGTCATATCAAACATCGAGAAACCGGACGAGAGTGGCAGGCGATGCAGCGTACAGTCGCGCAGGTTTTGTTGGCATACGTCACCGGCGTTCTGCAGGATCGCCATGATCTGGAATAACGGATTTTTGTTCGTCATCCGCTCGTATTCGATTTGGTGCAAAATGCGGTCGAAGGAGAGCTGCTGATGCTGATAGGCGCCGATGCAGGTTTCCATCACGTTATCGATCAGTCCAGCCAGGGTGTCCTGTTCACTCAGTCGGATACGCAGTGGTACGGTATTGACATGGAAGCCGCTGACCTGCGCCTGATCCAGATTGTCCCGCGCTGCGATGGCGGTGCCGATGACGATATCCTGCTGCTGGGTATAACGGCTTAGCAGCAAACTTAATGCCGCGGTAAGCAAGGCGAAAGGCGTGGCGCCCAATGCTTTGCTCCGTGACGCCAGCAGGCGGGAGAGATCGGGCTGCAGTCGATAATGGATACGTTCGCCGGCGTGCGTTGGCATCAGCGGGCGCGGCTTATCCAGCGGGAAGTCCAGTTCGCGACAGGCTTGCAGTTGCTGTTGCCAGTAAGCGACATCCGCCGGCGTAGGTGACGCGATGCCGCTGTTGACGATATCGATGGTTTGGATCTGCGGCTGCGGCGCCTCGAAGCCATGGCGATCGTCGGGCTCATTATAGCGGCGCCACAGATCGTTAAGGATCAGTTGTTCACTCCAGGCGTCAGTAATAATGTTGTGTTTTACCCAAATCAAAACATGGTGCTGCTGGTGATACTGCACCAGCCGCAGCGCCAGCGGCGGCCGAACGGTGATGTCGAAAGGCGTAGCGCACAGTTGACGCGCCAACTTTTCTGCCGGCAGCGTTTGGCCGTCCACCCAGTGATCGGTAAGGCGAATCGGCGTATGCGGTTCTGCCTGCTGATAGGCAACACCGTCGGTTTCGCCGAAGCGGGTGCGCAGGCTTTCATGTTTTTCATAGATAAAATTGATCGCCCGCTCAAAGCGCGTCAGGTCAAGCGGGCCATGAATATCTATCGCCAGCGGCAGGTTGTAGCTACAGTCGTCAGGATTCAATGCGCTCAGGTACCAGAGCAGGTTCTGCTGCGGGCTGAGCGGCGCGCGACGTTCGTCGCAGATCGCGATAGCGCGCTCAGCGGCAACGGCCTTATTCTCAATATATTCGGCCAGTTTGCGCACCGTATTGTGGCGGAACAGATCGGCGATGCTCAGGTGGCAGCATAAATCGCGTGCGACGAGCGCGACGATTTTGCTCATCGTCAACGAGTGCGCGCCCAGATTGATGAATTCCTGTGTAACGTCGGCTTGCGGACAGCCGATGGCGTTGGCCACAATGCGCTCGAGGATGGCCTCCGTTTCGGTTTCCGGCGGCGTCAGACGCGCATTCCGTTCATCCAGCGGCCAGCTTTCCAACTGTTGACGGGCAATCTTGCCGTTGATGGTCAACGGCAGCGCCGGCAAGAAAATAAAAACGCTGGGAATCGCTGCGGGATGGAGTTGCGTGACCAACGCGTGGCGCAGCGCGTCGGTGGTCAGCGCAGGCGAAGCAGGCTGTACGAAGGCGGCGAGGATTTTACCCGAGGGTTGACTGCGAGCGACCACGCAGGCGCTTTCAACCAGTTGGTGGCTGCGGATGGCGCTTTCCACTTCACCTATCTCAATGCGTACACCGCGTATTTTCACCTGATGATCGCGGCGGCCGACGAAAATAATGTTGCCCTGCTCGTCCCATTTGGCGATATCGCCGGTTTGGTACAGGCGCTCTTCGGCCGCCATATACGGCAGACGCCGCATAATGAACTTCTCTGCGCTCAGCGCCTCTTGATGCAAGTAACCGTGCGCCAGACCACAGCCGGCGATGTACAGTTCGCCCTCAAAGCCGACCGGCAGTGGATTATGGTGGGGATCAAGGATGTGGCAACGGTAGTTTTTCAGCGGTTTGCCAATGCAGTTCCAGGGAACGCCGGGACGGTACTCGCACAGCGAAGTGGCAATCGAGGCCTCAGTCGGTCCATAGCCGTTGCACAGTCGGGTGCGCTCGGCCCACCAGGTGACGACGTCTGCAGGAGGTGCGTCTCCCATGACGATCATTGTCCGCAGCCCGGGCCAAACTTCGCGGGGCAACAGTTCCAGAATCGCCGGTGTAATGGTGATATGGCCGATATCGTGTTGAGTCAGATAGTCGTGCAACGCGCCAACATCGGTATGCAGCTCCGAGGGCGCCAGATAAAGCGTCGCGCCGCTGACCAGCGCGCCATAGACATCCCAGCCGAAGGCGTCGAAACCCAGCGAGGCGATGGCCAGCACGCGGCTGCCTTGCGCCAGACCAATGAAATCACGGTGGTTTTGCGCCACGTTGCTCAGGCCCTCACGCCCGATCATCACGCCTTTGGGCTTGCCGGTCGTCCCGGAGGTATAGCAGACGTAGGCCAGCGCGTCCCGCGATTTGGGGAGTTGTTCCGCACGGATGTTCAGCGAGCGGTAATCGATGCTTGATGGCGCAATACACGGCGCGTCACCGGACTGCAGCGGCAAGTCGGCCAGAATCAGCGCTGGCTGCACATCGTCAAGAATGTTTTGATTGCGCGCCGCTGGCGCCTGCGGATCGAGCAGTACATAGGTTTTATTACTTTTCAGTATCCCCAACAGCAAGATCAGCAGCGTCGCTGATTTATCCAGCGAGACGGCGATGACCGAGCTGGCGCCGCCGCTGTATTCAAGCAGCCAACAGGCAAACTGATCCGAGGCGCGATCGATTTCGCCGTAGCTATATGTCTGACCATCGGCATGCAGCGCGGCCTGTTGCGGGTGCGCGGCAGCGGCATGACGGAACAAGGCGATGACGTCGTGCGCCAGAAGTTCGGCATCGTCGGTTGCGTTAAATTGGCTCAGGCGATGCAATACCTGAGGTTGAGTAACAATAGGTGCAGCGGCGGGATCGGCCGGCTCGGCCAACAGCGCGTCAAGATAGTCGGTGAACGTGTCGAAACGCATGTCGTCGCCATATAGGGTGAGCTGAGTGCCGTCTCCGCAGGCCGCTACGTTGACCATCACCCGTGGCTGGGCATAGCGCCCCTGTTTGAGCGCGCCGGTTTCATTAAAGAAAAAATGCTGTAACTGTGCCGGAGACGTGATGTCCGCCACCGGCAGCGTATGGAAATCGGTGCCGGGTTGCCAGGTGAGATGACAGAAATCACTGCCGCAGCGTCCCTGCATCTGATCGCCAAGGCGTTCCATCAGCAGTGCGGTCAACTCGCGCATGCGCGCCGGGGGCTCAGCGAAGTATTTGCACGCCAGACGGTGGGGAAGTTCTTGAACCGGCGGTAAGCCGCCACGCGACAGCTCGACCACAATGTCGACAAGTTTATCCTGCAGCAAGGGAAGTTGAACGCCAGCGGCCGTATCGGACAGCGTGCTGCAGAGATAAGCGGCCTGACCGGCGGAGCTAAAGTACAGAGAAAAGAGTTCTTGGTTATGCAGGGTGTCAATATCGCTAATGATTTTTTTATTGGTTGCGATCGTCAGCAGATTTTTTCCCTGCTGTTGCAGCCGTCGTATTATTTCAGCGTTATTGTTGGTGTTGATAATAAGATCGAATTTTTCGATTGGCCGGCGGTCGAGGTTAATAATGCTAACCTGATGACCGTATTCTTGGATTTCTTCGGTTAATAAACTACCGCAGGCGCTGTCGCCAAAATAGCCTATATTAAGTAATTCCATTATTGTTTCCTAAGAATAATGACTTCCCTTACGGAATATCAAAGGTCCTGGTTTTTATGCCCGTCAATTAGACTTTTTCATGCAACGCATCGGCGATAGGCAAATCGGCCAGAATACCCGATTTATTCAACGCCACCAGCATTTGCTCCGTGACGATATTATTGGTTTCCCAAGGTTTAACATGCGTCGCTGGATAAGTGTCTGCGATGATGTCGGTAATTGCCGTCTCGTCGAGTCCGAGCTGGCGCAACATGCAGGCGCTGAAATCCTTGGCGATGGCGTCGGTTGCATAACCTTCCAGGAAGGCCAACATCGGTTGTTGCAACGCTTGTTTGGTCGCCGCGTCGCTGTGGCGCCAGATATAGCTGAGCACCTGCTGTGAAAAGCGGGCATGACGGCCTTCATCCGCTACGTGATCTTTCATCACCAGATAAAAGGTCGGAAAAATATCTTCATTATTGATCACGTCGATCAGATCGGTCGTCAGCGCCTGCTCTGACAGAGAAACGCAGACCAGTCGCAGCAGTTCGCGCAGCCGCTCGTCTCCCATTGCCAACGCTTGCGCCAGGGCATAGGAAGCCTCGGTGTCTTTTGGCATCGGCAACGGCGCGATGGACGTCATCTGCTCTACCTGATTGATCAAATCCAGCGCCACCAGGGCGTGATAGGACTCATCCACTACCACGGTCAAAGCGTCTAAACGCATTTCAAGCGGAAAGTCTACGCCGACCGCGTTTTTGTACAGTTTGTAGCTGGAATCATTAATGATATCCAACTCAATGTTGGCGATACCGTGCAGGTATTGATAGAGGGTTTGTACCTGAATATAGCGCAGCGCTTGTTCACCCAGCGCGGCAACCTGCGGATGCAGGCACAGCGGCAGGCGTTCGAGGGGGAAGAAAAGGGTTGATTGGCTGTCCTGTTCGTTGAGAAGGCGGCGAGGACGGGAGCGAACAATCGCGGCGCGATCCCATTTTTTCAACGTAGTTTCAATGAGGCTCATCGGCAATCCTTATTAATAAAGTTCGATTTCAATATCCGATTGTGAATAGGCGCAGCAGGCCAGAATAATATTATCCTCTAACTCCTCCTCGCACAGCGCACTCTGTTTTTCATGGCGAACATTTCCGCTGATTAAAAGTAATTTGCAACAGCCGCACTTCCCTTTCCGGCATAGGTTGGGAATATCTATATTTAATCTTTCAAAGTTTTCCAGCAGCGACGTTTCAGGACAAAAGTCACCGATTCCCGCGCCATCAAAAATAACTTGATGACTACCGGGCCCTGTTTGTTCAGACATGGCGAATTATTCCCTATGGAAGTTAGTGAGTGAGATCACATTTCAAAATGCATCTAATTAAACTGTTATTAATAATAGAGTGTGGGTTTTAATGGGGAGTAACGATAGCTTTGGCTTTGTTTATTGTCAACACGACACATTAAAAATATTAACATTAAATTAAAGGTTATTTCACAAAAAATAGTTCACATTCAAATATTATTATCTGGATTATTTTGTGGTTCTTATTATTGTTTTTTTTATTATATCGACGAGCGAAGATCGTTGTTCCGTGCAGGGAAAACAGGACGTCTTCGTCTTCCAATGATAGCCTGAGCGACAATTGGGTTTTAATAGCGCAAAACAGGGAGATGACATGTTGAAAACCGCAGGCTGGCTGCTGCCCGCCATCGTGGCGCTGGTCGGGTGTTCGTCATCCGGCGCACGCCATGGACAAACCCTCAGCCAGGCGCTGGCGGCCATCGGCCATGACAAGGCGCTTGCCGGGGCGTCGAGCGGCGTGATGGTACGCGACGCCGACAGCGGCAACCTGCTGTATCAGGCGCACGCGGATCGGCGACTGGTGCCGGCCTCCAACATGAAAATGTTCACCTCTCTGGCGGCGTTCGACATACTGGGGGCGGATTACCGCTTTGCAACCCGGCTGCTAACCACCGGCAAACAGCGCGGCGACACGCTGCAGGGGGATCTCTATCTGCAGGGCAGCGGCGACCCGACCTTGCATCCGGACGATCTCGATACCTTCGCCGCGGCGCTGGCGCAGCGCGGCATCCGCCATATACAGGGGCGGATGTTACTGGACACCAGTGCGTTCGATAAGACGCCATTCGGTGCCGGCTGGAGCTGGGACGATGAACCCTTCGCCTTCGCTGCGCCAATCTCAGCGCTGAACTACGCCTTTACCCCCGGCGGCGATATCAACGTGGTGCGGGTGGATGTACTGCCGGGCGCCCGCGCCGGCGCGCCAGGACGGGCAAGCTTCTATCCCGCCAATGACTCGGTGACGCTGGTCAACCACACCACCACTGGCGGCGATACCGCGCTGACGTTAGAGCGCCGGCCGGGCAGCAACCGGATCGTGGTCAGCGGCACTATCGCCGCGCAGGCGGAGACCAGCTCGCGGTTGACGACCGTCGATCAACCGGCCTTCGTCGTCGGCGCCTTATTGCAAAATGCACTGCGCGCGCACGGCATCACCCTGCGCGGCGGTATTGAAGAGGCAGTGACTCCCGCCGGTGCACAACTGCTGGCCGAAAAGACCTCGCCATCGCTCTCCCGGCTGATTGTCACCTTCCTGAAAGTGTCCAACAACGGCTACGGCGAGATATTGACCAAAGCAATGGGCCACAAGACGCAGGGCAAAGGAGATTGGGCCAGTGGTCTGCGGGCGATAAGCCATTTTGTGCAAAACCAGGGCATTGAGGCAGGCGCATATCGCCAGGTGGACGGTTCCGGGCTGTCGCGCATGAACCAGATCACGCCGCAGCAGCTGACGACGCTACTGCTGGCGGCCAGAAAACAGCCGTGGTTCGCCGACTGGTACCACGCCTTGCCCGTCGCGGGCGAGCCAGAATTGCTGGTGGGCGGCACGCTGCGCAACCGCATGGAGAAAAGCGCGGCGGCGGGGCGCGCCCATGCCAAGAGCGGTTCCATGACCGGGGTATCGTCGCTCAGCGGCTATGTCGATTCGGCGACCGGGCGGCCGCTGGTGTTCGCTATCATCAGCAATAACTATCTGGTGCCCGGTGCGGAGGTGAAAGCGCTGGAAGACCGCCTGGTGGAGACGCTGGCGGCCTGTGACGCCACGGTGATATGCCGCTGAGAACGCGGCGTCAGTCGCGTGTGGCGATGTCGGCGGAGACGCCGGACGGCCGACAACACATACGGACGGAAAGATAGGCAACTAACTGATTTTACTTGTTTTAATGGATTTCACAGGAACAGCCTAGACAAGCTTTGGCGGAAGATCACAGGAGTCGAACCTGCCCGGGACCGCTGGCGGCCCCAACCGGATTTGAAGTCCGGCCGCCCCACCGGGGACGATGATCTTCCGTAGACATCGCAGCAAGGGGGCGGATTATAGCGCGAATTGCGGCCGCGCGCTAAGCGGCAATTTGTGGCCGCCGCGTCAGCTCAGACGCTCGTCAAACGGCCGCTCGCCGATAAACCCCTGCCGCAGCCAGTCATACAGCTCAGCATTGCGCTGAAACCCCATTTTATGCATCACGTTGATCTTATGCTGGCTGGCGGTTTTAACGCTGATCGCCAGCCGCCGGGCGATCTCCGTGATTCGCATCTCCTGGCGCAGGCAGAGCATGATTTCCCGCTCGCGAACGGTCAGCGCATAGCGCTGGCAAGGGCAATGCTCTATCACATACGGCCGCACCGGCGGCGCGATACGCCGCTGCAGCAGCGCGTTTTCCACCTGCCGCAGCGCGGCGTCGATCGGCATATTCTGCACGATCACCCCGGCCTGCAGGCGGCAGTCGGGCCGCACATCGGCGTGGCCGTAGCCCTGCGGCTGCCGCACGGCAAAATAGAGCGACAATGCCGACGGCCGCTTTGCCGCATACTGGCAAAAACAGCTCGGGCTGCCGGGCGGAAAATAGTGGAACAGCAGGTCAGCCAGATACGCCTGCGGCCCCTCCAGCACGCGGGTTTCCACGCCGGCGGCGTAAAAACGCGCGGTCAGCGCTTTTTGCAGCCCGGCGGCAAAATAGCGGTTGTCGTCCAGTACGGCCAGTGTCGTTACGACATTCATCTCTGCTCTCCTGCGGTTTGCTTCCCGTTTTGCACACCCTTAGTCATCCGCCACCGACTGTGGCGCCCGCACCCGGCTGTTGTCGATGCGCAGCTCGTACACCATGGTGGCATTCGGCGGCACCTTCGGCGGATAGCCGGTCTCGCCGTAGGCCAGCGCCGGCGGCACCACCATGGTGATGCTGCCGTGGTCGCGCAGCTGGCCGATCGCCTCACGGAACAACGGCGGAAAACCGGACAGCGGCAGCGACAGCACTTTGCCGTTCAGATCCATATCCTGGATCACCGTGCCGTCCGTCAGTTTTTCCTTTACCACCACGTCGATCACCGCATCCTGCGGTAACGCCCGGTCGCCGGCATAATCCACCCGGTACCAAAAACCCGTCGGCGAACGCTGTACGCCCGGCCGTTTGCTGAACTGCGCCACATAGGCCCGATCCCGCTGCTGCTGCGCGTTGACGATACGCTCCCGCGCTGCGCCAGCCGTCTCATCGGCCTTGGCCATCAGCGCATTCAGCTCCTGCTGTGGCAGCCGTTCACGCCCTGTCAGGTTATCCAGCACGCCGGCCAGCAGGCTGCGTCGATCCACCGGCACACCCCAGCTCTGGCGCTCCGTCAGCATGGTCTGAATATCGCGCCCCAGCGCGCTGCCCGCCGCGTAGGACAGGCGGTTATTCTCGTCCTGCAGCTGCTCTGGCGTAATGCTCCACTGCGCCTGCGTCTGCTGCTGTTGCCGCCATGCGCCACTCTCTTTGGCAAAGCGTTGTTCCTGTTCCCGCCGCTTCTGCGCCTCCTGCGCCACCTGCTGCTGCGCCTGCTTGACCAGCTCAGCGGCACGCCGGCTATCCGGCGTGCCCTGCCAGGCGCGCCGCAGCCCGGCCAGCCACTGCTGCAGCGGAGTGAGATCGGGCAGCGCCGCCGGGGCCGGCGTCTCATGCGCTGCGGCGCGCAACGCGGCGTTCTCCTGCCGCAATACCTGCAGCTCCAGCCGCTGTCGGGCCAGTTGCTCATCACGTTCCAGCAGGCTGCGGCGCGGCCTCAGCGTCACGGCGGCAGGGGGTGCGGGTTTTACGCTAGCGGTGGTTTTCGCCTTATGCGGCGATGACGCGGGCGGTGTTTTCCGCGCCGCATCCGGCGTCGTATCGCTGCGCTGTTGATACTGCTCGGCAAACTGCAGCAGGGCGGGAATGCCGTCATCGGCCAGGGCGTGCCGGGGCAGCGCACAGGCCGCCAACGCCAGCCACGCCGCCACGGACACTCGGCGCGTCATTTAACCTGCTCCCCGCGTTCAGCCAGCCCGATCAGCACCGCCTGTTCGATCTCCGCACACAGCCGACTGACCTTATAGCGATACAGCGCATCCACCGTCTCCTGCGTATCGTCGTTCACCCGGGTACGCAGGCCGGCGTACTGCGACGCGCCGCTCATCAGGCTGTCGAAAGCACGCTGGTTGTCCTGATAGCGTTCAGGGGTGATTTTTTGCAGCGCCGCCAGTTCTTGCTGGCACTGTTGTAAACGCGTTGCCTCGCGCTGCTGACGCTGTGTCTCTACGGACGGAGCCGGTTGTGGCTTGTCGGCCGCTTTGGGTTTGACGTTCTGGCAGGCCGTAGCGCCTAACAGCGCCAGTATCAGAATGCCCGCCCGGACGCCCAGGCGCACAGAGTTATCGGTCATGGTTGTTTTGCTTCCTTTCATGGTTAAACGTAACCTGCCGCGGGCCGGAAAAACGCCGGTCGGCGGGGAACAACAGCGCGGCGGCGGTGCGGTATTGCTCGGCCTCGGCGTCGTGTCGCTGGTAACGTAAAATGGCGATCAGGTTGGCGTAGACATTGGCGTCGATACGTACCTTCAGATAGCGCCTGGCCCAGTCGCGGTACCGCGCCAGTTCGCGCTCATCGCGCATCTGGTTGTAGGCCAGCAGGCGGTGCGTCTGTAAATCAAACTCCCGCCGCGGCTGCTGGCTCCAGGCGACAACGGGCGACATCTCACGCAGCGGACGCACATCGCGCAGCCCGCCACGTTCCGCCTGCGTCAACAGCCAACCCGCGCGCAGCGCCGCCAGCATCAGCACCAGTCCGCCCACGCACAGCAGCGTAATACTGAGACGCAGCGGCACAGTGCGGCGTATCGTCAGCGCGACGCGGCTGCTGCTCAGGCGATCCAGCTGCGCCAGCAGCAGCGTAAACAGCAGCCAGTGCAGGGCCGAAAGATAAAACGGGTACTCCAGCTGGCTGTGCAGCAGCATCGGCAGCAGCGCCAGACACAGCGCCGTCGCCTCGCCGGCATGGCGACGGCGGCAGGAGAAAGCACGACGGTCAACGCGTAGCGCCTGCCGCAACAGACGCGCGCCGCCCAGCAACAGCAGACCGATGCCCGCCAGCGCCACCAGACCGCCCTCCACCCACCACAGCAGGATCTCATTGTGCGGATGACCGGCAATCTCCAGCACCGGCGTCGGCGGCAGCTGGGCAATACGAAAGTGCTGAAACGCATACTCAAACTGGCCGTAGCCCCAGCCGAACCCGGGCTTAGCGGCGATCATTTTCAGCGTGTCCTGCAGCATGGCGATCCGCGCCTGATTCGACAGCGCATGAGACACATAACGCACCCCACCCGCATCGCCCAGCCACAGCAGCACCGCCGTACCGAGTGCCCCGCCCAGCAGCACCGCCAGCCCTGCCCGGAGCAGCCGGGCGGCGCAGACGCGGCGGAACGCCAGCCAGAACCCCACCAGCACCAGCATCCCCCCCAGCCAGCCAGCGCGCGACTGCACCCACACCAGCAAAGCGGCCAGCAGGACCAGCAGCATCGCCAGCCCCGTTTGTCTGGCGCGCTCCGCCCGCGCCGAGCGCAGCACATAGCCCGGCAGTACCGCCAGCATCAGCGCCAGCGCCAGGCCGGTGGCGATAAAACTGCCCAGCACGTTCGGCTGCTGGAAGATGCCGAAGACGCGTCTGCCGCGCAGCGGCACCCAGCTCCAGGCGGGCCAGAACAGCTGCAGCAGCGCAATCAGGCTCTGGCCGATGACCAGCGCCAGCAGCAACGCAATCAGCGCCGTACGCCAGCGGAAGGCAAGGCGCACCTGCAGCCAGCCGCAGTACCAGGCCCCGCCGGCCAGCAGCGCACTCACCCGCCATGTGGCAGCGGCGTAACCGTCCGGCGGCGCATAGGCCAGCGGCAACGCCAACAGCGCGATGCCCGGCAAAAAATACGCCGCGCTGCGGCTCAGACGCCATGTCCGGCGGGCGGGCTGCCGCCAGCAAATCAGCAGCAGCATCGTCGCCATCAGCGCGTAGGCCAGCGCATTAAGCGGAAGCTTCAGCCCGCTGCCGCCCATATTGGGCAGATAGCACAGCGAGGCGGCCAGCAGGGCGAGAAAACCCGCCGCCAGCGCGTTATTCGTATTCCAGACTAAAGGTGGCCGTCGCACTGAATTCCCCGCGTCCGATGGTTTTGTCGGCAATCGCCTGTGGTTCGCCCCGCACATAGGCCTGCAGCGCAATCAGGTTGCTGCCCGCAGCCAGGCGATATTTTTTACTGGCGTCATTGAGCGGCAGCGCCGTACCGTCGAGGTTTTCCAGCCCGATGGCGACGCCGGAGGCGCTGCTGCCGCCGTCCAGCGCCAGCAGCCCCGGCAGCCTGGCGTTCTCGGTGCCGCTGAAGGTCACCGCCACCGTATTGCCCAGGCTAAGATCGCACTCCGCCAGATGCAGAGAAAACGGCTGGCTGAGCGTCCGGCCGTTCAGATACAGGTACTTGTCGACAATGGTGCCGAAATCGAGCCGAATCAGCTCCTCGCCCGGCGGGATCACGCAAGGTTCCGCCACCAGCGTGCCCTCAAAACGCATGTTCTCATCCGCCGCCGCCGGCCTGGCCGCCAGCCCGCCCAACATCAGCACGCCGGCCGCCAGCAGCGCGCCGCGCCGTCTTCCCACGGTGGTACTCATGGTCGCCTCCCTTAATTGGCATAACACCGCACCGCCTTGCGCACGATGCATATCAGTCGTAATACAGGCGAAAATCGATGGTGGCGCGATAGGCGCCGACGCCCAGCGTCGCCGGCGTACGCACCGGCGTGACGGTATAGGTCAGCGTGTTTTGCCCCGGCGTCAGCAGCCGCGGTGTGTTGCGCGCCCCCAGCCGCACCGGCGCGCCGGCATCGTCCGCCAGCCGCAGCGCCAGCCCGCTGACGCCGCTCACCCCGATCAGCGACGGCGCATCCGCATCGGCAGGCGCGGTAAAACTGACCGACACCGCCGGCTGGCTGCCGCTCCAGGCCAGCGCGCCACCCCACGGATCGCGATTGCTGGCCGGCGCGCGCAGGCAGTCCTTCAGCCGCAGCTGAAAAGCCACCGGCGTGCCCCGGTCGCCCGGGTGCTGAAAACCGGCGCTGCCCAGATCGCCCAGCCAGACCTCCTGCCGCGCCGTCTCCATCTCCAGACTGCAGGCGCTTTCACTCAGCGCGCCGTGCACGTGCAGCACGCCGCTTGCCCCCTCGACGTCCCAGTTATCCACCGCCTGCACCGAGGGCATCAGCAGCACCATCACACCCGCCGTCAGCGGCAGCATCATCGCCGCCGCCACCGTCAGGCCAATCAGCCGCCGCTGGTAGCGGATAAAAGCCTGGCCGGACAACTTCTGGCTCTTGCGTCGCATTGTTATTGTCTCCGCTGTATTGAAAACGCCGGTTACTGCTTGTCCGCCACCGTCAGGCAAAGGTTGCCCGTACAGCGGAAGACCAGCTGCGGACGGCCGCCGTAGTCATTGATATAGGTCAGTACCGGGCTGGTGCCGATCGCCGAAGCGGACACGCCGAGGGGCGCGCTGCCTTTCGGCGCCACCATCACCGGCTCAAAACCGGCGACGCTCTTACCGCCCTTGCGCGTCGCGCCGTCCACCAGCGTCACGTAGTAAGGCGTCGGGTTTTTCACCACATACTTGTCGCCCTGACGAGTCAGCGTCAGCAACTGCTGACTGGGCGCCGCATTCTTCTGCGGCGCGACGGCCGCCGGGCGGTAGAACATTTTGATCCGCGTCTGCAGCGCGATCTGCAGGGTATTGGGCTTGTTGCTGCGCGGCGGTATCTCACGCAGGTTGAAGTAGTAAAGCGTCTCGCGATCCTGCGGCAGCAGTTTGGCCGCCGGCAGCGCCTGAATCTTCACCTGGCTGGGCTTGCCCGGCTCAACCCGCTGTACCGGCGGCAGCACCGTAAACGGCGATTGAATCTTGTTGCCCTGCTCATCCTCGATCCAGCCCTGGGCCAGATAAGGCAGTTGTTTGTTCTGATTGCTGATATTCAGGCTGACCGTCTTCTGGTCGCCGTCAAAAATCACCCGCGTGCGATCCAGCGCAATCGCGCCCTGCGCCGGCGCGGCCGCCAGCAGCGCGGCAATCACAAGCGGTGCGCCCAATACGGCGATATTCAGTCTGGTTGGAGTCTGGTTAAGCATTGTTTTCACAGTTATCAGTCCGTTATCAGTGACCGTGCGCCGCAGCGCCGGTCTGGTCATCGGGTCGAGGGGTATCCTGTGCGCCGACAGGGCGGCAAGGCAGCAGCAGGTTATTCATCAACATATCGGCCGGCAGCGGCATCGGCAGATGCACCTCGCACTGCGCCGCGCCGTTCCAGTGCACCGTCATCGCCTCTCCCGGATTAATCCCGGACAGGTAAACGCTGCCGCCGTCGTTGACGATGCCGGTTTCCTGCTGACGCGCATTCATCACCGTGGCGCCGAACGGCGGTTCGCTGCCGTCCGCCAGTTTGATAATCGCCATCGCTTTCTCACCGGCGATCACCGCAAAACGCCGGTAGCCGATGGCGCCTTCGGTCAGGGTGGCCTGCACCACCGAACGCGTCGCCTCCACCTTGTCGCCCAGCGCGTTGAGATCGATGCTGGCCTTATTGCGGTAATAGCTGTTTACATCCGTCACCACGGCCTGACCAAAGCGGTTGGTCGCCACCGTGCTGCCGTAGCCACGCACCGGCACATCGGGCACCCCGTCGGTATCCAGCAGCAGCCGGGTGCCGCCCGGCGTCGCGATGCGGTGCAGCGCCGCGCCTTCCGCCGTGATCGTCATCCCGCCCTGCGCGGCCAGGCCGACGGCGCTGTAGCGGCCGGCCTGGTAGCTGGCATTGGCGTTCACCTGCGCCATATCGCCTTCGTGGCTGTAGTAGCCGCTGAGCGTCGCCCCGCTGCGCCCGGCGCCGGCGCTCAGCTGATAGTTGTCGTGTTCATTCACCCGGTCGTAGTAACCGACGCGGTGCGTGTTGTCGTTCCGGTCGATCGTGGTGTTGTAGCTGATCGTGCCGCTGCTGCCCCACGGCACCGACAGCGACAGGTACATGCCGTCGTCATTGCGCGCGTTATAGCGGTTGCGGTAGGCCGACAGCGACAGGCTCAGGTTTTTAAACTCGCCCAGATCGAAATAGCGCGACAGCATCAGGTTGTAGCGGTCGTTCGCCGCCCGATCCCAGTAGGTCTGATGGCTGTAGTTGAGGTAGGCGCTCAACCCCAGATCGCGAAACTGTTTATTGAAAGAGAGGGTGTACATCTCCTTGCTCTTGCCGTTGCGATCCCCCTGATAGCGGACGTCCAGGTACTCCCCCATGCTCATAAAGTCTTCCTGGGAGAAGCGGTAACCGGCGAAGGTGACCTGGCTGTCATACTCATCAAAGTTTTTCGAATAGCTCAGGCGGTAAGAGCCGCCGCTTTTGACCCCTTCCTGCGGCAGTCTGGCCCGCGACTGGGTGACGTCGAAGGAGAGCGCCCCCAGCAGCATCAGATCGCGTCCCAGCCCCAGCGACAGCGCGTTGTAGTCCCCGCCGCCGATGGCGCCGCCGTACAGCGACCAGCCGTTGCTGATCCCCCAGGAAAACTCGCCGGTGCCGAACAGCGGCCCGCGCAGATGGTGCCCCCACTCCGTCGGTTTGCCGGCGGCCAGCTTGTAGCGCACCCTGCCCGGCCGCGTCAGATACGGAATGCTGGCGGTATTCATCTTGAACTGCTGCACGCTGCCGTCCTGCTCTTCCACCCGCACGTCCAGCTCGCCGGACACCGCATCATTAATGTCCTGAATGAGGAACGGGCCGGCGGCCACCTGGGTTTCATACAGCACGCGCCCCTGCTGGCTGACCACCACCTTGGCGTTGGTTTTCGCTACGCCGCTGATTTCCGGCGCGTAACCGCGCAGATTCGGCGGCAGCATATTGTCGTCCGAACGCAGGCTGGCGCCGGTAAAGCGCAGGCTGTCGAACAGATCGGAATTCAGATAGTCCTCCCCCATCGTCAGGCGGGAGCGCAGCGCCGGTATCGCCCGGTAGGCGTAATAGCGGCTCCAGTCGAACTGCTTGTCGCTCGCCTTGCCCGAGCCGGTCTGGTGGTTAACGCTGGCCTGCCAGTCGGCGCGCAGGCGCCAGGCGCCCAGGTTGCCGCCGGCGGTGCCGTTGCCGCTCAGGCTGTAACCGTTGCCGCCCGCCTTCAGGTTCTTTTGCGTTTGCGCATTGAGGTTGTAATCCAGCAGCAGCCCCGGAATACCGTCATCCCAGCGCGACGGCGGATCCCAGTTTTCCGAGCTGTATTCCAGATAGGCCTGAGGAATGTTGAGATACAGCGACGAAGAGCCTAAATCGCCGCGCGCCTCCATACCGGCCAGACTGCGTAAATCCAGACACTGCCCGCCGTGTGTCCAGCGCAGCGTACTTTCCAGCTTTTCTTTTACGCCCAGCTGTTTGACCAATGCCGGCGACAGGCACACTTCACTGCCTTTGGCATTATTTTCTGGTGCGACAAAAACGATCGGCTGCTCCGGCAGATCGTTTTTATTTACGTGAACCGCCATGGTGTAATTACCCGGCATAATGTAACCGCTGCGGGTAAACTGGCTCAGATCGATATTCTGACGATCGTTAACATCTAATACATCGGTATTAAACTGAATTTCTTCAGCGGCAAACAACCACGTTACGGGGCTGCCAAACGCCAAAGCAACGCACAGCCTCAGTGTTTGCAGGCGAAATAACTTCCCTGCCGGTGAAAGCATAATAAACATCCCTTCAACATGTATTAACCGTCAGTACGACAAGAAATCAAAAGTAATCCAGCTTAAAACGCACTGTGGAAAAATATGCTCCCGCCTTCAGTGGCTGGTGATTCGGCATTAATGTCATTGAATATTTCAGCACGCGGTTTCCCGGCGTTACGCTTTCCTGCGCCAGAGGTTCTCCGGGGATCACCACATTGCCGTTGCTATCATCAATTTTTAACGCGACGCCCCGGGCTTCGCCCTGCACGCCGAATAGCGTGCCGTCCGCATGGCCGTCGAACGTCACCTGAAAAAACTTCCAGTCAGGTTTATTTCCCGGCCTCTCTACGACGCAATTCACCAATTCGATACTGAACGTTTTCGTTATTCCCCGACCGTCGCGCATCATCTGCCCCAGTGGCACCGTCTCCATATCGATGGTCTGATCGCGGCTGCCGGCGGCAATCGCACAAGCGGTATCGATAATGGCGCCGTGCATATTGACCTGGCCCCGGCCCTGCTCGGCAGGCGCGGCGCGGCCCATGGCGGAAAACAGCGCGCAGCTGGCCAGCAAAACAAATGCGCCGGCCTGGTTCCGTTGTGACAACATCGCGGCATTCCTTTGACGGGAGATAACGGCCGGGCATGGTGACATGCCCGGCGACGCTATGACTTACTGATAAGCCAGGGTGAAATCGGCCACGGCAGAGAAATCGCCCGGAACCACGGCGGCGGAAGCGCCTTCACCTTGCAGGTAGGCAGCAAAATGCAAGGTGTTATTACCTTCATTCAGCTTCTGCGCCGTAGTGGCTTTACCCAGCTCAACGGCTTTACCGCCGTAAGTGATGGCAACGCCGGCACCGCTGGCGGTACCCGTAATGCCCAGCAAATCTTTATTGGTCGGCGACGCTGAGCCGGTAAAGGTGGTGGTGACGCTCTTCAGCGTGGCGATATCGCACTGCTCCAGCTTGATATCAAACGAACGCGGATTGGAAGAGCCGCCGTTTTTCAGCGCCACGTTGGACACCTGGCCCAGGTCAACGGTCTGGTCGAGAGATTCAGGGGCGATGGAGCAAGGCGCATCAATAATGGAACCAATAAAGTTAACTTTACCGTGCCCCTGATCGGCAGCGTGAGCGAAAGAGGTTGCGCCAATTGCCATCACCGCGGCCAGCATGATTTTATTAAGTTTCATAGAACCTATATTCCTTATAAGAAGAGAATGCACATATCCAATAAATAAAGAGCAGACCACGCCGGAAATTTACCGAAAGATAAATAACGCGCTCTGATTCTTTAGCATTTTATGAGTAGTCAACGTACCTAAACCAAAGGTATAACGGAAAAACATTACCGCTGCATAAAAGGTAAAAAAGTGAAGAAAACCCGCTGTGACTTCATAAAATTCACATTAAATTACAATTCAACTTTACCCGGCAGCCCCTTATGGCTGGTGACGATTATTCTGGCAAATAGCCCACATTAAAAAAAGTGTTTTCTAGTTAAACCGCAATATTCGCAATATATTTCCTTTATCCGGTAAAATTATTGTTATTTTTAGCGCCATAGATCGTAAATTATATAAAACTAGAATAATATCCTGTTTTTTATTATTTCGCGAACAATGAGATCTAAAATGCGGCCATTTTGAATATAATAAACCAAAAATTGGCTTTATCTGATGCTTTGCGCGGGTCTTTCCCCGTCGCAACGCGATCGCTAACGCCATAAATAATCGCCATTACATACCGTTAATCTTTTGCTTTAACTGGGTTTTATCCTATACACAGCATATAGATAAGCACCGCCATACCCGGGTAAAGCTATAAAGAAGTCCGAGGAGATACTATGGAAGTGTTATCGCCCAAAAAGAAGGAAATACGGCAGCTAAAACAGCGGCTGTTGTATGCATTATTGACGTTATCTCCCCCGTTAACTCAGGAGAACGAACTGCCTCCACAGCATGAATGGCTATCTACTCGGCAACTGGCGGAATATATAAATGAAGGTGTGTACAGAGCCAGGAATTTATTACTGGAAATGGTCGCTAATGGCGACGCCATTGTCAGCCACGGTTCGGTAAAAAACTCGCTGAGATGGTATCCCGCCGCCACGGAGCAACAAAGGATGGTTGCCGCACGCCGCAAAAACGGCGCGCGTACTTTTTAATGACTAAACATTTGGGATACAACAGTGAAAATTTTTGTTTTTTTATTATGCTGCCTGGCGCCGTTGCTGCTGGTCGGCAAGGCGCAGGCGTTTACCTGCCGGACTTCCGACGGCGGTTATATTCTCCCGGGCGGCTCGACAGCGCCCGTTGATGTACGGGTGCGCATCGGGCCGCAGCTGTCGTACGGTAAAAACGAGATCGTCAACGTCAGCCAGGTCACCTGTAAAAACGACACGGCCAGTTGGATCGACTATCTAAAAACCGACAGCCCGGCGTTAACCATGAACAACGCAATTTTTGGCGGCATCAGCAACGGCACCACCATTAACGGCGCCGACTATAACTCGCCGGTGCCGGCGGGCATTAGCGTGATGGAGCTGACCAACCTGAACCAGCAGACGGTGAATATCCGGGTTTATATCGTGCTGAGCCGCTTCCCCACCCCGGATATTAAAATCAACAAAGGGGACATCATCGGCCAAATCAATTTCAGGCAGACCAACGACCGGCCGAACTGTCCGAAATGCGGCCCCTACCGCTGGCGCCTGATTGCCGATAACGACGCCTACTTCGTGACTACCAGCTGCACCATTAACAACGGCCAGCAGATTAACGTCGACTTTAATCAGATACGTCAGGACTTTCTGACGCAGAACGTCACGGATGCGCAAATCAAGCAGGACAAGGCGATCAGCTATCAGTGCGACGATCACAGCGCCACTCAGGATGTGCTGATCAGACTGGTCAGCGACGCCACCGGGTTTTCGCCGGACTTTATCAAAACCAGCAACGCCAACGTGGGCGTCGCCATGGTGTATAAAGACGCGGTGATCAAACCCAACAATGCTTTCCGCACCCGGATCGTCAACGGCATGGGCAGCGACACCCTCACCTTTGTGCCGGTAAAAAATAATGTGCCTTATACCAGCATCGCCACCGGGCCGCTGTCCGGTTCAGCAACGCTGATTTTCAGCGCGCCTTGAGGACGCTCCCGCCATGACATGCATTGGAAGAACATTGGCCGCCGGCCTGCTGAGCGCGCTATCCGGCTACGGCGCTTTCGCCGCCGATCAGGGGACGCGGGTCAGCATCACCGCCACGGTGGTGGCGCCGCCGCCCTGTGAGATTAACGACGGACGCACCATCGACGTGGACTTCGGCAAGGTCGGCGTAAACCGCATCGACGGCAGCCGCTATATGCAGCGGCTGAGCTACAGCGTGCACTGTGAGTTCCTCGACCCCGCCAGACAGCTGAAGATGAAAATCGTCGGCACCGGCGCGGCATTTGACGCCAACGTGCTGCACACCAGCATCAACGGTCTCGGCATTAAACTGCTGGCGGATGGCAAGCCGTTTAACCTCAACAGCGCGCTCAATATTGATTACACCACGCTGCCTGTGCTGGACGCCGTGCCGGTCAAATCCGCTGCCGCCACGCTGACGGAAGGGAAATTCACCAGCGGCGCCACCATGCAGATCGACTATTTTTAACGGCGCGCGCCGGCCGTAATTTATGGCGTTAGCAGTTGCGGTACGTCCAGCAGGATAAACTCACTGTCGTCCGCCTTATTCGGCTGGCGGCTGGAGGAAAACGGGAAGTTGTTATCGTTGCCGACGATGATATGGCGCTCGTCCACCACATCGACGTTTTCAATGGTAAAGAACGGGAAGGTCAGCACGCCGTTATTCAGCGGCTTGCGCGCCAGCTTGTTCGGGTCCTGGATCTTCAGCAGGTCGATATAGGCCTGCTTCTCCACCGGTTTGCCGACGTTGGCGTCAGAAAACGCGATGCGGTACACCCGTTTGAACTTCGCCACCTGGCTGAAACAGTTCTCCGTCGGCGCGCCGACGGCGCAGGCCTGGTCCGCCGTGCCTTCGCCGTTATCTCGTTCAATCACCAGCCCGTGCGTGGCGTCGATCATATTAAAATCGCCGATCGCATGGGCGTTATCCTCCAGCACGTACTGCCAGCTGCGCCCGCTCCACTGTTGCCGCTTAACGTCAAACTCCAGCACCCGCAGATAGCGTTTGCCGTCGACCTGTTCGAAATCTTCGCCGTCCCACAGCGCCCCTTCCAGCAGCGGGTACAGCTTGCTGCCGTCTTTAGACAGCGCCATACCTTCAAACCCCTTGGAGCGCGCCACCTGGAAGTTCTGTTTGCCGTCCGGCGCGCCCGGCAGCGTCAGGGTCGGGTTGTCCGGCGATTTCACCACCTTGCCGCTCACCTGGGTGTCGAACACCGCCAGAATCTTACCGTCCAGCGTGGCCTTGATCAGATAGGGGCCGAACTCATCGCCGATCCATAGCGCATTATCGGCGAACTGGAAGCCTTCCGGATCGAAATCGCTGCCGGTCAGATAGCGCGTGTCGGTGCTTTCGTTAACGATATGAAACGGCACTTTCTTGTCCGGATCGTGCAGAAATACCGTGTTTAACGGCTCCACCGCGCCGGTTTTAAAATCGATGCGGTAGTGGCTGAGATACAGCATCGCGTCCGGTGAGTTGGCCTTGCTGCCGAAGCCGTTATCGGTCAGCACCCAGTAACTGCCGTCCGGCATATGTTTAATGCCGGAGTGCCCCTGACGCGGCTGGCCGTCGATCGGCAGGCCGATGCCGGTAGGACGATCGGCCGACAGGCCGGCAACGCTGCCCGGCGCGCTGACCCGCTGGCCGCTGGTGTATTTGCCGCTCTGGCGCAGGTCCGCCGGCGCGTCGTCCGGCGGCGTCACCGTGCTGCTGACCGGCAGCAGCGCATGGCCGGCCAGCTGCGCATCGACCTCCTGCTGCGCCCACAGCGTCGTGCTGCACAACATACTGGCGAACAGGCATGCCAGAGGCGTGGTTTTCATCATTGTTTTCATTGTCATTTTCCGTCTCCCTGATGAGGTGGTCTACCCGGAGGTAAAGGCACCGTCACTATAGGCAGCCGCAATGACAGAAATATTACCCGCCGCCACTCTGCCGGTAGCTGCGCGGATGGAAGCGCGCCGTCAGCGCCATCAGCAGCAGCACCAACAGCGTATGCAGCTGCCAGTCGAGCAGGAAACCGCCGCTGTAGTCACGCAGCAGGCCGGAAATATACGGCGCAACGCCCGCCAGCAAAAAGCCGATGCCCTGCATAAAGGCCACCAGCCGCCCGGCCGCCGCCGGCTGCGGCAGGTGATCCAGCGCCAGCACCAGACACAGCGGAAACGCCCCGCCGAGGCCGACGCCGGCCAGCAGCGCCCACAGCCACGGCGTCTGCAGCGGCCAGCCGATCAGGCCGATAAACCCGACCAGCTGCATGATCAGCGCCGCCCACAGCAGCGGACGACGATCGTGACCACGCGCCAGCGCCGGCAGCGCCAGCGCGCCCGCCACCTGTCCCAGCGTCATCAGCGCCAGCAATACGCCGCTGGCCTGCGGCTGCCAGCCAAGCTGCATATAGTACGGCGGCAGCCAGGCGATCAGGCTGGCGTAGCCGCCGTTAATCAGGCCGAAGTAAATCCCCAGCAGCCAGGCGCGCGGGCTGCGGAACAGGCTGCCCGCCTGCCTGCCCGCCGGCGACGTCAGCCGCCCCAGACCGCGGCTCGCCCACAGCCAGACCACCAGGGCCGCCAGCGCCGGCAGCGCCCACCAGGCCAGCGCGCTGTGCCAGTCGTGGCCGCGGTTCAGCCACGGCGTCACCGCCGCCCCCAGCCCGCCGCCGCCCATTAATGCCGCCGACCATAAGCCGGCCACCAGCGCCATCCGCTTGAGAAAATGGTGTTTGATAATGCCCGGCATCACCGCCTGTATCACGCCGATACCCAGCCCGCCCAGCACCGCGCTGAGCAGCAGCTGCACGCTGTCCGGCGCCAGTTCGCGCCACAACGCCCCCAGCGCAATCGCCAGCAGGCTCAGCAATACGCTGGCGCGTTCGCTCAGCAGGCGGTTGACCCACCCGCCGGCCAGCGCCATCAAGCCCATCATCAGCACCGGCAGCGCGGTCAGCAATGCGGCGCCGCCAAAGCTCAGGCCGGTGGCCTGACGCAGCGTGGGCAGCAGCGGGCCGACGGAGGTTAACAGCGGACGCATGTTGAGGCCGATCAGCACCAGCGCCCATAACAAAGGATGAAACCAGCGGCGCGCGACTGGCGCCTGATCCGCCGGCTGAGAGTGATTTTCCACCATGGATTCCAGTCTGTGAATACGGAAGGAGGGCCGTCACAACGCGGTGACGGCAACGTTGCCTCACTGTAGAAAATGCCGTTAGTATTTGGAAATTAAATAATGGAATGGTCAGCAGTGACAAAATGAATCGTTATCCGATGTTCAACCCGCAGCTGCTGCTCAGCTTCGTTGCCGTATGCGACAGCAGCAGCTTTACCCGCGCCGCCGAGCGGGTATGCCTGTCGCAGTCGACCGTCAGCCAGCAGGTGCGCCGGCTGGAAGAGATGCTCGGCAAGCCGCTGTTTGAACGCTCCTCCCATCAGGTACTGCTGACCGAAGAGGGCGTAAAACTGCTCAGCTACGCCCGGCGCATTATCGCACTGAACGAAGAGGCGCACGATGCGCTGACCGGCATCTGGCGCGACGGCGTACTGCGCCTCGGGGTGCCGGAGGACTTCGCCGCCTCCACCACCGAGCTGCTGGCCGACTTCAGCCGCGAGCACCCGCACCTGCGGCTGGACGTCACCAGCGGTCTGAGCGCCGATCTGCACCATGCCTACGGCCGTGAAGAACTGGACCTGATTCTGGTGAAACAACGCCGCAGCCAGCCGCCGCACGCCGCGCGGCCGGAGCCGCTGCTGTGGCTGGACAGCCTGGCCTTTCCCGCCATTGAGCAGTCGCCGGTGCCGCTGGCGGTGTTTCCACTCAACGGGCTGTACCGCGACCAGCTGTGTCAGGCGCTGGACAACCTCGGCAGACGTTGGCGCATCGGCTACAGCAGCGCCAGCCTGGCGGCGCTGACCGCCGCGTCCGCCGCCGGACTGGGCGTCACCCTGCTTCCCGCCGGCTGCCGGCTGCCGAGCCACCGCGTGCTGGGTGAGGCTGAAGGGCTACCGCCGGTGAATGATTTCGAGCTGGCGCTGTATTACCGCGACAGCGCCCCCGCCGCCGCCGGCGCGCTGGCGCAGCGGCTGACGACGTTTTGCCGGCTGGCGTAAGCGGCATCAGCAGGCCGTTTCGGCGTATTTTTCCCGGTACTCTTTCGGCGTCATAGCGTCGCCCTTGCGGAACACCGAATAAAAATATTGCAGCGACGGGTAGCCGCACATCTGTGAAATCTCATTGATCGATAACGCGGTCGTCGCCAGCAGGTTACGCGCCCGCTCCAGTTTCTCGGCGTGGATCGCATGGTGAATCGTCTGGCCGGTTTCCTCTTTAAAACGCTTCTCCAGATTGGAGCGCGACAGCCCCACCGCATCCAGCACCTGTTCCACCTTGATGCCACGGCAGGCATGATGGCGGATATAGTGCATCGCCTGAATCACCGCCGGATCGCGCAGCGAGCGGTAATCCGTCGAGCGCCGTTCGATCACTTTCAGCGGCGGCACCAAAATGCGCTGCAGCGGCAGCTCACGCTGTTGTAACAGGCGGTGCAGCAGCTTGGCGGCGTGGTAGCCCATCTGCCGCGACCCCTGCGCCACCGAAGAGAGCGCCACGCGCGACAGATAACGCGTCAGTTCTTCGTTATCGATGCCGATCACGCTCAACTTCTCCGGCACCGGAATCGCCAGATGTTCGCACACCTGCAGCAGATGGCGGGCGCGCGCATCGGTCACCGCAATAATGCCGGTCTGCTGCGGCAGGGTCTGCACCCAGTCCGCCAGCCGGTTCTGCGCGTACTGCCAGTTTTCCGGCGCGGTCGACATCCCCTGATACACCACCCCCTGATACTGTTCCTGCGCCACCAGCCGGCGAAAGGCATGCTCGCGCTCCTGCGCCCAGCGTTTGCCGCCTTCGGGCGGCAGGCCGTAAAACGCAAAGCGGTTCAACCCCTTTTCCTTCAGGTGCATAAACGCCGCTTCCACCAGCGCATGATTGTCGGTGGCGATGTAGTGCACCGGCGGGTAGTCGTCGTCACGGTGATAGGAGCCGCCGACGCCGACAATCGGCACCTGAACGTTATCCAGCAGCCGTTCAATCTCGCGGTCGTCAAAATCGGCGATCACCCCGTCGCCCAGCCACTCTTTAATGTTGTCGATGCGGCAGCGGAAATCTTCTTCAATAAAAATATCCCAGTCGCACTGCGACGCCTGTAAATATTCGCCCACCCCTTCCACCACCTGGCGGTCATACACCTTATTCGCGTTAAATAACAATGTAATACGGTAGCGTTTTTCGAACATGTGATATCCCCGGAAAACAAACCACTCCCTGAATAGCACAGCCGTTCAGAGAGCAGTAAAAATGCGGCGAGATTTGTGAGGTAAAACGTCTACGCGCGCCGCTTGGTGGCGGAATCCATCCACACCGCCAGCAGCAGGATCGCCCCTTTGACGATATACTGCCAGAAGGTGGGCACGTCCAACATGCTCATGCCGTTATCCAGCGATGCCATGATAAACGCCCCCAGCACCGCGCCGGCAACGCTGCCGACGCCGCCCGCCAGGCTGGTGCCGCCAATCACGCAGGCGGCGATGGCGTCCAGCTCGGCAATATTGCCCGCCGATGGCGAGCCGGCCCCCAGCCGGGAACTGAGGATCAGCCCGGCGATCGCCACCATCAGGCCGTTAATGGCGAACACCGCCAGCTTGGTGCGCTCCACATTCACCCCCGACAGCCGCGCCGCGTCGATATTGCCGCCGATGGCGTAGATGCGCCGGCCAAACGCGGTGCGGGTAGCCATAAATATCCCCGCCAGCATCAGCGCCGTCAGAATCAGCACCGGCGTCGGCACCCCGCGATAATCATTCAGCAGGTAGATAGCCCCGAGCACCACCACCGCCATAATGCTCTGCCGGGCGACGGCGCCGCCGGCCGCCGGCAACGGCAGCCCGAGCTGCGCGCGTCTGCTGCGTCGCCGCCACTGCCAGATGACGAACAGCGCCAGCCCCAGCGCGCCGACGCCGAACCCCAGGCCGCCGGGCAGATAGCTCTGACCAATCTGCGACATCGCGCCGCTGGTCGGCGCAACGGTGGTGCCGTTGGTAATGCCGACCAGAATACCGCGGAACGCCAGCATGCCTGCCAGCGTAACGATAAAGGAGGGTACTTTACGGTAGGCTACCCACCAGCCGTTCCACGCACCGAGCAGCAAGCCGGCGAGCAGCGTCACCGCGACGGTCAGCGGCAGCGGCCAGCCGAGCCAGACGTCAAAAATCGCCGCCGCGCCGCCCAGCAGCCCCATCATCGAACCGACCGACAGATCGATTTCCGCCGAGATAATCACAAACACCATGCCGACCGCCAGAATGCCGGTAATCGCCGTCTGGCGCAGCAGGTTGGAAATATTGCGCGCGCTGAGATACGCCCCTTCGGTGGTGAAGGTAAAGAACAGCAGAATGACGGCGATCGCCGCCAGCATCACCAGCACCTGCAGGTTCAGTGACCTCAGCGGCAGCAGCGCCTTTTTGGCGGGCGCAGACGGCAGGCTTGCCTCAGACAGCGTGTTTTTCGACATGTTTTTCACTCCTCAACGCGGCTTCCATCACCTGTTCCTGGGTCAGATTGCGGTTTTCCAGCGAGGCTTTGATTTTCCCCTGGTGCATCACCAGCACGCGATCGCTCAGGCCCAGCACTTCCGGCAATTCGGATGACACGACGATCACCGCAATGCCCTGCTGCACCAGCTGATTGATTAATTTGTAGATTTCGTATTTTGCGCCGATATCGATACCGCGCGTCGGTTCATCCAGAATCAGGATTTTCGGGTTCAACAACAGGCACTTGGCGAGGATCGCTTTTTGCTGGTTGCCGCCGCTCAGGCGACCGATGGCCAGCTCCGCCGATGCGGTTTTCACCTTCAGCCGCGCCAGCGACTGTTCAATGGTCACCTGTTCCCGCGCCTCGTCCAGCGCCGACAGCGGGCCGCTGAAGTCACCCAGCGCCGCCAGCGTCATATTCGCACCGACCCCCATCACCGGCACGATGCCGTCGCGTTTGCGGTCTTCCGGCACCATGGCGATACCGTAGCGCATCGCCTGACGGCAGTTGCCAATCGTCGCCGCCTGCCCCTCGATCGTAATGTTCCCCTGCCAGCGCCCGGGATAGGCGCCGAACAGGCACTGCATGGTTTCGGTACGCCCGGAGCCGACCAGCCCGGCGACGCCGAGAATTTCCCCGCGCCGCAGCGTAAACGACACGTCGTCAACCCGGCGGATATGCCGGTTAACCGGGTGCCAGGCGGTCAGATTATCAACCTGCAGCACCACTTCGCCGATCGTGTGCGGCGCCTGCGGATACAGCTCGGTCAGTTCGCGGCCGACCATCATGGCGATAATCTCCTCCTCGCTCATGTCGGCTGCCGGACGGGTGCCGATGTGCCTGCCGTCGCGGATCACGCAGATCAGATCCGAGATCGCCTTCACTTCGTTCAATTTATGGGAAATATAAATACAGGCGATGCCGCGATCGCGCAGATCGCGCACGATCGTCAGCAGCGTGGCGGTTTCGCTTTCGGTCAGCGAGGCGGTCGGCTCATCCAGCACCAGCAGGCGCACCTGCTTGTTCAGCGCCTTGGCGATCTCCACCAGCTGCTGCTGGCCCAGCCCCAGTTCGCCGATGCGGGTATCCGGGTCCACCGCCAGCTTGACCTGCGCCAGCAGGCGCTGGCAGCGCTGATACATGGCGTCATAATCCATCAGGCCATAGCGCCCCCACTCGCTGCCGAGAAACATGTTCTCCAGCACCGTCATCTGTTTGACCAGCGCCAGCTCCTGATGAATGATGGCGATACCCTTTTTCTCGGTATCGCGAATGGTTTTCGCCGTTATTAACTGGCCGGAAAAATAAATATCGCCCTGATAACTACCGTGCGGATATATTCCGCACAGCACCTTCATCAAGGTGGACTTCCCCGACCCATTTTCACCGCACAATGATAAAACCTGGCCGGATTCAAGTTGCAGACTGATATTATCCACCGCTTTTACCGCGCCAAATTGCTTCGTGATTTCCTTCATTTTCAATAAACAGGACATAACGACCTCCGTACGGCGGCGTTTATTTACCCAGATCGGATTTTTTATGGAAACCATCGGCGACTATCGTGCTGTCGATATTCGATTTATCGACGGAAATAGGCGTCAATAGCCAGGCCGGCACGTCTTTAGTACCGTTATTTAATTTGGCGTTGGATTTCGGCTGTTCGCCACGGCCCATTTGCACCGCAATATTGGCGGCCTCATCGGCCAATTTACTGATAGGTTTGTACACCGTCATGGTCTGGCTGCCGGCGATAATACGTTTGACCGCCGCCAGGTCAGCATCCTGCCCGGAGATCGCCACCTTACCCGCCAGCCCCTGCGCAGCCAGCGCCTGGATCGCGCCGCCGGCGGTCGCATCATTGGACGCCACCACCGCATCGATATGGTTGTTATTGGCCGTCAGGGCGTTCTCCATGATTTTCAAGGCGTTTTCCGGCAGCCAGGCGTCCACCCACTGATCGCCGACCACGTTGATTTTGCCGCCGTCAATCAACGGTTTCAGCACGTTCATCTGCCCCTGACGGAACAGTTTGGCGTTATTGTCCACCGGCGAGCCGCCCATCAGGAAGTAATTGCCCTGCGGCACGCGCTGCACCAGGCTCTGCGCCTGCAGTTCGCCCACTTTCTCATTATCAAACGAGATATAAAAATCGATGTCCGCATTATTAATCATGCGGTCGTAGGCCAGGACTTTGATCCCTTCGCGCTTCGCTTCGCCGATGACGTTGCTCAGCACCTGCCCGTTATAAGGAATGATCACCAGCACATCGACGCCGCGGTTGATCATGTTTTCAATCTGCGCCATCTGGGTTTCTTCATTACCGTTGGCGGACTGCACAAACACTTTCGCTCCCTGCGATTCGGCTTTTTTGACAAAAATATCGCGGTCTTTCTGCCAGCGCTCCAGGCGCAGATCGTCAATCGCCATACCAATCTTAACGTCTTTACTGAACCCCGGCTGGCTGGCCAGCGCCAGCATGGCGCAGGCGGAGAGGAATAAGTGCTTAAATTTCATCTTATATACCTTCTTTATTGAAATTGTAGGGTAATAATTGAAACGAGTTTTTATGGCACAACGTCCCGGGAATTGTTGTCGCTTACCTATCGCTCAGCAATTACTGATTTTTACCGGCGAATTACGTTTTTTGGTTTAATGTTGTTTTTATGATGGCGATCATGTTTTAACCTTGTGAAAATTTGTCGGCGACAATAAAAATGTCTAACGCCGCCACCGGGCAGATCGGGTAATTAAATGTGCAATATGAGATCCGACGCACATTTAATAATTATCTGAATTTGAGTGTGAAATAACATAATTGAGGCAATCATCACGAACTCCGAAGATTAAGGCATCCCGTAAAGCCGGGTTCTGTTACCAAGGAGTTGAGAATGCAATCTTATTTTGATCAGCTTGAACAAGTTCGTTACGAAGGCATCGACAGCAATAACCCGCTGGCATTCCGCCACTACAACCCGGATGAAATCGTATTGGGCAAACGCATGGCCGACCACCTGCGCTTTGCCGCCTGTTACTGGCACACCTTCTGCTGGAACGGCGCGGACATGTTCGGCAGCGGCGCGTTCGAACGCCCCTGGCAGCAGGCAGGTGATGCGCTGGATCTGGCGCGGCGCAAGGCGGACGTCGCCTTTGAGTTTTTCCACAAACTCAACGTCCCCTTCTATTGCTTCCACGACGTCGACGTGGCGCCGGAAGGGAATTCACTGCAAGAGTATCTGCATAATTTTGCCGTGATGACCGACGTACTGGCCGAAAAACAGCAGAGCAGCGGCGTTAAACTGCTGTGGGGCACCGCTAACTGTTTCACCAATCCGCGCTTCGGCGCCGGTGCCGCTACCAGCCCGGATCCGGAAATCTTCAGCTGGGCAGCGACGCAGGTATGCAGCGCCATGAACGCCACCAAACAGCTCGGCGGCGAAAACTATGTGCTGTGGGGCGGCCGCGAAGGGTACGAAACGCTGCTGAACACCGACCTGCGGCAGGAACGCGAACAGATTGGCCGCTTTATGCAAATGGTGGTGGAACACAAACATAAAATCGGCTTCCAGGGCACGCTGCTGATCGAGCCGAAACCGCAGGAACCGACCAAGCATCAGTACGATTACGACGTCGCCACGGTCTACGGCTTCCTGAAACAGTTCGGGCTGGAAAAAGAGATCAAGGTCAATATTGAAGCCAACCACGCCACGCTGGCCGGCCACTCGTTCCACCACGAAATCGCCAGCGCCATCGCGCTCGGCATCTTCGGTTCAGTGGACGCCAACCGCGGCGATCCGCAGCTCGGCTGGGATACAGACCAGTTCCCGAACAGCGTCGAGGAGAACGCGCTGGTGATGTTCGAAATCCTCAAGGCCGGTGGCTTCACCACCGGCGGCCTGAACTTCGACGCCAAGGTGCGCCGCCAAAGCACCGATAAATATGACCTGTTCTACGGCCATATCGGCGCAATGGATACCATGGCGCTGGCGCTGAAAGTGGCGGCCAGGATGGTCGAGGACGGGCAGCTGGATCGGCTGGTCGCCAAACGCTATGCCGGCTGGAACGGCGAACTGGGCCAGCAGATTCTGCAGGGAAAACTGTCGCTGGAAGCGCTGGCCAAGTACGCTGAACAGCATAATCTGGCACCGCAACACCACAGCGGCCATCAGGAAAAATATGAGAATCTGATCAACCGTTATCTGTTCGGTTAACCCTGTCAGGGGCGGATGCGTCCGCCCCGCAGCCGCGTTAATCCAGATATGCCACTTAAAGGGACCTTCTATGTATATCGGCATCGATCTTGGCACCTCCGGCGTGAAGGCCATTCTGCTGGATGAGCAGGGGCAGTTGCTGGCCAGCCACACTGAAAAGCTGACCCTCTCCCGCCCGCAGCCGCTGTGGTCCGAACAGGACCCGCAGGCCTGGTGGCAGGCGGCCGATCGCGCCATGCTGGCACTCGGCCGGCAGCATAGCCTGCGGCAGGTGCAGGCCATCGGCCTGACTGGCCAGATGCACGGCGCCGTGCTGCTGGATAGCCGACAGCAGGTGCTGCGCCCCGCCATGCTATGGAACGACGGCCGCAGCTTTGAACAGTGCCGCCAGCTGGAGCAGGCGGTGCCGCGCTCGCGCGCCATTACCGGCAACTTGATGATGCCCGGCTTTACCGCGCCGAAAGTGCAGTGGGTGCGACAACATGAGCCGCACATCTTCCGTCAGCTCGATAAGGTGCTGCTGCCGAAAGATTACCTGCGCTGGCGCCTGTGCGGCGTATTCGCCAGCGATATGTCGGACGCCGCCGGCACCCTGTGGCTGGACGTCGCCCGGCGCGACTGGAGCGACGAGATGCTGGCCGCCTGCGGCCTGACGCGCAGCCAGATGCCGACGCTGTTTGAAGGCAGCCAGCTCACCGGCCGGCTGCACGCCGAGCTGGCGCAGCGCTGGGATATGCCGCAGGCGTCGGTGGCGGCGGGCGGCGGCGACAATGCGGCCGGCGCGATCGGCGTCGGGCTGTATCAGCCCGGGCAGGCGATGCTGTCGCTTGGCACCTCCGGGGTTTATTTCGCCGTCAGCGACGGCTTCCTCAGCAATCCGGGCAGCGCCGTCCACAGCTTTTGCCATGCGCTGCCCGATACCTGGCACCTGATGTCGGTGATGCTCAGCGCCGCCTCCTGTCTGGATTGGGTATGCCGGCTGACCAACGTTGACGACGTTGCGACGCTGCTTCGCAACGTCGAGCAGGCCAGGCCGGCGGATGCGCCGCTGTGGTTCCTGCCTTACCTGTCCGGCGAACGTACGCCGCACAATAATCCGAACGCCAAAGGCGTGTTTTGGGGGCTGACCCATCAGCACGGGCCGAACGATCTGGCGCGCGCGGTGCTGGAAGGCGTGGGATTTGCGCTGGCCGACGGCATGGATGCGCTGCACGCCAGCGGCCTGCATCCTGACAGCATTACGCTGATTGGCGGCGGCGCACGCAGCCCGTTCTGGCGGCAGATGCTGGCGGATATCAGCGGCCAGCCGCTGGAATACCGCACCGGCGGCGACGTCGGACCGGCGCTGGGGGCGGCGCGGTTGGCGCAGATCGCGCTCAACCCTCAGCGCCCGCTGGCCGAACTGCTGCCCGCCTTGCCGCTGGAGCAGATGCACACGCCGGATGCCGAACGCCATCAGGCCTACGCCGCCCGCCGTGCCACCTTCCGCGAGCTGTACCGCTGCCTGCTGCCGTTGATGTGAACAAAAGGGGCCAACCCGCGTTGGCCCGATGAAAATCCACAGGACGGCGAATCCGGCAAATTCATCACCTGACGGAGGGGGGAAGCAATACCTATAATCTCCGCATACCTATCACGCCATGATGATATTTATGATTGGTGCGCATAATGATTACGAATCGCCATCATTATCAAGGTATAGCGTCTTTATTCCGGCCTTACTCCGTTTTGCGGCAACTAAAGCATATAAAGGAATCGTGAACATCATCATTAATACGCCCCAAAACATTGCATTGCTGCCGGATCCGAACAGCGCAAATAAACTGTATAACACCCCAATCACTGCCAGCGTGCAATAGATGAAAAATGCCCCGCCGGTATTTAATGATTTCGACACCATAATAATTGGCAAGGCAACCAACGCATAAATATAAGGCAGCAAAGAGGCGAACACTGACATCAATATAATCACCTGAAACTGTTTCGCCAAATCAGGCGATGCCGTGGTGAGTAATATGACGGTCATCAGCACGCCGGTAAACACCAGTCCTTTCATCGGCACATCGTTTTTATTGACCGCTGCAAAAAACTTAGGGAATAACCCTTGTTTTGCCCCGGCTCTGGGGGCCTCAGACTGCAAAATCAGCCAGCCGGAAATGGAGCCAAAGCAGGCAATGACGCTCAAGGCAGACACCACTTCCCCGGCGAACTCGCCAAACATATAACGAGCCGCATCGGCAAACGGAGCGGCAGACTTCACCAATTCACTGTGCGGCACCAGCCCCATGATCACCGAACAACTGGTGACATAACAGACTGCGGCAATCAATAGCCCGAACACCGTCGCTTTGGGCACGGTAGACTCCGGATTTTCTACCTGACCGCTCGACACCACGGCAGATTCCACACCCAGAAAGCCCCATAAAGCTAAAGAGGCGGCTGAAAATATTGCCGACACATCGCTGCCGCCGGTGCCGTTATACACCTCGGTAAACAGTACAGGTTTAAACCAGAACCAGCCAATAAAGCCGATGCCTAATACCACAACCAGCATACAACAGGCGGTAAATGACTGCGATCGGCCGGCAACTTTCGCGCCTAATGATGCCAGCGCGATAAACCCCCACAGGATCACGATAGCGCTGATAGAACTGATCAACGGATCTTTAAGGATGGGGAAAAAGTAACTCAAATAGCCTACCCCAGCGACCAGTAATGCCACATTCCCCACCCAGGCGCTGATCCAATAACAAATCGTGGTTTGAAAACCAATAAAAGGGCCGAAAGCGTCACTGGCATACGCAATGATGCCACCATCGCGCGGTGTCACCATGCTGTTTTTAGCAAACACCAAAGCAAGGGCTATGACACCCACGATCGTTATAATCCAACCAAATAAAGAAATAGAACCGATACCCGCCAGATTGGTTGGCAGCATAAAAACACCCGACCCCATCATATTTGATGCAGTCACCAGCGTCAGCGCAGCCAGCCCCATTTTTTTTATGGAGCCAGTATTATTTGAAGTCATCACAGTCCCTGCCATTTAAAAGAGAATTAGGTTCTTAATGGATGCCAATGCATCCATTAAGGATTGTTAAAACCGATTAACACTCTGAACAAGACACAGGCATAACGCCGGACACACTTTTCCGGGTGAGTGGCTCTTCTTTAATACACCTCACCCAATAAAATCCGTCGTCATCAACGTCTACGCCCTGTAACTCATGTTCAAACCCGGGAAAGCGCTGGCCGAATGTTTGTAATGCCGTCAAATAATCGATAATCGGCCGTGATTCTTCCGTTACCTTTTCGCCAGGCATAATAAGCGGAATACCTGGAGGATAAGGGGTAATCATGACCCCGAGGGTACGGTTGTACATGTCTTCAATCTTGACGAGTTCGGTTTGATTCGCAATCAGGCATTCATAGGCTTGTGACGGCGCCAAAACCGGAATCGCTTCTACCGTACAGGCCAGCTCTAACAGCTCGGCAACTTTCAGTTCAATATTGGCATAGTGGATAGCCCGGCATAAATCACCGAGGCCCATCCCCTGATAACACGCATAGCGGGCAGATATATCCGGGAGAATCTCGGCTAACGGCGTATTGGTGTCATGGTGATATTTAAACATCATCAACGTATCAATCAGGGTATTCCATTTGCCCTGCGTCGATCCCAGAGCAAAGAGCACCAGAATGGTGTAATCTCCGTTTCTTGCCGGAATAATGCGCTGCGTATCGAGATATTTCACGACAACCGGGGCTGGGATACCAAAATCACTCGTTACGCCCTGTGAATCCAAACCGGGGCAGGTAATCGTGACCTTGATAGGATCAAGCATCGCATAACCTTCAGGCAAATCCTCAAAGCCATGCCAGGCATCGCCGGCCCGCAGATACCAGCATTCTTGCCTTGTCGCCAAAATATCATCGTCAACCAGCGCGAAAGGGACCTGTTCGCCGTCCACCGGCACGGAGGCCGGCTGCCAGACATCAAAAAACCAATCGCCCTCTTCTGCATCAAGTTTCTCCGATACTGTAACCAGCGTCTTACGAAAACTGATGGCATCATGAATGGCTTCATCCACTAATGATTTACCGCTTTCTCCCTCCATCATTGCCGTTGCCACATCCATTGAGGCGATAATCGGGTAAAACGGCGATGTGGTACCGTGCATCATAAATGACTGATTAAATGCATCATAATCCACCGGAGCACGGGCTGAATTGCGGATATGGACCATAGAAGCCGAAGACAGGGCGGCCAACATTTTATGCGTCGACTGCACGGCGTAGATCGTAGGGCCGTTTTTCTTGTCTTTTGGCACCCCCATGGCGAAACGTCCCTGATAGAGCGGATGAAACTTCGCATAGGCATACCAGGCTTCATCAAACTTAATGCGCGGCACCACCTTGCCCAGCTTCTTGGCCAGGGTCGTCACATCATAGATCAGGCCATCATAAGTACAGTTGGTGATAATGGCGTAGGCGGGATCCTGGTCTTCGATCGAGTAAGTCAGCACGCTGTCAGTAATTTTTTTTTCGATCGCGCCGCGCGTAAACTGGTTGGGAGAAATCAAACCAATAATGCCCAGCCCGTTGCGAGAAGGTTGAAAATAAACGGGCTTTGCCCGGGTGATGGTCAACTCGTGGTTCACTGATTTGTGGCAGTTCCGGTCAAGAAGAATGACTTTATCTTTTAAATCAATTGAGTGGCCGACTATCTGATTAGACTGCGACGATCCCCCCGTCACAAAGAAGGTCCTGTCTGCGCCAAACACTTTCGCCGCGCGTTTTTCTGCCTCACCCGGCACACCTTTATGCTCTAACCAGTCCCCCAGCTCCGGCGTTGAAATTCCGATATCCGCGCGCATCAGGTTTTCACCGAAAAAGTTGATAAACTCCCGGCCTACCGGGTGCTTTAAGTAGGCTACGCCGCCCTGATGCCCCGGGCAGTCCCAGTAGTAAGGGCTGTCCAGCGCATAATTTTTAAGCGCAGCAAAATAGGGCGGAAGCAGATTTGAAATATACTGTTCCACCGCCAGATGGATACGCCCGGCAATAAATTTTGGCGTATCTTCATAGACATTGATGTATTCATGTAATTCTTTGATCACTTCCGTCGGTAAGCGCCCCAGCATGGAGGAAATGGAGGAGAAGAATATCGGTACGCCGTGGTTTCTGGCACGAACAGACCTGATTATATGCTTAAGGAATAACTCATTGTCATCGCGCTTTGAGTGGTCGTCGTCATGAATAATGATGCAACCGATACCCAATTGGTTACGGAGCATCGCCAACGCGGATTTTTGATTATACGCATAGATAAAATGATGGTTATCGCGTTCCAGCATCTCCTGAACTCGATACAGTGGATGATCACTATTTAATTGGCCACCACCGTCTGAAATAATCAAAACTGGAAAGTTAAAATTATTTGAATAACTCATTTACAACCTCTCATCTGTTTATCTGTCTAGGGTATCGCTTGGCATGCCAAGTGATACAGATGAGCATATAGGATGAGCACCATGAATAAACTGTACCTCAGGTACAGTTTATTAAAAACTCAACCTCTAATAATATAGCAAGGGTTTGAGAATAACGGTGGTATATACAAATCCCACTTCTTACCCCTGGACTCACTGATAAATTCACGCGTGGTTTCACAATGCGACTTTGCCAGGATGTTATTTTTATGGAACTTGATGGTTCTGACTGTTCTATGAACAGTGTCTGCAATATCTTTTTCCGGCATTCCCTGTAAAATAAGAAATATCACCTCCCACTCTTTTTTTGAAAAAAGCGTTGTAGGACAATTTGTTGTCAGGCACCCCATTTCTTCGCCGGAAATGAAAAATCGGGGAGTGAATATACTTAACGGCTTTATATGGCTGATAATACCCGACAGATGCGCATGGTGATCATAGTAAGGCATTCTTTCACAATAAAAAACGCTGAGTGTCTTATGTGTATTAACCGGGAGGATACCAACCGCCTCAATCTTACGCAGCTCTTCAATAACACGCCGATCATGCAGGGTTATAAAAGGTTTAAATGGAGAGAGAATGGAGGAGGAGCCTTGATTTCCCCGCACCATCAGCTGGCTGTATTCAGCATTCGCATAAATAGGCATGCTATTCTCATCCTTTAAAAACCAGGCATCGTCACTCGACTCCCAAGAGATCAACATTTCCACAGGAACGTCGGGTGACAATGCATGTAGTCTTTCAATAACATCCTCTGTAATTACACGCTTCATATTCTCGCCTTCTAATTATCATTGGGGAAAGAAAAATTTAACGTGAGTGTAAAGTGCAGAAAACGTCAAAACAAAAAACAACCATGAACAAGTGTGTACTTTAATTATTAAAATGAAACAATTACACATTAATATCTATTATTTTACAGTTCCTTATGTTTATCACCTAATCTATTCCATATCGTCGCCCCATGATGAAAAGATCGTTGTGGTTTATATGTTCTATTTTATGAGTTTTATTTATTTAATGTTATTTATGACGTTTTATAAAAAATCCGGGCTGCTAACCGTCATCAGATGCCAGTATCAGCCGGTGACCCCATGTAATCGTTATACTTTCATCCATTTTATGCTATTAAATCATACGATAGATTCAACAGATAAATGATATGTCGGCGCTCGTCGCCCATCACACTGCCTATCATTGCCAAATCGAATAATCACCAGTGGCAAATGTCGCTGCCAACCCCGGCGCGACTTTTTTAGGTTAATGGCTGCAACACAACACCTCTGGATAAGGAACCGATTGTGGAAAACAGCCAACAACAAAGCCGCAGAACCTTTCTCAGCCAAACCGGCAAGCTGACCACCGCCTGCGCGGTGCTCGGCCTCAGCGGCGGCGTGGCGCAGGCGGCCACGCCCGACAATAGCGCCCCCTGCGCCGCGCCGGCATCGCCGATGACCCTCACCGACCGCCACTACCTGCTGAGCGACGTCCTGCTGGAAGAGGGCTTCGAATACGATGGCGACACGGTGATCGGCACCCGCACCGCGCGCTACACGCTGGAGATTAAAGACGGCAACATCGCGGCGCTGCACCCGGCCGGCGCCACGCCGCCCGCCGCTCTGCCGCGCTATTCGGCAGGCGGCCAGCTGCTGCTGCCCGGCACGCGCGATATGCATATCCACCTGGATAAAACCTTCTACGGCGGCCCGTGGCAGGCGCCGCGCCCGCGCCAGGGCAAAACCATTATGGATATGATTGCGCTGGAGCAGACGCTGATCCCCAAACTGCTGCCGACCTCGCAGCAGCGCGCCGAAGGGTTGATCGCCCTGCTGCAGTCCAAAGGCAGTACGGTGGCGCGCAGCCACTGCAATATCGACCCGGTCAGCGGGCTGAAAAGTCTGGAGCACCTGCAGCGTGCGCTGGAAAATCAGCGCGCCGGCTTCAACTGCGAGATCGTCGCCTTCCCGCAGCACGGCCTGCTGCATTCAAAGGTGGATGCGCTGATGCGCGAAGCGATGCAGATGGGAGTGCAGTACGTCGGCGGCCTCGACCCGACCAACGTCGACGGCGCAATGGAAAAATCGCTCGACGCCATGTTCCAGATAGCGCTCGACAGCGGCAAGGGCGTGGATATTCACCTGCATGAAACCAGCCCGGCGGGCGTCGCGGCCATCGACTATATGATCGCCACCGTCGAGAAAAGTCCGGCGCTGCGCGGCAAGGTCACTATCAGTCACGCCTTCGCGCTCAGTACGTTGGATGAAGGACGCGTAGCGGACACCGCCGAACGGCTGGCGGCGCAGCAGATAACCATCGCCTCGACGGTGCCGATCGGCAGCCTGATGATGCCGCTGCCGCAGCTGAGTGAAAAAGGGGTCTTTGTGATGACCGGCACCGACAGCGTGATCGACCACTGGTCGCCGTTCGGCAGCGGCGATATGCTGGAAAAGGCCAACCTTTATGCCCAGCTGTACCGGGGATCGGACGAGTTCCACCTGTCGCGTTCCCTGGCCATTGCCACCGGCAACGTGCTGCCGCTGAACGATAAAGGCCAACGCGTGTGGCCGCAGGCCGGCGACGACGCCGGCTTTATGCTGGTCGACGCCAGCTGTTCGGCCGAGGCGGTGGCGCGCATATCGCCGCGCCGCGCCACTTTCCATCAGGGGCGTCTGGTGTACGGCAGCGTCACCAGAGCCTGAGGCGAATAACGGCTGCGGCGGCCATGCCGCAGCCCGTTCAGGACACCAGCCGGCGGCGGTCGATTTTCTGCAGCCCGGCGGACAGCAGCAGGCTCAGCCCCAGCGCCAGGCCGAACACCCAGAAAATATCCAGCAGCGGATGGCCGCCGAGATCCCAGCCCTGATGGCGCACCAGATTAACAATCAGGGCGTGCAGGCCGTAGATCGCCAGCGAATGGCGGGAGAATACCGCCAGCCAGCCCACCGGCTGCGCCAGGCAGTTTTTAAACCACACCAGCAGCGACACCGCCGCGATAAACACCAGCGGGTTGGCGTACAGGTAGTAGGTGGCGGCAAAATTGCCGTTAATCAGCGACTGATGCCGGGTGCCGATGATAATCAACGCCACGCTGCCGACAAAGGCCAGCGCCGCCAGCAGGCTGACGCCGCGTCGTCCGGTGTCCATCATGCCGATCGCCCGCCCGGCCAGCGCATACAGCAGGTAGTAGAAGGTATCGCCGGCGATATACAGGTTAACCGGCAGCAGGTGCACGCCGTCGATGGCGAACTTATCGGTATTCGGGTTGGCCATCACCGCCAGAATCAGCAGCGCCGCCGCCAGATAGCGGCCGGATACCGGCTTGACGTTGATCAGCGGCGACAGCAGATAAACCACCACGATGGCGTAGAAAAACCACAGGTGATAGAACACCGGTTTTTGCAGCAGCGTGCGCAATGAAGGCCAGAAGCCAATCTTGGTGAAGAAGGCGATATACGCCAGCGCCACGGCGCTGTAGAACAAAATACAGCAGCCGATCCGCACAAAGTGTTTGCGGTTGGCGCTGCGCTCGCCGAAGAACAGGTAGCCGGAGATCATAAAGAACAGCGGCACCGCCGCGCGGGACAGGGCATTGAGCAGGTTGGCCGCATCCCAGGCGAGGCTGCCCAGTTTCTCCGGCGTGGTCAGCAGCGCGGTGGTGGCGTGGATCATCACCACCATCAGGCACGCTACGGCGCGTAAGTTATCTATCCAGCCAATTTTATTGCTCATCCACGCCCTTGCATGTCACTTATCGTTAACGAAGTTACAGCGCAGGGTATAGCGTGCGGATTTGGGCGACAAGCCCAACGCGCACTATCAGATTCGGCCTAGCGGTCTTTATCAAACACAAACGCGATATGGTCGTCGTCCAGATAGCGGATCGTCACTTCACTGCCTTTTTGCACCTTCGACGAATAGAAGGCCGGGATGGTCTCCCTGCCCTCCACCTGTTTGGTGCCGCCGCCTTCCGGCCACGACAGCCGGTAGCGGATATTGACGCTGCCGGTATCGTTGGCGCTGCGGTAATGCACTTCCTCCACGCGCGCCAGCAGCTCCCGTCCCTGGGCGTCTATCTTGTGGTCGCGGTAAAACAGGTGGGCGATATATGCAAAAAAACCCGCAAAAATAATCACGGAAATAATGATAGCGAACTTCATAACTATATCCCTCAGCCTATGATTGTCAGGCCGTTAAACTGCGACATGATCTGCCCAACCTGCACCATTGCCTGACCAAACTCCACCCGCCCCTCTTTGGTCGAGAGATCAAAACCGGTCTTGTCGAATTTCATCGTTGCCAGACCGAGTTTTCCGCCGACGGTAATGGTGGTGGAATAGCCCTCCGTCACCACCTTCGCCGCCGTGAAATCGAACGAGAACATCGACATAGTCTCTTTATGGTCCTTGTACTCCAGCGCCGCCGGGGTTTTGATACTGACCTTAACCTTACTGTCGATGGTAATCATCTGATCTGAGGTCAGCGTCATGCCCTCTTTGGCATCCTGCTTCCAATTACCGAGAATTTTGGTGTCGACATTTTTGGTGATCGTTTGGTTCAGGTTGCTCTGGTACTCGTCGGTAACGTCATCGGTCACGATAACATGACGTTCGCCCGTTATTTGGTCATAACGTTTGCCGTCCAGATAAAAATCCATACCATCGTTATAACGCCGGGTCACCTTTTTCGACACAATCTGCTCTTCGGTACCCACCGTCTCTACCCTGCGTTCGCCGGTAATCTTCAGCTTTTCGCCGCCGCTGGCGATCTCCGAGTTGCGGCCGTTGGTGATGGTGACCTTTTCGCCGTCCTCAAACGTTTTCGTCTCTTTCTTGGTTACCGTGGTGGTGCGCGTACCGTGGTAGATAAAGGTCGCGTCGCCGATCACCTCATCTTTCTGTTTTTTCTGAATGGTGGTGGTGCGGCTGCCGTCAATGGCCACCGTTTTATCGTTCTCCACCGAGATATTCATATCCTTTTCGGCGTGCAGCTGCACCATCTCCGAGCCGGCCTTGTCCTCAAAGAACAGATGGCTGGAGTTGTCGCTGTGGCCGTCTTTGGAGCGGGTCATAAAGCCCATCATGGTGGCGCCGGCGGGCAGCGCCCACGGCGGCATGCTGGCCTCGTTATACACCCGGCCGGTGACCATCGGCCGGTCCGGATCGCCGTTGATAAAGTCGATCACCACCTCGTCGCCGACGCGCGGGATCTGCACGCCGCCGAAACCCTGACCGGCCCAGGCGCTGGAGACGCGCACCCAGCCGGAGCTGGTTTCGTCACCCTTGGCCTGCCGGTCCCAATGGAATTTCACCTTCACCCGGCCGTACTTATCGGTCCAGATCGATTCGCCCTGCGGCCCCACCACCCGCGCGGTCTGCGGGCCGTGGGTGCGCGGCCACGGCGTACGCTGCGGCGAACGGTACGGCGTATCGGCGGGGATCACCGTCATCTCGATGCGGTGTACCGCCTCCTCGCCGCCGCTGGCGTAGCTGTTTTCCTCCAGATCGTAGCGGGCGCTCAGCACCAGATACTCACCGTTGTCGCTGGCAAACGGCGGGTTGAGCAACGTAAAGGTGCAGCCCGGTACGATGCCCAGCGCGGTGGCGGTGGCGTTAATACGCTGGTGCCCCGCCTGCCACTCCTCCTGCCGCACCCGGGCGTAGAATTCACCGTCGCCGTGTTCGACAAAATGTCCCGGCCAGTCGTAGTAGTCAATCTGCCCCGGCTGCGGCGAGCTGGGGTTCTGCCGCGCCTGGAACAGCCAGGCGTTGGGCTTGCGGAAGTCATAGTCGTCGATGCTGTAGATCCCCGGCGTCACCCGCTCGGAGATCGCCCACTGGCCAATCCCCTGTTCGCCGGTGCTGCCGCCGGACGGCGTGGCGTGATAGGGAATCACCTCATAACCGCTGAACGGCTGGTGCTGCTGCGGCGCATCGTGCAGCACCAGCGTGTGTTTGTCCGCCTCGTGGCGGAAAAAGAAGTAAATCCCCTCCAGCTCCATCAGCCGGGAGATAAAGTCGTAGCTGCTCTCCTGATACTGCACGCAGTACTCCCAGCTGCGGTAGCTGCCGGAAAGCTGCTCCTCCACCTGTACGCCGTACTCGCCGAGCACCGTTCTGACGATATCTGGCACGCGCTGGTTCTGGAAGATGCGCTGGTTGCGGTCCCGCTTCAGCGGCCACAGGTCAGATTCCATCGTCAGGGTGTAAACGGCGTAGCGCGCGCCGTTAATATCGGCGCTGTGCACGTTGACCGAGGTGACCTTGCCGTTGAGATAGCGCGGTGCGGACAGCACGCCCTGCGTCGGAATGGTCAAAGTGATCGGCTGGCCCAGCATCGCCCGGCGGTCCAGGCGGGCATCGGTGCTGAGCAGCATCACCTGCAGTTCGAACGAACTGGAAACCTCTTCCACCCCGCTGAGCTTCCAGAACTTCAGCGCACCGGCGCCCGCCGGCGTTGTCACAGTAATACGGTCAAACATGACTGCTTCTCCCTAAAACCAAGACGATCTTTGCTGACGATGAGCGGGATGCCAGCCTCAGCGAGAGCAGCACCATTGCTACGATACAGTTACTCTATTGTTAACACATTGCTTATAAAACAATGTGACGGAAGCCGGTTGATGCACAAAAAATCAGCATATTCTTAGATGAAAACCGCACACCAAGGCGAGAAAACGCGAAGCGCTCAGCCAGGGAAAGCCCGGCTGAGCGCGCAGGAAGACAGAAAACGGGGAGATCAGGCGTCGAACAGCCCGCGGTCGCGCAGCAGGTGCTGATTGCCTTTACGGCGGGTAAAACCGCTGCGGTCAAAGAACTCCAGCACCTGGATCGCCAGCTTGCGCCCGACGCCCAGCCGATCGCGAAAATCAGCGGCGCTGGCGCCGCCCTGGCCGTCGTGCAGTTCGCGGATCAGCGCGGCGAACTGCGCCACACGCTGGCTGAGATAGTAGCGGTCGACCACCACCGCGGTCACATGTCCCAACTGCGCCGCCTTGCGCAGCGTGGCGCGCACCTCGGCCTCATCGGCCGCCAGCTCTGCCGCCAGATCGCGCACCCACCATGGCGCATCGCCGAACAGCGGCGCGATGCGCTGCCACAGCGCCTGCTCCTGTTCGCTAAAGGCCAGGCCATGTTCCGGCAGATGCAGCCAGCCGCGGCTGTTGCGCAGCGCGCCGGCCGCCAGCAGCCGTTCGATAAGTAAAAACGCCAGCGCCTCATCCAGCGTCGGCAGCGCCATGCGCCGCAGGCGCGCCCGCCCGAGGCCCAGCTGATCGCCATGCTGCTGGTGATACTCTGCCAGCACCTGCAGCAGGCGCTGCTCCGCCTGACGGGCGTTTTCCAGCGACAGCGCCCTGCCGCCGGCCGCCAGCACCTCGTGCTCCTCCAGCAGCTGCGTCAGCCGCTCATCGCTCAGCTGGCGCGCCCAGCCAAAGGCCGCCACGTCCAGCGGCCCCTGCTGCAGCTGCAGCATCAGCCGCTGCGCATCATCCTGCGCCTGCGCCGTCTGCGTCAGCCAGTGCAGATACGCCGGCTGGCGTTTGCCGCGCTTCGGCGCCGTCAGCGCCAGTACGCGCGCTGCGCCCAGCGTTTCACGCGCGGCGATATCGCGCAGCACCAGCCGATCGTCTTCCGCCAGCCACAGCGGCCGGTCGAGGATCAGTTCCGCCAGTGAATCCTGCAGCAGCGACACCCGGCCGGTGATATGGCTGGCCGCATGGTGAATATGCAGCGGCTGCCAGTGCTTCAGAGGCTGGTCCTGCTCCAGGGTCACCAGAATGCGTTCCGCCTGCAGCGCCGGCCGCTGCGCCAGCAGCCAGTCGCCGCGCGTCACGTCGCTTTTACTGACATCACCGCTGATATTCAGCGCGATACGCTGCCCGGCCTGCGCCTGCTGGGCCGACTGGTTCTGCGCATGCAGCCCGCGCACCCGCACCGGCACGTTCTGGCCGCTCAGCCACAGGGTGTCGCCCACCTTGACGCTGCCGCCCAGCGCGGTGCCGGTCACCACCAGCCCGCTGCCCTTCACGCTGAAGGCGCGATCGACCGCCAGACGGAAACGGCGCGTCAGCGCATGCGCCGCCGGCTCAAGCGCCAGCAGATGCGCACGCAGCGCCTCAATGCCCAGATTCTGCGCCGCAGCGGTAATAAACAGCGGCGCGTCGGGCCATCCCTGCCGCGCCAGTTCGGCCTGCACCTGCGCTTCGACTTCCGCCAGCCGCTCGGCGTCGACGCGATCGGCCTTGGTCAGCGCCACCGTCAGCGCCGGACGGCCGCTCAGGCGCAGGATCGCCAGATGCTCACGGGTTTGCGGCATCACGCCGTCGTCACAGGCCACCACCAGCAGCGCGTGATCGATGCCGCCGATGCCCGCCAGCATATTGGCGAGAAATTTTTCGTGCCCCGGCACGTCGATAAAGCCCAACACCCGTCCGTCCGGCTGCGGCCAGTAGGCGTAGCCGAGATCGATGGTCATGCCGCGGCGTTTCTCCTCCGGCAGGCGATCGGCGTTGATCCCGCTGATCCCCTGCAGCAGCGTGGTTTTGCCATGGTCGACATGGCCGGCGGTGGCGATAATCATGACAAAAGCGCCTCCGCCAATGCCGCTTCCTGCGTCAGACAGCGCAGGTCGAGCCACAGTTTGCCGTCGTTAATGCGGCCGATTACCGGCTGCGGCAGCGCGCGCCACGCCTGCGCCAGACGCTCCAGGGTAGCGCCGCGGCCGTCCAGCGGCGCGAAGGTCAGCGCATAGCTCGGCAGGCGATCGACCGGCAGCGAACCGCTGCCGATTTGCGACCAGCAGGGTTCGGCACCCAGTGCAAAACGGCCTGCATAGTGCGGAGACAGCTGCGCCAGCAGACGCTCGGCGGCGGTCTGCATCTCCTGCTGCGGCCGGGTCAGCATGCGCAGCGTCGGCAGCTGCTGCGCCAGCAGCTCCGGCTGTTGGTACAGGCGCAGCGTGGCCTCCAGCGCCGCCAGCGTCATTTTGCCGACGCGCAGCGCGCGTTTCAGCGGGTGCTGCTGCAGCTGCGCGATCAGCGCTTTTTTGCCGACGATAATCCCGGCCTGCGGCCCGCCCAGCAGCTTGTCGCCGGAGAAGGTCACCAGATCGACGCCGTCGGCCAGCAGCCGCTGCGGCATCGGTTCCGCCGGCAGGCCGTACTGCGTCATATCAATCAGCGAACCGCTGCCCAGATCGGTGGCGGTCACCAGGCCGTGCTGCCGGCCAAGCTGCGCCAGCTGCGCCTCATCAACCGCTGCGGTAAAGCCCTGCACGCTGTAGTTGCTGGTGTGCACCTTCATCAACAGCCCGGTCTGCTCGGTAATCGCCTGCTGATAATCTTTCAGATGAGTGCGGTTGGTGGTGCCCACCTCCACCAGCTGACAGCCCGCCTGGCGCATCACGTCCGGGATACGGAACGCCCCGCCAATCTCCACCAGCTCGCCGCGCGACACCACTACCTGCTTGCCCGGCGCCACCGCCGCCAGCATCAGCAGCACCGCCGCAGCGTTATTGTTGACGATGCAGGCGTCTTCCGCACCGGTCAGCTGACACAGCATATCGGCCACCGCACGGTCGCGATGGCCGCGGCCGGCGCCGTCCAGATCGTACTCCAGCGTCACCGCCGCGCCCATTACCCGGCCAATCGCCGCGATCGCCGGCTGCGCCAACTGGGCGCGCCCCAGGTTGGTGTGCAAAACGGTGCCGCTGAGATTGAACACCGTCTTCAGGCGCGGCTGCTGCTGTTGCGCCAGCCGCGCCTGCAGCGCCTGCGGCCAGTCGCCGCACCACTCCGGCAGGCATCCCTGCCGTTTAATCGCCTCGCGGGCCTGCGCCTGCATCTGTCGCAGCAGTTCGCCAATCAGCGTCTGGCCGTGGCTGGCCAACAACGGTTCTATCGCCGGGTCGCGCAGCAGGCGGTCAATCGCCGGCAGCTGACTGTAAAGAGAATGGGCTTCAGTGCTCATGGTCGCTCGGTGTCAGGTGTGTTCAGGGTTGTATTCAGCAAAAACGGGGCACGTCCGGCGCGCCCGTCAGTTCATCAGGGAGGCGAGGTGCGGGCAAAACTTTCGCGGGCGAACAGACGCTCGGCCAGTTTGACCAGCGCCGGACGCCCCACGCACCAGTTGGGCAGGATACGGCGGAAGTTGAGATAACCCAGCGCGCAGCCGGCGGCGATATCCGCCAGCGTCAACTGCTCGCCGTTCAGCAGCGCTTTCTCTTGCGCCAGCGCTTCCAGCGCGTCCAATCCCTGTTGCAGCTTGTCGCGCTGCCGCAGCATCCACGCTTCATCCTGTTTGCCCGCGGCGCGCAGGCTCTCGCGATACAACAGCGACGCCGCATCGGTCACGCCGTCCGCCAGCGCTTCGCTGCGCCGCACCCGCAGCGCCAGCGCGCGGTCGTCCGGCAGGAAGCGCGGCCCAGCAGGCAGCAGATCCAGATATTCGGCGATCACCCGCGAGTCATAGAATGCCTCGCCGTGCTCATCGATCAGTACCGGCACCTTGGCCAGCGGGTTGTGCTCGCCTACCCGCGTCTGTGCCTCATAGGGCGGATCGTTGACGAATTCAAACGCCAGCCCCTTTTCCAGCAGCAGCACGGAAATCTTGCGGACAAAAGGGCTGGTATAACTGCCGATCAGTTTCATCTTCCCTCCCGTTGGCTGCGGGTAGGCCGCGCCGTTTATTTCACCGTCAGCGTATCAACAATGCGCTGCACCAGCGCCTGGTGCACCTCCAACTCCTTCGCCGGCGACAGCATCTGCAGCGTAATCACGCGTTTATTGAACACCGTCAGGACAATGGTGGAAACCACTTTTTGCCCGTTGACGCTCTGTTCGGTATCCAGACGACGGAATTTCTGCTTACCGACGGTAAAGTTCTCTTCTTTGGTCTTTTCAATCTGCTTATAGCGGCCGGAAAGTTCGGTAAGCATGCTCTGCATCAGCTCACTGAGCATTTTGTCGCTGCCGTTCAGCTTCATTCCCGCCGGCGGAATCACCTCGGAGGAGACGGCGCTCTGCCGCGACTTGCCATTCAGGAAACGCTGAATGGTCGACGTATGGTCGTTAATGATGCCGCTGTTTTCCGTTTGATCGCTAAAGCCGGACGGCAGCTCAAAGGTCAGCTTGCCTTGCTGCAGCGAGACGCTCAGCCCCGGCAGCGGCGCAGGCTTCTCCGGCTGCGCCGCGGGTTGGGCGGCGGTCGGTTTCGGCGCGGGCTTCGGCACCGTCGGCTGTTTGGTGTCCGAGTCATCGCAGGCGCTCAGGCCGGCGATCAGGGCCGCTACGGCGGCGAATTTCACTATCTTTTTGAACATCATCCCTTTCCTTTCGCTTTACGCGCTATGGCGTAAACGTAGCAAGACGCTCCGGCGAATGCCAGATAAGACACGGGAAATAACCGAGACGCATGAAAAATCATGCGTCGCCCCGGGCCGCAGCGCCTGCCGCCGGTTCCCGCCTACTCGCCCGGGAACAGGAATGGGTTGATACTGCTGCGGGCAAATCCCTCGTCTTCCATTTTAGCGTCGAGGATCAGGCTCGCCAGATCGTCGGCCACCGCTTCCACCTGCGGATCCTTCTCCTGATAGAGAATTTTCATATAGGTGCCGCAGTCGCCGCAGCTTTCCGCCTTCACCGCCGCCTGTTCGCTGTCCAGCGACCAGTAGTTCAGATCGCGCGTCTGCTCGCAGTTGCTGCACTTCACGCGCACCACGTGCCATTCGCTCTCGCACAGGTTGCAGTGCAGATAGCGCAGGCCGTTGACGGTGCCGATATGCACCATGCTGGAGACCGGGATGCTGCCGCACACCGGGCAGAACTGGCGGTGTTCGCCGTATTCGGCGCGCGCCTTGCCGGGGATCTGGCTGGCCATCTGCGCCCAGTACAGCGACAGCGCCGCCCAGATAAAGGGCGCGTTTTCACTGCCCACCTGCGCGAACTCGCGGTTGAGCAAGGCGGTCGCCATCTGCTCCAGCTCCTGCTCGGAGGCCTTCTCCAGGTTATCCAGCACCGCCAGCACGTGCTGCGGCGCCTGCGGGCGCAGCTCGGCGATCAGCGCCGTCAGCAGCGTACGCCAGTGCGCGCTGCGCGGATAAACGCTGAGGTCGAGCGGCGGTTTGCCGCGTTCGGCGCCCTGACGCAGCGCGTCGGACAGGTCCAGCTGCAGCGGGTGGTCATGCTGCGCGTGCTGCTGCGCCTCGGCAATGGCGGCGGCGAAGTGGAGGTAATCCCCCAGCGGGTGATCGGCCGCCAGCTGACGCAGGCGTTCAGCGCGGCGGGTGTACAGGCTTTTCAGATTCGCGAAAAGTAACGGCGGAATTGCTTCCGCCGTGTGTGGCTTTTCACGCTGTGCCCCTAACTGCTCTTTAGGAACAATGCGGATACTCATCAGGGTTTGTTTTCCTGTCGTTTTTCGCGGACCTCACGGTACCAGCGCGGGTGGTGTTTCTTGGCCCAGGCGGCCGGCACCCAGCCTTCGACCATCGCGGTAAGGGTGCCTTTCACCCACAGGGCGGCGTACACGTGCACCATAATCACGATAATCAGCCCCACCGCCGCCAGCGAATGCACCAGCAGCGCGATGCGGATCAACGGAATAGGGAAGGCCGGCGCAAAGTAAGGCCGCCAGATGACGATGCCGCTGGCCAGCAGCAACAGCAGGCTGATAATCGCCGCCCAGAAGACGCACTTCTGGCCGAAATTATAGCGCCCGGTGTCGCCGACTTCCTCGTTCATCGCAATCTTGTGGATGTTCCTGGCCCAGAGGATATCTTCACGGTTGATCAGATTATGCTTCCAGTAGCGCAGGAACATCAGCATAAACGCGGCAAACATGATCACCCCGGCGAAGGGGTGCAGAATGCGCGCCAGCTGCGGCGTGCCGAAGATATTCATCAGCCAGTTAAAGGACGGGAAAAAGAACCCCAGCCCGCTGATGGCCGCCAGAATAAAGCAGAACGCCACGATCCAGTGGTTAATCCGCTCCGGCGCGCTGTAGCGCTGAATTGGCTTTTCCTTCCTCATTTGCGCGTCTCCTCATCGTGCAGCTCGTCGTTCTCATCCTCTTCGACGCGGTTCGGGCCGACGCCGACATAGTGGAAGATACTGGCTGCGAAGGTGGCGGCAAAGCCGATGGCCGCCAGCGGTTTCCACACGCCTTTCCAGAACGTCACCGCCGGACTTATCGACGGGTTGTCCGGCAGGCCGTGATACAGCTGCGGCTTGTCGGCATGGTGCAGCACGTACATCACGTGCGTGCCGCCGACGCCGGCCGGATCGTACAGCCCGGCGTTCTGGTAGCCGCGCGTCTGCAGTTCGCCCACCCGCTCGGCGGCGACGCTTTTCATCGCCTCTTTGGTGCCGAAGTGAATGGCGCCGGTCGGGCAGGTTTTCACGCAGGCCGGTTCCTGGCCGACATCAACGCGGTCGACGCACAGGGTGCATTTGTACACCCGGTTGTCGTCCTTGTTCATGCGCGGCACGTCGAACGGACAGCCGGCGATGCAGTAGCCGCAGCCGATGCAGTGCTCCGACTGGAAGTCGACGATGCCGTTGGCGTACTGGATGATCGCCCCTTCCGACGGGCAGGCCTTCAGGCAGCCCGGATCGGCGCAGTGCATGCAGCCGTCCTTGCGGATCAGCCACTCCAGTTTGCCACTGTCGTCCATCTCCACTTCGGAGAAACGCATCACCGTCCAGGATTTGGCGGTCAGATCGGCGGGGTTGTCGTACACCCCGACATTGTGACCGACCTCATCACGGATGTCGTTCCACTCGGAACAGGCCACCTGACAGGCTTTACAGCCGATACAGGTGGTGACGTCGATCAGCTTCGCTACTTCCGCTTTGTCGTCACGGGCGCGCGGCGCCGGCGTCAGGCCGTTGGTGGCGGATTTACGAATGATGTCCTGAGATTGCATTGCCATAACTCGTCTCCGTTACACCTTTTCCACGTTGACCAGGAACGCCTTGAACTCCGGCGTCTGCGTATTGGCGTCGCCGACAAACGGCGTCAGGGTATTGGCCAGGAAGCCTTTTTTCGCCACCCCGGTATAGCCCCAGTGGATCGGGATGCCGATAGTGTCGACCTCCTGACCGTTCACCTGCAACGTGCGGATACGCTTGGTCACCACCGCCTTGGCCTTGATATAGCCGCGGTTGGAGCTGACTTTTACCGTATCGCCCTGCTTGATGCCTTTCTTCTGCGCCAGTTTCTCGCCGATCTCCACAAACTGCTCCGGCTGCGCGATGGCGTTGAGCCGCGCGTGCTTGGTCCAGTAGTGGAAGTGCTCGGTCAGACGGTAGGTGGTGCCGACGTACGGGAACTTGTCGGATTTGCCCATCGTCGCCAGATCGTCTTTAAACACGCGCGCCGCCGGGTTGGACACCACCTTCGGATGCAGCGGGTTGGTGCCGAGCGGCGTTTCAAACGGCTCGTAGTGTTCCGGGAACGGCCCTTCCGCCATTTTATCGATGGCGAACAGACGCCCCATGCCTTCCGGCTGCATGATAAACGGCCCGACGTCGCTGTCCGGCGCGGCGGTGCTGTAGTCCGGCACGTCCATCCCGGTCCACTTGGCGCCGTCCCACTCCAGCATCTGGCGTTTCGGATCCCACGGTTTGCCGGACGGATCGGCCGAGGCGCGGTTGTACAGAATGCGGCGGTTAAGCGGCCACGCCCAGGCCCAGTCCAGCGTGTTGCCGAGACCGGACGGGTCGGCGTTGTCGCGGCGCGCCATCTGGTTGCCGTCCGGCGTCCAGCTGCCGGCGAAGATCCAGCAGCCGCTGGCGGTGGTGCCGTCGTCGCGCAGATGGGCAAAGGTGCTCAACTGCTGGCCTTTTTTCACCAGAACCTTGCCGTCGGCGTCGAGGATATCCGCCAGCGCCTTACCGTTGCTCTCCTGCGCCACCTCTTCCGGCGACGGGTTGTCCGGCGTCAGGTAGTCCCAGGTCATGTTCAGCACAGGCTCCGGCGCGGCACCGCCGTCGCGCGCGTACATCTCGCGCAGACGCGTAAAGATGCCCGACAGAATTTCACCGTCGTTCATCGCTTCGCCCGGGCCGTCGGCGCCCTTCCAGTGCCACTGCAGCCAGCGCGCGGAGTTGACGATCGAACCGTTCTCCTCGGCGAAGCAGGTCGATGGCAGACGGAAGACCTCGGTCTGAATCTGCGACGGATCCACGTCGTTAAACTCGCCGTGGTTCTGCCAGAAGTTGGCGGTTTCGGTATTCAGCGGGTCAATGGTCACCAGGAACTTCAGCTTGGACAGCGAGGCCACCACCTTGTTTTTGTTCGGGAACGACGCCACCGGGTTAAAGCCCTGGCAGAAGTAGCCGTTGACCTTGCCCTGCGACATCATCTCGAAGTACTGCAGCACGTCGTAGCCTTTGTCCCACTTCGGCAGCCAGTCAAAGCCCCAGTCGTTCTCTTTCTGCGCCTTGTCGCCGTAGAAGCTCTTCATCAGGCTGACGAAGAATTTCGGGTAGTTGCTCCAGTAGTTGACCTGCCCCGGCAGCAGCGCCTTCGGCGTGTTGGCGCTCAGGTAGCTGGTCAGATCGGTCTGCTGTTCGGACGGCAGGGTCAGGTAGCCCGGCAGGCTCTGCGATAGCAGGCCCAGGTCGGTCAGCCCCTGGATATTGGAGTGGCCGCGCAGCGCGTTGACGCCGCCGCCGGCCATGCCCATATTGCCGAGCAGCAGCTGGATCATCGCCATGGTGCGGATGTTCTGCGCCCCGACCGAGTGCTGCGTCCAGCCCAACGCATACAGGAACGACGCGGTGCGGTCGTGAGCGCTGGTTTCGGCGATATATTCACACACCTGCAGGAAGTCGGCCTTCGGCGTACCGCAGATATTCTCCACCACTTCCGGCGTGTAGCGGCTGACGTGCTCTTTCAGCATGTTCCACACGCAGCGCGGATCCTGCAGCGTGACGTCGCGCTTGGCGTAGCCGTTTTCGTCCAGCTGGTAGTTCCAGGTGGTTTTGTCGTACTTGTGGTTGTCGGCGTCGTAACCGCTGAACAAGCCGTCTTCAAAGGCAAAGTCTTCCCGCACCAGCAGGCTGGCGTTGGTGTAGGCCTCGACGTACTCGCGGTTGATTTTGTTATTGGTGATCAGGTACAGCAGGACGCCCGACAGGAAAGCAATGTCGGTGCCGGAACGGATTGGCGTATAGAAATCCGCCACCGATGCCGTACGGGTAAAGCGCGGATCGATCACAATCAGCTTGGCTTTATTGTGAATTTTGGCTTCCATCGCCCAGCGGAACCCCACCGGATGCGCTTCTGCCGCATTACCGCCCATCACGACGATCAAATTCGCGTTCTTAATATCCACCCAGTGGTTGGTCATCGCACCGCGACCAAATGTTGGAGCAAGACTTGCTACCGTTGGTCCGTGTCAGACGCGCGCCTGGTTGTCTACGGCCAGCATGCCGAGAGCGCGGGTGAATTTCTGTGTTAAATAGCCGGTTTCATTACTGGCGCCTGATGCGCACAGCATGCCGGTGGACAGCCAGCGGTTAACGGTGGCGCCCTGTTCATTAGCGGCGATAAAGTTGGCGTCGCGGTCTTCTTTCATCAGCTTGGCGATGCGGGTAAAGGCGTCATCCCAGCTGAGGCGCTGCCATTTGTCGGAGCCTGGCGCGCGGTATTCAGGGTACTGCAGCCGGCCTTCGCTGTGGATGAAATCCACCAGACCTGCGCCTTTCGGGCAAAGCGCGCCGCGGCTGACCGGATGATCCGGATCCCCTTCGATATGGAAAATGCTCTCTTTTGCGTTCTTGGCGCCGTCGCCAAGGCTGTACATCAACAACCCACAGCCGACGGAACAGTATGTACAGTTGTTACGGGTTTCACGGGCGCGCAGCAGTTTGTACTGCCGGGTTTCCGCTAACGCCGCCTCGGGGGTGAACCCCAGCGCGGCCACCGTCGTCCCTGCCATACCGCCAGCGCAGATCTTAAAGAACTGCCTTCTGCTGACCTGCATGGGGGGTCTCCTTCATCGCGTAGTCACATTGTTTCGAATGCGCTTGCCTCACGCCAGGCGTGGAAGCGCTAATAATGATCGTTGTTATAGTGGTAACGTTATAACGCCCGTATATTACCATAGCGATACAGGGGTTGTTATAAAGCCGTGCTGTCTCAGTGAATAATATAGACACAAAATGACACAAAAGTGAGACATTGATCACAGTCATGGGTTGCGCAAAAACCGCACAAAGCACAGGGCATTGATAATCATTTTCAATATCATTTAATTAACTATAATGATCCGACTGCTTACGCGGTGCTTACATCCTTGCGCCGCCCTATCACACTGGAGACGATGATCATGAGTTATTCACTGCCATCACTGCCGTACGCCTATGACGCGCTGGAACCGCACTTTGACAAGCAGACGATGGAGATCCATCACACCAAACACCATCAGACCTACGTCAACAACGCCAACACCGTGCTGGAAGCCTACCCGGAACTGGCGTCGCTGAGCGTTGAAGAGCTGATCAAAGACCTGGATAAAGTCCCGGCCGACAAGCGTACCTTTATGCGCAACAACGCCGGCGGGCACGCCAACCACAGCTTCTTCTGGAAAAACCTGAAAACCGGCACCTCCCTGTCCGGCGATCTGAAAGCCGCCATCGAGCGCGACTTCGGCAGCGTGGAGAAATTCCAGGAAGAGTTCGAGAAAGCCGCCGCCACCCGCTTCGGCTCCGGCTGGGCCTGGCTGGTGCTGAAAGACGACGGCAAACTGGCGGTGGTCTCTACCGCCAACCAGGACAGCCCGCTGATGGGCGAAGCCGTTGCCGGCGCATCCGGTTTCCCGATTATCGGCCTGGACGTGTGGGAACACGCTTACTACCTGAAATATCAGAACAAACGTCCGGACTACATCAAAGCATTCTGGAACGTGGTGAACTGGGACGAAGCCGCCGCGCGTTTCGCCGCCAAGAAGTAATCTTCGCCTCACCGCATAATGCCCGCCTCCCGCGGGCATTTTTTGTTTAAAAACCCGCTAAAGTTTATCCCTGCAATGCCGATGGTTTTTCCCATCACATCGCTTAAAAAAGGGACAAATCATGGCGGTACTACACACATTGACCAGCAGGTATATTCACCTTGGCGTAGGGAAAAAACTCACTCTCGGCTTCATCCTGATGCTGCTGTTGGCGGCCATCATCGCCGGCACCGGCATCCACTACCTCACCATTATTGAATCCCGCTCCGATCGTATTGATTTTAGCGATCAATTGAATAATGAGATCACCCAGGCCCGCTATAATCGGGCAATGTACGCGCAAAATTACAGTAAGGAGTATCTGGATAAAAACTACGCCAATATCAGCAATGTAGAAAAACTGATCGCCCGCGGAAAAAATCTGGACTGGGATCCGCAAAGTCGTAAGGATTTGCAGCGCCTGGTCACCATGATCGACGAATACCAGCTGCAACAGCAAAAATTCCTCGATGCGGTCGCCGCCAAAAACGCCGTGCGCGAAAGCTGGAACATGTCTGACATTCAGCAGCAGCTTGCGCAGGCCGAACAGCAGTTCAGCAACGACGAATTTAAGATGTCATTCATTGAGCTCAGCAAAAAACTGACGCAAACGCGCTATCTCTCGCGCGGCCTGCTGCTGGACCTCAACCGCGACGCCGAAGCGCCGTTGCTCGCCGCCATCGACGACGCCCGTCGCAGCGCGCATGCGCTCCACCAGAAGCTGTCTGACAGCCAAAAACCGCTGCTGCAACCCTTGTTGAACGGGCTGGAGAGCTACGAGGGCCGCATCAAAGCCTATATGCCGGCCTACGAGCACGAACAGGCGCTAAATAACGCCCTGAGCGACAGCGCCGCAGATATCGGCACGCTGGTCAGAGCCTTTTTGAAAGACGAACTGACGCAAACCAACAACGATATTCAGAGCGCACAGCTCCGCATGGGCCTGACTACGCTGGCGGCGATCATCATTGGTCTGGTGGTTTCATGGCGCATTACCTTGCAAATCACCCGGCCGCTGAACAATACGCTGGCCATCGCTCAACGCATCGCCACCGGCGACCTGCGGCAGATAGAAGTCACCCATCGCCGCGATGAACTGGGCAGACTGCTGGACGCCATGGCCGCCATGAACCAAAACCTGCGCGACATGATTGAAAAAATCCAGCAGGGGGTCGGCCAGGTTTACACCGCCGCCAGTGAAATCTCCGCCGGCAATACCGACCTCTCCTCGCGCACCGAACAGCAGGCCGCCGCCGTGGAGGAAACCGCCGCCAGCATGGAACAGCTGACTGCCACCGTGAAGCAGAATGCGGACAACGCGCATCACGCCAACCAACTGGCAACCGACGCGTCCCAGACCGCACAGCAGGGCGGCAAGCTGGTGGGCAGCGTGGTCGCCACCATGCGCGATATTTCCAGTAGTTCGCAACGTATTGCCGAAATTACCACCCTGATCAACGGCATTGCCTTCCAGACCAATATTCTGGCGCTGAATGCCGCCGTCGAGGCGGCGCGCGCCGGTGAACAGGGGCGTGGTTTCTCGGTGGTGGCCAGCGAAGTGCGCAGCCTGGCGCAGCGCTGCGCCCAGGCGGCTAAAGAGATTGAGGGGCTGATTAATGAATCGGTCAGCCGCGTACAGAGCGGCACCTCGCTGGTGGAAGATACCGGCAATACGATGGAGAAAATCGTGCTCGCCGTCAGCCACGTGCGCGATATCATGGCGGAGATCGCCTCCGCCTCCGATGAACAGACGCGCGGCATCGACCAGATAGGTCAGGCGATTGCCGAAATGGATCAGACCACGCAGCAAAACGCCGCCCTGGTGGAACAGTCCGCCGCTGCCGCCGACTCGCTGGAGGAGCAGGCGGAAATCCTGCAGCAAAGCGTGGCGGTGTTTCAACTGGAAGATGCGCCGTCACACGGCGTCACGGCCGCCGATATACCGACGCCGCGACCGGTCAAACCGGCAGCGTCCGCCCAGAGCGAACAGGATAACTGGACCACGTTTTAACCGTATCGCCGCGCCGTTTTCGGGGCGGCGTCTCTGTTCCTCCCGGCGCACACGGGCTATGCTAGAACCAGTCCTGAGCCAGGAGGCGCCTATGACCAATCCCGCCGTTTATATCGGCCACATTCAGAGTTATCCCGGCGGACGCCCGAGCGCGATAGCCAAACGGCAGGTCGACGGCGCCCTGCCGCTGACCCCGCTCGGCCTGGAGGGCGATCAGCAGGCGGAAAAAAGCTATCACGGCGGCCCCGATCGCGCGCTGTGCCACTACCCGAGCGAACATTATGAACACTGGCGACAGCAGTTTCCGGCGCAGGCCGAACTGTTCAGCGCGCCGGCATTCGGCGAAAACCTCTCAACCCGCGGGCTGACCGAGCACAACGTGTTTATCGGCGATATTTTCCGCTGGGGCGACGCGTTGATTCAGGTGACGCAGCCGCGCTCACCGTGCTTCAAGCTCAACTATCATTTCGACATCGACGATCTGTCGCTGCTGATGCAGCAAAGCGGCCGCTGCGGCTGGCTGTACCGGGTGATCTCTCCCGGGCAGGTCAGCGGTGACCAGCCGCTGCTGCTGGCGACGCGCTGCAGCGACGTCTCGCTGGCCGAGGCGATAAGCATCGCCTGGCACATGCCGTTCGATGAGGAGCAGTATCGTCGTCTGTTGTCGGCGGCCGGGCTGTCCGCCAGCTGGAGTAAAACCATGCTGTTGCGTATTACCCGCGGCAAAATCGAAGATTTTAATCGCCGTTTGCTGGGGCGCTGACGCCGGGCGGCGAAAGAAGAAGGACGACGGGGCAGGCAGGCGGGGCGCACACGTCGCCCCGTCCGGACATCAAAACGCTTTTTTCGCGTAGCCGGTTACCGCTTTCAGGCCCATTTCACGGCCCAGTGCGGTCATCGGGTGCACCACCACCAGCCCGCGCACGCTTTTTTTCAGCGCGCCCATATCGGCCTGCTCTTTTTTGGTGATTTCACGGCTGAACGGCAGTTTTTGCAGTTTCTGCGCTTCGTCGCTCAGCTTTTCCGTACGCACGTTTTTCAGACGCTCGATCTCCGTCGCCAGTTTCTCTTTTTCCTTGCTGTGCTGCGCAATCAGTTCCGGGTTGCCCTGCTGGATTACCTGGACATCTTTATGGTTCAGCGCGTCCAGCTGGTCGCTCAGGCGCTTAATCTCTGCCTTTTCTTTCTCTTTCATTTCTCTGACCTGAAGTGCCGAACCGGCACGTTTAAAGGAGGGTTTGCTGCATTGTAGCAAAATGCGCGGCCGGTTACCCGGCGGGATACATGGACGCCATTACGCGCGTCCGAGCGGGGAGAGGCGGGACGGCTGCTTGGCGCCGATGCCGGCAATCAGCGCGGTCACCGACAACACCATGGTGGAGCGCACCATCTGCTGGTAGCGCTGCTGCTGCATCGCCAGCAGCGCTTCATCCGCCTCGCCGGGCGGCAACAGCGCCGGCGGCGGCGGCAGCGCGCTGACGCAGTGCAGTTCGCCGAACGGCCCGAGAATTTCATCATCGACAAAGCGATACTCGGCACCGTCGTGGTTCAGCTCCTCACGCAGCGCCATCAGCAGTTCGGCGTCTTCATACTCATGACGCGCGATCACCCCAAGGCCATACATCAGCTTCAGCCGCACCGACAGTTCCCCCAGGGGGCCGGCGCCGGACAACAGCGGCTCGACGGCATATTTCACCGCATAGTCGTCCTTGCGGAACACCTGCACCACCAATACGTTCAGCGCTTCCGCCAGCAGCTCTACCGCCGCAATCAGGAAACTGCGTACCGTTTTGCCGGCGTTCAGCTTTTCCAGAACCTGGTTTTCAAATGCCTGTGCTTCTTCCATCGTCGCTGTTCGAAAGGCGTAAGGGAGGCCGTCAATGGCGAACTCGGGCTGCAGGAGCGCAGCAGGCTGCGCCCGTGTGTTCATCATCACGCGCTACTTTTGCATGGCGTTATACACAGCTACGGCCTGTTCCACAACCTCGCCGTCTTCCGGCAGACCGGAAATTTGCGCCAGCGCGGCTTTCGGCCCGCGTTCGCTCAGCAGCTGCGCCAGTTCCTGCGCCTGCGGATCCTGGGCGCTGCGGTAATGCATGGCGGCGGCAACGCCCTGAATCAGGTTGGCGTGCGGCAGAGCATACTCCAGCGTGCCCAGCAGCGGCTTGATCAGGCGGTCGCCGGCGCTCAGTTTACGCAACGGCTGGCGCCCCACGCGCTCGACGTCGTCGTGCAGGTAGGGGTTTTCAAACCGGCTGAGGATTTTCTCGATATAGGCCGCGTGTTTTGCCGGCTCAAAGCCGTAGCGCTTGATCAGCACCGCGCCGCTCTCCGCCATCGCCCCCTTCACCACCTGGCGCACCGCCGGGTCGAGAATTGCGTCGCGGATGGTCTGCAGCCCGGCCTGCTGGCCCAGATAGGCGGTAATCGCGTGGCCGGTATTGAGCGTGAACAGTTTACGTTCGACAAACGCCATCAGGTTATCGGTCAGCTCCATGCCGGCAATCGCCGGCGGCGCGCCCTTGAACTGGGTCTGGTCGACGATCCATTCGCTGAAGGTCTCCACCGTTACCGCCAGCGGATCGTCGCTGCCCGCTTCCGCCGGCGGCACGATGCGATCCACAGCGGAATCGACGAAGCCGACATGCTGCTCCGCCCACGCCTGCTCTTCCGCCGACAGTTCGGCGAAGACGTGCTGTTTCAGCTGGCTGGTGCCGCGCACCATGTTCTCGCAGGCGATAATATTCAGTGGTTGCTCATTGCCCTGGCGGCGGCGTTCGCTTAGCCCTTTAGCGATCGTGCCGGCAATTTTGGCCAGAATCTGCGGGCCGACGGCGGTGGTGACAATATCAGCGTCGGCGATCAGCGCCACCGCGTCATCGCTGCCGCTGTTGACCGCGTTGACGTTATTCACCGTTTCCGTGCGTTCTTGCTCGCCGACGACGCGCACCGGGTAGCTATGGCGTTGATTGAGCGCGTCCAGCACCGTCTGGTTAACGTCGGCGAAAGTCAGTTCGGCATGCGCATCGGCCAGCAGTTTGCCGATAAAGCCGCGGCCGATATTACCGGCGCCAAAATGTAATGCTTTCATAGTGATAACCTTCTTAAATATGACAAGGGCGCAGCCTGTCGCCGCGCCCTTATGGGATTTAGTCTTTCTTGCCGCTGAGCAGCTCCAGCACTTCCTGCACGCTTGTCGTATTCGCCAGGCGCTCGATCACCGTATCGTCGTCCAGCGCATTGGTCAGGCTGGTAATCACCTGAATATGTTCGTTATTGCGCGCGGCGATGCCGATCACCAGGCGGGCCACCTCATCCTCTTCCTCGCCGAAGCGCACGCCCTGCGGGTACTGGCAGAACACCACCCCGGTGCGCAGCACGCGGTCTTTCGCCTCAATGGTGCCGTGCGGCACGGCGATGGATTCCCCCAGATAGGTGGAGGTGAGCTTTTCACGCTCCAGCATCGCCGGCACGTATTCCGCCTCGACGTAGCCGCCTTTCACCAGTTGCTCGCCGGCAAAGCGGATCGCCTGCTCTTTATCGCTGGCCTCCAGGCCGAGGAACACGTTGCCCTCGCCCAGTTTGAACAGCGTCGGTTCGTCGTCGGCGGCGCTCTCTTCCGGCGCGGCGGCCGCCGGCTGCGGCTGCTGAGACGCGCCGTCGTTGGCGGCCAGCAGACGCGCGGTCAAGTCGCTGTACAGGTTGCTGTCGAGGAAGTTGGTCAGCGAGATATGCTGCGCCTGTGGCGCATGACGCATCGCGCGCTCCGTCAGGTCGCGGTGGGTGATCACCAGATCCACGTCGTCCGGCAGGTTGTTGATGGCGCTGTTGGTGACCGAAATGCTGCTCAGCCCGGCGTCGGCCACTTTCTTGCGCAGCACCCCGGCGCCCATGGCGCTGGAGCCCATGCCCGCATCGCAGGCCACGATGATTTTACGCACGGTGCTCAGGTCGCCGTCCAGCGCGGCGCCGGCCGGTTGGCCGCCTTTCGCCTGCGATTTCATGTCGCGCATCCGGCGGGTTGCTTCTTCCAGATCGTCCTCTTCTTTCACTTTTGAGGTTTTCAGCAGGAAGCCGGCAACCACAAAGGAGACCACAAAGGCTGCGAAGATTGCCGCCAGGTTGGCGAAATAGGCGCCCTTCGGCGTCATCGCCAGCACCGCCAGAATCGAGCCGGGCGACGCCGGAGACACCAGCCCGCCGTTCAGCATCGTCAGCGTAAACACGCCGGTCATGCCGCCGAGGATCACCGCCAGAATCAGGCGCGGGTTCATCAGCACATACGGGAAGTAGATTTCGTGAATTCCGCCGAAGAAGTGGATGATCGCTGCGCCGCCGGCGGACTGCTTGGCATTGCCGCGGCCGAAGAACATATACGCCAGCAGCACGCCAAGCCCCGGGCCGGGGTTGGCTTCAATCAGGAAGAACACGGATTTGCCGGCTTCGGTCGCCTGCTGAATGCCCAGCGGCGAGAAGATGCCGTGGTTGATAGCGTTATTCAGGAACAGGATTTTCGCCGGTTCGACAAAGATCGAGGTCAACGGCAGCAGGTTATGCACCACCATCACGTGGACGCCCGCCGCCAGCAGTTTGGACAGCGCTTCCACCAGCGGCCCGATGCCGAGGAAGGCCAGAATCGCCAGCAGCATGCCGATAATGCCTGCGGAGAAGTTATTCACCAGCATTTCGAAGCCGCTTTTGATCTTGCCGTCCACCCAGCGGTCAAAATGCTTGATGGCCCAGCCGCCCAGCGGGCCGGCGATCATTGAGCCGAGGAACATCGGCATATCAGCGCCGACGATCACCCCCATGGTGGTGATGGCGCCGACCACGCCGCCGCGCTCGCCGCCCACCAGTTTACCGCCGGTGTAGCCAATCAGCAGCGGCAGCAGGTAGGTGATCATCGGGCCGACCAGCTTGCCCAGCGTTTCGTTCGGCAGCCAGCCGGTTGGAATAAACAGTGCGGTAATGATGCCCCAGGCGATAAACGCGCCGATGTTCGGCATCACCATATTGCTGAGGAAACGGCCAAAGTTCTGCACTTTAACCTTAATGTCTGGTGAAAGCATAAAACACACCCCTATTGTGAAGCGGTAATAGCATTACGCGCCGGCGAATAAGAGCGCGCATTATTGTTGTTACGATCCAGCCGCTTGGTGCTGTCTGTGAGGCGGACTCTAGCACGCTCGGTTGACAACGCGTACCTCACGGAAATTTTGTGACACAAGTCACCAAAATGACCGCAAAACACCACCCTACACAGTGATCATAGTCACATTTTTGTCGTGTAAAAAAGCAACACCGCGGCAATTCCGACCGAAACACGCCCTTTTATGTGACTTAAATCACATTTAGTCTTTTGTTGTTTGTTTTTATATTGTGATGTTAGTCACAATTTATTTTCACTGCGCTAACGCCTGGCGGCAAATGTTGCGGTCATCCCGTGCCGGCAGGCGACATCGTGGAGAAACAGGGCGTCTGCCCGTAAGAAAGTTACAACGCGGAATTATCGTGAAGTGTAGTACAGAAACCACCCGGCGCTGTGTATCCTGCCAGGTTCCTCGCGGACGCTTTAGCGCCATTCTTGTCCGTTTGCCCCCCTCACCCCATCTCTTTTGTTCTTTATCCCGTAGGATATCGTCATCAAAATCCACCAAAGGTCACATACCGATGAAAGACGTTATTATTCTTTGTGTTAATTAAAAAACGAAAAATCCATCACCGTAGTGAGAAAAATAATCTCATCAAACCATAACATGGCCTACTGCAGCCTGACGAAAACTGCCAGAAGGCATCTTTTCGCGCCTAAAGACACACTTGGTTTTATATTCACCCACTTACTCAAAAAATAAAAAACAAAATCACAAAAAGAAATAAAACCTTAAAACCCACAACAATAAAAAACGAAAAAACAAACAAAAAAAACATATTAAACAATCGATTACAAAAAACAAAAACAACAAATAGAAAATAAAACAAATGCGGCACTATCAGCATGCAAATAATTCAAATAGCAATATATAGTCATTGATAATTACGTCATAACCATTCGATATGCATATTAAAAAAATATTTATCCATCCTAATTATCCAGTTAGGATTTTTTTTACCCTTCCGCTAGAAAGCCGCCACGGGCTACCTATACTTTCTCTCTACCTTACTATTTTGTTTTTTATTTATTGCATTTTTTACGGGAGAGAAATATGCCACACATCACGACGTCGAATTTAAACAAGTTAATTACGCGTGTCAGAAAAGCCCAGGCGATATTCGCCGACTATTCTCAAGCGCAGGTTGACAGAATTTTTCATGCCGCGGCCCTGGCGGCGGCTGATGCCCGCATCCCACTGGCGCAGCTGGCGGTTGACGAGTCAGGCATGGGGATCGTTGAAGATAAAGTCATGAAGAATCAATTTGCTTCCGAGCATGTCTATCATGCCTACAAGGATGAGGTGACCTGCGGTATTCTGGCGGAAGATGACGCCTTCGGCACCCTGACCATCGCCGAGCCGATCGGGGTTATTTGCGGGATCGTCCCCGCCACCAACCCGACGTCGACGGTCATTTTCAAGGCGCTGATCAGCCTGAAAACCCGTAACGGCATTATTTTTTCTCCTCACCCCAGAGCCAGCAAGGCCGCCAATAAGGCGGCGGAAGTGATCTTGCGCGCTGCGGTAGACGCCGGCGCGCCGCCCGATATTATCGGCTGGCTGGACAGCCCCACCGTCGAGATGGCGGATCGGTTGATTCACCATCCGCAGGTGGATCTGATCCTGGCGACCGGCGGCCCCGGCCGCGTAAAAGCCTCATACAGCTCCGGCAAACCCGCCATCGGCGTAGGCGCCGGCAATACGCCGGTCGTGGTCGATGAAACGGCGGATATCAAACGCATGGTCGCCTCCGTGTTGATGTCCAAAACCTTCGATAACGGCATGATTTGCGCCTCCGAACAGTCGGTGATCGTCGTCGACGCCGTGTATGACGAGGTTCGTGCACGCTTTGCCGCCAACGGCGGCTATCTGCTGCCGGAAGCGCAGCGGCAGGCGGTGCGCGACATCATTGTGAAAAATGGCCGCATCAATGCCGACATCGTCGGTCAATCCGCATTGAGAATCGCCGAAATGGCGGGTATTGAGGTGCCGCCCAACACCAAAGTGCTGATTGGCGAGGCAACCGAGATAGGCGAGAGCGAACCGTTCTCCGGCGAGAAACTCTCCCCGCTGCTGGGCATGTATCGCGCACAGCACTTCGATGACGCCATCAATAAAGCCGTCGCCCTGGCCGCGTTTGGCGGCGCCGGCCACACCTCTTGTCTGTATACCGATCAGGATAATCAGAAGGCGCGCATCGCCTGCTTCGGCAGCCGGCTAAAAACGTCGCGCATTCTGATCAACACGCCGGCATCCCAAGGCGGCATCGGCGATCTGTATAACTTTAAACTGCCTCCGTCCATGACGCTGGGCTGCGGCTCCTGGGGCGGTAACTCCGTTTCAGAAAATATCGGTCCCAAACACCTGCTCAATCGTAAAACCGTGGCCAAGCGCGCGGAAAACATGCTGTGGCACAAACTGCCGCAGGCCATCTACTTCCGCCGCGGCGCCTTATCCTCCGCACTGAAGGAGGTCGCCGTACAGGGCAAAGCCAGACGCGCGTTTATCGTCACCGGCCCGTATCTGTTCAGCCAGGGGTTCGTCAAGCCGGTGCTGGCCATTCTGCATGCGCAAGGCGTGGAAACCGATGTATTCGCCGAGGTGGGCGCGGAGCCAACCCTGACGATGGTTAACGCCGGCGCCCAGCGCATGCAGCAATTTAAACCGGACGTGATTATCGCGCTCGGCGGCGGTTCGCCGATGGATGCCGCCAAGGTGATGTGGATGATGTATGAGCATCCCGACGTCAAATTCAGCGATCTCGCCCTGCGTTTTCATGACATCCGCAAACGCATTTACACTTACCCCAACACCCGGATAAAAGCCCGGCTGATCGCCATCCCCACCACCTCCGGCACCGGTTCGGAGGTCTCGCCGTTCGCCGTCGTCACCGACGAGGCCAGCGGACAAAAATACCCGCTGGCCGACTATGCGCTGACGCCCGATATGGCGATCGTCGATGCCGATCTGGTAATGAATATGCCCAAAACCCTGTGCGCCTACGGCGGTATGGATGCCATCACCCATGCCGTGGAAGCCTATGTCTCGGTGCAGGCCAACGAATATGCCGACGGGCAGGCGCTGCAGGCACTGAAGCTGCTGAAGGAGAGCCTGCTGCTCAGCTATCAGGCCGGCGCGCAAAACCCGCGGGCGCGGGAACGGGTGCACAATGCCGCCACCATCGCCGGCATCGCCTTCTCCAATGCGTTTCTCGGCATCTGCCACTCCCTGGCGCACAAGCTGGGGGCGGAATTTCCCATCGCCCACGGGCTGGCCAACGCCATGCTGCTGACCAACGTCATTCGTTACAACGCTAATGACGGCCCTGCCAAGCAGACGGCCTTCAGCCAGTACGATCGCCCGCAGGCCCGCTGCCGCTATGGCGAAATCGCCGATCATCTGGGGCTGGCCGCCGCCGGCGACAGCGCAGAGCAAAAGGTCGAGAACCTGCTGACGTGGCTGGAGGGATTAAAGGCGGAACTGGCGATCCCGGCTTCGCTGCAGGAAGCCGGCGTCGATGAAACGCATTTTCTGTCGGTACTGGATAAGCTGGCGGTTGACGCCTTCGATGACCAGTGCACCGGCACCAATCCGCGCTATCCGCTGATTAAGGATCTTCGGCAGCTCCTGCTGGACTGTTTTTACGGCCGCTATTACAGCGATGCGCCCGACGTCGAGCGCCAGCGCGCGGTGAAAGAAAAAGAGGCCGTCAAAGTCACGGACTAACGCTAAATGCGCCCTGCTGGTCAGGGCGCATGTCCGGCAGGCTTAACGTACCACCTCATTGATGGCTTTCTGTGCGTTCTGCAGATCCTGCTGCTTCGCCGCCAGATTGGTCATCATGGCGTTATACTGCGCCACCTGCTGCTGATTGCGGAACTGCACGCCGCCGTTGTTAAAGCTGACCTGATTGCCCTGCGCCTGCAGGAAATCCCCTACCTGCACCAGTTCCTGGATAAAGCCGGCCGCTGCCGGAATGGTCGGCATCAGCGCGTTGGCCGGTGCGGTGACGATTTTGTCATAGGCCTGGTTATACACTGCCTTCAGATCGTCCGGCTGCTTCAGCGCCGTACGGGCGCTGTCCGCCTGCGACTTGGCGGTCTGTATCTGCTGCCCCAGCAGATTGAGCGTGCCTATCGACTGCTGCAGCCCGTCGCGCTTGCTGATGTAATCCTGCGCGGTGCGGATCTGGCTCACCTGATCGATCGCCGGTGTCAGACTGGCGTCAACGGATTTGGTTAACTGCTGTGAAAATGCGACTAAAATTGCGTAATCGCCGGCATAGTTGCCAAACTTCTGCTTTTGGTCTTCGCTCAGCGTCGGTATTTTCACGCCGCTGCGCATTACGGTGTTTTGCAGATAGTCGATAAATGCCTTGCGCTGCTCCGGCTCTTTATCGCCGCAGGCGGTCAGCTGCATCACCACCAACAACGCCACAATCGGCGCCAACCAGCGCATTACGCCTTTGCTCTGAATCCCTACCGCCATGTGAAATAACTCCCGTGATAAACGTGTCTTTTCATCAGCTTCCTGCCTTTTTCGCTCTCCCTGCGCCTATAAGAATAGAACAACTGATGCGGGTTAGATACGCGATTTACCGATCGCCGCGGCAAAAAGGCGTAAAAAAAGGCGCCCGCAGGCGCCTTCGTTCCTCACCACGCAGACTTACTGCAGCACGGAGATATCCGCCACCTGCAGGAACAGCTCGCGCAGTTTGCTCAGCAGCGTCAGGCGGTTAACGCGCACTTCTTCATCTTCCGCCATCACCATCACGCTTTCGAAGAACTCGTCGACGGTTTCACGCAGCGCCGCCAGCTCCACCAGCGCTTCCTGGTAGCGGCCTTCGGCGAAGTACGGCTGCAGCTTGTCGCGCAGCACCACCAGGTGCGTCGCCAGCTTCAGCTCCGCCGGCTCTTTCAGCACCGACGCGCGCACCTGTTCGAACAGGGTGTCGGTGGATTTGGCCAGAATGTTGGAGACGCGCTTGTTCGCCGCCGCCAGCGCCGCCGCTTCGTCCAGCGTGCGGAAGTGGCTCACCGCTTTCACCCGGGCGTCAAAGTCCGCCGGCTTGGTCGGACGACGCGCCAGCACCGCCTGAATGGTGTCGACCGCGTGGCCTTCTTCCTGATACCAGGCGCGGAAACGGCCCAGCATAAAGTCCACTACCTCATCCACCACCTTGGCGTTGGTCAGCTTGCTGCCGTACAGGCGCACCGCTTCTTCCGTCAGGGTCTGCAGGTCCAGCGGCAGGTTCTTCTCAACGATGATACGCAGCACGCCCAGCGCCGCACGGCGCAGCGCAAACGGGTCTTTGTCGCCTTTCGGGTGCTGGCCGATGCCGAAGATGCCCGCCAGGGTGTCCATCTTGTCGGCGATCGCCAACGAACAGGCGACCAGCGACTGCGGCAGCGCATCGCCGGCAAAGCGCGGCTGATACTGCTCGTTCAGCGCGACGGCCACGTCTTCCGCTTCGCCGTCGTGACGCGCATAGTGCATGCCCATCACGCCCTGGGTGTCGGTAAATTCGAACACCATGTTGGTCATCAGGTCGCACTTCGACAGCAGGCCGGCGCGGGTGGCGTGGTTGACGTCGGCGCCGATCTGGCCGGCAATCCAGCCCGCCAGCGCCTGAATGCGGTCGGTTTTGTCACGCAGGGTGCCCAGTTGCTTCTGGAACAGGACGCTCTCCAGCCGCGACAGGTTGTCTTCCAGACGCTGCTTGCGGTCGGTGTCGAAGAAGAACTCGGCGTCAGCCAGACGCGGGCGCACCACCTTCTCGTTACCGGAGATGATTTGCTGCGGATCTTTCGATTCAATATTGGCGACGAAGATAAAGTTCGGCAGCAGTTTGCCCGCGGCGTCGTACACCGGGAAGTACTTCTGGTCGCCCTTCATGGTGTACACCAGCGCTTCCGCCGGCACCGCCAGGAATTTCTCTTCAAACTTCGCCGTCAACACCACCGGCCATTCCACCAGCGACGCCACTTCTTCCAGCAGGCTGTCGCTCAGATCGGCCTTGCCGCCAATCTTTTGCGCCGCCAGCTCGGCGTCGCGCTTGATGATCGCCTTACGCGCTTCATAATCCGCCACCACTTTGCCGCGTTCCAGCAGGATTTGCGGATACTGGTCGGCGTTATCCAGGGTGAATTCCGGCTCGCCCATAAAGCGGTGGCCGCGCACGGTGCGCGCCGACTCGATGCCCAGCACGGTGCCCGGGATAAGCTCATCGCCCAGCAGCATGGTCACGGTATGCACCGGACGCACGAACTGAGTCTCCTGGTCGCCCCAGCGCATCAGTTTCGGAATCGGCAGCTTCGCCAACGCGGCGCTGACCATCTCCGCCAGCAGCTGCTGCGCGGACTGGCCTTTGACCAGCGCGCGGTACAGCAGCCACTCGCCTTTGTCGGTTTTCAGACGCTCGGCCTGATCGACGCTGATGCCGCAGCCGCGCGCCCAGCCTTCGGCCGCTTTGCTCGGCTTGCCTTCGGCGTCAAACGCCTGCGCAATCGCCGGGCCGCGTTTTTCAACTTCGCGATCGGCCTGCGCCGCGCTCAGGTTCGCCACTTTCAGCGCCAGACGGCGCGGCGCGGCGAACCAGCTGACATCGCCGTGCTCAAGGTTGGCGTTGTCCAGCTCGGCGCTGAAGTTGGCGGCAAAGGATTCCGCCAGGGAACGAAGAGCCTTCGGCGGCAGCTCTTCCGTGCCGATTTCCACCAGGAAAGTCTGTTGAGTCATGGCTGCCTCTTAGTTCTCGTTCTTTTTACACATCGGGAAGCCTAACGCCTCGCGGGACGCGTAGTAGGCTTCCGCCACGGCTTTGGTCAGCGTGCGGATGCGCAGAATATAGCGCTGACGCTCGGTGACGGAGATCGCCTTGCGCGCGTCCAGCAGGTTGAAGGTGTGTCCGGCCTTCAGAATGCGCTCATACGCCGGCAGCGGCAGCGGTTTTTCCAGCGCCAGCAACTGCTGCGCTTCTTTCTCGTACTGCTCGAAGCAGCTGAACAGGAAATCCACGTCGGCGTATTCAAAGTTGTAGGTCGACTGCTCCACTTCGTTCTGATGGAACACGTCGCCGTAGGTGGTTACGCCCAGCGGGCCGTTGCTCCATACCAGATCGTAGACGCTGTCCACGCCCTGGATATACATCGCCAGACGCTCCAGGCCGTAGGTGATCTCGCCGGTCACCGGCTTGCACTCCAGGCCGCCGACCTGCTGGAAGTAGGTGAACTGGGTCACTTCCATGCCGTTCAACCACACTTCCCAGCCCAGGCCCCAGGCGCCGAGCGTCGGGTTTTCCCAGTTGTCTTCCACGAAGCGGATGTCGTGGATGGTCGGATCCAGACCCAGCTCTTTCAGCGAGCCCAGGTACAGTTCCTGAATATTGTCCGGTGAAGGCTTAATCACCACCTGGAACTGGTAGTAGTGTTGCAGGCGGTTCGGGTTTTCACCGTAGCGGCCGTCGGTCGGACGGCGGGACGGCTGCACATAGGCGGAGGCCATCGGCTCTGGGCCCAGCGCACGCAGGCAGGTCATCGGGTGAGAGGTTCCCGCGCCGACTTCCATGTCCAATGGTTGAACAATGGTGCAGCCCTGGCGCGCCCAATAGTCCTGCAGTGTCAGGATCAGGCCCTGAAAGGTCTTGGTATCAAACTTTTGCATGTTAGATTCGCACGCGATACAAGTGGATTTAGATGGAATGGGCCAGTATACCCGTTGACCGTAAGATATACAGCCAGAATCCGGCCTCCGGTGTAAATCAGCGTGCAAAAAAAACGTTTTGCGCACCAGCGCGGCGCATCGGCACGCCGAAAGCGCATGTTCTGCTGCCGCCTGGCCTCTCCGCCGCCGCGGCCGGCGCGCGCTGCGCCGTTTATCGCCGCGGCTGGCACCAATCTTGCTCGCTGCCTGAGGTTCCCCACGCTCAGGAGGTTGTTTCATGCAGGCAGACAGTCGTTATCGCTACCGCATTTTCGCCATGATGTTTTTTATCGCGCTGATTAACTATGTCGATCGCGGCGCGCTGTCGTTCGCCGCCAACGACATCGCCCGCGAGTTCGGTTTCAACAAGACGCAGCTGGGGGCGGTGCTGGGCTACTTCGGCTTCGGCTATCTGTTCGGCTCGCTGTGCGGCGGCATCCTCGCCGACCGCGTCGGCAGCAAAAAAGTCTGGCTGCTGGCCGGCGCGCTGTGGTCGCTGCTGGAGATCGCCACCGCCTGGGCGGGCGAATTGGGCGTTGCGCTGTTCGGCGGCTCCGCGCTGATGGGCTTCGCCGCCCTGCGCATCCTGTTCGGCTTTGCCGAAGGCCCGGCCTACGCGCTGATGAATAAAACCATCGGCCACTGGTCGCCGCGCAAAGAGCGCGGCTTCGCGCTGGGCATCGGGCTGCTGAGCACGCAGATCGGCTCGCTGCTGACCGCGCCGCTGGCGGTCGGGCTGCTGCTGCTGACCGACGACTGGCGCAGTATGTTTATGCTGCTCGGGCTGTTCTCGCTGCTGGCGATTCTGCTGTTCGCCGCCTGCTTTACCGATACGCCGGCGCAGCACCCGAAGGTTAACGCCGCCGAACTGGCGGCAATTGGCGGCGATCGGGAGAAAAATGACGAGCATCAGGCGCCGCTGCCGTGGCGGGCGTTCTTCACCAACCGCACCCTGGTGTTCAACGCGCTCGGCTACTTTTCCTTTCTGTATGTCACCTTTGTGCTGGTCACCTGGGGACCGAAATATCTGCAGGACAGCTTCCATTACGACCTGCATGCGCTGTGGTATGTGGCGATGATCCCGTGGAGCGGCGCCTGCTTCACCGTACTGCTCGGCGGACGCATCACCGATGCGCTGCTGGCGCGCAGCGGTAACCTGCGTGTGGCGCGCAACCTGTTCGCCGCCGTCACGCTGCTGCTGACCGCCGGCTGCTTCCTGCTGATCCCGTTTATGCAGTCGCCCGCCGCGATCATTGCGCTGATGACGCTGGGCAACGCGCTGAACGCGCTGGTGAATAACGTGTATTGGTCGGTGGTGCTGGACGTGACGCCGAAAGCGTCGGTCGGGGCGTACAGCGGCATTACGCTGGCCATCGCCAACCTGGCGTCCATCAGCGCGCCGATGCTCAGCGGCTGGCTGGCGCAGCAGCACGGCTACAGCGCGATGTTCTTCGCCACCGCGCTGGTCTCTTTCTGCAGCATGCTGTGCATGACCCGGCTGCAGCCGGAAAAGAAAATTACCGCCCGCGCTGCCGCCGCCGGCATTGCGCGCCATCCAGCCTAATACGCGCCGGGCGTAGGAAAACGCCCGGCAGGCTCATCAAAAGCGGGCGCTGACGCCGACGTTGTACATCACCTGTTCGCCGCTGCTCAGGCCGCCGGTTTGCGATACGCTGGCGAACGCCGCCACCCGGTCGGTCAGCGGCATATTGGCGCCGAGCGTCACATCGACCCAGTTTTTATCCTGGCCGGCGGCGTCACGGGTAAACGAGGTTTGCGTCGACTTCAGACCGCCGCCGGCGCGATATACGTCGTCGCCGAACTGATGTTGATAGCTGATTTCAGCGTACGGATTAACCACGCCGAGATCGCTGTCCAGCCGCCAGCCCAGCGCACCGATCTGCGAATGGTAGGTTTGATCGTTAAAGCGCATCGCGGTGCTGTCATTACCGTCTTCGCTATAGCCGGAAACGTTGCTGTAGTCCCAGGCAAACTGCGCCATCGGTCCGGTGGTCAGGCTGGCGGTCAGCGGGAAGTCATAGCCGGCGGTAACGCGCGCGCCCCACTGTTTGCCGGAGGTCGAACCGGTTTCGCTGCGCGTCAGCGGGCCAAGCTGCACGCTGCGGCGAATATCGTCGTAATCCAGTCTGGCGTAGTGCAGATCGGCGTTCACCCAGCCGTGTTCAAACACATCCAGCGAGGTAAAGGCGGAGAACAGCATGCCGCGCGCCTTGTAGTCATAGCGGCTGGAGGGCTGCTGATCGTCATTGGCGCCGGCGATCAGCGCGCCGATCAGCCAGCGGTCCGTCAGTTGGTAATCCACTCCCAGCGTCAGATTATGGGTGGTGGCGTTGCCGTCGCCGGCCGCTTTATTGGCGGCATAATCATAATGTTGCCCGGCATAGCCGCCGAATACCCCCAGCGCCCCCTGCGGGTTGCCGCCGCTGCGCAGCTGCTGGAAACGGCTGTCGAGGGTGGCGCGGCTGTCGCGTGCCATCGCCGCTGTCGCCTGCGGCAGCGCCGCCGCCTGCGCCGGGCCGTCCAGCACCGCCTGGATGTAATCGGCAATCAACAGGTGCGCCTGCGGGCTGGGGTGGAAATGGTCGGCAAACAGGAAGGCCTGGCCGTCGTTAAAGCCGGGCGCGGCGGAACGACATACCGCCGAAGAAACGCCGGCCGGACACGCCATGCCGGCGGTATTGGTGAAGCCAAACTGCTGCGGATTGGCGATCACCTCGCCAAACAGCTGGTTCACGTCGGCGCGTACGATATTGCCGCCGCCCTGCGCCAGCAGCTGGTCCTCACTGCGGTTATAAAAATCGGTCAGTTGGCCCGCCTGCGCGCTCAGGCTGTCATAGGCGGCGATCAGCTGCGCGGCGATCGCCTGCTGCATCTGCGGATCGCTGCTGCCCTGCTGGGCCGCCGCGCTCAGCGCCCGGTGAATCGCCTGCTGCCGCGAGGCGGCGTCCGGCGTCGCCACCGCGTTCAGCGCCGCATAGGCCGCCTGCAGTGCGGCGGCCTGCACCGGCGCCAGCGCCTGTTGCACAATCGCTTCCATCAGCTGCGGGGTAAAGCCGATGTTCGGCACCGTCGGCACGATCACCATACCGGCACCGGCATCCAGCAGGGAGCGTACCTGCAGCGCCGCCGCTGCCGCGCTGTTATAGCTGACCCGCGGCGCAGTGGCCGGATTTAACGCCGCAGCAGCCAGATCGTTGCCGCCGATCCAGTGAATATACAGGCCGTTGCCGTCGGCGCGGCCGTTGTTCTGCCCCAGATAGCGCTGCACCTGCTCCTGGGTATTGTCCACCGGGTTGAGCGCCGGCACCGCCACCGCGCCGCCGGCCGCATAGTTGTCGCCGCCGAGATCGGACGCCAGCAGCGCCGCGCCGATACGCTGCGCCAGCGCTTCGTTGTACAGCGGATGCTGGTCGCCGTCGTAGGTATAGCGTCCATTGTTGCCGGTGTCGCTCAGGCTGTCGCCAAACACATAAACCTGTTCGGCGGCCGCTGTGGACGCCGCCAATCCCAGAGCTAAAGCCACAGCCAGCGCGGCCCTGCCGGGAGCATACATTATTTTTAGAGGCATGAATTGACTCCTGGGAGTCTGCAAATATAAGGAAAGAAACCGCGTATTTTTTTTAACCATTTTTAAAACGGCGCTGTATTAAATATCACCGGCTTTTCCCTCACGTCAAGGCGGCAGATAATAAAACAATCAGAGACTTGCCAGATACGCCGTTTAGGGCAATGATGGCTGTAAATATATACAGCAAAAGGAGCCTTGTATGACTGACCAACGCTGCGGCTGGGTCACCGCCGATCCGTTGTATCTGGCGTATCACGATCATGAATGGGGCGTGCCGACCACCGACGCGCGCGAACTGTTTGAAATGCTGTGTCTGGAAGGGCAGCAGGCGGGGCTTTCCTGGATCACCGTGCTGAAAAAGCGCGAAAACTACCGCCGCGCCTTCCATAACTTCGATCCGGTGCGGGTCGCCGCCATGAACGAACAGGACGTGGAGCGGCTGCTGCAGGACGCCGGCATAATCCGCCACCGCGGCAAAATCGAAGCGATCATCGCCAATGCCCGCGCCTATCTGGCAATGCAGACCGCCGGCGAAGAGTTCGTCACCTTTATCTGGCGTTTTGTCGACGGCCGGCCGCAGCTTAACCACTGGCGCGAACTGGCACAGATACCGGCAAAGACCGAAGTCTCCGACGCCATGTCAAAAGCGCTGAAAAAACGCGGCTTCAAATTTATCGGCTCCACCGTCTGCTACGCCTTTATGCAGGCCAGCGGCCTGGTGAACGATCATCTCACCGATTGTCTCTGTTACCCCAAAACGCCGTAAATAACGTTCAGCAATGCGCTTTCAGAATTCTGGACATAGCCATCACCCGCGTTTTGCCGGATAACAGAGGCGCCTGAAAAGGAACAAAAAAAGCGTTTGTCGCGCCTGGCCGGAACTGCCGGCCGGAAAAGACGTCATACTAGCGCGCCACATGGAGTCTTCACGCTGGCGCGGGCCCAATGGCTATTTTTAAGCGCTTCCCGATTGGAAATATGCGCACAGATTTTGATGCACAAAAGGAAATAACATGAAAAAACGCGTTGCGATTATCGCCGCCGCCGTGGCGATGACCATGGCTCTGTCGGCCTGTACCACCAACCCTTACACCGGCGAGTCTCAGGCAGGTAAATCCGGCGTCGGCGCCGGCCTGGGCGCGGCGCTGGGCGCTGGCATCGGCGCACTGTCGTCATCGAAGAAAGACCGCGGTAAAGGCGCGCTGATCGGCGCAGCGGCCGGTGCGGCCCTCGGCGGCGGCGCAGGCTACTACATGGACGTGCAGGAAGCGAAACTGCGCGACAAAATGCGCGGCACCGGCGTCAGCGTTACCCGTCAGGGCGACAACATCGTGCTGAACATGCCGAATAACGTCACCTTCGACACCGACAGCAGCACGCTGAAACCGGCGGGCGCCAACACCCTGACCGGCGTGGCGATGGTGCTGAAAGAGTACCCGAAAACCGCGGTTAACGTTGTCGGCTACACCGACAGCACCGGCGCGCGCGCCCACAATATGAAGCTGTCGCAGCAGCGTGCCGACGGCGTCAGCAGCGCGCTGATCACCCAGGGCGTGGCCGCCAACCGCATCCGCAGCGTCGGCGCCGGCCCGGACAACCCGATTGCCTCCAACAGCACCACCGAAGGCAAGGCGCAAAACCGTCGCGTGGAAATCACCCTCAGCCCGCTGCAGTAACCGGCGGCTGTTGACGGGGCCGGGCAACGTCCGGCCCCGGTGCGCGACCGCCCTACTTCAGCGCCGGTCCCATCAGGCTCTTCGTCAGTAGGAAGAGCGCCGCGCACTATGTTAGTCTCCTTGGCAATAAATCTACGGGGGATTGATTGTGAGCAGTGTGAAAGCTTCACGTGCAACCGGGCGCGCCACCATCAGCGACGTGGCGAAAATGGCCAAAACCGGCAAAACCAGCGTGTCGCGCTATCTCAACGGTGAACAGCACCTGCTTTCCGCCCCGCTCAAACAGCGTATCGAACAGGCGATTTTGCAGCTCGACTATCGCCCCAGCCAGATGGCCCGCAGCCTGAAAGGCGGACAAACGCGCCTGATCGGCCTGATCATCGCCGATATCACCAATCCCTACTCCGTCGACGTGATGCGCGGCATCGAAGCCGCCTGCCGTCAGCACGGTTTTACCCTGCTGGTGTGCAACACCAATAACGAAGTCAACCAGGAACAGCACTACCTGCAGCTGCTCAGCAGTTACCGGGTGGAAGGCATTGTGGTGAACGCCGTCGGCATGCGGGAGGAAGCCTTGTCGCAACTGCAGCAGTCGCAGCTGCCGATGGTGCTGATCGACCGCAAGATCCCCGACTTTGCCTGCGACGTGGTCGGCCTGAACAACCACGAGGCCACCGTGATCGCCACCGAGCACCTGGTGCAGCAGGGGTTTGAGGCGATTTTATTCCTCAGCGAGCCGGTCGGCACGGTCAATACCCGCCTCGAACGTCTGCACGCCTTCCGCCAGATTATGACGCAGCAGCACCCAGACCTGATCGCCGAGCAGACGGAAACCCCGCTGAACGACGCCGCGCAGCTGGAGCAGACGCTGCGCGATTTCCACACCCGCCGCCGCGGCATGCGCAAGGCGGTGTTGTCGGCCAACGGCGCCCTGACGCTGCAGGTGGCGCGCGCGATGCGCCGACTGGGCATCCACTGGGGCAGCGACATCGGCCTGCTGGGCTTTGACGAACTGGAATGGGCCGAGCTGGCCGGCGTCGGCATCACCACGCTGAAGCAGCCGACCTACCAGATCGGCCATGCTGCACTGGAACAGCTGGTGCAACGCATCAAAGGCCGCGACGCGCCGCCTGACGAGCGTGTGTTCTCCGGTGAACTGATCGTACGCGGCTCCACCACCCGTTAATTCCGGCGTTTATCACGCCCCGCCCCGCGTCTTTGCTGCATTGTCGTGATTGCGATCATATTTTTACATTCTGAGGCTTTTATATGGAACCGGTTCCATTTAACGTGCCATTAACAGCAGCGGTGGAGATTTCGCCACCTCAGGAGTAAAAATATGAAAAGAGAAGTTATCGTGGTGACCGGCGCTTACGGCACGGATACCGTTCAGCAGCGGGGCGGACAGGCCGCCATGCTGCCGATCATTGCCGATGCCGGCGCGGACGGCGTGGAAATCCGCCGGGAACTGTTCAGCCCGGCCGAACTGGATAACCTGCCGCAGCTGGCGCAGGAGATCGCACGTCAGCAGCTGTTCGCGGTGTATTCCGCCCCGGAGCCGCTTTTCACTCCCGATCATCACGTTAACCCTAAACTGCCCGCTCTGCTGGCGGAGGCCCAGGCGCTGAAAGCGCGCCGTCTGAAACTCTCTTTGGGCCATTACCAGCCCGGCTTTGATTTCACCGAACTGAAAGTGGACCTGATGCAACATCCGGTTCAGCTGGTGGTGGAAAACGACCAGACCGCCGACTGCGGGATTTTGTCGCCGATGAACGCCTTCCTGCACGCGGCGGAAGATAGCCAGCTGCCGATCGGCATGACCTTCGATATGGCCAACTGGCTCTGGGTGGGGCAAGACCCCCACGCCGCAGCCGAACGCCTGGCGCGTCACGTCGGTTATATCCACGTCAAAGCGGCGGTGCAGGGGCCGCGCGGCTGGCGCGCCATTGCGCTGGACGATGCCGGCGACGAGTGGCGCCGGCTTCTGGCCCAACTGCCGGCGGACGTGCCGCGCGGCATTGAATTCCCCCTGCAGGGCGACGACCTTGAGGCCGTTACCCGTCACTACGTCAACCTGTTACGCGCGGAGTAATCACCATGAGCATACTGACAGCACAGCGCAATACCTCTCTGGATGTCGTCACGCTGGGCGAAGCCATGGCGATGTTCGTCGCGGCGGAAACCGGCGATCTGGCGGAGGTGGAACACTTCACCAAACGCATCGCCGGGGCGGAGCTGAACGTCGCCATCGGCCTGGCGCGCCTCGGCCTGCAGGTCGGCTGGGTCAGCCGGGTGGGCAACGACACCTTCGGCCGCTTCACTCTGCAGCAGCTGAAGAAAGAAGGCATTAACTATCAGCAGGTGACGGTCGACGGCCAGTATCCGACCGGGTTCCAGATCAAATCCAAGAACACAGATGGAACCGATCCCACCGTGGAGTACTTCCGCAAAGGCTCCGCCGCCAGTCATCTGTCAACCGCCGACTTCAACCGCGACTACTTCGGCGCGGCGCGTCACCTGCATCTGAGCGGCGTCGCCGCTGCGCTCTCCGGCCAGTCGCTGGAGTTGAGCCACTTCGCCGCGCATGAAATGCGCGCGATGGGCAAAACCATTTCCTTCGATCCCAACCTGCGCCCGGTGCTGTGGTCCAGCCAGCAGGTGATGATCGAACAGCTGAACAAACTGGCGTTCGCCGCCGACTGGGTGCTGCCGGGGTTGAAAGAGGGGCAAATCCTCACCGGTCAGTCAACGCCGGAAGGCATTGCCGATTTCTATCTGGAGCGCGGCGTGCAGGCGGTGATCATCAAAACCGGCCCGGACGGCGCCTGGTTTAAAACCGCCGCCGGCGACTGTGCGGCGGTGCCGGCAATTAAAGTCAGCAACGTGGTGGATACCGTTGGTGCAGGAGACGGCTTTGCCGTCGGGACCCTTAGCGCCCTGCTGGAAGGCAAAACGCTAAAACAGGCGGTGCAGCGCGGCAACAAGATCGGCTCGCTGGCCATTCAGGCCATCGGCGACAGCGAAGGATTGCCAACCCGCGCGGCGCTGGCGGAGTGATCCCGCCGTGGTCAGACGCGGCCGCAGGCCGTACCTGACCGCCACGGGCCAACAAAAAAACATAATCGGCTAACCGCCGGCTCCCAAGACGCCCCTCTGGCCCTACACCCAGACAACGTCGGGAGAACCGCTTCCGCGGGATTGGCAGCCCGTCTGCGCGGAAACGACACCACTGAGGAATCTGAACATGAATAAAGCAACCGTTGCGGCTAAACGCTGGTGGTACATCATGCCCATCGTGTTTATCACCTACAGTCTGGCTTATCTCGACCGCGCCAACTTCAGCTTCGCCTCGGCCGCCGGCATCAACGACGACCTCGGCATCACCAAAGGCATGTCCTCGCTGCTGGGCGCGCTGTTTTTCCTGGGTTACTTCTTTTTCCAAATTCCCGGCGCTATCTACGCCGAGCGCCGCAGCGTTAAAAAGCTGATCTTCTGGTGCCTGATCCTGTGGGGCGGCTGCGCCTCCCTGACCGGCGTGGTCAGCAATATCCCGATGCTGGCGGCCATCCGCTTTGTGCTTGGCGTGGTGGAAGCGGCGGTGATGCCGGCGATGCTGATCTATATCAGCAACTGGTTTACCAAATCCGAACGTTCACGCGCCAACACCTTCCTGATCCTCGGCAACCCGGTGACCGTCCTGTGGATGTCGGTGGTGTCCGGCTACCTGATTCACGCCTTCGGCTGGCGTGAAATGTTTATCATCGAGGGCATTCCAGCAGTAATCTGGGCCTTCTGCTGGTGGGCGCTGGTGAAAGACAAACCGTCTCAGGTCGGCTGGCTGAACGCAGAAGAAAAACAGGCGCTGCAGGCGCAGCTGGAAGCCGAGCAGCAGGGCATCAAGGCTGTGCGCAACTACGGCGAGGCGTTCCGTTCGCGCAACGTGATCCTGCTGTGCGTCCAGTACTTTGCCTGGAGCATCGGCGTGTACGGTTTCGTGCTGTGGCTGCCGTCGATTCTGCGCAGCGGCATGAATATGGGCATGGTAGAGGCCGGCTGGCTGTCCGCAGTGCCATATCTGGCGGCGACCATCGCCATGATCGTGGTCTCCTGGGCCTCTGATAAGATGCAAAACCGCAAACTGTTCGTCTGGCCGCTGTTGCTGGTCGGCGCGCTGGCGTTCTTCGGCTCTTATGCGGTAGGCGCCGATCATTTCTGGGTGTCTTACGGTCTGCTGGTGGTGGCCGGCGCGGCCATGTACGCCCCTTACGGCCCGTTCTTCGCCATCATTCCGGAAATGCTGCCGAAAAACGTGGCCGGCGGCGCCATGGCGCTGATCAACAGCATGGGCGCTCTGGGATCGTTCTTCGGTTCCTGGTTCGTCGGCTACCTGAACGGCGCCACCGGCACGCCGGCGGCCTCCTATATGTTTATGGCCGTCGCGCTGGTGGTGGCGGTGGTGGTGACACTGGTGGTCAAGCCCCCGCGTAACGACGCGCAGCCGCAACTGGCGTAATTAGCTACACTTTCTGTTTTCAAAACGAGTCCGTCCCGCGGGTCAAAGCACAGCGCTTTGGCCCCGCGGGGCCAACTGGAGTTCAAGATGAAGCCTTCGATCGTACTGTACAAAAAACTCCCCGCCGCCCTGCGTGAACGCCTGGAACAACATTTCACCGTACATGCCTTCAACGGCCTGAATCCTGACAATGCCGATGAATTCAAACGGGCGCTGCAACAGGCCGAGGGGATCATCGGTTCCGGCGGCAAGGTTGATGAGGCCTTTCTGCAGCAGGCGCCGAAACTGCGTGCGGCATCCACCGTCTCCGTCGGCTATGACAACTTCGACGTCGAGGCGCTTAACGCCCGCAATATCGTGCTGATGCACACGCCGACGGTGCTGACGGAAACCGTGGCCGATACCATCATGAGCCTGGTGCTGGCGACGGCGCGCCGCGTGGTGGAAGTGGCCGAGCGGGTGAAGGCCGGCGAGTGGCAGGGCAGCATCGGCCCGGACTGGTTCGGCGTCGACGTGCACCATAAAACGCTGGGCGTTCTCGGCATGGGCCGCATCGGCCTGGCGCTGGCCCAGCGCGCCCACTTTGGCTTCGGCATGCCGATTCTGTACAACGCGCGTCGCCCGCATCAGGAAGCGGAGCAGCGCTTTGGCGCGCGTCACTGCGACCTGGATACCCTGCTGGCCGAGTCGGACTTTGTCTGTATTACCCTGCCGCTGACCGAGCAGACCTTCCACCTGATCGGTCGCGAGCAGCTGGCGAAGATGAAGCAAAGCGGCATTCTGATCAACGCCGGCCGCGGGCCGGTGGTCGACGAGCAGGCGCTGATTGAGGCGCTGCAAAACGGCACTATCCACGCCGCCGGGCTGGACGTGTTCGAAAAAGAGCCGCTGCCGGTCTCCTCGCCGCTGCTGAAAATGCCGAACGTGGTCGCCCTGCCGCATATTGGCTCCGCCACCCATGAAACCCGCTACGGCATGGCCGAGTGCGCGGTGGATAACCTGATCGCCGCGCTGACCGGCACGGTGACGGAAAACTGCGTTAACCCACAGGTGCTGAAATAGCGCTCTGTACCGGGCGGGATCACCCGCCCTTACCCCTCAGAACAAAAACCCAACATTACACCTATAATTAAAATTTAACGCTAATGCGGGTTTTATCCTGCGCATTGCGCCCGCAATTATCTGGCGGTATGGTGGGCGACTCCCTGCAAAAACCAATATGCTGCACCTATGACTTTTTCACTTTTCGGCGACAAATTTACCCGTTACTCGGGCATCACCCGCTTAATGGACGACCTGAACCAAGGCCTGCGCACCCCGGGCGCCATCATGCTCGGCGGCGGTAATCCGGCGCAAATCCCAGAGATGGAGCACTACTTCAAACAGCTGTGTCAGGAGATGCTCGACCAGGGCAAACTGACCGAAGCGCTGTGCAACTATGACGGCCCGCAAGGGAAGAATACGCTGCTTAAAGCGCTGGCTACCCTGCTGAGTGAAGAGCTGGGCTGGCAGATCGAACCACAGAACATTGCACTGACAAACGGCAGTCAGAGCGCGTTTTTCTACTTATTCAATCTGTTCGCCGGCCGCTGCGCCGACGGCAACCGGCGTCGCGTGCTGTTTCCGCTGGCGCCGGAGTATATCGGCTACGCCGACGCCGGCCTGGACGAAGGGCTGTTTGTCTCCGCCAAGCCGAATATCGAGCTGCTGCCGGAAGGCCAGTTCAAGTATCACGTCGATTTCGACAACCTGACTATCGGCGACGATATCGGCATGATCTGCGTGTCGCGCCCCACCAACCCGACCGGTAACGTCATCACCGATGACGAGCTGATCCAGCTTGACGCGCTGGCGCAGCAGCACGATGTTCCGCTGGTGATCGATAACGCCTACGGCGTGCCGTTCCCGGGCATTATCTTCAGCGACGCCACGCCGCTGTGGAACCCGAACATCATCCTGTGCATGAGCCTGTCTAAACTGGGCCTGCCGGGGTCGCGCTGCGGCATCGTGATCGCCGATGAGAAAACCATCACCGCGCTGACCAATATGAACGGCATTATCAGCCTGTCACCGGGCAGCATCGGCCCGGCAATCGCGGCGGAAATGATTGAACGCGGCGACCTGCTGCGCCTGTCGAATAACGTGATTAAGCCGTTCTACCAGCAGAGGGTGACGCAGACCATCGCCACCATCCGCCGTTATCTGCCGGAAGAACGCTGCCTGATCCATAAACCGGAAGGCGCGATTTTCCTCTGGCTGTGGTTTAAAGATCTGCCGATCAGCACCGAGCTGCTGTACCAGCGCCTGAAGCAGCGCGGCGTACTGATGGTGCCGGGGCACTACTTCTTCCCGGGGCTGGAGCACGAGTGGCCGCATACCCATCAGTGCATGCGCATGAACTACGTGCCGGAGCCGGATAAAATCGAACGCGGCATCGCCATTCTGGCGGAGGAAGTGGAGCGGGCGCACCGCGAAGCGCAGTAACGCCGCCGGCCATAAACGCAACGGGGGAAGTCCGTCAGGACTTCCCCCGTTTTTTTACCGCGTCAGCGGCCGGTTATTTTTCTTCCAGCCCCGGCGTACTGCCGATGGCGATGCGCTGCGGCTGCAACGCTTCCGGCACCTGCCGCACCAAATCGATGTGCAGCAGGCCGTTCTCAAACTGGGCCTCGGCCACGTGCAGATGTTCAGCCAGCGTAAAGCTCAGGCTGAACTCTTTGCAGACCAGCCCCTGATGCAGGTACTCCACCGGTTTCTCCGCCGGCGTCGGTTTACCGCGCACCGTCAGGCGCGGGCCTTCCACCTCGATATCCAGCTCGCTTTGCCTGAATCCGGCCAGCGCCAGGGAAATGCGATAATGGTTATCATCACTTTTTTCAATATTGTAGGGAGGGAATCCCTGAGGTTCCTGTCCACCCATTGAACTGGCTAATTTATCAAAACCGATCCATTGGCGAAGCAGCGGGGATAAGTCGTAGTTACGCATAATAGTTACTCCTTCTATGAAGCGAGAGACACTTATAACGCCCCCTGTCGGCGGGCATCAGATATTTCCTCTGAAAATAATTAATCAGGGGAAATAATAATGATTATTTAATTTCGATACGGCGTGGCTTTAACGTTTCCGGCACAATACGTTGCATGTCGATATACAACAAACCGTGTTCCAGTTTGGCGCCTTTAATGTGGATATGTTCGGCAAGCTGGAATTTACGCTCGAAGTTTCTTTCAGCAATACCCTGATACAGATAGGTTTTTTCTGCCGCTTCGCCGCTGTGCGCGCCGCGCACCGTCAGCAGGTTATCGTGCGAGGTGATCTCCAGTTCTTGCTCGGTAAAGCCGGCAACCGCAATGGCAATGCGATAATGATTCTCGTCAACCAGCTCAACATTATAGGGAGGGTAACCATTTCCCTGGCTCTGTCCGGTTTCCAGCGCGTTAAATAAACGGTCGAAACCAATCGCGGAGCGGTAGAGCGGGGACAGATCGAAATTACGCATAACATAGCCTCCTAAGGCGCTTTAGCGAGGTTTAAAAAACAGGTCTTCCATCATGGACAGACGCAATGGCCGGAATTCCCTGACGGCGAATTCTTAATTTGGCCTTGTAGATTAAATGGGGTTTGCTTTTTCCCTTTCAAGCGCCCAAGATAAAAAAATGCCAATGAAGGCAGCGAAAGTTTTTTTATCACATACAATAAAGAGTGAGATAACCGCCACAGAGCGGCGTTTTGCTCCTTTAAAAGCATCTGCCGGATGTGATAAATCAGCAATTCAGGGGAACAGCACCCTTCAGGATGGAAATGATGATGAAAAGATTGATGGCGACCAGTTGCCTGCTGTTGGCGACCAGCGGTTGCTCCAGCGTAATGAGCCACAGCGGCCCCGATATGGGCTACTATCCCGGCACGCGCGCCAGTATGAACATGTTGAAAGACAATGAGACCGGCTGGGCAATGAAGCCGCTGGTGGCGCTGGATCTGCCGTTCTCTGCGGTGATGGATACCGTGTTGCTGCCTTACGACTACCTGCGTGCCGACAGCGACAAAACCGCCGACTCGCCAAGAGAGCGTATTCTGCGCAGCGAGCAGCAGAATCTGGCCTCTACCGGCAACCCGGGACAAGGCCCCGTCGCACACTGACGTGATACGGGTCGCACGCCGACCCGCCCTCTTTGCTAGACCTCGACGATAAATATCTGGCTAAAGCCCGCCACGTCCCGCATAAACGCCACCCGTTTGCCATCGGGGGAAAACACCACCGCATCGCCGCTGGGCGGCTGCTCGCTACGCGGCGTCAGGCGACGCAGCGCGCCGGTCGCCATATTGCACAACATCACGCTGTTATCACAGACCAGCGCAATATGCCCGCCCTGCGGGTGCCAGCTAAACGCCGACTGCACCGCATGTTTGCCCTGCGTCACCTGCCGCGGCGCACCGCCGTTGGGGGAAACCGTCCACAGCTGCGCCACGCCGTTATCATCTTTCATCAAAAAAGCGATCTGACTGCCGTCCGGCGCGCTGCGCAGCCAGTGGCGCGGCGCTGTCGCCACGCCGGGGTTGCGTCGTGCGCCGGTAAAGGTCAGCCGCCGCTGTCGCACGCCGCGCGGCGGCGCCGGCAGGCGAGTTTCGCTGCCCTGCAGCGGCTCATCGCCGGCCTTTGCATAGTCGGCGTCGTTTTCCGGCAGATCGACGATAAACACCTCCGGCAGTTTCTCACCGTTTTCCGCCAGCGTGTCGCCGATAAACGCCAGCGCCCAGCGCTGCCGGCTGCCGTCCGGCTTTAGGTAGCCGTGATTACCGACCCAGCCCTCTTCATACGCCCGGTTAATCTCATCGCTTCCCGGACGCGGCTGCGGCGTGGTGCGGCTGACCAGCACGCAGAAGTGGCTGCCGTCATATTCGCGCGGATGCTGCTTCGGCGGATTAACGCCGCGCAGCGGCAGCGCGACGCCGACGTTGCGCAGGTCCAGCGCCGGATCGCGCTCATGCATCACGTGATCGTTATAGGTAAAACTGAGCCGGCTGCCGTCGGGGCTGAACACATGAACATGGCTGCCGCCGCGCAGCGCGCCCGGCGTGTAGGGGGCGGTGATATCCAACGCGTCGAGCGTCACCGCCAGTTCGCGGTCCGGCTCGCTGACTATCACGCCGCGACGGTGATGAAAATCATAATGCCAGTGGCTGTCCGGGTGCTCCGGCCCGTGGATAAACGCATAGCGCGCCGGCGCGTCCGGGCTGACGGTCACCACGCCGACGTGCGCGCCGTGTTCGGCGCGGTACACCACCTGCACCTCGCCGCTAGCCACGTTGACCCGCTCGATGGTCAGCCCGGTGAACGATGCGCCACTCGGGCGCACGTCATACGCCAGCCACTGGCTGCACGGCGTCCAGACGTTGATATTGGTTAACTGATGGCCCCGTTGATCGAACGTAAGCTGTGTGTCCCGTTGACTCATGGCGGCTCCCCTGCGCATGCTGGCATTGAGCCGCCAGTTTAGCGGATTACCCCACCCGTTTCACATCGCCCACCAGCAACAAATAGGACAATGCGCCAATCAGCGCCACGGCGGAAATATAAATCAGCGACGGGGCGAAGCCGTAGTCCTGCGCCAGATAGCCGACTACCAGCGGTACGGTAATTCCGCCTAATCCGCCAACAAAGTTAAACAAACCGCCGGTCAGGCCAATCAGGCGCACCGGCGCTAACGATGACACCAGCGACCAGGTTATCGAGGCAAAACCATTACCAAAGAACGCCAGCGCCATCAGCACCATAATCCAGAACGGATCGTCGGTGTAGTTCGCGCCCATGATGCAGGTAGAGAGCAGCAGCCCACAGATGATCGGCGTTTTACGTGCAAAACCTATCGATTTCCCGCTACGCAGCAAGCGATCGGCGACAAATCCTGACAGTAGTACGCCGAAAAATGCCGCCAAAAATGGTACGGTGGTCATAAAGCCGGCGGTCAGCGCAGCAATGTGTTTTTCTTGCGTCAGGTAGTTAGGGAACCAGGTGAGGAAAAACCACAGGGTCGAGGTAATGGCAAACTGGCCGATGTATACCCCCAGCAGCTTGCGGTGGAACACCAACTTCCAGTCCGCCGCTGTCAGGGCGACACGCGCCTTTTTCTCTTCGGGAACATCGCCGTCCACCATGCCGCCGCCGGCCTGGATATACGCCAGCTCCGCTTCATTCACGCCTTTGCTTTTCCGCGGCGACTGATACGCGAAGTGCCAAATCAGCGCCCAGACGATGCCGACGCCTCCGGTGATAATAAACACCCAGTGCCAGCTCAGCAGCTCCTGCACCCAAATCAACAGCGGCGTTAAAAACGCCAGACCGACAAACTGGCCGGAAGTATAAAAACCGACGGCCGATGCACGTTCCTGTTCCGGGAACCAGCTGGTCACAATACGGTTGTTCGTCGGAAATGCCGGCGCTTCAAACAGCCCGGTGACCGCCCGTAAGCCGATCAACGCGCTTAACCCGTTGGCGAACCCCTGCAGCAATGTCGCAATCGACCAGCCCATAATGGCGATAAAGTAGGTCAGTTTGGAACCTAAGCGATCGAGGAACCAGCCGCCGGGGATTTGGCACAGCGTGTACGTCCAGGCAAAGGCAGAAAAGATATAGCCCATCTGCGCCTTGCTGATGCCAAACTCCTGCTGAATATGCGCCGACGCCACCGCTAAATTGGCGCGATCGACATAACAAATCACCACGGTGACAAATATCATTAATAATGTCAGGTAGCGACGCTTGGTTTTTGGTGTTGCGGTTAATGTCATTTCCATTATCGTATTCCGTTATTTTTCGGATTTTAATAATGGCGAAATACGTTGTAGGGTACGATTTCGCCGGATAAATACTAGTAACGAGAGGAAATACTGGTTTCTTTTTTAGCAACGGATGACATGTTTTTCCGGCCAATTTTCAAACCGATGGCACCACCAATAATTAATGTCAGAGCGACAATAATCAGAGCGCTATTATAGCTATCGGTCATATCCTTTATTCTTCCCATCACCGGCGGGAAAATCAGGCCGGCAATATTCGCTACGGCATTAATCAACGCAATAGAGGCGGCGCCGGCAGCACCCACGACGGTTTCGGTGGTCACCGCCCAGAAAATAGGCGTAATGGCCCAGTTAAGGCCAACGGTCAATACCAGCAACACGTACGCCAGCAGCAGATTCTGGCTGTAGATCGCCAGCAACAGCAGCGCACCGGCGACCATCAGTGGCAAACCGAGATGCCAGGCGCGCTCCTTGGTCAGATCGGAATGGCGGCCATTCACATACATAAAAATACAGGCGAACAGAAACGGGACGGCGGACAGCACACTGACCATAAAATTGCTCTGCTGCGCCGCCACGCCTTTCACGATCAGCGGGAGAAACAGGGTGATGCCAATGGTGCCGAACGCCTGCAGCAGCCATAACAGGCTCAGCGCCCAGACGCGCCGGGTTTTCAACGCTGTGCGCCAGTCATGATGATGACCGATCGCCGTCTGCGCATTTTCACTGGCCAGTTGCTCACTCAGCCAGCTACGCTGTGCCGTAGTTAGCCAACGCGCTTTTTCCGGCGCATCATCCAGATAGAAATACACCACGATCCCCAACATAAACGCCGGGATGCCTTCCAACAGGAATAACCAACGCCAGCCTTCAATACCGAAAAAACCGTGCAGATTGAGAATAGAGCCGGAAAGGGGCAAACCGATCACCGAAGCCAGCGCCGCGCCGATATAAAACAGGGACATAGCGCGTGCACGCTCGCTGCGCGGATACCAACAGGAGAGATAATAAATAATGCCGGGAGTAAAGCCGGCTTCGGCGACGCCCAGCAGGAAACGCATGATGTACAGCTGCATCGGCGTTTGCACCAGGCTCATGCCGGCCGCGATAACGCCCCAGGTGACCATAATCCGCGCAATCCATAGTTTTGCGCCAACACGGGTCAGGATAACATTGCTCGGAACTTCAAATATAATATAGGAAATATAAAATATACCGGCGGCAATACCGTACATTTCGGCCGTCATGGCCAAATCGGCATTCATCTGTAACGCCGCCACCGAAATATTAGATCGATCGATATAAGCAATTAAATACAGAACCATAATAAAAGGAATAATCCTGACATTCATTTTATTGATGGTTGAGGAGTACAGATCGTTATTCATCACTTACCCCCGAGCTATCTATTTGCAGATGTGCACCCGGCCAGGAAAAACCCTCAGCCTGGCGCTGTTTAATATATATACTTCCCTATTAGGTTTGATTATTTTGACTAACGCACGCTTACCATTCAGCAACGGCACCATCGGCATGGCGCCAGATCGGATTGCGCCAGTCGGCAGCCTGTTTGCTACGTTCAACCACCAGCTCTTCGTTAACCTCAACCCCTAACCCTGGTTTACACGGCGGATAGAAATGGCCGTCGTCCATGGCGAAATCATCTTTGTTAAGCACGTAATCCAACAGTTCCGCCCCCTGGTTATAGTGAATCCCCATACTCTGTTCCTGGAACACCGCGTTGCGCGCCACAAAGTCAACGTGCAGGCAAGAAGCCAGCGCGATCGGCCCCAGAGGACAGTGCGGCGCTAACGATACGTCGTAAGATTCCGCCATCGCCGCAATCTTAAAACATTCGGTGATGCCGCCCGCGTGTGAAAGATCCGGCTGCACGATCGCTAGGCCGCCATCAGCCAGAACGCGTTTAAAATCAAAGCGTGAATACATACGCTCCCCCGCGGCGATAGGAATATGGGTTTGCGCCGCCAGACGCGGGTAATATTCGGCCTGCTCCGCCAATACCGGCTCTTCAATAAACAGCGGACGGTAAGGCTCCAGCTCTTTAATTAAGACCTTCGCCATAGGCGCAGCGACACGGCCGTGAAAATCGAGGCCAAACTCAATCTTGTTGCCAAACGCTTCGCGAATCTGCGCCACCACCGCCACCGCGGCATCGATTTTGCGCGAGCTATCAATGATGCCCATCTCTTCGCAGCCGTTCAGCTTGAAAGTGTCGAAGCCAATCTGCGTCAGTTTTTCTATGCCGGCGATCACCTCTGCCGGCCGATCGCCACCGACCCAGCTATACGCTTTGATTTTATCGCGCACCAACCCCCCTAAAAGCTGGTACACCGGCACCCCCAGCGCTTTGCCTTTGATATCCCACAATGCCTGGTCGATGCCGGCGATCGCGCTCATCAGCACCGGCCCGCCGCGATAAAAACCCCCGCGATACAGCGTTTGCCAAATATCATTGATGCGTGCCGGATCCTGCCCAACCACGTATTCGGACAGCTCATGCACTGCGGCTTCAACGCTGCGCGCCCGTCCTTCAATTACCGGCTCGCCCCAGCCGATAATGCCTTCATCGGTTTCTACTTTCAGGAACATCCAGCGCGGTGGCAGCCGATAGGTGGTCAGTTTGGTGATTTTCATGATGTGGCTTCCTTATAGGCTTGGACAAAAGCAGCGGCCCGCTGCGCGGTACGTTCCGGCGACTGACCGGCGCGATATAAATCGCTGCCTAATCCTGCGCCAACGCAACCTGCGGCCAAATACTGGTGCACATTTTCCGGCGTGATGCCACCAACGGCGAAGACCGGCACCTGCGGCGGCAATACGGCCTTCAGCGCTTTGATATAAGACGGGCCGAACGACGTGGACGGGAAAATTTTCAACGCTTGCGCACCGGCATCCAGCGCGTTGAATGCTTCGGTCGCCGTCGCACAGCCGGCGCACACCGTCATGCCCAGCGCAACCGCACGGCTGATAACCGCCGGCTGCGTATTGGGCGTCACCACCAGCCGGCTGCCCAGTGCCGCCAGGCGTTCTACCTGCTGCGTCTGCAATACCGTGCCGGCGCCAATCAACGCGCGATCGCCAAAACGCTGCGCCGCATCACCGATGCTCTCCTCCCACTCCGGCGAGTTCAGCGGGATTTCTATCGCATCAAAACCCGCTGCCAGCAGCGCCTCTATATGTTCACCTGCCTCCGGCCGCGTGATGCCGCGCAGAATAGCGATCAACGGCAATTTAGTATTCCAACTCATTGACTATACTCCTGATGCCTAATTGAAAAACGTCATCGCCATCCAATACGCTGTGAGCCATGTCAGCCATGCTCAGCGCCCGGGCATAACGCGCCGTCAGTTTTGGGTTGCCGATTACCGTTAACGCATCCTGCGCCGGTAACGCAAATTCCTGCTGCATCTGCGCCACTTCATTGCCGATCAGCAGGCCGGACAGCCAGTCGCTGACCGCGCTCTTTTCCAACTTGCCAAGCAAATGGGCAGCGCGGGTTTCAAACAGCCGACGGACGATATGCCGTTCGCTCAGCCCTATCGCCAACCCGCGTTCAAACGCCCGTTCATCACTCAGCTGTTCGCCCAGGCCGGCGCCAACCAGTGAATGAGCCAGCAGTAAATGGTGCAGTTCGCCGGTCATCACGGTGCGAAAATCCACCAGCGCATCCCCGTCCATCCGCACCCATTTGCTGTGAGTACCCGGCATGACGTACAGCGGCGACGGCCGCGCGGCATAGGCTCCGACCAGCTGTGTTTCCTCGCCGCGCATCACATTACAGTTATCTTCGTTAGCAACGCATATTCCCGGGATAATCCAGGCGTGATACGGCGCGGCTTGCTCTATCGTGGTCAACTGGGCGGCGATGCCGGTCAGGCGGGTCGGACAAGACAAATACGGCGCCTGAATCCAGCCGGCATTGCTGCCAATCATCCCCGCCATCACCACCGGCAGCGGCTCCGCCCAACGGGCCATCAGCTCGCCAAATACCTGCTGCGGCAAACGCTCGCCGAGGCGGGTGACTCCGGCTTCGGACTGCACGCTGTCGACGCATACGCCCCGTTCATAACGCCAGGCGCGCAAGTTGGTGGAACCCCAGTCAATCGCGATAAAGCTGTCACTCATAGCATGTCCTTTAACCTTTTTGTCGAACTGGCGATCATCGTCAGCGCAGCGCGCTCTGCCGCATCCGCATCCTGATGACGTATCGCGTCATACAGATCCTGATGCTCACGCAGCGTGCGCGGCATATTGTCCTCATCCGGCATATAAGTACGCTCAAACACTGCGCGCTGCAGTGAACTTATCGCCACACTGAGCTGTTGCAATACCGGGTTATGCACCGACGCCAACACCGCTTCGTGGTAGCGAATATCCGCCTCATTAAACAACTCGCGCTGCTGGTGATGGGCGAGCATGTCGTTCAATGCCGCCTCTATCACCGCCAACTCGCTGGACGTGGCACGCTCCGCCGCCCAGCGGGCGATGGTCGGCTCCACCAGGTTGCGTACCTCGCTCATTGCCGCAATCAGGCGCGGATCATAATCCTGCTCCAGCGCCCAGTTCAGGACATCGGTATCCAGGTAGTTCCACTGATTACGCAGGGTGACGAAGGCACCGCGGTATCGCTTCATCTCCACCAGCCGTTTGGCCATTAACGCCCGTAACACTTCGCGGATGATATTGCGCGAAGTAGCAAACTCTTCACACAGCTCCGCTTCTGACGGCAGCGCTGCACCAGGAACATACTTACCGCCGACGATCTGCCGGCCAATCTCAATAATGATGCGGTCAGTTTTACCGATCTGCTGCTTCATGGTTTCCCCACTGTGTTCACCTGCTGGACAGGCTTTAACTTTACTCCGCCAGCGTTGGTAATACCTGTGATTGCAGCACAATCTTTATTGACTCACCGTTACCCGCCACATGATTGTAGTACCATAAATAAACCTCGTACTACAATCTGGGTCACAAAACAAACACATCAATCACCTGACACCAATTTTGTTTTACAAATTGGAATAAAAAGTACAATGTAGACTTTTAAGTCTATTCGGAGTACCTCCGCCCATGTTGAACCGCTATCACGCCATCGCCGATGCCATCGCGCTGCTGTTTACCCCCTATGCCGAAGTAGCGATCCACGATCTGGCCAGTCAGAAGCTGGTGTATATCGCCAATAACCGTTCGCAGCGTGAACTGGGCGAAGATTCCAACCTGAACGACCTGCAGGACAACCTGGATCTGCAGGTGCTCGGCCCCTATCAGAAGCGCAACTGGGACGGCGGCCAAATGCGCTCTATCAGCGCAGTGCTGCGTGACGACAACCAGCGCCCGATCGGCCTGATGTGCATCAATCTGGATATTACGGTGCTCAGCAGCGCCAAAGCGGCGCTGGAGACTTTCCTGTCCGGCAGCACGCTCCAGCCACAGCCCGCCGTGCTGTTCCAGGACGACTGGCAGGAACGCATCAATACCTTTATTCACCAGTGGCTGCAGCAGCATCAGCAAACGCTGTCGACGCTGGGCGGCCCCGCCAGACGGGCGCTGGTGGAAGCGCTGTATCACCAGGGCGCCTTCCGGGGAAAAAATGCCGCCGGCTATGTCGCGAAAATCCTCGGTATCGGCCGCGCCACGGTTTACAACTACCTGAAAAATATTAAGGAGTCGGTATGACAGATTTATTTGCCGCCATTGAGGACGCGCACCGGCAGTTGCGGCCACAGGTGCGCGTCACGCCGCTGGAGCGCAGCATCCTGCTTTCACAGCAATTAGGCTGCGAACTATGGCTAAAGTGCGACCATTTGCAGCAAACCGGCTCCTTCAAGTTTCGCGGCGCCAGCAACAAGCTGCGCCTGCTGAGCGACGCCCAGCGCCGCAACGGCGTGATCGCCGCCTCCAGCGGCAACCACGGCCTGGCCATCGCGCAGGCGGGTAAACTGATGGGTATCGGCGTGACGGTTTATGCGCCGGAGAACGCCGCCTCGGTCAAACTGGACGCCATCCGCGCGCTCGGCGCCGATGTAACGCTGGTGCCCGGCGACGCGCTGCAGGCGGAAATCGCCGGAGAGCGCGCCGCCGCCGAACAGGGCAAGACGTATGTCTCCCCATACAATGACCCGCAGGTGATTGCCGGTCAGGGCACCTGCGGCATGGAGCTGGTCGAACAGCTCGGCGATCTGGATGCGGTATTCGTGGCGGTTGGCGGCGGCGGGTATATTGCAGGCATCGGCAGCGTACTGCAGCAGTTGTCGCCGAAAACCCGGCTGATTGGCTGCTGGCCGGAAAATGCCACCAGCATGTACAGCGCGCTGGAGGCCGGCCATATTCACCCGGTTGAGGAGCAGGAAACCCTGTCTGACGGCACCGCCGGCGGCGTCGAACCTGATGCTATCACCTTCCCGCTGTGCCAGAGCCTGATCGATCGGCGCGTACTGGTCAGCGAAGCGGAAATCCGCCGGGCAATGCGTGCTCTGGCCGCCAGCGAACGCTGGATTATCGAAGGCGCGGCCGGCGTGGCGCTGGCCGCCGCCATAAAGCTGGCGCCGGAGCTGCAGGGGAAAAAGGTCGCGGTAGTGCTGTGCGGCAAAAATATCGTGCTGGAAAAATACCTGAAGGCCATCGACCATGCGCATCCTTGACCGGCAGCAAATCCTGGCCGCTTTCGATGCTGATGCCGTCACGGCGCTGCTGAAGCAGGGCTTTATCGCCTATTCACAGCGCCGGGTTCAGCAACCGCCGGTACAGCACTTCCTGTTTGAACAGGCGACCGGCGATGGCTGTATCAAATCGGCCTGGTTGGAGGGGGATGAGTTATTCGTCGTCAAAGTGTCCACCGGCTTCTACCGCAACGCTGAACGCGGGTTGCCCAGCAACCAGGGGCTGATGATGGCATTTTCCGCCCTGACCGGTGAACCGCAGGCGCTGCTGCTGGATGAGGGATGGCTGACGGCGTTGCGCACCGCGCTGGCTGGACGCATCGCCGCCGAACTCTGCGCCCCGCCGGATATTCAGGCGATCGGCATCCTCGGCACCGGTTTGCAGGCAAGGCTGCAGCTGCAATATCTGAAGCCGGTTACCGGCTGCCGCGACCTATGGGTATGGGGCCGGAATCAGCAGGCGCTGGAGGCTTATCGTCACGATGCCGAAGCCGAAGGTTTCCGGGTGCGCACTACGCAGGATGCGGCAGAGCTGGCGGCACACTGCCGGCTGATCGTCACCACCACGCCAAGCCGTGAGCCAATTTTGCAGGCGGCGGATATCCGCCCCGGCACCCATATCACCGCGGTCGGCGCCGACGCTGACGGCAAACAGGAGCTGGCGACCGCTCTGACGGCCAAGGCAGATATTCTGTTGGTTGATGCACTGACGCAGTGTGCGGAGTATGGCGAAATAGCGGCGGCTTACCGGCAAAATATGCTGATATCGACGCCGATCGTCGAATTTGGCACCGCGTTGGCGCAGGGTGGAAAAGTCCGCAGCGGCCGGGAGCAGATCACGGTAGCCGATCTCACCGGGCTGGCGATTCAGGACCTGCAGATTGCGAAAGGGGTGTTAGCCGCCGTGTAAAGGGCGCCGCGGCGCCCCTGATTATTCAGGCATTGAGTACAAACTTCTCGATCGCCCGCGCCACGCCGTCCTCGGCGTTGCTGCTGGTGACAAACTGCGCCACCGCTTTCAGTTCGTCAATCGCATTGCCCATCGCCACGCCGACGCCGGCATACTCGATCATCGCGGTATCGTTGGCCTGATCGCCCAATGTCATCACGTTTGCCTGCGCGATGCCCAGATGTTCGGCCAGCATTTTCACCCCGGCGCCTTTATCCACCTGCTTATGCAGAATCTCCAGATAGTACGGCGAGCTTTTCAGCAGCGTATAGCGCGCCTGCGCTTCGGCGGGAATGCGCGCAATCGCCGCGTCGAGCAGCGCCGGCTCGTCGATCATCATCACTTTCGGGAAACGTATCTGGCGGTCCATCTCTTCCACGCTGCGGTATTTCAGCGGGATACCGGTCAGAGAAGCCTCATGCACGGTATATTTGCCGATGTCTTTATTCGGGGTGTACAACGTGTCGAAATCAAACGCGTGGAAGTGGACGCCCAGCTCACGCGCCAGCTGTTCGAAGTATAGATAGTCCTCAAAACCCAGCGTTTCCTGCAGGACGCAGGCGCCGTCGACCGCCTGCAGCACCAGCGCACCATTATAGGTAATGCAGTAATCGTTAGCTCCCTGAATATCCAGCTGACGCAAATAGTCCTGCACGCCAACGTAAGGCCGCCCGGTCGCCAGCACCACGTGCACTCCCTGGCGGCGCGCGGCCTCGATCGCCTGCTTTACCGCCGGCGTAATCTGGTGCTGCGGATTGAGCAGCGTGCCGTCCATATCAATTGCAATCAGTTCAATAGCCATGCGCAGTCTCCCACTGTTTTTTGTCATGCTAACGCGTTTCAGCCTGGCTTGTCAGCGTGAAAAAAGCCGAAAAAAAATCCGCGCAGGTTGCCCGGCGCGGATTTTATCGTGCTGTCGACGCTTAGATATCGATGTTCGCCGCTTTCAGGGCGTTCTCTTCGATAAAGGCGCGACGAGGTTCAACCGCATCCCCCATCAGGGTGGTGAACAGCTGGTCCGCCGCGATCGCATCTTTGACGCTGACGCGCAGCATACGGCGGTTTTCCGGATCCATGGTGGTTTCCCACAGCTGCTCGGCGTTCATCTCGCCCAGACCTTTATAGCGCTGAACCGCCAGGCCGCGGCGTGACTCTTTCACCAGCCACTCCAGCGCTTTTTCGAAGCTGTCGACCGGCTGACGACGCTCGCCGCGTTCGATAAACGCGCCCTCTTCGATCAGGCCGCGCAGCTTCTCGCCCAGCTGGCAAATCTTGCGGTATTCGCCGCCGTGGATGAAGTCGAAGTCCAGCAGATAGTCGGTATCCACGCCGTGGGTACGGATGCGCAGCGCCGGCTCGAACAGCTGACGTTCACGGTTTTCATAGATTTCAAAGCTGTAGCTGCTGCCGTGCTGCTCTTTTTCGTTCAGCAGGTTAGCCAGCGCTTCGATCCAGCCTTGCACTTTCACACGGTCGCCAAGGTCCTCTTCCGCCAGCGTCGGCTGGTAGATCAGGTTGTTCAGCAGCGCGCGCGGGTAGCGGCGCTCCATACGCGCAATCAGCTTCTGCACGCTGTTGTGCTCGGACACCAGTTTTTCCAGCGCTTCGCCCGACAGCGCCGGCGCATCAGGGTTAGTGTGCAGGGTGGCGCCGTCCAGCGCGATGGCGATTTGGTACTGGTCCATCGCGTCATCATCTTTGATGTACTGCTCCTGCTTGCCTTTCTTCACTTTGTACAGCGGCGGCTGGGCAATGAACACGTGGCCGCGCTCAATGATTTCCGGCATCTGACGGTAGAAGAAGGTCAACAGCAGCGTACGGATGTGCGAGCCGTCGACGTCGGCATCGGTCATGATGATGATGCTGTGGTAACGCAGTTTGTCCGGGTTGTACTCGTCGCGGCCGATGCCGCAGCCCAGAGCGGTGATCAGGGTGGCCACTTCCTGCGAAGAGAGCATCTTGTCGAAACGCGCTTTCTCCACGTTGAGGATTTTACCTTTCAGCGGCAAAATCGCCTGGTTCTTGCGGTTACGCCCCTGCTTGGCAGAGCCGCCCGCGGAGTCCCCTTCCACCAGGTACAGTTCGGACAGCGCCGGGTCGCGTTCCTGGCAGTCCGCCAGCTTGCCCGGCAGGCCTGCCAGATCCAGCGCCCCTTTACGACGCGTCATCTCACGCGCCTTGCGCGCCGCTTCACGTGCGCGCGCCGCGTCGATGATTTTACCTACGACGATCTTCGCATCGGACGGGTTTTCCAGCAGGTATTCGCTCAGCAGTTCGTTCATCTGCTGTTCCACCGCCGATTTCACCTCGGAGGAGACCAGTTTGTCTTTGGTCTGGGAGGAGAACTTCGGATCCGGCACCTTCACGGAAACTACGGCGATCAGGCCTTCACGCGCATCGTCGCCGGTGGCGCTGACCTTCGCCTTCTTGCTGTAGCCTTCTTTGTCCATATAGGCGTTCAGCGTACGGGTCATCGCCGCACGGAAGCCCGCCAGGTGGGTACCGCCGTCGCGCTGCGGAATGTTGTTGGTGAAGCAGTAGATGTTTTCCTGGAAACCATCGTTCCACTGCAGCGCCACTTCCACCCCGATATCGTCTTTCACGGTGGAGAAATAGAACACGTTCGGGTGGATCGGGGTTTTGTTCTTGTTCAGGTACTCGACAAACGCCTTGATGCCGCCTTCATAGTGGAAGTGATCTTCCTTGTCGCTACGCTTGTCTTTCAGACGGATGGAAACGCCGGAGTTCAGGAACGACAGTTCACGCAGGCGTTTCGCCAGGATGTCGTACTCGAATTCCACCACGTTGGTGAAGGTCTGATGGCTCGGCCAGAAGCGCACCATGGTGCCGGTCTGCTCGGTCTCGCCGACCACGGTCAGCGGCGCCTGCGGCTCGCCGTGGCTGTAGGTTTGCTCGTGCACCTGGCCGTCGCGGCGGATAGTCAGCTCCAGCTTCTCGGACAGGGCGTTAACCACCGAGACGCCCACGCCGTGCAGGCCGCCGGAAACCTTGTAAGAGTTATCGTCGAACTTACCGCCGGCGTGCAGTACGGTCATGATGACCTGCGCGGCGGAAACGCCTTCCTCCGGGTGGATCCCGGTCGGAATGCCACGGCCGTCATCCTGCACCGACACGGAATTGTCGGCATGGATGGTGACCTGAATATCACTACAGTGGCCAGCGAGTGCTTCGTCGATAGCGTTGTCCACAACCTCGAATACCATGTGGTGCAGACCGGTGCCGTCATCGGTATCGCCGATATACATGCCCGGGCGCTTACGCACCGCATCCAGCCCTTTTAATACCTTGATACTTGAGGAGTCATAAGAATTCGACATCAACGTTTCTCGCTCATTTTAGTCCTGTGGTTGAACCTCTATTTTACCTTGTTCCACGCGGAACATCTTGCCCTTTTCACCGGCCATGTCGATTACTTGTTCAGCGCTCACCGCGCTGACAAAAACCTGGGCCTGGGTGGCTTTCAGGCGATCGGCCAGCAACCGGCGACGGCCGGTGTCCAGCTCGGAGGCAAAATCATCAATCAGATACAGGCAACGCCGCCCGCTCTGCCGGGTGAGAAACTCACCCTGCGCCAAGCGCAACGCGCACATCAGCAGTTTCAGCTGACCGCGCGATAGTAAATCCTCTACCGGCGTACCGTCGGCGCGAATGCGGAAATCCGCCTTATGCGGCCCCGACGCGGTATAGGTCAATGCTCTGTCGCGTTCAAACTGACGCTCCAGCAGTTCGCCATAGCTGCTCTCTTTGTCCCAACCGCGTTGAAACGAAAAACTGAGGGCGAACTCGGGCAGAAACTGCGCGCAGGTCGCGGTGATATCCGCGGCGATTGCGTCGCTGTAAGCCGCCCGCCATTCGCTGATGCGCTCGGCCAGCGGGATCAGTTCCTGATCCCAGGCGCGAATCTGCGCATAGCGGCTCACCTGGCGCAGCGCGGCATTGCGCTGCTTCAGCAACCGCTTCAGGTTGCTCCAGGCGGTGAAAAAACCGGGTTCGTTATGGAAACAGCCCCAGTCAAGGAAAGCGCGCCGGTACTTCGGCCCGCCGTTCAGCAGGGTAAAGCCTTCCGGCGTGATCAGCTGCATCGGCAACAGTTGGGCAAGTTCCGCCACTTTGTGGCCGTCGCTGCCGTCGATGCGCACTTTGCTGTCGCCCTGACGGCTTTTGCTCAGCCCGACCGACAGTTCACGCTCCGCGCCGTTGTCTATGCGGCCATGCAGCACAAACTCCGATTGCTCGTGGCGGATAACCCGTCCGGCCTGCAGGCTGCGAAACGCGCGCCCGTGGCCAAGGGTGTACACCGCCTCCAGCACGCTGGTTTTGCCGCTGCCGTTGGCGCCAACCAGGAAATTAAACCCCGGCGCCGGCGCCAGATCCGCCGCTTCAATATTGCGGAAATCTTTAATCAATAAACGCGTTAATGCCATGCCTATTCTATCACCGGGAAATGACGCTCAATGTGAGGGCGTTATCGGCGCAGGCAGTTTACGTGCGGACAGCGCGCAGCAACCGGAGCGTACGTCGAGTACGTGAGGATTGCGAGCACTGCCCAGACGTAAAATGGCAAGCAAGATAGCCCGGATGTCGATCACAACCGCATTGGCATGACAACGTAGGCCGCCGCCTGGCTCGCCGCGTCTTCAATCTGCACGCTGGATACCGAGTCGGTCAGCAGCAGGCGCACCTCTTCGCACTTGAGCGCGTTCAGTACGTCCAGCACGTAGCTGACGTTGAAGCCGATCTCCATCTCAGTGCCTTCATACGCCACGTCGAGGATCTCTTCAGCTTCTTCCTGCTCCGGATTATTGGCGGTGATCTTCAGCTGGTTATGACTGACATACAGCCGCACGCCGCGGAACTTCTCGTTCGACAAGATGGCCGCCCGGGCGAACGCCTGCTTCAGCAGATCGCAGCCGGCTTCCAGCGTTTTATCCGGATTCTTCGGCAATACGCGGCGATAATCCGGAAAACGGCCGTCAACCAGCTTGGAAGTGAAAATAAAGTCGCCGACGTGGGCGCGGATATTGTTGCTGCCGATCTGCAGCTGCAGCGGCGTATCGCCGCCGTCCAGCAGGCGCACCAGCTCCATCACCCCTTTACGCGGCACGATCACCGAATGCAGCGGCAGCTGCTGCTCGATAGGCATCGCGCAGACCGCCAGCCGGTGGCCGTCGGTCGCTACGGTGCGCAGCTCCGCGCCCTCGGTTTCAAACAGCATGCCGTTCAGGTAATAGCGCACGTCCTGGTGAGCCATGGAGAACTGGGTCGCTTCGATCAGCCGCTTGAGCGTCGCCTGCGGCAGGGTGAACTCCACCTCGCTTTGCCAGTCGTCCAGGTTAGGGAAATCCGCCGCCGGCAGGGTGGACAGCGAGAAGCGGCTGCGCCCGGAGCGCACCAGCATCCGCTCCCCTTCCAGGGTCACGGCGATCTCGGCGCCTTCCGGCAGACCACGGCAGATATCAAAGAATTTACGCGCGGGGACGGTAGTCGCGCCCGCTTCATGGGGTTGAGACAGGGCGACGCGCGCCACCATCTCCATCTCCAGATCGGTACCGGTCAGCAACAGGGAACCTTCCGTCACCTGCAGCAGCAGGTTACCCAGAATCGGCAGCGTTGGGCGGCCGCCCAGCGGGCTGCTCACCTGTTGCAACGGTTTTAGCAGATGCTCACGTTCGACGATAAATTTCATAGCGCTACGAAGATAATGTTCTGATTAAGTTGGAGAAATCTTCTTTGATGTCGTGACTTTCCTCACGCAACTGCTCAATCTTCCGGCAGGCGTGCAACACCGTGGTATGGTCGCGGCCACCAAACGCATCGCCGATTTCTGGCAGGCTGTGGTTGGTGAGCTCTTTCGCCAGCGCCATCGCCATTTGGCGCGGACGGGCGACGGAGCGCGAACGCCGTTTAGACAGCAGATCCGCGACTTTAATCTTATAGTATTCCGCCACCGTCTTTTGAATGTTGTCGATGGTGACCAGTTTTTCCTGCAGCGCCAGCAGATCGCGCAGCGCTTCACGCACGAAATCGATGGTAATGGCGCGGCCGGTAAAGTTGGCGTTGGCGATCACGCGGTTCAGCGCGCCTTCCAGCTCACGCACGTTGGAACGCAGACGCTTGGCGATGAAAAACGCCACTTCGCCCGGCAGGCGAATGTCGTTCTCGTCGGCCTTTTTCATCAGGATCGCGACGCGCGTTTCCAGCTCCGGCGGTTCGATCGCCACCGTCAGCCCCCAGCCGAAGCGAGACTTCAGGCGGTCTTCCACGCCGTTGATCTCCTTCGGGTAGCGGTCCGACGTCAGGATAATCTGTTGATTGCCTTCCAGCAGCGCATTAAAGGTATGGAAGAACTCTTCCTGCGAACGCTCTTTATTGGCAAAAAATTGAATATCATCGATCAGCAGCGCGTCAACCGAGCGGTAGTAACGCTTAAACTCTTCGATCGCGTTGTTCTGCAGGGCTTTGACCATGTCCTGCACAAAACGCTCCGAGTGCATATAGACCACTTTGGCATTGGCCTTGCGCGCCATAATGCCGTTGCCGACCGCGTGCAGCAGGTGAGTTTTACCCAGACCGGTGCCGCCGTACAGGAACAGCGGGTTATAGGCGCCGCCCGGGTTGTCCGCCACCTGACGCGCCGCCGCGCGCGCCAGCTGGTTCGACTTACCTTCAACGAAGTTATCAAACGTGTGCTTGGGATTGACGTTAGAGCGATAGGACAGCTCCGGCTGCGGGGCCGCGTTGTCCCAACTCGGCCGTGAAGGCGCAGCCGTGCGCGCCACCGGCGCCGCAGGGGCGCTGCGGCTTTCGGCCACCGCTTCGCTGACGGTTTGGCTGATGGGCTTGCTGCCGACTTCAAAACGCAGCAAAGGGGCATCCGTACCGCAGAAATCGTTCAGCAGTCCGTTGATATTGTTTAAGTATTTATCTCGTACCCAGTCCAGCACGAAACGATTGGGCGCATACAGCGCCAGGGTGTTGTCACTCAGTTCCGCCTGCAAGGGGCGTATCCACATACTAAATTCTGTGGCAGGTAACTCATCCTGCAATCGGGCAAGACACTGCTGCCAAAGCGAAAGTGACACGGCGGACTCCACTCGAACAAGATCAATAATAAAGAAAAGAATCGGGCTACTTTTTTATAACTCATGGTTTTTGACACAGGCCCGGTATCGGCTGACCGCCTGGGGGCATGCGAACCGCCTTTCACGGTTTATCCCTTCCACGCTGCCGTCGCACCCGGAGGAGGCGCGGCAAATTTCAGGGTCGCCCGGCCACGATCCCGGCATGGGAGATCGCGATCGGAACAACGGATCATAGCGCAAATAAAGCCAGAGATCCTCCCCTTCCTCACAGATTAGATCCATTTTATCCACAGACCCCGGCATGCGGCGATCTTTTCCACAAAATCCGGTCATTCACCGCATTATGTTGCCTGTCAGGGCGCAGTTTTTACATCGGTAACAGGTTATACCCGGTTATCCACCCGCGGATCTTGCGCTTTATCGTCAGGATCGCGCGCGGATCCTTGCGATTTAACCCTGAGTCCGTATAATCTTCGCCCTACGTGTGATGCCTGGTTCCTTCGATGGTGCGTTATTCGCCAGACGGGATTCTGCGTTGACCACGGGCCAAAGCGGATTTTATGCCGTATTGGCAAGCAACCAGGTAGGCTAACGCAATGCTAATTGACTCAGGACTGTACAATTATTACAATCCCGCCTCTTTATGTATTGCGATTGAGGCGTCGGTCGTCTTCACGCCGAGTAGCCAAACGCGTTTACTGATCAGTAATCAATTTAAGTTTAGGTAGAAATCGCCATGAAACGCACTTTCCAACCGTCCGTATTGAAGCGCAACCGTAGCCACGGTTTCCGTGCTCGTATGGCCACTAAAAATGGTCGTCAAGTTCTGGCCCGCCGTCGTGCGAAAGGCCGTGCTCGTCTGTCTGTTTCTAAGTAATAAAAGCTAACCCTCTGAGTGGTTAAGCTCGCTTTTCCCAGGGAGTTACGTTTGTTAACTCCCACTCATTTCACTTTCGTCTTCCAGCAGCCACAACGGGCCGGCACGCCGCAAATCACCATCCTCGGCCGCCTGAACCAGCTGGGGCATCCCCGCATCGGTCTTACCGTCGCCAAAAAACACGTCAAACGCGCCCATGAACGTAACCGAATCAAACGCCTAACCCGCGAAAGTTTCCGTTTACGTCAGCATGAGCTGCCGCCGATGGATTTTGTCGTGGTGGCGAAAAAGGGGATAGCGGATCTGGATAACCGCGCGTTGACGGAAGCTTTGGAAAAATTATGGCGTCGCCACTGTCGCCAGGCTCCCGCATCCTGATCGGGCTGGTGCGAGGCTATCAGCTCGTCATCAGTCCGCTGCTTGGGCCTCGTTGTCGCTTCCAGCCGACATGTTCTCATTACGCAATTGAGGCATTAAGCAGGTTCGGCATGATAAAAGGCAGTTGGTTGACAGTGAAACGCGTATTAAAATGCCACCCTTTGAACCCAGGTGGCGATGATCCCGTGCCGCCGAAAACCGACGATAACAGAGAACACTAACGATGGATTCGCAACGCAATCTTCTTCTCATCGCTTTGCTGTTCGTGTCTTTCATGATCTGGCAGGCCTGGCAGACGGACCACGCTCCGCAACCAGCCGCGCAGACCACGACGCAGACCACGAATTCCGCAACCGGTGATGCCACAAGCTCAGGCGTACCCGCCAGCGGCCAGGGTAAACTGATTACCGTTAATACCGACGTGCTGTCGCTGACTATCAACACCCGCGGTGGCGATATCGAGCAGGCTAAACTGTTGGCTTACCCGGATACCCTGGGTTCATCGACTCCATTCCAGCTGCTGGAAACCACACCGTCATTTGTTTATCAGGCGCAAAGCGGCCTGACCGGCAAAAACGGCCCGGATAACCCGGCCAACGGCGAGCGTCCTCTGTATCAGAGCACACAGGACAGCTATACCCTGGCCGACGGTCAGGACGAGCTGCGCATTCCGCTGACCTTTACCGGTAAAGACGGCGCCGTCTATACCAAGACCTTTGTCCTGAAGCGCAACCACTATGCGGTCGGCGTCGATTACAACATCGACAACAAAGGCTCAACCCCGCTGGAGCTGACCCTGTTCGGCCAGCTGAAGCAGACCACCGAACTGCCTAAGCACCGCGACACCGGCAGCAGCAACTTTGCGCTGCACACCTTCCGCGGCGCGGCGTACTCCAGCAGCGACACCAAGTACGAAAAATACGCGTTTGATAAAGACGAGAATCTGAGCGTCTCCACGCAGGGCGGCTGGGTTGCCATGCTGCAGCAGTACTTCGCTACCGCCTGGGTGCCGGCTACGCAGGGTACCAACACCTTCTATACCGCCAAACTGGGCAATGACCAGTCGGCCATCGGCTTCAAGTCTACGCCGGTAGTGGTGCAGGCCGGCGCACAACAGCAGCTGAACTCGACGCTGTGGGTTGGCCCGGAACTGCAGGACCAAATGGCTGAACTGGCGCCGCATCTCGACCTGACGGTGGATTACGGCTGGCTGTGGTTCATCTCCCAACCGCTGTTCAAGCTGCTGAAGTTCCTGCACAGCTTTATCGGCAACTGGGGCTTCTCGATCATCGTCATCACCTTTATCGTGCGCGGCATCATGTACCCGCTGACCAAAGCGCAGTACACCTCGATGGCGAAAATGCGCATGCTGCAGCCAAAACTGCAGGCGATGCGTGAACGTATCGGCGAAGACAAGCAGCGCATGAGTCAGGAAATGATGGCGCTGTACAAGGCGGAGAAAGTGAACCCGCTGGGCGGCTGCCTGCCTCTGCTGATTCAGATGCCAATCTTCCTGGCGTTGTACTACATGCTGATGGGCTCGGTAGAATTGCGTCACGCGCCTTTCGCGCTGTGGATCCATGACCTGTCGGCGCAGGACCCGTACTACATCCTGCCAATCCTGATGGGCGTGACGATGTTCTTCATCCAGAAGATGTCGCCGACCACCGTGACCGACCCGATGCAGCAGAAGATCATGACCTTCATGCCGGTGATCTTCACCGTGTTCTTCCTGTGGTTCCCGTCCGGTCTGGTGCTGTACTACATCGTCAGTAACCTGGTGACCATCATCCAGCAGCAGCTGATTTATCGCGGCCTGGAAAAACGCGGTCTGCACAGCCGCGACAAGAAAAAGACATAAGCGTATTGTAGGCGTTCGGTTGCCGAACGTTTGCAGTCATCCCAAAAGGCGGTCATGAGACCGCCTTTTTGTATCTGATATGATCAACAACAGGTTTTTAGCAGCGCAGCTGCCCGTTGAAGGATAAAGGCTATGAATACCACCGATACCATCGTCGCCCAAGCCACCCCGCCGGGACGCGGCGGCGTCGGCATTCTGCGTATCTCCGGCCAGAAAGCTGCCGAGGTCGCCCAGACGCTGCTCGGCAAGCTGCCAAAGCCGCGTTACGCCGACTATCTGCCGTTCCGCGACGCCGACGGCGCCACCCTCGATCAGGGCATTGCGCTGTGGTTCCCGGGGCCGAATTCGTTTACCGGCGAAGACGTGCTGGAGCTGCAGGGCCACGGCGGCCCGGTGATCCTTGATTTGCTGCTTAAGCGCGTGCTGGCGCTGCCCGGCGTGCGTATTGCGCAGCCCGGCGAATTCTCCGAGCGCGCCTTCCTGAACGATAAGCTCGATCTGGCGCAGGCGGAGGCGATTGCCGACCTGATCGACGCCAGCTCCGAGCAGGCGGCACGCTCGGCGATGAACTCGCTGCAGGGGGCTTTTTCCAGCCGTATCCACCAGCTTGTGGAAGCACTTACTCACCTGCGAATCTATGTGGAGGCTGCGATCGACTTCCCGGATGAGGAAATCGACTTCCTTTCTGACGGCAAAATCGAAGCCCAGCTGAACGCAGTGATCGGCGACCTTGACGAAGTACGCGGCGAAGCGCGTCAGGGCAGCCTGCTGCGCGAGGGCATGAAGGTGGTGATCGCCGGCCGGCCAAATGCCGGAAAATCAAGCCTGCTCAATGCGTTAGCCGGCCGTGAAGCGGCCATCGTCACCGATATCGCCGGCACCACCCGCGACGTGCTGCGCGAACATATTCATATCGACGGCATGCCGCTGCACATCATCGACACCGCCGGCCTGCGTGAGGCCAGTGATGAGGTGGAACGTATCGGCATCGAACGCGCCTGGAGCGAGATTGAACAGGCGGATCGGGTGCTGTTTATGGTGGACGGCACCACCACCGGCGCCACCGAACCCGCCGAGATCTGGCCGGAATTTATGGCGCGCCTGCCCGGTAAACTGCCGATCACCGTGGTGCGCAACAAGGCAGACATCACCGGCGAATCGCAGGGTATAACGGAAGTGAATGGTCACTCACTTATTCGCCTGTCGGCGCGAACCGGCGACGGTATCGAGGTGCTGCGCGACCACCTGAAGCAGAGCATGGGCTTCACCAGCAATATGGAAGGCGGCTTCCTGGCCCGCCGCCGCCATCTGCAGGCGCTGGAACTGGCGGCACAGCACCTGCTACAGGGCAAGGAACAGTTAGTGAGCGCTTACGCAGGTGAGCTATTGGCGGAAGAACTGCGGCAGGCGCAGCTGGCGCTGAGCGAAATCACCGGCGAATTTACCTCCGACGACCTGCTGGGGCGCATCTTCTCCAGCTTCTGTATCGGGAAATAATCAGCGCGCGCGGTCACGCCGCGCCAACCAGCGGGAAACGGCAGCCATGAGTGATGCAAAAAACAGTTGGGTTACCGCCAGCGACGTTGCGCGCCTGGCGGGCGTTTCACGCTCCGCCGTTTCACGCACCTTCACCCCCGGCGCTTCCGTCTCTGAAAAAACGCGCCAGCGGGTAGAAGCGGCCGCCGCCGAGCTGGGTTATCAGGTCAATATCATCGCCCGCTCGATGATTACCGGCAGCAGTAACTTCATCGGTCTGGTCACCGCCGGCTTTGACAATCCCTTCCGCAGTAAACTGCTGGCGCCGCTGACGCACCACCTGACCTTACAGGGGTTTATGCCGCTGCTGATCAATGCCGACGACCCTCAGCAGCTGGAGCCGCAGCTGCGCGAGCTGTTAAGTTATCACGTCGCAGGCGTGATCCTGACCTCCGGCGCCCCGCCGCTGTCGCTGGCGGAAGCGTATCTGTCACGCAAAATCCCGGTGACGCTGATCAACCGCCAGGCGGAGCTGGACGGCGCCGATCAGGTATGCAGCGATAACGGCGACGGCGCGCAGCAGGCCGCGCAGCGCTTGATGCAACATGGGGTAAAACATCCGGGGTTTATCGGCGAAGACGCCTCCTTCAGCAGCCATCAGCGGCAACAGGCGTTCACCCGTCGGCTCAGCGAGCAACAGTTGACGGTCACCAGCGCGATCTGCCCGCAAGGGGGTTACCAGGCCGGCTGGGAGGCGGCAGCCACGCTGTTGACGCAACAGCCGCAGCTCGACGCCCTGTTTTGCGCCACCGATATGCTGGCCATTGGCGCCATGGATTTTATACGCCGTCATCACCCCGCGCGCACGTTGCCGATTATCGGTTTCGACGATATCCCACAGGCAGATTTTGCCGCCTATCAGCTGACCACCCTGCGTCAGGATACGGAAATGCTGGCGCGTACCGCAGTAGACCTATTGGTCAGCCGCATCCGCCACTTCAATCAGCCGGCGGTGCGCAAAAGCGTCCCCGTCGAGCTTATCGTGCGAGGATCGGCGTAAAACGAAAATTATGTTTTATGCGCGGACGATCACGGAATAAACTTTTCACTTTCGCCATTATCCTGTAGCAATCTCGTAACAACACCGTGTTATCATTCAAATTGCACACGTGTGCAAATGCAGCGGAGGGAAAATGGCATCAACATCTGAACAAGATATCGCAGCGCGCTACCGCTTTGCCTGCGACGTTGCGCAACAGGCCGGCAGGCTGGCGTACGATTTTTACCAGCGGCGCCAGCAGCTGGCCGTTGAGCACAAAGGCGGCGACCTGCAGGACGTGGTCAGCCAGGCCGATCGGGAAGTGGAAGCGCTGACGCGCCGTCTGATCGCCCAGCGCTTTCCTCAGGATGACTTTCTCGGGGAAGAGAGCGGCGGCGGGCATGCCGCCGCGCCCTACACCTGGGTGGTGGATCCGATCGACGGCACCGCCTGCTTTCTCAACGGATTACATACCTGGTGCGTATCGATCGGCGTGATCTTCGACGGCGATCCGGTTATCGGCGTGATTTACGATCCCAACCATCAGGAAATGTTCCACGCCCGGCGCGGCGGCGGCGCCTTTCTCAATCATGCACCCATCAACGTGCATCCGGGCCGCTCGCTGCGCGACGGCGTGATGGGAGTCGGCACCTCGCACCGCGTGACGCCGGAAGAGTTCGTGCCGTTTGTCAGTCTCCTGTTACACGCCGGCGGCATGTTTATCCGCAGCGGTTCCGGCGCGCTGATGACCGCTCAGGTCGCCGCCGGCCGCTTAATCGGCTATTACGAGCCACATATGAACGCCTGGGACAGCCTGCCCGGCATGCTGCTGGTGCAGGAAGCCGGCGGCGTCACCAATGATTTCCTGGCCGATCGGGGATTACAGAAAGGCAACGTGGCGTTAATGGCCAACGCGGAGATTTATTCCCAGCTGCGCGAATTAATTCAGCAACAGGTTAAATAACCGCTTGCTCGAAAAAATAAGTGGAAAGGCAATTTATTCAGGTTATGTGCCCTACAGATTAAAATAGTTAAGGACAGGTTTCTCTGCCAACGGAATAACCGCAGAGCGCTTAATCGGCGTGTATTTTGCTAATCCGCCTTATGGAGTGAAATTATGTCTGGTATCTTCGCTTATTTTAAAGCGGCGCCGGCCACGCCTTCCCATGGCCCGCTGAATGAAAAAAAATTCCGCCTCCTGCGTGGCCGGACTTTTCTGGCGATGACGGCGGCTTACGTGATGTTTTACGTTTGCCGGCTGTCCTTCACCGTGGCGAAAAGCGCCCTGGTCGACATCGGCATCACCCCCGGTGAACTGGGTATGATTGGTTCCGCCCTGTTTTTCTGCTACGCCATCGGCAAGCTGGTGAACGGGTTTCTGGCCGACCATGCCAACGTCGTGCGTTTTATGAGCCTGGGGCTGCTGTTGAGCGCCGGGATGAACGTTATGATGGGCATGACCACCAACGCGCTGCTGCTGACGCTGTTTTGGGGCATCAACGGATGGGCGCAGTCCATGGGGGTCGGGCCGTGCGCCGTCTCACTGGCGCGCTGGTACGGCAGCAAGGAGCGCGGCACCTTCTACGCTATCTGGTCCACGGCGCACAACATCGGCGAAGCGGTAACCTATATGGCCATCGCCGCGGTGATTGCCGCCTTTGGCTGGCATTTCGGTTATTTCACCACGGCAATGCTCGGCGTTGTGGGCGTGGTGTTGATTTTACTGTTTATGTGCGACTCGCCGCAAAGCGCCGGCTATCCGCCGATCGGCGTGATCCGCAATGAACCGGAAGCCCTGTCGGACGATAAAGGTTCGGTGCTGAAAAACCAGCTGTGGTCGCTGCGCAACCCGGCGCTGTGGACGCTGGCGCTGGCCTCGGCCTTTATGTATATCGATCGTTACGCGGTCAATTCCTGGGGCATTTTCTTTTTACAGCAGGCCAAACACTACACCACGCTGGAAGCCTCCGGCATTATCGGTGTCAACGCCATTGCCGGCATCGCCGGCACCATTATCGCCGGTATCCTGTCCGATCGTATCTTCCCGCGTAACCGCAGCATCATGGCAGGGGCGATCGGACTGTTAAATACCGCCGGCTTCGCCTTGATGGTGTGGCTGCCGCGTAACAACTATACCGACGTGCTGTCGATGGTGATTTTCGGCGCGACGATTGGCGCGTTGACCTGTTTCCTCGGCGGCTTAATCGCGGTGGATATCTCTTCGAAGAAAGCGGCCGGTGCCGCGCTCGGCACCATCGGCATTGCCAGCTATGCTGGCGCCGGGTTGGGGGAATATATTACCGGCGTGATTATCGATCGCACCTCAGTGATTGAGGCGGGGAAAACGCTGTATAACTTTGATACCTTATCGCTGTTTTGGATCGGCGCCGGTTTATTTTCCGCCGCGCTGACATTTATTACCGCCGGCATTGTCTCTCACCGTCAGACAATAAATCGGCAAACGCAAATTTCCCGTTCATAAAAATAAATAAATCGATTAACCTTAATTAAAAATAGCGAGGAATAAATCATGTTGCTTTTGCAAAAGGGATGGTCACGTCTGTTATTTGCCGTTGTGCTGGGCGCGGCCTCCTGCGCCAGTCAGGCGGAATCACACTATGTGTTGGAAAAAGTGGTGGAGGTCAGTCGTCATGGCGTCAGGCCGCCGACGCCCGGCAACCGGCAGGCGATGCAGGACGGTACCGATCGCGCCTGGCCGCAATGGACAACCCGCGACGGCGAACTCACCGGCCACGGCTACGCGGCCGCTGTGCTGAAAGGGCGTTACGAGGCCGAATATTATCGGCACCAGGGGCTGCTTGACCGCGGCTGCCCGGCTCCCGGCGCGGTGTACGTCTGGGCCAGCCCGCTGCAACGTACCCGCGCTACTGCTCAGGCGCTGGTGGATGGGGCATTTCCCGGCTGCGGCGTGGCGATCCATGCGGTCAGCGACAAGCAGGATCCGTTATTCCAGGCGGATAAAATGGGGCTGACGCCACTGGACGCGGAAAAAGCCCGGGCGGCGATCCAGCAGGCGATGGGCGGCAGCCCGGAGCTGGCTCAGCAGCGCCTCAGCCGTGACATTGCCCGCCTGCAGGCCGCCGTCTGCCAGCCGAACAAGCCCTGCCCGGCCTTTGAGCAACCCTGGCGCATCGAACGCAAAGAGGACGGCCGCTTCAGCATCACCGGTCTTGGCACCCTGTCTAATATGGCGGAAAGCATTCGCCTGGCATACAGCGAGAACCTGCCCGCCGCGCAGGTGGCCTTCGGCCACGGCGGCAGCGCGTCGGCGATTGCGCCTCTACTGCCCTTGCTCACCGCCCGTTACGATTTTACCAATGACGTACCCTATATCGCCCGGCGCGGCGGTTCGGTATTGCTGAACCAGATAACGCAGGCTTTGGCCTCCGATCGTGCATCGGCTGACGCCCCGCCGCCGGCGCGCTGGCTGTTGTTCGTCGCGCATGACACCAATATCGCCTATCTGCGCACCCTGCTGGGCTTCAGCTGGCAGCAGGATCGGTACCCGCGCGGTAATATTCCGCCGGCCGGCAGTCTGGTGTTTGAGCGCTGGCGCGATAAACAGAGCGGTCAACGCTTTCTGCGCACCTACTTTCAGGCACAGTCGCTCGATCAAATTCGTCGTCTGACGCCGCTGGACGCCCGGACCCCGCCGTTAAAAACCGACCTCAGCCGCCCAGGCTGCCGGCCGTCACCGGTTGGCGTACTGTGCCCCTGGTCTGCATCGTTACACCAACTGCGTGCGGCGGTTGACCCGACGGCATTACCGGCAGTGCACTACACACCGTAATGGCCCGGCGACGTGGCGCACCATGATGCGCCACGTCTTATCGGCCACATCGCACAGAAGAAAGACGATGACCAACGCTGGTCGCGCGCGAACCGCCGCTGAAACGGCCGCCATGCTGGCAGTTTGTCCCGCAGTTCGGGCTGGAAAAAAGCGGTGAAATTGCCGCGCAATCGCCGGCAAACCCCCTACGTTTCATCAAGTTGACCAGCCCGAGCAATTATCACAAAAATAGCAAACTGAAAGAAAAAATGACCTGAAATAATCAAAAACACATGTTCTCTACGCTATTTTTTCTTGTTTTACCGCAAGAAAAGCGCAGATACGACAAAATCTCACTGTTAACCCTCGGTTATTTGCCATACTATTTAACGGTTGTTCTAAGCTGAATCTGTTCATTAGTCAGGGAGGTATCATCATGTCAGACCAAGCATTAAAGATCGTGACCCTGCTAGGCAGCCTGCGTAAAGGCTCTTATAACGCCATCGTGGCCAATGCGCTGCCCAAACTGGCGCCGCCAGGCATGGTTATCGAAGCATTACCCTCCATTCGCGATATCCCGCTTTATGACGCCGACCTACAGCAGGAAGAGGGTTTTCCCGCCACGGTTGAAGCCATTGCCGAGAAAATTCGCCAGGCCGACGGCGTCATTATCGTTACGCCGGAATATAACTACTCTGTACCCGGCGGCCTGAAAAACGCCATTGACTGGATTTCACGCCTGCCGAACCAGCCGCTGGCCGGTAAACCCTTGGCGATCCAGACCAGTTCCATGGGGCCGATTGGCGGCGCACGCTGCCAGTATCACCTGCGACAGATCATGGTGTTCCTGGATGCGATGGTGATGAACCGGCCCGAGTTTATGGGCGGCGTGATTCAAAACAAAGTGGATGAGCAGGCGGGAGAGCTGACCGATCAGGCAACGCTGGATTTTATACGCAGCCAGTTAGCCGCATTCCGCGATTATATCGCCCAGTTGCGATAAGGCTTCCTTTTTGGCGTCTTCAAAAATAAAAAACAGAAGACGCCAACAATGGAATGGATATGCCAAAATATTTTTATCTTTCAAACATATAATCATGTATTTTTTAATTTTAGCCTTATTAATGGCTTTTAACACCAGTCCTGTCAGCGCTACGGAAATGCATTACCCTGCGGGAGAAGAACCGCTCGAACTCCCGGCAGACAGCCCGCTGCATAACAAACTCCCCCGTTCACCACAAAGTAAAGAAGACAAGAAAACGGAGGCGATGTCGCTCTACCTGACGTTGATGCGCGAAGACGAGCACAGCATCTGGGCGCCTTATCAGCTCGCCGTCTCTTCCGCCGAAAAAGGGCAGATCGAGCTGGCGGAGCGTTATCTGCAACTCAGCGCCAAACGCGGCCTGTGGTATTACTACAACCTGCTGGAAGAGGATGCGTTCAACACCATTCAGCACGGCAAAACCTACCGGTCCATCCTGGCGCAAACCAAAGCCCGCTATCAGCAGCGTGCGCAGCGGCATGAAGGCAAAGCCAGCTATACGCTGCCGCAGGGCAAACCGCCAGCCGGCGGCTGGCCGACGGTGGTGTATCTGCACGCCTACGGCAAACAGGCCAATATCAGCGCCGAAGAGAAGCTGTTGTTCGGCGCCATGGGCGTTGCCTACATTGAATTGAACGGCACCCAGATGCTGTCGGAAAACAGTTTCCGCTGGTCAAACTACAGTGATGAAAGCACCCACAATATGGTGCAGCGCGCCCTGCGTGATTTAACGCCACAGCTCAGGCTGAACCCTCAGGCGGTTTATCTTTTCGGCCGCGGTCAGGGCGCCCTGCATGCCGCCAATCTGCTGGCGAAATATCCGCAGAGTTACTCAGGTGGCCTGCTGGTGGCGCCGATGGGGGCAATCAAACCGGCGACTCAGAGCCTGGCCAGCAATAAACGCATCGTCATCGCTTACTACAACCGGCAAAAATTCAGTGAACAGGCGGTGGCGCTGGATTTTTCTGAACTTTTCGGCGCAAAAAATCAGGTGCAGGTACAACATTTTGCTCAGCCGGAAAGTGCTAAACAGGGCTGGATCGCCCGCTTTGCACAACCGCTGGAGTGGATGCTCGGCAAGACGCCAAACGCCGCGGGAGAAGAATAATGACGAGACGGGCCAGGTTCTCCTGGCCCGCCGTTAATCCTCAGTGTCCATCGACAAAAACGATTTTCAGTATAAACAGCAGTGCCACCACCAGCACACAAGGGCTGATTTCACGCCAGCGGCCGGTGCCCAGCTTCATCACGCAGTAAGCAATAAAGCCCAGCGCAATGCCTTCGGTGATCGAGAAGCTAAACGGCATCATTACCGCTGTCACAAAGGCCGGCACCGCTTCGGTCAGATCGCTCCAGGTAACGCGCGCCAGGCTTGAGGTCATCAGCACCCCAACGTAAATCAGCGCACCCGCCGCCGCATACGACGGCACCATCCCCGCCAACGGCGACAGGAAGATCACCAACAGGAACAGAATGCCGGTCACCACCGCGGTCAAACCGGTGCGGCCGCCGACGGAAACGCCGGAGCTGCTTTCAATATAGGCGGTCACGGACGACGTGCCGACAAAGGAGCCGGCTACCGAGCTGATGCTGTCAACGTACAGCGCCTGCTTCATCCGCGGGAACTTGCCTTTTTCATCAGCCAGGCCGGCTTTATCGGTCACGCCAATCAGGGTGCCGGAAGAATCGAACAGGTTTACCAGCATAAAGGAGAAGATCACCCCGGCCAGGCCGATATTCAGCGCCCCGGCCAGATCGACCTGACCAACGACGGAGGTCACGCTCGGCGGCATAGAGAACACGCCGCCGTACTGCACATCCCCCAGCGCCCAGCCTATCAGTGTGGTGATAACAATCGACACCAGCACCGCCGCATGGATATTGCGCGAAGCCAGAATGGCGATGATAAAGAAGCCCAGCGCCCCCAGCAGCACACTGTGGGAAGTCAGGTTGCCGACGGTGACCAGCGTATCGGCGTTACCCACCACGATGCCGGCGTTTTTCAGCCCCATCATGGCGATAAACAGGCCGATGCCGCTGGTGATGCCGACGCGCAGGCTCAAAGGAATATTACCGATCATCCAGTAGCGAATGCGGAAAATGGTCAGCAGCATCAGGCCGACCGCGCCCCAGAAGATGGCGCCCATGCCCACCTGCCATGAGATGCCCATCGCGCCGACCACCACAAAGGCGAAGAAGGCGTTCAGCCCCATTGCCGGCGCCAGCGCCACCGGCAGGTTGGCGAGCAGGCCCATCAAAATACTGCCGAACGCGGCGATCAGGCAGGTGGTGACAAATACCGCCTGCGTATCCATCCCTGCAGCGCCCAATATCTGCGGGTTAACGAACACGATATACACCATGGTCAAGAACGTGGTGAAGCCGGCAATCGTTTCCGTACGCACCGTGGTGTCATGCTGCTTGAGCTTAAACACGCGCCCAAGCAAGCCTTGTTCAGCAACAAGGCCGGTTACTGGTTTGGTCATTATTAAGAATTCCGAAGAAGGGAACAGAACGGTCTGCGGGCTATCCTATAACAAAAATTCGGCAATTTGACGTCGTTCGGCGGTTTTTTTCCGTCTTCAGCGCGCAGAGAATCGCTAATCCGTTGATTTATTCGCCGATAGCGTACCGCTTCGGTTAAAGTGGCAACATTGCTTCCCGATAAGGATATAACGACGATGACCCAGATTGACTGCATCCTATTTGACTGTGACGGTACGCTGGTGGACAGCGAAGTGCTGTGCAGCATGGCCTATGTGCATATGTTCGCCCAACACGGCATCACGCTGTCCCTGGAAGAGGTATTCAAGAAATACAAAGGCATCAAGCTGTATGAAATTATCGATAGGGTAAACGCCGAACACGGCGTCACGCTGGCCAGGGACGTGCTGGAACCGCTGTTCCGTCAGGAAGTGGCGCGGCTGTTCGACAGCGAGCTGCAGGAAATTGCCGGCGCGCGCGAACTGCTGGCGCAGATCACCGTTCCGGTCTGCACCGTCTCCAACGGGCCGGTCAGCAAGATGCAGCACTCGCTCGGCCTGACCGGCATGCTCGGCTATTTTGATGACCGGTTGTACAGCGGCTACGACCTGCAACGCTGGAAGCCGGACCCGGCGGTGATCTACCACGCGGCGCAGCAGATGAACGTGCCGCTGGAACGCTGCATCATGGTGGATGATTCCCCGGCCGGCGCGCAGGCGGGCATCGCCGCCGGCATTCCGGTCTTTTACTTCTGCGCCGATCCGCATAACCCGCCGATCGATCACCCGCTGGTGACCACGTTCGATGCGCTGGCGCAGCTGCCGGCGCTGTGGAAACAGCGCGGCTGGCAGCTGACCCGCTAGCCGGACGCAAAGCAAACAATAAAAAACGTGGTGCTGGCAACACCACGTTTCTTTTACATCTTGGCAGGTAAACGAAGATTATTCGTTTTCATCATCTTCCGCCGGCTTTTTGCCGTCCGCCAGTAGCTCATCCAGCGCATCCCCGCCCAGGTGACGGAAATCCTGCCCCTTGACGAAGTAGAAGATAAATTCGCAGATATTCTGGCAGCGGTCGCCGATGCGCTCAATCGAACGAGCGCAGAACAGCGCGGTCAGCACGCTGGGAATGGTGCGCGAATCTTCCATCATATAGGTCATCAGCTGGCGGACGATGCCTTCATACTCCTGATCGACCTTTTTATCTTCGCGGTAGATGCGTATCGCCTCGTCCAGATCCATACGTGCAAAGGCATCCAGCACGTCGTGCAGCATCTGTACGGTATGGCGTCCCAGCGACTCCAGGCTCACCAGCAGCGGCTGATGCTGCTGCGAAAACTTCTCCAGCGCGGTGCGGCAGATTTTATCCGCCACGTCGCCGATGCGCTCCAGCTCGGAAATGGTCTTGATGATCGCCATCACCAGGCGCAGATCGCTGGCGGTCGGCTGGCGCTTGGCGATGATGCGCACGCAGGCCTCATCAATCGCCACCTCCATCATATTGACCTTTTTATCGCCGTCGATCACCCGCTTGGCCAGCTCGCCGTCCTGGTTATGCATCGCGGTAATGGCGTCGGTCAGCTGCTGTTCCACCAGCCCGCCCATCGTCAGCACCTGAGTGCGGATGTGCTCAAGCTCGGCGTTGAACTGTCCAGAAATGTGCTTGTTTAAATTCAGGTTATCCATGATGCATCCTAATCAACCATAACGACCAGTGATGTAATCTTCGGTCTGTTTCTTCTGCGGCGCAGTAAACAGGGTGTCAGTATCGCTAAACTCCACCAGCTCGCCCAGATACATAAACGCCGTTGAGTCGGAACAGCGCGCCGCCTGTTGCATATTGTGCGTCACGATCACCACGGTGTAATCCGACTTCAGCTCGCTGATCAGCTCTTCAATCTTACCGGTGGAGATCGGATCCAGCGCCGAGCACGGCTCATCCAACAGCAACACGTCCGGGCGAATGGCGATGCCGCGCGCAATGCACAGACGCTGCTGCTGACCGCCGGACAGACTGTAACCGCTCTGGTGCAGCTTGTCTTTGGTTTCATTCCACAGCGCCGCCTTGCTGAGCGCCCACTGTACGCGCTCGTCCATATCGGCGCGCGACAGCTTTTCAAACAGGCGTACGCCGAAGGCGATGTTGTCGTAAATCGACATCGGGAACGGCGTCGGCTTCTGGAACACCATGCCGACCTTGGCGCGCAGCAGCGCGATATCCTGGTTATCGGTCAAAATATTCTGACCATCCAGCAGGATGCCGCCTTCGGCACGCTGCTCCGGATACAGCTGGTACATCTTGTTGAAGGTACGCAGCAGGGTGGATTTACCGCAGCCGGACGGGCCGATAAACGCGGTCACTTTATTTTTGGCGATATCCAGCGTGATGTTTTTCAGCGCGTGGAATTTGCCGTAGTAAAAGTTCAGATCGCGGACCTGAATTTTGCTGCTGGAAGCGAGTTCACTTGTACTCATCAAGACTTCTCTCTTGTTACCGCGCCGCCGTAGCGACGCGTAAAATTTTTATGCATGCTTTTTCTTGGCGAAAACCACACGCGCCAGAATATTCAGTAGCAGTACGCACAGCGTGATTAACAGCACCCCGGCCCAGGCCAGCTGCTGCCATTCGGCAAACGGGCTCATGGCGAACTTGAAGATGGTGACCGGCAGGTTGGCGATCGGCTGCATCAGATCGGTATTCCAGAACTGGTTCGACAGCGACGTAAACAGCAGCGGTGCGGTTTCGCCGGCGATACGCGCGATGGCCAGCAGCACGCCGGTGATAATGCCGGAGACCGACGCCTTCAGCGTGATGGCGGAAATCATGCGCCACTTCGGCGTACCGAGCGCATAGGCCGCCTCGCGCAGCGTATCCGGCACCAGTTTGAGCATATTCTCCGTGGTGCGGATAACGATCGGCACCTGCAGCAGCGCCAGCGCAACAATGCCCGCCCAGCCGGAGAAGTGCTCCATCTTCGCCACCACGATGGTGTAGACGAACAGGCCAACCACAATCGACGGCGCAGACAGCAGAATGTCGTTAATAAAACGGATCACTTCCGCCAGCCAGGATTTACGCCCGTACTCCGCCAGATAAATACCGGCCAGAATACCGAGCGGGGTGCCGAAGATGGTCGCCCACAGGATCAACAGGCCGCTGCCGGCAATGGCGTTGGCCAGCCCGCCGCCGGCGGTATTCGGCGGCGGCGTCATTTCGGTAAACAGCGCCAGCGACATGCCGTCCACGCCTTTGGTGACGGTCGAGAACAGGATCCAAATCAGCCAGAACAGGCCGAACGCCATGGTCGCCATTGATAAAAACAGCGCGATGCGGTTCTTCTGCCGGCGCCAGGCCTGCATTTTGCGGCGGGTTTCCGCCACCGCTTCAGGGTTTTGCATATCCATCGTCGCCATGTTAACGCCCCTCATTCTTGGCCAGACGCATGATCATCAGTTTCGACAGCGCCAGCACGATAAAGGTGATAACAAACAGAATCAGCCCCAGCTCCATCAGCGCCGCGGTGTGCAGCCCGGATTCCGCCTCGGCGAACTCGTTAGCCAGCGCCGAGGTGATGCTGTTGCCCGGCATATACAGCGATGCGCTGTCGAGCTGGTAGGTGTTGCCGATAATAAAGGTCACCGCCATGGTTTCCCCCAACGCGCGCCCCAGCCCCAGCATCACGCCGCCGATCACGCCGTTTTTGGTAAACGGCAGCACGATGCGCCAGATCACTTCCCAGGTGGTGCAGCCGATGCCGTAGGCCGACTCTTTCATCATCACCGGCGTCTGTTCGAACACGTCGCGCATTACCGCAGCGATATACGGGATAATCATAATCGCCAGAATCACCCCGGCGGCCAGAATGCCGATGCCGAAGGCCGGGCCGGCGAACAGTTCGCCGACAATCGGGATGCCGGACAGCACGTTGCCCACCGGCGTCTGGAAGTATTCGGCAAACAGCGGGGCAAAGACGAACAGCCCCCACATGCCGTAAACGATGCTCGGGATCGCCGCCAGCAGCTCAATGGCGACGCCCAGCGGGCGCTTCAGCCAGTTCGGCGCCAGCTCGGTCAGGAACAGCGCAATGCCGAAGCTGACCGGCACGGCGATAATCAGCGCAATCAGCGAGGTAACAATGGTGCCGTAAATCGGCACCAGCGCACCAAACTGCTCCGCCGGCGCATCCCAGTCTTTGGTCCACAAGAAGGCGAAGCCGAATTTCTGGATGCTTGGCCAGGAGGCAAAAATCAGCGAAACGATAATGCCGCCCAGCAGCAATAGGGTAATCAGCGCAGCCAGCTTAACCAGCGCACTGAAGATGACATCGCCGTTTTTGCTCGGCGCTTTGATGGTCGGCTTGTACTCAGCCATAAATTACTCTTCTGTTTAAAGCTTGGAGGGCCCGGCGAAGCGGGCCCCTACAGAAACGGCGCATGCTGCCTCGGCCGTTTAGTACAGAGCCTTACCGGCGCTGTCTTTTACGTTGGTTTTCCATGCGGCGCGCACCTGCTCGATCACTTCATCAGGCAGTACCGCATAATCCAGCGCTTTGGCCTGCTCACCGCCTGACTTGTACGCCCAGTCAAAGAACTTCAGCACTTCGGTGCCCTGGTCAGGCTTCTTCTGTGCCTTGTGCACCAGGATGAAGGTGGTGGAGGTAATCGGCCAGGCGTTATCACCTTTCTGATTGGTCAGATCCTGCGCGAAGGTTTTGCTCCAGTCCGCGCCTTTGGCGGCGGCGCTGAAGGCGTCTTCGGTCGGGCTGACCGGCTTGCCGTCGGCGGAGACCAGCTTGGTGTACGCCAGGTTATTCTGTTTGGCGTAGGCATACTCAACGTAGCCGATAGAACCCGGCAGGCGCTGAACAAAGGCGGCGATGCCGTCGTTGCCTTTACCGCCCAGACCGGTCGGCCAGTTTACCGTCGAGCCGGCGCCCACTTTCTCTTTCCACTTCGCATTCACTTTCGCCAGGTAGCTGGTGAAGACGAAGGAGGTGCCGGAACCGTCAGCGCGGCGCACCACGGCGATATTCTGATCCGGCAATTTCACGCCCGGGTTGAGTTTGGCGATTGCCGGGTCGTTCCATTTTTTGATGTTGCCCAGGTAGATATCACCCAGAGTCTGGCCGTCCAGCGTCAGGTCGCCGGATTTGATACCGGGAATATTCACCGCCAGCACCACGCCGCCAATCACGGTCGGGAACTGGAACAGGCCGTCAGCCGCCAGCTTTTCGTCGGACAGCGGTGCGTCGGAGGCGCCAAAGTCAACGGTATTGGCAACGATCTGCTTCACGCCGCCGGAGGAACCGATCCCCTGATAGTTAACTTTGTTGCCGGTTTCTTTTTGATAGGAATCTGCCCACTTGGCATACACCGGCGCGGGGAATGTCGCACCTGCACCGGTCAGGCTGGCGGCAGCGAACGCGGACACAGAGGCCATGGAGAAAGTCGCTGCTACAATACTGGCGACGGTGGTACGCATCAGTTTCATAATCCCTCCTAAGGGGCATCAAAAATCGATTTCAAATCGTTTTCATCAGAGTAAGTATTGCTGCAGGAGGGAAAATAGGACAGTTTGGTGACAGTAAAATGTATGAAATATGACAGTTATATGACAACCAGCAATAAAACAATATAACTCATTGATTATACTACCTTCCGAATATGACTCCGATTACGTAGTACGAAAACGAAAGGATCTCAAATGAAAAAAGTATTTATCTTATCGGCGCTTGGCCTGTCTCTGCTGGCTTCTGCCAACGTTATGGCGGCAAATAATTTTCCACGCGATTCTAGGTTCTCAGGCACCACAGGCGGCGAAAAAATTCTGTTTGAAGGCGATGACGGTTACCGAACATCCAACTATACGCAGCGGGATCTCGATGAACTTATCAATCAACAGAAAAATCATGAAAGGGAGCTAAAACAGCTGCAGGATGAAAACAGGAATAAAGATCGTCAGATCGATGAGCTAAAACGTTCGTTGCAGGAACTGAGCAATAAGGTGAAAGGCTAGCGAATAAACAAGCCGGCGCTGAGGCCGGCTCTTTTTCCAGCGTCAACCACATGGCCGTCCTCCGGCAACCCGCGGGCAAGATTATTGGGTGCTGTACCCACCCAGCGTACCAATCTCCAATACCCGACGCGCCCCGCTGATTTGCGCCATCAGCGTCAGGAACTGCCCCTGCAGCGGCGACACATCAAACGCCGGTAAGCCGCGCTCGGCGTTCAGCCGCCAAAGTTTGCGCCAAATTATCATCCTGATGTGCTAAACAATGCTCCAGATAAGTATCCACGCCCTGCCACGACTGCTGCATACCTGACTCCTCATCGTTGAACCGCATTCAGTATAGTTCAGCCGTTCTTCCGCCATAAAAAATCCGGCGCGCCGTTTACACAGCACGCCGGATTAATCAGCAAAAAAGCAGCGGTTTTACTCGACGGTTACCGACTTCGCCAGGTTACGCGGCTGATCGACGTCGGTGCCTTTAATCAGCGCCACGTGGTAAGACAGCAGCTGCAGCGGCACGGTGTAGAAGATCGGCGCAACGATCTCTTCCACGTGCGGCAACGGGATAATGGTCATCCCTTCGCTGCTGACGAAACCGGCGTCCTGATCGGCGAACACGTACAGCTGGCCGCCGCGCGCGCGCACCTCTTCGATGTTGGATTTCAGTTTTTCCAACAGCTCGTTGTTCGGCGCCACCACGATCACCGGCATATCGGCGTCAATCAGCGCCAGCGGGCCGTGCTTCAGCTCACCGGCCGCATAGGCCTCGGCGTGAATATAGGAGATCTCCTTCAGCTTCAGCGCCCCTTCCATGGCGATCGGGTACTGATCGCCGCGGCCGAGGAACAGCGCATGATGCTTATCGGAGAAGCCTTCCGCCAGCGCCTCGATGTTTTTATCCAGCGACAGCATCTGTTCAATGCGTGCAGGCAGCGCCTGCAGGCCGTGCACGATATCGTGCTCGACGCTTTCCGTCATACCTTTCAGGCGGCCCAGACGCGCCACCAGCATCAGCAGCACGGTTAACTGAGTGGTAAAGGCCTTGGTGGACGCCACGCCGATTTCGGTACCGGCCTTGGTCATCAGCGCCATGTCGGATTCACGCACCAGCGACGAGCCGGCCACGTTGCACACCGCCAGCGACGCCAGGTAGCCCAGCTGTTTGGACAAACGCAGCGCCGCCAGGGTATCTGCGGTTTCGCCGGACTGCGACAGGGTAATAATCAGGCTGCCTGGGCGCACCGCCGATTTGCGATAACGGAATTCGGACGCAATCTCAACGTCGCACGGCACGCCGGCCAGCGCTTCAAACCAGTAACGCGCCACCATCCCGGAGTGATAGGAGGTGCCGCAGGCGATGATCTGCACGTGCTGCACCTGCGCCAGCAGCGCTTCGCTCTGCGGGCCCAGTTCGCTCAGGTTGATCTGGCCGTTGCTGAAACGCCCCTCCAGGGTGTTCTTCAACGCCAGCGGCTGTTCGAAGATCTCTTTTTGCATGTAGTGGCGATAAGCGCCCTTGTCACCGGCGTCGTACTGCACCTGCGACTCGATTTCCTCGCGCTCGACCGGGTTGCCCTGCTGGTCAAAAATAGCCACGGAACGGCGGGTCACTTCCACCACATCACCCTCTTCCAGGAAGATAAAGCGGCGGGTCACCGGCAGCAGCGCCAGCTGGTCGGAAGCGATAAAGTTCTCGCCGACGCCGCGGCCAATCACCAGCGGGCTGCCGGAACGGGCGGCCACCAGCACACTTGGGTCGCGGCTGTCCATCACCACGGTGCCGTAAGCGCCGCGCAGCTGAGGGATCACGCGCTTGACCACCTCCAGCAGCGTGCCGCCCTGCAGTTGTTCCCAGTGCACCAGATGCGCGATCACCTCGGTATCGGTTTCGGACGCAAAGCGGTAGCCGCGTTCAATCAGCAGCTCGCGCAGCGGCTCGTGGTTTTCAATGATGCCGTTATGCACCACGGAAATGTAATCAGAAACATGCGGGTGAGCGTTAGCTTCGGTCGGCTCGCCGTGGGTCGCCCAACGGGTGTGCGCGATGCCGGTGCCGCCGTGCAAAGGTTGTTGCTCTACCGCTTCCGCCAGCGCGTTGACCTTACCAACGCGACGCACGCGGTTAAGGCGCCCTTCTGCATCAACGACCGCCAAACCGGCCGAGTCATAACCGCGGTATTCAAGACGGCGTAAACCTTCCAACAGAATCTCTGCAATATCACGTTGCGCTACTGCGCCTACAATTCCACACATGGATTTTATTCCTAATTAAGCGTCTTCTTGGACGCTTCGATGCCTGACCTGATTTTTTGCCGGTGATTACCGTGCGCCCCGAGCCTTGTAGAGAGTGGGGGGATGATCCTCTGAAGAGGACTTATATGTTTTGCGCTGCCTTCTGCCGCGAAAAGGCAGTGCAAAACACAGGATGGCCACATAACGGCCATCCTTATCTTTATTTTTTCGCTTTGGTCGGACGCTGCCAGCCCTGGATGTGCACCTGCTTCACCCGGCTCAGCACCAGCTCATCTTCCGCAATGTTGCGCGTGACCGTGGTGCCGGCGGCAATCGTCGCCCCTTTGGCCACCGTGACCGGCGCCACCAGCTGCGTATCGGAACCGACAAACACCCCGTCGCCGATAACGGTCTTATGTTTGTTGGCGCCGTCGTAGTTGCAGGTAATGGTGCCGGCGCCGATATTTACATCGTCGCCGATCTCGGCGTCACCCAGGTAGCTGAGGTGACCCGCTTTGGAGCCCACGCCCAGGCGCGCTTTTTTCATCTCGACAAAGTTGCCGACGTGCGCGCCTTGCGCCAGCTCCGCGCCGGGACGCAGACGGGCAAACGGACCGACGGTGCAATCTGCCGCCAATACCGCGTCTTCAACCACGCTGTAAGGGCTTATTTCGCAGTCATCGCCGATCACGCAGTTTTTCAGCACGCAGCCGGCGCCGATTTTCACCCGGCTGCCCAGCTGTACCTGCCCTTCAACGATGACGTTGGCGTCAATCAGCACGTCGCGCCCGTGCGTCAGCTCGCCGCGCAGGTCGAAACGCGCCGGATCCAGCAGCATCACGCCGGCCAGCAGCAGTTTTTCCGCCTGTTCGGCCTGATAGATGCGCTCAAGAGACGCCAACTGCAGGCGGTTGTTCACACCCTCAACTTCGCTCAGGCGGTCAGGATGCACCGCTTCAATTTTCTTACCATCGGCATGGGCCAGCGCAATGATATCCGTGATGTAGTATTCACCCTGCGCGTTATCGTTGCTCAGCATGCCCAACCAGCGTTTCAGATCGCCGCCGTTGGCCACCAGAATGCCGGTATTGATTTCGTTAATCTGACGCTGCTGTTCACTGGCGTCCTTATGTTCAACAATACCGACCACGTCGCCCTGTTCGCGCACGATGCGGCCATAGCCGGTTGGATCGTTCAGCTTGACGGTCAGCAGGCCGATACCGCCCTGCGGCTTGGCCGCCAGCAGGCGCGTCAACGTTTCGACGGAGATCAGCGGCACGTCGCCGTACAGCATCAGCACGTCTTCATCATCGGCAAAGTGCGGCGCCGCCTGCTGCATCGCATGGCCGGTGCCCAGTTGTTCAGCCTGCAGCACCCAGTTCAGATCTGCGTTATTCAGCGTGCTTTGCAGCAGTTCACCGCCATGACCATAAACCAGGTGGACATTCTGCGCCCCCAGTTTCATCGCGGCATCAATCACGTGCTGCACCATCGGTTTGCCCGCCAGCGGATGCAAAACCTTGGGCAGGTCGGAATACATACGCGTTCCCTTGCCCGCGGCGAGGATCACTACACTCATTGCGCTGTTCGACATAAGCAACCTGATAACTCCAATTTTAATAGACGAAAGTAAAACCGTTTCGCGCCGAAATTACTACATATTTCTCTACGCGAAACCGAGCTAAGCCGCGTGGCTCTAGGCGCGCCGTCATCTGGCGCAATCCGATTCCACCGCCGGTAAACTGTCGGCGTTCGGAGACATAATACCACTACCGCCAGCGCGAATACGCCGTAACGATGAGCAGGGTCAAACGCTTATTTTAAAGCAAAAAAAAAGCGACCGCATGGGTCGCTTTCTTATTTCGGTATTGCTTACATCGCTTTTCTGGTGAGTTCGATGACGCGCAGTTTTGCGATCGCCTTCGCCAGTTCAGCGGATGCCTGAGCATAGTCGACATCACCATGAGAGCTACGGATATGCTCTTCAGCTTTGCGCTTGGCTTCCAGCGCTCTGGCTTCATCGAGGTCCGTTCCACGGATGGCAGTGTCCGCCAGCACGGTCACCACGCTTGGCTGTACCTCAAGGATACCGCCAGACAGGTAGATGAACTCTTCTTCACCGTGCTGTTTAACAATACGCACCATGCCAGGCTTGATGGCAGTCAGCAGCGGCGCATGCCCCGGGAAAATACCCAGTTCGCCTTCGCTGCCTGTCACCTGGATCTTCTGCACCAGGCCGGAAAACATCTGTTTTTCCGCGCTGACAACATCCAGATGGTAAGTCATAGCCATATCACCCTCCTCTCAAGGCGTTACAGTTTCTTGGCTTTTTCCACTGCTTCTTCAATGGTGCCAACCATGTAGAACGCCTGCTCCGGCAGGTGATCGTAGTCGCCGTCCATAATGCCTTTGAAACCACGGATGGTGTCTTTCAGCGATACGAACTTGCCCGGCGCGCCGGTGAAGACTTCTGCCACGAAGAACGGCTGAGACAGGAAGCGCTGGATTTTACGCGCACGGGATACGACCAGTTTGTCTTCTTCAGACAGTTCGTCCATACCCAGAATCGCGATGATGTCCTTCAGTTCCTGGTAGCGCTGCAGGATAGACTGCACGCCACGCGCAACGTCGTAGTGTTCCTGACCCACAACCAGCGGGTCCAGCTGACGGCTGGTGGAATCCAGCGGGTCAACGGCCGGGTAGATACCCAGAGAAGCGATGTTACGGCTCAGTACCACGGTTGCGTCCAAGTGCGCAAAGGTGGTGGCTGGAGACGGGTCAGTCAAGTCATCCGCAGGGACGTAAACGGCCTGTACGGAGGTGATAGAACCGGTCTTGGTCGAGGTGATACGTTCCTGCAGAACGCCCATCTCTTCCGCCAGCGTTGGCTGATAACCTACCGCGGATGGCATACGGCCGAGCAGTGCGGACACTTCGGTACCCGCCAGGGTGTAACGGTAGATGTTATCCACGAACAGCAGAACGTCGCGGCCTTCATCACGGAATTTTTCCGCCATGGTCAGGCCGGTCAGTGCAACGCGCAGACGGTTACCCGGTGGCTCGTTCATCTGGCCGTAAACCAGGGAAACTTTGTCCAGTACGTTGGAGTCGGTCATTTCGTGGTAGAAGTCGTTACCCTCACGAGTACGCTCACCCACGCCCGCAAACACAGAGTAACCGGAGTGCTCGATCGCGATGTTACGGATCAGCTCCATCATGTTTACGGTTTTACCTACGCCCGCACCACCGAACAGACCAACTTTACCACCCTTGGCGAACGGGCAGATCAGGTCCATTACCTTGATACCGGTTTCCAGCAGATCCTGAGAGCTGGACAGTTCTTCGTAGCTTGGCGCCGCGCGGTGAATCGCCCAACGCTCTTCTTCGCCGATGTCGCCTTTCATGTCGATTGGCTGACCCAATACGTTCATGATACGACCCAGCGTTGCTTTACCTACTGGTACTTCGATCGGATGCTGCAGGTCGTTAACTTTCAGACCGCGACGCAGACCATCGGAAGTACCCATGGCGATACAGCGTACAACGCCGCCGCCCAGCTGCTGCTGAACTTCCAGCACCAGTTTTTCGTTACCGTTTTCTACCTCAAGGGCATCGTACACTTTTGGTACGGCATCCTGAGGGAACTCGACGTCCACCACGGCGCCGATTACCTGGATAATCTTTCCAGTAGCCATCTTGAATCCTCTACGTAATTCGTTTACCCGTCGTATTTCAAACTGCAGATGCGTTGACGGCTTTCTTTCCTCCCAGTTGCTTACTCAAGTAAGCGCCTGGGGACTCGCTCAGTTGCCGCCTTCCTGCAATCTGAACTACTTAGGGTAATAACCTGGTTAAACCGCGGAGGCTCCCGAAACGATTTCGGTGAGTTCCTGAGTGATGCTGGCCTGACGTGCCTTGTTGTATACCAACTGCAGCTCTTTGATCAGGCTACCGCCGTTATCGGTCGCGGCTTTCATCGCTACCATTCGCGCGGCCTGCTCACTGGCCAGGTTTTCCACGACGCCCTGATAAACTTGCGATTCCACATAGCGGCGCAGCAAGGTATCAAGCAGCACTTTTGGATCGGGTTCATACAGGTAATCCCAGGCTGTCTTCTTCAGCTCGCCGTCATCGGCAGGCGGCAGCGGCAGCAACTGAAGAACCTGCGGCTCCTGGGACATCGTATTAACAAATTTGTTGCTGACAATGTACAGCTTGTCCAAACGACCTTCGTCGTAGGCCTGCAGCATCACTTTCACCGGCCCGATCAGATCCGACAGGGAAGGGTTATCCCCCATGCCGGTCACCTGGGCAACCACGTTGCCGCCCACGGAACCAAAGAAAGAAACGGCTTTAGAGCCAATCAGCGCCAAATCAGTTTCAACGCCTTTTTCGGACCAGCCTTTCATCTCCGCCAGCAGCTTTTTGAACAGGTTGATGTTCAAGCCGCCGCAGAGACCACGGTCAGTAGACACCACCAGATACCCGACGCGCTTAACATCACGCTCTTCCAGGTACGGGTGTTTATATTCCAGATTCCCCAACGCAAGGTGACCAATCACTTTGCGCATGGTCTCTGCATAAGGACGGCTGGCCGCCATGCGATCCTGCGATTTACGCATTTTGGAGGCGGCGACCATCTCCATCGCTTTAGTGATCTTCTGCGTGTTTTGCACGCTGCCGATCTTACTACGTATCTCTTTTGCGCCGGCCATCTCTGCTTCTCCTCATTGCCAGCGGCCTGCTGTCTTTCAACTGCAGGCCGCTGCGCGTTACCAGGACTGGGTTTTCTTGAAGGTTTCGAGGACGTTTTTCAGTTTGCCCTCGATCTCATCGTTGAAATTACCAGTTTGGTTGATGTGGTTCAGCAGCTCGGCGTGTTCGCGATCCGCGTAAGCAACCAGTGCAGCTTCGAAGCTCACTACCTTGGCGACTTCAACGTCTTCCAGGTAGCCGCGTTCTGCAGCGTACAGCACCAGAGACTGTTGCGCGACGGACATTGGCGCGTACTGTTTCTGCTTCAGCAGTTCAGTCACTTTCTGGCCATGGTTCAGCTGCTTGCGGGTTGCATCATCCAGATCGGAAGCGAACTGGGAGAATGCCGCCAGTTCACGATACTGCGCCAGCGCGGTACGGATGCCGCCGGACAGTTTCTTCATGATCTTGGTCTGCGCTGCACCACCAACACGGGATACGGAGATACCCGGGTTAACTGCCGGACGAATACCGGAGTTGAACAGGTTGGATTCCAGGAAGATCTGACCATCGGTAATCGAGATTACGTTGGTCGGAACGAACGCGGAAACGTCACCCGCCTGAGTTTCGATGATCGGCAGCGCGGTCAGAGAACCGGTCTGGCCTTTCACTTCACCCTTGGTGAAAGCTTCAACATAGTCAGCGCTAACGCGCGCTGCACGCTCCAGCAAACGGGAGTGCAGGTAGAATACGTCACCTGGGTATGCTTCACGACCTGGCGGACGACGCAGCAGCAGGGAGATCTGACGGTAGGCAACGGCCTGTTTGGACAGGTCATCGTATACGATCAGCGCATCTTCACCGCGGTCACGGAAGTATTCGCCCATTGCGCAACCGGCATATGGCGCCAGGTATTGCAGTGCAGCGGATTCAGAAGCGGTAGCCACCACAACGATGGTGTTGGCCAGCGCGCCGTGCTCTTCCAGTTTACGCACCACGTTAGAAATGGTGGACGCTTTCTGGCCGATAGCCACGTATACGCACTTGATGCCGGAATCGCGTTGGTTGATGATCGCATCGATCGCCAGCGCGGTTTTACCGGTCTGACGGTCACCGATCACCAGCTCACGCTGACCACGGCCGATTGGAATCATGGCATCAACGGATTTATAACCGGTCTGTACCGGCTGGTCGACCGACTGACGGTCGATAACGCCCGGTGCAATGGTCTCAACCGGGGAGAAACCGTCGTGCTCAACCGGGCCCTTGCCGTCGATAGGCGCGCCCAGGGTGTTAACCACGCGGCCCAGCAGGCCGCGGCCGACTGGAACTTCCAGGATACGGCCGGTGCATTTTACCTTCATGCCTTCAGCCAGGTCCGCATACGGACCCATGACGACGGCACCAACGGAGTCGCGCTCCAGGTTCAATGCGATTGCGTAACGGTTGCCTGGCAGTGCGATCATCTCGCCCTGCATAACATCGGCCAGGCCGTGTACGCGGATGATTCCGTCGCTGACGGAAACGATAGTACCTTCATTGTGAGCTTCGCTCACTACATTGAACTGAGCAATGCGCTGCTTGATCAGTTCGCTGATTTCGGTGGAATTCAGTTGCATGCTCCAGTCCCCTTAAGACTGCAAGACGTCTGCCAGGCGTTCAAGACGGCCGCGTACGCTGCCATCGATCACCATGTCGCCTGCGCGGATAACCACGCCGGCCAGTACAGACTTGTCAATTTTGCAATTCAGCTTAACTTTGCGTGACAGACGTTTTTCCATCGCAGCGGCAATCTTGGCCTGCTGTTCGTCATTCAGTGCGCTTGAAGAGAGCACCTCGACTTCGACGGTGGATTCCAGCGCGGCGCGCAGTTCAACGAACTGCTGCACAACGTCAGGAAGCGCCAGTAAACGTCCATTTTCGGCCATAACGCGAATAAGGTTTTGGCCATTTTCGTCGAGTTGATCGCCACAAACCGCGGTGAACGTCTTCGACAGCGTTTCCGGTGCAACAGCGCCGGACAGCAGTTCGGAAATCTGTTCGTTGCGAGTGACTTCAGCAGCAAACGCCAGCATCTGCTGCCAGCGTTCTACGCTTTGGTGCTCAACGGCAAAGTCAAAAGCTGCTTTGGCGTAGGGGCGAGCTACAGTAACAAATTCAGACATCAGCCCCTCCCTCCTTACAGTTCAGCGACCAGTTTATCAACGATGTCGCTGTTAGCAGCTTCATCCACGGAACGTTCGATGATCTTCTCGGCGCCGGCGATAGCCAGCATCGCGACTTGCTTACGCAACTCTTCACGAGCGCGTTTACGTTCGGCTTCGATCTCAGCCTGAGCCTGCGCCACGATTTTGTTACGTTCCTGCTCGGCTTCGGCTTTCGCTTCATCCATGATCTGAGCTTTGCGTTTGTTCGCTTGCTCAATGATCACCTGAGCTTCTGCTTTAGCAGTTTTCAGCTGGTCGCTCGCATTGGCTTGCGCCAAGTCCAAATCTTTTTTGGCACGCTCTGCAGAAGCGAGACCGTCAGCAATTTCTTTCTGACGCTTCTCGATGGCAGCCATAATTGGCGGCCATACATACTTCATGCAGAACCAGACAAACAGGACGAACGCGATGGCCTGGCCGAGGATTGTTGCGTTAAGATTCACAGCACAATGCCTCTTTTAAAGTTAATGAGTGTGGGTAAGTCGGCAGAGCGTTTCTCTGCTTACGCGACGGCGAACATCACGTACAGACCCAGACCAACAGCGATCATCGGGATGGCGTCAACCAGACCCATAACGATAAAGAACTGTGTACGCAGCAGAGGAATCAGGTCAGGCTGACGCGCTGCACCTTCCAAGAATTTACCACCCAGGATGCCGATACCGATCGCAGCACCGATTGCCGCTAAGCCCATCATCACAGCGGCAGCCATGTACAGCAGATCCATACTCAGGTTTTCCATGACAGTCTCCAGTTTGTTTCAGTTTATAAATGCAAGTGTTTTAGGAAAAATCAGTGCTCTTCAGACGCCATCGACAGATAGACGATCGTCAGAACCATGAAAATAAAGGCTTGAAGCGTAATGATCAGGATGTGGAAGATAGCCCAAGGCAAGCTCAGGACCCACTGTGACCACCACGGCAACAGGCCGGCAATCAGGATGAAGATCAACTCACCCGCATACATGTTGCCAAACAGTCGCAGGCCCAGTGAAACAGGCTTGGACAGCAGGCTGACACCTTCAAGAATCAGGTTAATCGGAATGAATACAGGGTGGTTGAACGGCTGCATGGTCAACTCTTTAACGAACCCACCAACGCCTTTCATTTTGATGCTGTAGAACAGAATCAGGATAAACACGCCCAGCGCCATAGACAGCGTCACGTTGACATCGGCGGTAGGCACTACGCGCAGCGCAGGCAGGCCGAGAACGTGTTCGCCGATATACGGCAGGAAATCGATAGGCAGCAAATCCATCAGGTTCATCAGGAATACCCAGACGAACACGGTCAACGCCAGCGGAGCAATAACCTTGCTCTTGCCGTGATACATGTCGCGCACGCTGCTGTCGACGAACCCAACCACCAGTTCCACTGCGGTTTGCAGTTTACCCGGCACACCGCTGGTGGCGTTTTTGGCCACTTTGCGGAAGATCACCAGGAAGAGCGCCCCGAGGACGACGGAGAAAAACATCGAGTCGATGTTGATCGACCAGAACCCCGTCCCGACCTGAAGCTGCGTCAGGTGGTGACCGATATACTCCTGTGGAGTCAAGACTTCTCCTGCAGACATGATGCCTCTTACCCTTTTAGTTAAGTTCGGTAACTGTTAATCACGGCTGGTGCCACTATTTGCACCACTAACACCGCTAAATAGGTCAGGCCAAGCGGTATAAACTCCGCTTTGAACACCCCAAGCGCCACGATCAGCAAAAAGATGGTGATCACGACCTTTAGCCCCTCGCCAATGGCGAACGACCAGGCAACCCGACCGGGCGCCGGCGTCTGCGCCTGGTGGCGCAAGGCAAACAGCATAAACATGACGCTCGGCAGCCAGGCGGCAAGTCCGCCCGCCAACGCCGAAGCGCCCCACGCCAGCCCCTTGAAACCGAAGGCGGCGCTGATCAGAACAAAAGTCATAAACTGCAAAAACAGCAGTTTGCGTGCGACTTTCCCGCTGTAAAGGGACACAGACATGACGTTTGTTCTCTCCGTACCCCTAAGGGGGTATGCTGAGTGACGTATGACACTGTCTTTGCTGCATAGAGTCAAGCAGCAAAAAACGAGCAAATTATACGGGCCACTCCAACGAATTCAATCGATAAGTAGCGAAAAGGTGAACAATTATTTAAATTCACCAAATTCAGACTATTTTCGCAAGAAAATAGGCGGAATAATACCTCGATTTTATTGTCCGATTATTCCTCTGTTGCACGCTAAAACGTGCAATTGATCACAACAATAGGGCTAACGTTCGATTTATAACCCATGTGCGCATAAAACGTCTTTAGCGATTAGGGCGATAAAAATATTTTATAAATCAAAACGGTATAATTTAACCGTTCAAAAACAATCTTTATACCCGCTAAAAACCTTTCGTTGACATCCACAGAAAGAATATTGTTATTACGCGTTAACAACAGCAGCAAAAGGCGATCTTATTCACATAATTGCTAACGTGACAATTACTACACGTAATTAGGGTATTTTCGCTAATTAACTGCTGCCTTTGTGTTAAAAAAAAGTAAATTAACTAAAAAAAGCGGCCAGTTAATTAGTCTGCTTATTTTTACATCTGTAGCAAGGTTCAATCTGCCGTCTGTTTGATCAAAAACAAACTCAGTTTGCCTTAAGTACCACCAGATGACGTTCGCCTTCCAATTCCGGCACCTGTAAACGCACCACCTCTTCAAGCGCAATGCCCTCAGGCAATGCATCCAGCTCTTCGTCTGGACGGACACCCTTCAGAGCATAAAAGCGCCCCTGCCCTTGCGCCGGCAAGTGGCGGCACCAGGTCAGCATATCCTGCAGTGAGGCGAATGCGCGACTGATTACGCCGTCAAACGGCGGCTCGGCCGGAAATTCCTCCACCCGGCTCTGTACCGGTTCGATATTGCTCAGGCCCAGCTCGTGCTGCACCTGCCGCAGGAAGCGCACCCGCTTACCCAGGCTGTCGAGCAGCGTAAAATGCGCATCCGGACGCACAATAGCCAGCGGAATGCCCGGCAGACCCGGTCCGGTGCCAACATCGATAAAGCGAGATCCGACAAGATGGGGATTAACCACGATACTGTCGAGGATATGGCGAACCAGCATTTGCTGCGGATCGCGTACGGAGGTCAGATTGTACGCCTTGTTCCACTTATCCAGCATGCCGACATAGCCCAGCAGCTGCTGTTTTTGACGATCGGGAAGCGAAATACCGGCTGCCGCCAGCAGCGAGTCTAACTTTTTGTCCACAATGGAATCCTCTGACCAACGCGAGATCCGCCGAAAATGGCGAAGTGGCTATGATAATGCAGGCTGAAAGTGATGTCAGCGGCCGATTGCCTATCCATTGGGCAGTCGGCCGCTCAAAATGCAGATTTATGCGCTGCGGCGCAGCAGACCTTGCTTCTTCAACCACACCAATAAAATGGATATCGCCGCCGGAGTAATCCCTGAGATACGCGATGCCTGTCCGATAGAGGTAGGTTTATGGTCGTTGAGCTTGGCAATCACTTCGTTCGACAGCCCGGAAACCTGGTGATAATCCAGATCGAGTGGCAGCACCGTGTTCTCGTTGCGCAGCTGGCGTTCGATCTCTTCCTGCTGACGGGCGATATAGCCTTCGTATTTTACCTGAATTTCCACCTGCTCAGCGGCCTGGGTATCGGCCAGCGGTGGCTGGAAAGCGTCGACTGACGTCAGCAGCGCATAATCCATTTCCGGACGACGCAGCAGTTCCTCACCGTTGGCCTCACGCGACAGCGGCGTTTTCAGCAGTGTGTTTATCTGCTCAACATTTTCTGAATGCGGATGCAGCCAAACGTCGCGCAGACGCTGACGTTCGCGCTCAATCTTTTCCAGTTTGTCGTTATAGCGCGCCCAGCGGACGTCATCCACCAGACCCAGCTCACGTCCTTTTTCCGTCAGGCGCAGATCGGCGTTGTCTTCACGCAGCATCAGGCGGTATTCCGCCCGTGAGGTAAACATGCGGTACGGTTCTTTGGTGCCCAAGGTGCACAGATCGTCCACCAGCACGCCAAGGTAGGCCTGATCGCGACGCGGCGCCCAGCCTTCGTCTTCGTTGGCGTAGCGTCCGGCATTCAGACCGGCCAGCAGTCCCTGCGCACCGGCTTCTTCGTAACCGGTAGTGCCGTTAATCTGACCGGCAAAGAACAGACCCTGAATAAATTTGCTTTCCAGCGTCGGTTTCAAGTCGCGCGGATCGAAGAAATCATACTCGATGGCGTAACCCGGGCGAATAATACGGGCATTTTGCATCCCTTCCATCGAACGGACGATCTGCATCTGTACGTCGAACGGCAGACTGGTGGAAATACCGTTCGGGTAGATTTCGTTGCTGGTCAGTCCTTCCGGCTCAAGGAAGATCTGGTGTGCGTTGCGATCGGCAAAGCGCATCACCTTGTCTTCGATCGACGGGCAGTAACGTGGGCCGATCCCTTCGATGATCCCGGCGTACATCGGGCTGCGATCGAGGTTACTGCGGATCACATCATGGGTTTTTTCATTGGTATGGGTGATATAGCACGGCACCTGACGCGGATGCTGATCGGCATGGCCCATAAACGAGAATACCGGCGTCGGCGTGTCGCCGTGCTGTTCAGCCAAAACGCTGAAATCAATGGTGCGGGCGTCAATGCGCGGCGGGGTGCCGGTTTTCAGACGGTCAACCCGCAGCGGCAGTTCACGCAGACGCTGCGACAGTGAAATGGCTGGCGGATCGCCAGCACGACCGCCGCTGTAATTTTCCAGGCCGATATGAATTTTGCCGTCGAGGAATGTCCCTACGGTGAGCACTACCGCTTTAGCGCGGAATTTCAGCCCCATTTGCGTGACGGCTCCGACGACGCGATCGTTCTCAACAATAAGATCTTCTACCGGCTGCTGGAAGATCATCAGGTTGGGCTGGCTCTCCAGGGCTGTGCGTACGGCCTGGCGATAGAGCACGCGGTCGGCCTGAGCGCGAGTAGCGCGTACCGCAGGGCCTTTGCTGGCGTTTAGTATCCTAAACTGAATGCCGGCATGGTCGATTGCCGTTGCCATCAGGCCGCCCAGCGCATCAATTTCTTTAACCAGATGTCCTTTACCAATACCGCCGATCGCCGGGTTGCAAGACATTTGCCCCAGCGTATCAATGTTGTGCGTCAGTAATAAGGTTTGACGCCCCATTCTTGCCGCGGCCATTGCCGCTTCGGTGCCGGCATGGCCGCCGCCGATGATAATGACGTCAAATTGCTCTGGATAAAACATGGAACTGCACCTCGCCGTATTGCGAACGATCGTTGTTTGCCCTGGGGTGGGGGATTCTACTCAAGTTTAGACGATCGACCAAGCGGTACGGATCGTCAGGTAATTAAAAGAAGATCTTTTTATTTAAAGATCTCTTTATTAGATCTCTTATTAGGATCGCGATCCTCTGTGGATAACCGCGTATTCACGATAGAGATCATGAAATTAGGAAGGATCGTTTACTGTGAATGATCGGTGATCCTGACGCTGATAAGCTGGGATCTAAATGGCTACTTATGCACAGGACAAAAAGCATACGGCAGTTGTTATTTGGATAACTACCGCTTTTACCCTGCTTTTAAGCTTAGTTATACACAATCGTTCGCACGATCTTTGAACGAATCAGAGTAAATTAACCCAACTTTTCAGCCATTCTTCCGCCGGATCTTCCGGAATGTCGTGCTGCGTCACGTCGATCTCCAGGCGATCGCCGATCCTTTTTGCGCCGCGAGCCTGTAACAGATCGTCGATCTGTGCGACCGCGCCGCAGAAGGTATCGTATTCCGAACTGCCCAGACCGACGGCGCCGAACTGCACCTGGGATAAATCAGGCTGGCGTTCGTTGATCTCGTCCCACAGCGGTTGCAGATTATCCGGCAGTTCGCCGGCGCCGTGGGTGGAGGTGACCACCAGCCAACGTCCGGACTGCGTCAGTTCATCCAATTCAGGCCCGTGCAGCATCTCGGTGGAAAAACCGGCGTCTTCCAGTTTTTCGGCCAGATGTTCCGCCACATATTCAGCACTGCCAAGCGTACTGCCGCTGATCAGAGTAATGTCTGCCATGAATGAATGATCTCAACCTGCTGCAAAGAGGCTGCATTGTACGCTGTGAATCGCCAGGGATCTACCTGTGGATAATATGGGTATAGTAAAAATCCGTTACGGGACGATGGTGCGCATAATGGGGTTCTGCAGCGAGATCAGCGTTTCCGTCGACTGAATTTCGTCAATCGTTTGGATCTTGTTGATAAGTACCTGTTGCAGCGCATCGATCGAGCGGCACATCACCTTGATAAACACGCTGTAATGGCCGGTGGTGTAGTAGGCCTCGACCACTTCTTCCAGGCTTTCCAGTTTGCTCAGGGCGGAAGGGTAGTCTTTGGCGCTCTTTAATATGATGCCGATAAAGCAGCAGACGTCGTAGCCCAGCTGTTTGGGGTTCACATCGACCCGGGCGCCGGTAATGATGCCCGCCTGCTTCATCTTCTCGACGCGTACGTGAATGGTCCCCGGACTGACGGCAAAGGTTTTTGCCAGTTCGGCATAAGGCGTACGCGCGTTAGCCATCAGCGCGTTGAGAATGCCGCGATCGAGATTATCGATCTGATAAATTTCCGCCATTTTATCCCCCATAAATTATGGTTTATTGAATTATCACCGCTTAAAAATGAACGATTAAAAGTAAAAGCGCAATATTGTTTGATGGATATTGAATTGAGGCGCCTTTGTGTTGCTTAATCATCAGCAACAGAGACAGGATTTAAGAGATACGGCAATGAAAAAACAGTTTATCCAAAAACAACAACAAATCAGCTTCGTAAAATCGTTCTTCTCCCGCCAGCTGGAGCAGCAGCTGGGTCTGATTGAGGTTCAGGCGCCTATTCTCAGCCGTCTGGGCGACGGTACGCAGGATAACCTGTCCGGCAGTGAAAAAGCGGTGCAGGTCAAGGTGAAAACCCTGCCGGACGCGACGTTTGAAGTTGTGCATTCACTGGCTAAATGGAAACGTAAAACCCTGGGCGCCCATGATTTCAGCGCCGGCGAGGGCCTGTATACCCATATGAAGGCACTGCGCCCGGATGAAGATCGCCTGAGCGCCATCCACTCGGTGTATGTCGACCAGTGGGACTGGGAGCGGGTGATGGGGGATGGCGAACGCAACCTGGATCACCTGAAAAGCACCGTACGCAGCCTCTATAGCGCTATCAAGGAAACGGAAGCGGCGGTCAGTCGCGAATATGGACTGGCGCCGTTCCTGCCGGAACAGATTCACTTCGTGCACAGCGAAGCGTTGCTGCAGCGTTTCCCGGAACTGGACGCCAAAGGGCGTGAGCGGGCGATTGCCAAAGAGCTGGGCGCGGTATTCCTGATCGGCATCGGCGGCAAGCTGTCGCATGGCCGCTCTCACGACGTGCGTGCGCCGGATTATGATGACTGGAGCACCACCAGCTCTGAAGGACTGTCCGGCCTCAACGGCGATATTCTGGTGTGGAACCCGGTGCTGGAAGACGCGTTCGAGCTATCTTCAATGGGGATCCGCGTTGACGCCGCCGCATTGCAGCGCCAGCTGGCTCTGACGGAAGATGAAGATCGCCTGCAGCTGGAGTGGCATCAGTCGCTGCTGAAAGGTGAAATGCCGCAGACCATCGGCGGCGGTATTGGTCAGTCGCGTCTGGTGATGCTGCTGCTGCAACTGTCACATATCGGCCAGGTGCAGTGCGGAGTATGGTCGCCGGAAGTGCGTGAAAGCGTGGAAGGTCTGCTGTAACGCCGGGTTAGCGCCGCCAGCGGCGCATTAAGCGGCTTTTTAGCCCGGTATCAAAGCGCCAGATATGGTCGAATATGCGCATGATGCCGGGTTTGCCGTAGGCGGACATCGCCACCGCATGAAAACGCTGCTGATGGCTCTGCTGCTGCTGTTTCACCTTTTTAATCACCTCGTCCGGCAGCCGCTGGGCAATAAAGTCGGAAATAATCACCGCGTCGGCGTCGAACCAGCCGCTCTCCGCCATTTTCCCCACCGTTGCGCTCAGGCAGGCCGCCAGATCGGTGCCGCCGCGGAAATGCTGGCCGAGAAAGCGCACCGCCTGTTCAATACCGCTGGCGGCGGTCAGTTCATAATGGACGATCTGGTTGGCGAACAGCATGATGTAGCAGCGGCGGTTATCCGCCAGCGCAATGCGCAGCAGCGCCAGACAAAACGCCTTGGCGCACTGTTCGTTGAAGCCGCCCATTGAGCCGGAGGTATCAACACAGACGATAAACGGCCCGCGCGGCTGCTGATCCTGCTGCTGATAAGTGACCTGGCGGATCATCAGCTTCTCCTGCCAGGCATCCCCCTGCAGACGGTAGCTCAGCAGCTGTTTTTCCAGCAGGCGGCGGTAAAACTCAAACTCCAGTTCCTCAATGCCGAGCGTCGCCAGCTCCGGCGGCAGCAGGCGTAAAATATCATCGCTTTGATGCACGCCGTTCACTTCTTCCGGCAGTGTGGCGGGCACCCGCACCATGACGTGGTACGGCTCCGGCTGCGCATCCTGCTGCTGAATGGCTTTTGCCTCGTAGCTGCGTCCCAACTGCTGGGCCAGTTTCTTCAGTTCGGGCTGGGTTTGCAGAAAGTTGCCGTATTCCACTAGCCGCTGATAGTCGCCGCGCTGCAACTGCCCTTTGCTCATATCCCACAGCCGGCCGGCGGCGGTATCGTTCTCCGCCAGCACCGGCTCCAGCGCGCCGCTCAGCGCCAGGCGCTCCTGCAATTCCGCCATCAGCTGTTCGCGTTCCTGCTCCAGCAGCTGGTGGTGCAGCATGGTGGCCTGAAGCGTCAGGCTGATGCGCCAACGCTGCAGAAACAGGGTCTGGAAGCTGTCATCCAGCGGATGATTGGGCAGATCGGCGGCGTTCACCAGCTTGCGCGCCTGTTCATAGAAGGGGGAAACCAGCTGGCGCAGCAGTTCCAGGGTATCGTTGAGGTTTTGATAAAACTGCGCGTTGCTTTCCAATTGGCACTGTTGGTAACGATAGAATTCCTGCGCCAACGCCGGTGGAACCATTGCCTCATGGATCCGCTGTTTTAGTTGCAGCTTCCAGCGCGGCAGATCGCGATCCAGCGCACGGCGCAGCGCCGGGAATTTCCTGAAGAATGCGGACAGATGCGGCGCAGCCAGCATGGCGACGATCATATCTTCGATCAGCTCGCCTTCGGTAATGGCCAGCAGCAGGTTGAGCGTCTCCAGGTTCAGCACGGTTACTGGCCCTGCATTTGCTGTTGCTGCTGTTTAATTTGCTCCGCTACCTGCAGCAGGCTGGCTTCTATCTTGGCCAGGCCGGCGGCCGGGGTGAACAGGCAGGGCTGATGCTGGCTGAATAAGCGACGCTGTTCCGCCAGCCGCTGCATCAGGGTCTCCAGTTCCTCCAGCAGCTCCGGCGGCGTGGCGCTGGTCTGTTTACCCGGCAGCGCCAGCAGCGACGGCTGGCGGCTGACGTCCAGCACCGTCAGGTGCAGCTGCTCATCCACCACTAAATCAATCTGCTGCGCGAAACCAATGCCGTTGAGCTTGGCGCGCACCTCGCCGCCTTTTTGCAGCCAGCTTTCCAGCGTGCTGCTGTCGATACTCAAATGGTTAACCTGAATATCATGCAGCTGCAGCGGCTTTTGCAGCAACAGCGTCAGCGTGCCGCTGCCGAGTGATTCACCCAGCGCGTATTGCGGTTTACGGCTGAACATGCCGCCTTTTTTCACCAGGCTGATGGCCCGGCGATCGCTTTGCTGTTGTTGGTGCTGCATCCAGCGGGTATGCAACTGCTGCAGCTGGAGCAGCAACGTCTGTTGCTGATAGGCCTGCTCGCTCAGTAGCTGATCAATCTGCTGCTGCATCAGCTTCATCGAGGCCAGATCGTGCCACAGGCAGTCTTTCAGCAGCATCAGATCGATCGGGGCAATGGTTTCGCGGCCGCTGAAGAAGGCGCAGGCCTGCAGTAAGCGCAGCGCTTTTTTCCAGCGTCGGTCGGAAACATAGGGCGCCTGTTCCAGCGCATCCAGCCGCTGGCGCAGCAGGAATATCAGTTCAAAGCAGTTTTCCGGCAGCTGAATTTTATCGATCTGCGCCTGCCATTGCCGGAACTCCTCATCGCTGACGCTCAGCGCTTCCGGCACCGGGTTTTGGTTTTCACTTTGCCGGTTGGTCAGCAGCGAGCGGAAGTTCTGCTTATCCTGCACCTTGTCCAGCCACAGACGGATTAGCATGCGGTCATACAGCGCCTCCAGGCTGTTGTCGGCCTCCGGCAGTTCATTCGAGGCGGCGACCAGCAGGCGCAGCGGTATCGGCTCTTCGCTGTTGCCGTTGCGGAAGCGGCGTTCGTTAATCGCGGTCAGCAGGGTATTGAGAATGGCGGGGCCAGCCTTCCAGATTTCATCGAGGAACACGATTTCCGCTTCCGGCAGGTAGCCGTCGGTCAGGCGCTGGTAGCGCCCTTCGTCTTTCAGCGCCTGAATGGAGAGCGGGCCGAATACTTCCTCCGGGGTGGAGAAGCGGGTCATCAGGTATTCAAAGGAGCGGGCATGGCGGAAGGCGAATTTGAGGCGGCGGGCTATCAGACTTTTTGCAATACCCGGCGGACCGAGCAGAAACACGCTTTCGCCGCTTAACGCCGCCAGCAGGCAGAGCCGAATGGCTTCCTGACGTTCATAAAGGCCGCTCTCAAGCGCGCTGCTGAGCCGGGAAATTCGTTCTGCCAGTAGTGATGAAGACGCCATAAGATTTTTCGTGTTGTCCGAGATAAATTAGCCAATCTTGTCCGAATGAGCGATGATAAACCACCATCATTTTTAATGGTATAGCTGGTTGATTAACCAAAACTTTCTATTATCAAATGTATTGTTTGCTCACACTTTGTCGTTTTTCTGAGACATTTTATAGAGTAGGCAACCGAAGGAATTCGTGCATACTGTGCGGTTTTTAGTGGACGTAATGGATCTTGGAGCCCGTTTTGGCGGATGCAGCGCTAACGGTTGTTCTAATCAAGAAAACGAATTATGAGCACAGAACGTAAGCAGTCCCTGGCGGCGGTAACCTTGGCGGCTATCGGCGTGGTGTATGGCGATATTGGCACCAGCCCGCTTTATACCCTGAGAGAGTGTTTTTCAGGTCATTATGGTTTTGATGTCCGGCCAGATGTGGTGTTTGGCTTCCTGTCGCTGATTTTCTGGATGCTGGTCATTATTGTCTCGCTGAAATACCTCACCTACGTGATGCGGGCGGACAACGCCGGTGAAGGCGGTATTTTGACGCTGATGTCGCTGGCCGGGCGCAATACCTCGGCGCGCGCCACGGCGGTGTTGGTGATACTCGGCCTGATTGGCGGCAGCTTCTTTTATGGTGAGGTGGTGATCACTCCGGCGATCTCGGTGATGTCGGCGATCGAAGGGTTGGAAATCGCCGCGCCGGCGCTGGATCCCTATATTGTACCGCTGGCAATCCTGGTGCTGACGCTGCTGTTTATTATTCAGAAGCACGGCACCGGCAGCGTGGGCAAACTGTTTGCCCCGGTGATGCTGATCTGGTTCCTGACGCTGGCGCTGCTTGGTGTGCGCAGCATTATCGATAATCCGGAGGTGCTGCAGGCGCTGAACCCGAAATGGGCGCTGAACTTCTTCTTCGAATATAAGAAAGTGTCGTTCTTTGCCCTGGGGGCGGTGGTGCTGTCGATCACCGGCGTTGAGGCGCTGTACGCCGATATGGGCCACTTCGGGAAATTCCCGATTCGTCTGGCCTGGTTCACCGTGGTGTTGCCGTCGCTGGTGCTTAACTATTTCGGCCAGGGTGCGCTGCTTTTGAAGAACCCGGAAGCGATCAAAAACCCGTTCTTTCTGTTGGCGCCGGACTGGGCGCTGATTCCTCTGCTGATTTTGGCCACGTTGGCGACGGTGATCGCCTCGCAGGCGGTGATCTCCGGCGTCTTCTCCTTAACCCGTCAGGCGGTGCGTCTGGGCTACCTGCCGCCGATGCGCATTATCCATACTTCGGAAATGGAGTCCGGCCAAATCTATATCCCGGTGATTAACTGGCTGCTGTATATCTCGGTGGTGCTGGTGATCGTCAGCTTTGAACATTCGAGCAATCTGGCTGCGGCCTACGGCATTGCGGTAACCGGCACCATGGTGCTGACCAGCATTCTGGTGACCTCGGTGGCGATTAAAAACTGGCACCTGAATCGCTTCCTGGCGGTGGGCATATTGATAGCTCTGTTGCTGATTGATGTGCCGATGTTCTCCGCCAACGCGCTGAAGCTGTTCTCCGGCGGCTGGTTGCCGCTGACCATCGGCCTGATGATGTTTATCGTCATGACCACCTGGAAGAGCGAACGTTTTCGCCTGCTGCGCCGCATGCATGAACACGGCAACTCCCTGGAGGCGCTGATCGCCTCGCTGGAGAAGTCGCCGCCGGTGCGGGTACCGGGCACCGCGGTGTTTATGTCGCGCGCCACCAACGTGATCCCGTTTGCGCTGCTGCACAACCTCAAACACAACAAGGTGCTGCATGAGCGCGTGGTGCTGCTGACGCTGCGTACCGAAGATGCGCCGTACGTCCATAATGTCCGGCGGGTCACCATTGAGCAGCTGTCGCCGACCTTCTGGCGCGTGGTCGCCAGCTACGGCTGGCGAGAAACGCCGAACGTCGAGGAGGTGTTCCACCGCTGCGGCCTGGAGGGTTTGCCGTGCCGTATGATGGAAACCTCGTTCTTTATGTCGCATGAATCGCTGCTGTTGAGCAAACGGCCGTGGTATCTGTTCTTGCGCGGTAAGCTGTTTATTGCGCTCAGCCGTAATGCGCTGCGGGCGCCGGATCAGTTTGAAATTCCGCCGAACCGGGTTATCGAGCTGGGAACGCAGGTCGAAATATAAGGTTCCGTTATCTCTCCTCTCGGGGGCGTCGCATGCGGCGCCCCTTCTTTTTTACCGGTGTTGCCGCGCTGATATCGAAACGTTTCGATAACGATCACATTTCCACGCTATGGCGGTTGCCTTCCTTTGTTGTTTTTTTACACTCCACGACAAGCGAAACGTTTCGCTGGTAAAAAATAAGTGGAGCGAAAGAAATGAAAAAAGGCGTGCTGCTTAATGCCGACATCTCCGCGGCGGTTTCCCGTCTCGGCCATACCGACCAGCTCACCCTGTGTGACGCCGGTTTGCCGATCCCGGCCGGCGTTGAACGCATCGATATGGCGCTGATGGCCGGCGTGCCGACTTTTTTACAGCTGTTTACTGCGGTCACGCAGGAAATGCAGGTGGAAAGCGCCATGTTGGCCGAAGAGCTCGTCACGCAAAACCCCTCGCTCCATAGCGCTCTGTTGGCGCAACTGACGCAGTTGGGGCTGCAGCAGGGAAATACCATCAGCGTGCGCTATATCAGCCACGGCGATTTCAAAGCGCAAACCGGGCACAGCCGGGCGGTGATTCGCAGCGGGGAATGTTCGCCCTATGCGAACATTATCCTGTGCGCCGGCGTAACTTTCTGAGGCATTTATGCAACCTTTATTGCAACTGACCGGGATAGATAAGGCGTTTCCCGGTGTGAAGGCGCTTTCCGGGGCAGCGCTTAGCGTGTACCCCGGCAGGGTGATGGCGTTGGTGGGGGAAAACGGTGCCGGCAAGTCCACCATGATGAAAGTGCTGACCGGTATCTACAGCAAAGATGCCGGCAGTATACGTTTCCTCGGTAAAGAGGTGGCGTTTCACGGGCCGAAAGCGTCACAGGATGCGGGGATCGGCATTATTCATCAGGAGCTGAACCTGATCCCGCAGTTGACCATTGCGGAGAACATCTTTCTCGGCCGCGAATTCGTTAACCGCTTTGGCCGTATCGACTGGAAACGCATGTACGCCGAGGCTGACAAGTTGCTTCAGCGTCTTAATCTGCGTTACAGCAGCCACCGTCTGGTGGGGGAACTGTCGATTGGCGATCAGCAGATGGTGGAAATCGCCAAGGTGCTGAGCTTTGAGTCGCAGGTGATCATTATGGATGAGCCTACCGACGCGCTGACCGATACCGAGACTGCCTCCTTATTTAAGGTGATCAATGAACTGAAAGCGGCAGGCTGCGGCATTGTGTATATCTCGCACCGGATGAAAGAGATTTTCGAGGTCTGTGATGACGTTACCATCTTCCGCGACGGCCAGTTTATCGCCGAGCGGCCGGTGAATGAGCTGCAGGAAGAGCGGCTGATTGAAATGATGGTTGGTCGTAAACTGGAAGATCAATACCCGAGGCTGAACCTGCCGCGCGGCAACAAACGGCTGGAAGTCAGCCAGTTGTCTGGCCCCGGCGTGCATGATGTCAGTTTCACCCTGTATCGCGGCGAAATTCTTGGCGTTGCCGGGCTGATGGGCGCCGGCCGTACCGAATTAATGAAAATCCTCTACGGCGCGGCGACGCGCAAGAGCGGCAGCGTGCGGCTGGACGGCCGCGAAGTACTGTGCCGTTCGCCGCAGGACGGGCTGGCAAACGGCATTGTTTATATTTCCGAAGACCGCAAGCGCGACGGTCTGGTGCTAGGCATGTCGGTCAAAGAAAACATGTCATTGACCGCGCTGCGCTATTTCAGCCGCACCGTTGGCAGCCTGAAACAGGCTGAGGAACGGCAGGCGGTAGGGGATTTTATTCGCCTGTTTAACATCAAAACCCCGTCAATGGAGCAGCCGATTGGCCTGCTTTCCGGCGGCAATCAGCAGAAGGTGGCGATTGCCCGCGGGCTGATGACGCGGCCTAAGGTACTGATCCTTGATGAACCGACGCGCGGCGTCGACGTCGGGGCGAAAAAAGAGATTTACCAGCTTATCAACCAGTTCAAGCAAGAAGGGCTCAGCATCATTCTGGTGTCTTCGGAGATGCCGGAAGTGTTAGGAATGAGCGATCGCGTACTGGTGATGCACGAAGGCCACATCAGCGGTGAGTTCTCGATTGAGCAGGCCACTCAGGAAGCGTTGATGGCCGCGGCCGTCGGCAAGCAATACGGCGCAAAGCAGGAGTAATTAACTATGAGTTCTCAGACTATCGCAACCAAGCGCTGGTTCAGTAAAGAATGGCTGTTGGAACAGAAGTCGCTGATTGCGCTGCTGGTGCTGATCGCCGTGGTGTCGTCCATGAGCCCGAACTTTTTCACGCTCAATAACCTGTTTAACATTCTGCAGCAGACCTCGGTCAACGCCATCATGGCGGTAGGGATGACGCTGGTGATCCTGACTTCCGGTATCGATCTGTCGGTGGGATCGCTGCTGGCGCTAACCGGCGCGGTGGCGGCCTCGATCGTTGGCCTGGAAGTCAACGCTCTGGTGGCGGTTGCTGCGGCGCTGGCGCTGGGGGCCGCGGTCGGCGCCTGTACTGGCGTTATCGTCGCCAAAGGTAAGGTGCAGGCGTTTATCGCCACTTTGGTGATGATGCTGCTGCTACGCGGCGTCACCATGGTTTACACCAACGGCAGCCCGGTGAATACCGGCTTTACCGATGTGGCCGACGCGTTTGGCTGGTTCGGCATCGGCCGTCCGCTGGGCGTGCCTACGCCGATCTGGATTATGGCGATGGTGTTTATTGCCGTCTGGTACATACTGCAACATACCCGTCTGGGCCGCTACATCTACGCGCTGGGAGGCAATGAAGCGGCGACGCGCCTGTCCGGTATCAGCGTAGATCGGGTCAAAATCATCGTGTATTCACTGTGCGGCCTGCTGGCGGCGCTGGCCGGGGTGATTGAAGTCGCACGCCTGTCTTCGGCGCAGCCTACCGCCGGCACCGGTTATGAACTGGACGCCATTGCCGCCGTAGTACTGGGCGGCACCAGCCTGGCCGGTGGCAAGGGGCGTATCGTCGGCACTCTGATCGGCGCGCTGATCCTCGGCTTCCTGAATAACGGACTGAATCTGCTGGGTGTTTCTTCCTACTACCAAATGATCGTCAAGGCGGTGGTGATACTGCTGGCGGTACTGGTAGACAATAAAAGCAACAAGTAACCTCCCCCTACAGGAATAATGACCATGAAAATGAAAAAAGTAACGATGCTGGTTTCCGCGGTGGCGCTCAGCGCTACCCTGAGCGCCAATGCGTTGGCGAAAGACACCATCGCGCTGGTGGTCTCTACGCTGAATAACCCGTTCTTCGTGTCGATGAAGGATGGCGCGCAGCAGGAAGCCAACAAGCTGGGTTATAAGTTGGTGGTGCTGGATTCGCAGAATAACCCGGCGAAAGAGTTGGCCAACGTACAGGATCTGATGGTACAGAATCCAAAAATGCTGTTGATCAACCCGACGGATTCCGATGCGGTCGGTAATGCGATTAAAATGGCCAACCAGGCGAAAATTCCGGTCATTACGCTGGATCGCGTGGCGTCCAAAGGCGAGGTGGTCAGCCATATCGCGTCCGATAACCGCGTCGGCGGTAAAATGGCCGGCGACTTTATTGCCGACAAAGTCGGCGCGGACGCCAAAGTGATCCAGCTGGAGGGCATTGCCGGCACCTCTGCCGCCCGTGAGCGCGGCGAAGGCTTCAAACAGTCGCAGGCGCAGCACAAGTTTAAGCTGTTGGGCAGCCAACCGGCGGATTTTGACCGCACCAAGGGGCTGAACGTGATGCAGAACCTGCTTACGGCGCACCCGGACGTGCAGGCGGTGTTCGCCCAGAACGATGAAATGGCGCTGGGCGCACTGCGCGCGCTGCAAACCGCCGGGAAAAGCGACGTGATCGTCGTCGGCTTTGACGGCACCGCCGACGGCGTTAAAGCGGTTGAGAGCGGCAAGCTGGCGGCAACGGTAGCGCAGCGTCCCGATCAAATCGGCGTTATCGGCGTAGAAACCGCCGATAAAGTGCTGAAAGGCGAAAAAGTGGCGGCAACCATTCCGGTTGATTTGAAACTGGTCACCCAATAAGAGTCATACCCGCGCCATCGGAACAGACGTGCCGATGGCGCGCAGTTAAAGGAATCCATGCGATGGAAACAGGAAAACTGGTGGTGCTGGGCAGCATCAATGCCGACCATATCCTTAATATTGAGCAATTTCCCCGTCCGGGCGAAACGGTGATCGGGAAACAGTATAAGGTGGCGTTCGGCGGCAAAGGGGCCAACCAGGCGGTGGCCGCTGGCCGCAGCGGCGCCGATATTGCGTTTATTGCCTGTGTGGGCGCCGACGACGTTGGCGAACGGGTTCGCCGGCAACTGGCGACCGATCGCGTTGATACGCAATCCATCGAAGCCGTTGAAAACTGCACCACCGGCGTGGCGCTTATCTTCGTCAATGGCGAAGGTGAAAACGTGATCGGCATTGATGCCGGAGCCAATGCGGCATTGACGCCGAATTATCTGGCGCGCTATCAGCAGCGGGTGATCGATGCCGACGCCGTGCTGATGCAGCTTGAATCACCGCTCGATACGGTGATCGCCGCTGCGCGTCTGGCCAAACAGCATCAGACGCGGGTGATCCTCAACCCGGCACCGGCGCGTGAATTGCCGGATGAGCTGCTGGCGATGCTGGATATGATCACGCCCAATGAAACCGAAGCCGAGCGCCTGACCGGTATTGCGGTGGGCAATGAACAGGATGCCGCGCGTGCGGCACAGGCGCTGCATCAAAAAGGCATTGATACGGTGCTGATTACACTCGGCAGCCGCGGCGTGTGGTTGAGCGAACGCGGCGAGGGCAAATTGGTACCGGCCTTTAAGGTTGAGGCGGTTGATACCATTGCCGCTGGCGATACTTTTAACGGCGCGTTGCTGACGGCGCTGCTGGAAGGCAAAACGATGCAGGAGGCCGTACGTTTCGGCCATGCCGCCGCGGCGATCGCCGTCACGCGTCCGGGGGCTCAGCCTTCCGTGCCCTGGCGTGAAGAGATAGACGCCTTTTTGCAACGGCAGGAGTAAGTTTTTGGCCACCATGAAAGATGTCGCCCGTCTGGCGGGCGTATCAACCTCTACCGTATCGCACGTCATCAATAACAACCGTTTTGTCAGCGACGCGGTGCGAGACAAAGTGATGGCGGCGGTTGAGCAGTTGAACTACGCGCCGTCGGCGCTGGCGCGCAGCCTGAAGCTCAAACAGACGCATACCATCGGTATGCTGGTGACCGCCAGCAATAACCCGTTTTACGCCGAAGTGGTGCGCGGCGTGGAACGCAGCTGTTACGAACGTGGCTATAGCCTGATTCTGTGTAACACCGAGGAAGATGCGGCGCGGATGAACCGCAGCATGGAAACGCTGTTGCAAAAACGTGTCGACGGCCTGTTGGTCATGTGCACCGAAAACCATCGGCCGTCGCCGGCGAACCTGAGCCGTTATCCGTCACTGCCCATTGTGATGATGGACTGGGCGCCTTTTGAAGGGGCGAATGACATTATTCAGGACAACTCGCTGCTCGGTGGTGAAATGGCTACGCAACATTTGATCGCCCGCGGCTACCGGCAGATTGCCTGCATTGCCGGGCCGCAGGATAAAACCACCGCGCGCAACCGTCTGGAAGGTTACCGCCGCGCGATGCGGCAGGCGGGGTTGCCGATCCCAGCGGGCTATGAAGTGCATTGTGACTTTGAGTTTGAAGGCGGCGTTCGCGCCATGCAGCAACTGCTCGCCTTGCCGGCACCGCCGCATGCGGTGTTTGCCGGTAATGACGCGGTGGCGGTCGGCGTGTATCAGGCGCTGTTCCAGGCCGGACTGCGTGTGCCGCAGGATATGGCGGTGATGGGGTATGACGATATAGAACTGGCGAAATATCTGGCGCCGCCGTTAAGCACCATTCATCAGCCGAAAGACTCTCTGGGAGAGCTGGCGATCGATGCGTTGATCAATCGCCTGCAGAACCCACAGCGCGCGGCACAGGTGATGGTGTTGACCCCGGAGCTGGTGGAGCGCGCCTCGGTCGGCCAACTCAACTGACTTTGGCGCGTTTCTCCTTGCCGGTGATCAAATTGCGGCCGTCTTTTTTGCGCAGCAGCATAAAGACCAGCGCGGAGACGGCGCTGACGATACCCATGGTAATAAAGGTATAGTGGAAGTGGTCGATAATGGTGCCCAGCGACAGTGAATCATAAAAGCGCAAAACCGCCGCGCTGACGGCCACGCCGAAACTGATGGAAAGCTGCTGGGTTACCGCCAGCACGCTGTTGCCTGAGCTGGCGTTGGCGTCGCTAAGATCGCCCAGGCTGATGGTATTCATCGCCGTAAACTGGGTCGACATCGCCATCCCCAGTAAAAATAGCGGAATAATCAGCAGCCACAGCGGCATCCCCGGACTTTGCAGCGCAAACTGCGCAATCAACACGCCGATAATCACCGTAACGCCAACCAGCGTACTGCGGTAACCGAACCAGCGCAGCACCTGAGAAACGGTCGATTTAGCCAGCAGCGAGCCAATGGCGGTCGGCGCCATCATACAGCCGGCAATAATCGCCGAGTAACCGAAGCCAACCTGCAGCATCAGCGGCATCAAAAAGGGAATACAGCCGGTGCCAAGGCGTGAGGCTACGTTGCCGGCAATGCCGACAGAGAAGGTGCGCGTCTTGAATAAGTCCAGGCCAATCAACGGTTGCGCATGGCGGCGGGCATGGGCGATATAGCCTGCCAGCATCACAAACCCGCCCAAAAATACGCCCAGCGAGATATAGCTGGCCAGCACGCGTTCGCCGAACAGCTCCAGGCCGGTCGATATCATCACCAGACTTAATCCGAACAGCATAAAGCCGAGAAAATCAAACGGCCGTTTTGGCGTGGTGAAGTCCGGCATATATTTGCGCGCGTACAGAATGCCGAGCAGGCCGATAGGGATATTAATCAGGAAAATCCAGTGCCAGGTGGCGTAGGTCACCAGCCAACCGCCGAGCATCGGGCCGAGGATCGGCCCCACCAGACCGGGCATGGTGACAAAGTTGAGTACCGGCAGCAGTTGGCTGCGCGGGTAGGCGCGCAGTAGCGCCAGTCGCGCCACCGGCATCATCATCGCTCCGCCGATGCCCTGAATAACGCGGGATATGACCAGGAAACTGAGGTTGGGGGAGAGCGCGCACAGCAGTGACCCCAACGTAAACAGCGAAACGGCAAAGATAAACACCCGCCGCGTGCCGAAGCGGTCGGCCAGCCAGCCGCTCACCGGAATAAGCATGGCGACGGTCAGGGTATAGCTGATGACCGCCGACTGCATGGCCAGCGGCGAACGTTCCAGGCTATGGGCGATCGCCGGTAACGCGGTGTTGAGAATGGTGGCGTCCAGCGCCTGCATAAAGAACGCCATAGCGGCTATCCAGGGCAACCCTGCCATACTGCGCGCGTTTTTCGTCATTATTTTCCTGTTTAATCCTGGGTGAATCCTTTCTTCTATATAGAAGAGGGATTTTTTTTGCTTAACAGTATCTGGCATGCCTTAAAGGAGGCCTGAGCGTCTTTGGCCAATATGGCGTCGACAATATCCTGGTGCTGCTGCAGCTTGATCACTTCATTATTGGTTATCGCCCTGAAATAGCTCTGGTATACGGAACTGAACAGATTAGAGAACGAGATCAGGAAAGGGTTGCCGCTGGAGGCATAAATTAACTGGTGGTATTGCGTGTCCACCTGTATCCAGCGTTCGCGGTCAAAATCATCGTGCAGGGCGCGCATTTCCGCCATCAGCGCCGTCAGCAGTGCTCTTTGTTCACCGTCTGCCTGTATGGCGGCCAGTGAACAGGCCTGCGGCTCCAGCGACGTACGCAGAATAAGGAAGTGCTGCATGACCTGATCGAAGTTTTCCCGCGTCATCCACCAGGTCAGCAGCTCCTGGTCGAGGAAGTTCCAATGGTTTTGCGGCATCACCCGCGTCCCGATGCGCGGTCGCGGCAGCAGCATGCCTTTGGCCGCCAATATTTTTACCGCTTCCCGTACGGCGGTGCGGCTGACGCCAAATGTTTCTCCCAGTTCCATTTCACCGGGCAGAATACTGCCCGCTTTAAATTCGCCGGCCAGAATCTGTTGGCCGAGTTTTTCTGCCAGTAAATAAGAAAGATTGCGTTGTGCGGCCTGTTGTTGAGCATCTAATTGCATGGCTGCGGGTCCTTGGCTTACGTCGTTACTCTTATTTTACTCTACTGAGCGCGGGGTTTTATGGCTGTTTGTCGGAAAAAGTGATGTAAAAATGCGCTTTTTAGCCCCTTTTGCTGAAAAATAACGCAGTTGAAAAGTTTTTTGAAATTAGGGGTTGCGGCGTTCTGAGAACTCCCTATAATGCGCCTCCACTGACCGGGAACAACGACTGACAAGCCGCCGGGTCAGCGAGAAGAAAGCGAAATAAACGCTTGACTCTCCGGGCGAAAAGCGTAGTATACGCAGCCCGCGCCGATGAGAATTATCTCCGGCGATGCTCTTTAACAATTTATCAGACAATCTGTGTGGGCACTCACAAGACGATATCCAGCATCTTCGGATGCAAAAAAAATATCAAGTCTTGAAGAGTGACTAACTGAAGTAAAATTCATGCAGTAAATCTTTGAGCAACAGCTATTAACTTAGCGAATCAAGCTTTTAATTGAAGAGTTTGATCATGGCTCAGATTGAACGCTGGCGGCAGGCCTAACACATGCAAGTCGAGCGGCAGCGGGAAGTAGCTTGCTACTTTGCCGGCGAGCGGCGGACGGGTGAGTAATGTCTGGGAAACTGCCCGATGGAGGGGGATAACCACTGGAAACGGTGGCTAATACCGCATAACGTCTTCGGACCAAAGTGGGGGACCTTCGGGCCTCACACCATCGGATGTGCCCAGATGGGATTAGCTAGTAGGTGGGGTAATGGCTCACCTAGGCGACGATCCCTAGCTGGTCTGAGAGGATGACCAGCCACACTGGAACTGAGACACGGTCCAGACTCCTACGGGAGGCAGCAGTGGGGAATATTGCACAATGGGCGCAAGCCTGATGCAGCCATGCCGCGTGTGTGAAGAAGGCCTTCGGGTTGTAAAGCACTTTCAGCGAGGAGGAAGGGTGGTGTCTTAATACGGCACTACATTGACGTTACTCGCAGAAGAAGCACCGGCTAACTCCGTGCCAGCAGCCGCGGTAATACGGAGGGTGCAAGCGTTAATCGGAATTACTGGGCGTAAAGCGCACGCAGGCGGTTTGTTAAGTCAGATGTGAAATCCCCGAGCTTAACTTGGGAACTGCATTTGAAACTGGCAGACTAGAGTCTCGTAGAGGGGGGTAGAATTCCAGGTGTAGCGGTGAAATGCGTAGAGATCTGGAGGAATACCGGTGGCGAAGGCGGCCCCCTGGACGAAGACTGACGCTCAGGTGCGAAAGCGTGGGGAGCAAACAGGATTAGATACCCTGGTAGTCCACGCCGTAAACGATGTCGATTTGGAGGCTGTGCCCTTGAGGCGTGGCTTCCGGAGCTAACGCGTTAAATCGACCGCCTGGGGAGTACGGCCGCAAGGTTAAAACTCAAATGAATTGACGGGGGCCCGCACAAGCGGTGGAGCATGTGGTTTAATTCGATGCAACGCGAAGAACCTTACCTACTCTTGACATCCAGAGAACTTAGCAGAGATGCTTTGGTGCCTTCGGGAACTCTGAGACAGGTGCTGCATGGCTGTCGTCAGCTCGTGTTGTGAAATGTTGGGTTAAGTCCCGCAACGAGCGCAACCCTTATCCTTTGTTGCCAGCGGTTCGGCCGGGAACTCAAAGGAGACTGCCAGTGATAAACTGGAGGAAGGTGGGGATGACGTCAAGTCATCATGGCCCTTACGAGTAGGGCTACACACGTGCTACAATGGCGTATACAAAGAGAAGCGAACCTGCGAAGGCAAGCGGACCTCATAAAGTACGTCGTAGTCCGGATTGGAGTCTGCAACTCGACTCCATGAAGTCGGAATCGCTAGTAATCGTAGATCAGAATGCTACGGTGAATACGTTCCCGGGCCTTGTACACACCGCCCGTCACACCATGGGAGTGGGTTGCAAAAGAAGTAGGTAGCTTAACCTTCGGGAGGGCGCTTACCACTTTGTGATTCATGACTGGGGTGAAGTCGTAACAAGGTAACCGTAGGGGAACCTGCGGTTGGATCACCTCCTTACCTAAAGATATCCTGACTGTGCAGTGTCCACACAGATTGTCTGATGAAAAGAACGAGCAAAGCGTCTGCGAAGCCGACATATACCGTGTCCCCTTCGTCTAGAGGCCTAGGACACCGCCCTTTCACGGCGGTAACAGGGGTTCGAATCCCCTAGGGGACGCCATTTGCTGATATCGGGTGAAAGACGGTATCAAACGATATCTCAAAACTGACTTGCGAGTCATGTTTGAGATATTTGCTCTTTAACAATCTGGAACAAGCTGAAAATTGAAACATGGCAGCTGAAACTTGTCCCCCGTAGAAGTTCGGGATGAGGAGTAACCTGTCATAGAGTCTCTCAAATGTAGCAATGCGACGATGTCGAAAGACACCTTCGGGTTGTGAGGTTAAGTGACTAAGCGTACACGGTGGATGCCTAGGCAGTCAGAGGCGATGAAGGGCGTGCTAATCTGCGAAAAGCGTCGGTAAGGTGATATGAACCGTTATAACCGACGATACCCGAATGGGGAAACCCAGTGTGTTTCGACACACTATCGTTAAGTGAATACATAGCTTAACGAGGCGAACCGGGGGAACTGAAACATCTAAGTATCCCGAGGAAAAGAAATCAACCGAGATTCCCCCAGTAGCGGCGAGCGAACGGGGAAGAGCCCAGAACCTGAATCGGCTTGTGTGTCAGTGGAAGCGTCTGGAAAGTCGCACAGTAAAGGGTGATAGTCCCGTACACGAAGATGCACAGGTCGTGAGTTCGATGAGTAGGGCGGGACACGTGTTATCCTGTCTGAATATGGGGGGACCATCCTCCAAGGCTAAATACTCCTGACTGACCGATAGTGAACCAGTACCGTGAGGGAAAGGCGAAAAGAACCCCGGCGAGGGGAGTGAAATAGAACCTGAAACCGTGTACGTACAAGCAGTGGGAGCACCTTCGTGGTGTGACTGCGTACCTTTTGTATAATGGGTCAGCGACTTATATTTTGTAGCAAGGTTAACCGAATAGGGGAGCCGTAGGGAAACCGAGTCTTAACTGGGCGTCTAGTTGCAAGGTATAGACCCGAAACCCGGTGATCTAGCCATGGGCAGGTTGAAGGTTGGGTAACACTAACTGGAGGACCGAACCGACTAATGTTGAAAAATTAGCGGATGACTTGTGGCTGGGGGTGAAAGGCCAATCAAACCGGGAGATAGCTGGTTCTCCCCGAAAGCTATTTAGGTAGCGCCTCGTGAACTCATCTTCGGGGGTAGAGCACTGTTTCGGCTAGGGGGCCATCCCGGCTTACCAAACCGATGCAAACTCCGAATACCGAAGAATGTTATCACGGGAGACACACGGCGGGTGCTAACGTCCGTCGTGAAGAGGGAAACAACCCAGACCGCCAGCTAAGGTCCCAAAGTCATGGTTAAGTGGGAAACGATGTGGGAAGGCACAGACAGCCAGGATGTTGGCTTAGAAGCAGCCATCATTTAAAGAAAGCGTAATAGCTCACTGGTCGAGTCGGCCTGCGCGGAAGATGTAACGGGGCTAAACCATGCACCGAAGCTGCGGCAGCGACGCTTATGCGTTGTTGGGTAGGGGAGCGTTCTGTAAGCCGTTGAAGGTGTGCTGCGAGGCATGCTGGAGGTATCAGAAGTGCGAATGCTGACATAAGTAACGATAATGCGGGTGAAAAACCCGCACGCCGGAAGACCAAGGGTTCCTGTCCAACGTTAATCGGGGCAGGGTGAGTCGACCCCTAAGGCGAGGCTGAAAAGCGTAGTCGATGGGAAACAGGTTAATATTCCTGTACTTGGTGTTACTGCGAAGGGGGGACGGAGAAGGCTAGGCTAGCCGAGCGACGGTTGTCTCGGTTTAAGCGTGTAGGGGGAGTGACCTGGTAAATCCGGTTGCTTGCTAACCCTGAGGCGTGATGACGATGCACTACGGTGCAGAAGTAGTTGATGCCAAGCTTCCAGGAAAAGCCTCTAAGCTCCAGGTAACACGAAATCGTACCCCAAACCGACACAGGTGGTCAGGTAGAGAATACCAAGGCGCTTGAGAGAACTCGGGTGAAGGAACTAGGCAAAATGGTGCCGTAACTTCGGGAGAAGGCACGCTGGCGCGTAGGTGAAGTCCCTTGCGGATGGAGCTGAAGCCAGTCGCAGATACCAGCTGGCTGCAACTGTTTAATAAAAACACAGCACTGTGCAAACACGAAAGTGGACGTATACGGTGTGACGCCTGCCCGGTGCCGGAAGGTTAATTGATGGGGTTATGGGTAACCAGAAGCTCTTGATCGAAGCCCCGGTAAACGGCGGCCGTAACTATAACGGTCCTAAGGTAGCGAAATTCCTTGTCGGGTAAGTTCCGACCTGCACGAATGGCGTAATGATGGCCAGGCTGTCTCCACCCGAGACTCAGTGAAATTGAACTCGCTGTGAAGATGCAGTGTACCCGCGGCAAGACGGAAAGACCCCGTGAACCTTTACTATAGCTTGACACTGAACATTGAGCCTTGATGTGTAGGATAGGTGGGAGGCTTTGAAGTGTGGACGCCAGTCTGCATGGAGCCAACCTTGAAATACCACCCTTTAATGTTTGATGTTCTAACTCGGCCCCCTAATCGGGGGTGAGGACAGTGTCTGGTGGGTAGTTTGACTGGGGCGGTCTCCTCCCAAAGAGTAACGGAGGAGCACGAAGGTTAGCTAATCACGGTCGGACATCGTGAGGTTAGTGCAAAGGCATAAGCTAGCTTGACTGCGAGAGTGACGGCTCGAGCAGGTGCGAAAGCAGGTCTTAGTGATCCGGTGGTTCTGAATGGAAGGGCCATCGCTCAACGGATAAAAGGTACTCCGGGGATAACAGGCTGATACCGCCCAAGAGTTCATATCGACGGCGGTGTTTGGCACCTCGATGTCGGCTCATCACATCCTGGGGCTGAAGTAGGTCCCAAGGGTATGGCTGTTCGCCATTTAAAGTGGTACGCGAGCTGGGTTTAGAACGTCGTGAGACAGTTCGGTCCCTATCTGCCGTGGGCGTTGGAAGATTGAGAGGGGTTGCTCCTAGTACGAGAGGACCGGAGTGAACGCACCACTGGTGTTCGGGTTGTCATGCCAATGGCATTGCCCGGTAGCTAAGTGCGGAAAAGATAAGCGCTGAAAGCATCTAAGCGCGAAACTTGCCTCAAGATGAGTCTTCCCTGGGCCTTTAAGGTCCCTGAAGGAACGTTTAAGACTAAGACGTTGATAGGCTGGGTGTGTAAGTGCAGCGATGCATTGAGCTAACCAGTACTAATGAACCGTGAGGCTTAACCTTACAACACCGAAGGTGTTTTAGAGACGGATGACAAAATCGTCGGGAACGATTTTGAACAACGCGGAGCGTTGGCCCCGAAGGGGTGAGTATCAGGATGATACGAATAATTTTCAGCGAAGTTCCGAGATTGGATTGACTGGCAGCGTGAATGCGCTGCGGGTTGATTGAAACAGAATTTGCCTGGCGGCAATAGCGCGGTGGTCCCACCTGACCCCATGCCGAACTCAGAAGTGAAACGCCGTAGCGCCGATGGTAGTGTGGGGTCTCCCCATGCGAGAGTAGGACACTGCCAGGCATAAAACAAAGTAGAAAGCCTCATGCGAAAGCATGAGGCTTTTTGCGTTTGGTCAGAAAAAATAAAAAAGCAGGCAATCATTGCCTGCAGGTTTATTTATTCAGCCAGCTAACAATAAAATCGGCAATTCTCGCCGGATCGTTGATATCAAGTTGGGTGCCGGCAAAATCAAGCGTACGATCGCCGGCCACTGCAATCACATGGTTATCCAGCATATATTCGAACGGTCGACCTATTTCTTCACGGTAGAGGATGATTTTACTTATTGGCTCATGTTTAAAGCCTTCAACCAAAATGAGATCGACATTATTGTGATCGAAGCGGCTTGCCAGATAGTGAAGGTCTAGCGGTTGCTGTTCCGGGGTTTCCGTCATCAGCGCCCAGCGGCGATCGCTGGCGACCAGGGTTTGATCGGCCCCCGCCTTACGGAGTTCATAACTATCCTTTCCTGGCGTATCGATATCCATATCATGATGGGTATGCTTTATCAGCCCGACCCTGATGCGTTTTTCTCGCAGCAGCGGGATTAGCTGCTTGAGTAGCGTGGTCTTGCCGGTGCCGCTATAAGCGGCAATCGCCAGCAGCGGCGTGGTGAACTTAGTCATTGCTGAGCCCCTTCTCCTGCTGCCAGCGCCGGCAGTCATCGGGAGTATTCAGGTTCTGAAAGGCATGAGATCGATCGTTGAATACCACCTGCTTGGCGGCAACCTCTTTAAGGAACAGCATCAGCTTACGTTCTCCCCGCGCTAAATACTCGGCCAAATGCGGCGCCAGGCTTGCATGCAGCAACGCCAGCGTTGGGTGCGCGCGCTCACCGTCGCTGGCATAGGCAGCTAATGCCTGTTGCTTGCCTTGCCATAACGTCTCAACCAGCGTGAGCGGTAAATCGGGCACGTCACAGGGGACAAAGGCCACCCAGTCGGTTTTTGCCGACCGTAAGCCGGCCAGCATGCCAGCCAGCGGCCCAGCGAAATCTGTCGTCAGATCGCCGACCACTGGCAAACCGCTCTGTTGGTAAACTTCCTGATTACGATTAGCGCTGATGATAACGGTGCCAACCTGTGGCGCCAGACGCGCGAGCGCATAGCGATAAAGCGGGAGTCCGCCAAGCGAGATTAATCCCTTATCTTCCCCTCCCATACGTGTGGCTCTGCCGCCTGCCAGGATTACTCCGGTTATATCTATGTGCATAACACCATTCCTTCTTGAAGCCTGCGCCCTGATTGTAGCGCTAAAGCTACCCGGACATCAGGATTTACCTTTATTGACAAGCTGTTCCTTTCCCTGTGCTGACAAGCCTGCTACTTTGTGGGTTTATTAACTTCATTGGACGAATGAGTATGAAAACGCATCGCGTGGATGAATTGATTGAGCTATTGCATCCGGCCTGGCAGGAACAGCCCGACCTCAATCTGATGCAGTTTCTGCAAAAGCTGGCGCAGGAAGCGGGTTTCCAGGGCAATTTGGCCGAGTTAAGCGATGATATTTTAATTTATCATCTGAAAATGCGCGGCAGCGCCGCGACGGAACAGATCCCCGGCCTGAAAAAAGACTACGAAGAAGATTTCAAAACGGCATTATTGCGCGCTCGCGGCGTGATTAAGGATTAGCTTTGCTGCGGTGCAGGGGCATCTGATGCTACTATTTTTCATTCCCGGCCCCCGTGCTGTCATCAGGCTAAAATGAATGTTGTTATGAACGATTCTGCGTTTAATTTTGATACCCTTTCTCCCGATCTGATTATGGCCGCATTAGAAGGGGTTGGTCTGCGCGTTGATTCCGGCCTGACGGCGCTCAACAGTTATGAAAACCGCGTTTATCAGTTTACCGATGAAGAACGTCGTCGCTATGTGGTGAAGTTTTATCGTCCCGAGCGCTGGAACGCCGCGCAGATAGAGGAAGAACATCAGTTCTCGCTCGACCTGGCCAATGCCGAAGTGCCTGCGGTTGCACCGTTACGGCTGCAGGGGAAAACGTTACAGAGCTTCGGTGGCTTCTATTTTACCGTTTTCCCTAGCGTCGGCGGACGGCAGTATGAGATAGATAATCTCGATCAGCTGGAATGGGTAGGCCGCTTTTTGGGGCGCATCCACCAAACCGGCCGGGAAAAGCTGTTTGCCGAGCGTCCGACTATCGGCATTGAGGAGTACCTCACCGCCCCCAGAGAGATTCTGGCGAGCTGTGATTTGGTGCCGGCGGCACAGCGAGAGGCCTTCCTTGGCGCGACGGATACGTTGATTCAGGCTATTAAGCAGAGTTGGCACCTGGACTGGCAACCGCTGCGTTTGCACGGTGATTGCCATCCGGGCAATATCCTGTGGCGCGATGGCCCGCTGTTCGTCGATCTTGACGATGCGCGTAATGGTCCTGCGGTGCAGGATCTTTGGATGCTGCTGCACGGTGAGCGTAGCGAGCAGCTGTTGCAGTTGGATGTATTGTTAGAAGCCTATGGCGAGTTTGCCGAGTTCGATCGACGTGAACTGGCGCTGATTGAGCCGTTACGTGCGATGCGCATGGTGTATTACCTGGCATGGGTGGCGCGTCGCTGGCAGGATCCTGCATTCCCAAGAAGTTTTCCGTGGATGGCGGAGTCTGATTTCTGGTTGTCTCAGACCGCGACATTTACTGAACAGGTTAAGCTGCTACAGGAACCTCCTCTGCAGCTGATGCCGATGTATTGAAGATTTAACACAATGGAGAGTTTAGTCTTATGAAAAAGATTTGGTTGGCGCTCGTTGGTATGGTTATGGCGTTTAGCGCCTCCGCCGCGCAGTTTAGCGATGGTACCCAGTATGTGACCCTGGATAAGCCGGTAACCGGTGAGCCGCAGGTACTGGAATTCTTCTCGTTCTACTGCCCGCACTGCTACCAGTTTGAAGAGGTTTACCATGTTTCAGATACGGTGAAAAAAGCACTGCCGGCGGGCACCAAAATGACCAAGTACCACGTTGAGTTCCTGGGTCCAATGGGCAAACAGCTGACTCAGGCATGGGCCGTGGCGATGGCGCTGGGCGTGGAAGACAAGATCACCCAGCCAATGTTTGAAGCGGTACAGAAAACTCAAACCGTGCAGACGCCGGACGATATTCGCAACGTGTTTGTGAAGGCGGGCGTGAAGGCAGAGGACTATGACGCGGCGCTGAACAGCTTTGTGGTGAAGTCTTTGGTCGTTCAACAGGAAAAAGCTGCGGAAGATCTGCAGCTGCGCGGTGTGCCAGCGGTATTTGTTAACGGTAAATACATGGTTAAGAACGACGGTCTGGATACCAGCTCAATGGATGCATACGTGAAGCAGTTTGCTGACGTGGTTAAATTCCTGAGCGAAAAGAAATAACCTTTCCTTAATCCGAACGTTGCAACGCCGGTCATTGACCGGCGTTTTTCGTTTGGCGTTTTAGCTTATCCAATAAGCGGTCTTTTTCCTGCCAGAGCGTATTTAGCCAGAGCTGGAATTGCCGTTTATATTGTTTATCGTTGAAGTAATCGCCATGCAGGCTTTCATCGATAGGCAAGGTTTCAATGCGCACCACGATCCGCTTCAGGCGTCCGCAGAGCATGTCCAGAAACGGACGTTCGCTGTTATCCGGATAGTGCAGCGTAACGTTGAGTACTTTGTCGAACTGGCTGCCCAGCGCGCTGAGGGTAAAGGCGATGCCGGCGGCCTTTGGCGCCAGTAAATTGCGATAGGGCGAATTGGTTTTAATTTTTTTCGCTTCGGTAAAGCGGGATCCTTCCACGAAATTGACGATGGTAGTCGGCCGCAGGCGAAATTTTTCGCAAGAGCGGCGGGTGGTTTCGATATCCTGGCCGCGCTTTTCCGGGTGCTTAAGTAAATAAGCGCGTGAATAGCGTTTCATAAACGGCATATCCAGCGCCCAGCAGGCCAGGCCGACAAAAGGCACCCAGGCGAGCTGCTGCTTAAGAAAGTATTTATTCATCGGGGCATGATTGCGAAATAGCACGCACAGCACGACGATATCTGACCAGCTTTCATGGTTGCTGATCAGCAGATACCAGTTCTTGCGGCTTAATCCTTCTAACCCTTCAATATCCCAGCTAAGCTGCGGGTTGATGCGCAGCAGCAGAGCCAGCCCCTGGCACCAGCACCACATCATAAAATCTGCAAAGGTGGAAATACCCCGCCAGATCGCCGGCACGGGAACCAATAGCTTTACAATACCGGCCAGCGTGATGGGAATAGAGCACAATACCGTCAACAGGATGGTCAATAAGGTAGAAATAATAAAAACAACAGGGGCTAACAATCTTGGCATGGTAATCGGTTGACGGTTAGTTGGATACAGCGTTGCAGGCATACGCTTTCGCGCGTGAAGGGCGCATTTTAGCAGAAATAGAGGGTGGAAAGCGCCCATAAAGCGTAACTGTTTTCTTTACTGTCGTGCGGGATTTTGTATGCGACCGCCTTCTCTGCGTTTTTTATGGCCGTAATTTGCTGCATTTTCGTGCAACTTTCTCAGTTTGTGCTAGGGTAATTGAGGCGCCGAATTTGATTAACGGCGTGCGGAACAACGCGTGTAACTTATATCCACAAATCTCAAAAAATGAAAATTATGGCGGCTAAGCGATACTTACCATAAAGAGCCATGATTTTATTGGCTTTTTTATTTTTTATTATAACAATTAACCCATTGTTATAATTCATTCTCTTTTCTATGCACAAAGTTATCCACAGGAGCGATCCTGCGGATCGCTTTGCAAAAGGCGATCATTTTTCATCGTAATGCGCGCTAAGGATCGTCTCCGACGGCCAGCTATGGCATCCTTACCGTAAGTCCATCATCAAAAAGAAACGCTATGGCCCAGATTGCTGAAAACCCTTTGATCCTGGTAGATGGTTCCTCTTACCTCTATCGTGCCTATCATGCCTTCCCGCCGCTGACCAACTCTGCCGGTGAACCGACCGGCGCCATGTACGGCGTGCTGAATATGTTGCGCAGTCTGCTGCAGCAGTACGCGCCAACCCATGTGGCGGTAGTGTTCGATGCCAAAGGCAAAACTTTCCGCGATGAATTGTTCGCGGAGTACAAGTCCCACCGCCCGCCAATGCCTGACGATCTGCGTGCGCAGATCGAGCCTTTACACCGCATGGTCAAAGCGATGGGTCTGCCGCTGCTGGTGACGCCGGGCGTTGAGGCTGATGATGTCATAGGCACGCTGGCGCTGCAGGCGGAAAAAGCCGGCCATGCCGTTTTGATCAGCACCGGCGATAAAGATATGGCGCAGCTGGTCACGCCAAACGTTACGCTGATCAACACCATGAACAACACCATTCTGGGGCCGCAGGAAGTGTGTGATAAATACGGCATTCCGCCGGAATTGATCATTGATTTCCTGGCGCTGATGGGCGATTCCTCCGATAACATCCCCGGCGTACCGGGCGTGGGTGAGAAAACGGCACAGGCGCTGCTGCAAGGGCTGGGCGGTCTGGATACGCTGTATGCCAATCTGGACAGCATTGCGACCCTGAGCTTCCGCGGCGCCAAAACCATGGCCGCCAAGCTGGAACAGAACAAAGAGGTGGCTTACCTCTCCTATCAGCTGGCGACCATCAAAACCGATGTTGAGCTGGAGGTGAGCTGCAGCGAACTGAACGTCTTGCCGCCGGATGTCGATCAGCTGCATCAGATGTTCAAGCAGTATGAGTTCAAACGTTGGCTGGCGGACGTTGAGTCCGGCACCTGGCTGCAGGGTAAAAAAGGCGGCGCCAAGGCAGCCAGCGCGGCAAAATCATCCGGCGCAGCGGCGGAGACGCCAAAAGCCGCGGCGGAAGCCAAACTGTCGCAGGATGGCTATGTCACCATCCTGGATGAAAAAACGTTTGCCGAATGGCTGGAACGGCTGAAAAAAGCCGAGCTGTTCGCCTTCGATACCGAAACCGACGGCCTGGATACGCAGAGTGCGAACCTGATTGGCCTGTCGTTCGCGATTGAGCCCGGCATTGCCGCTTATCTGCCGGTGGCACATGACTATCTGGATGCGCCGGAGCAGCTGGATCGCGCTTATGTGCTGGAAACGCTAAAACCGTTGCTGGAAGATGAGAAAGCGCTGAAAGTCGGCCAGAATCTGAAGTTCGACAAGAGCCTGCTGGCGCGGTATGACATCAATCTGCGCGGTATCGCTTATGACACCATGCTGGAATCCTACGTTCTGGACAGCGTCGGCGGCCGTCATGATATGGACAGCCTGGCCGATCGTTATCTCGGCCATAAAACCGTCACCTTTGAAGAGATTGCCGGCAAAGGCAAGAATCAGCTGACATTCAATCAGATTGCATTGGAGCAGGCGGCACCGTACGCGGCAGAAGATGCGGACGTCACTCTGCAGCTGCATTTGGCCATGTGGCCGAAACTGAAAGAGAGTGACGGCCAGCGCAAGGTGTTCAGCGAGATTGAAATGCCGTTACTGCCGGTGCTTTCCCGTATCGAGCGTACCGGCGTGCTGATCGATCAGCATATTCTGGCGACCCACTCACAGGAACTGACCAAGCGGCTGGCCGAGCTGGAAACACAGGCGCACGAGCTGGCGGAAGAGCCGTTTAACCTGGCATCGACCAAGCAGCTGCAGGCGATTTTGTATGAGAAGCAAAAACTGCCGGTGTTGAAAAAGACGCCGGGAGGCGCGCCGTCGACCAATGAGGAAGTGCTGGCCGAGCTGGCGCTGGACTACCCGCTGCCAAAAGTGATTCTGGAATATCGCGGACTGGCGAAGCTGAAGTCCACCTATACCGACAAGCTGCCGCAGATGATCAATCCGGTCAGCGGTCGGGTGCACACCTCGTACCATCAGGCGGTGACCGCTACCGGCCGGCTGTCATCAAGCGATCCGAACCTGCAGAACATCCCGGTGCGTAATGAGGAAGGGCGGCGTATTCGCCAGGCGTTTATCGCGCCGAAGGGATACCGCATTCTGGCTGCCGACTACTCACAGATTGAGCTGCGTATTATGGCGCATCTGTCGCAGGATGAGGGGCTGCTGAAAGCCTTTGCCGCCGGTGAGGACATTCACCGGGCTACGGCTGCCGAGGTCTTTGGCGTGCCGTTGGATAAGGTCACCAGTGAACAGCGCCGTAGCGCGAAGGCGATCAACTTCGGCCTGATCTACGGCATGAGCGCCTTTGGTCTGGCGCGTCAGCTGGGGATCCCGCGTAATGAAGCGCAGCGCTATATGGATCTCTATTTTGAGCGCTATCCTGGCGTGCTGGATTATATGGAGCGTACGCGTCAGCAGGCTTCCGAGCAGGGGTTCGTCAGCACGCTGGATGGCCGCCGGCTCTATCTGCCCGATGTGCGTTCCAGCAACGGTATGCGCCGTAAGGCAGCGGAGCGTGCGGCGATCAATGCGCCGATGCAGGGCACCGCGGCCGATATCATCAAACGCGCGATGATTGCCATGGATAGCTGGCTGCTGGAACAGAAGGAGCCGCAGGTGCGTATGATCATGCAGGTGCACGATGAACTGGTGTTTGAAGTACACGAATCGGTGCTGGAAGAAGCCAGCCAGCGCATTCGCGATCTGATGGAAAGTAGTATGACGCTGGCGGTGCCGCTAAAAGTGGACGTAGGCACCGGGAATAACTGGGAAGAAGCGCATTAATTACGCAACTGTCCGAACGTTGCGCTAAACGGCGAAAAACCCAGCTATTTTCGTAATTTAGCTACATGATACGGCGATTGTTTCCGCAACATCGCCGTTATTCCCCCCTTCTTGCTGTAACTAAACTACAGAAAATTCTTTTGCCTCGTGAAAAAATGATGTAAAGTTACAGGCGTAGGGTACAGAGGTAAGATGTTCTATCTTTCAGACCTTTTACTTCACGTAATCGGATTTGGCTGAATATTAGCCGCCCCAGTCAGTATTGACTGGGGCGTTTTTTATTGTAAAAACAATAAGATTTACAATTTTCTATGCCGACTTTACGTGGCGCCTCGCAACCCTCATCCGCCGCAAATCATTATTTTCCCGTCATAACTTTTTCTGATGATTTTTGGTCAGATCTGTAATTAGATAACAAAACCTTCTGACGCGATCAAAAAAGGGCCCGCTGACGGACCCTTGTTATCATGTGGCCTGCGGTGTTACTCGCCGCCGATATCATCTTCTTCCGGCAGAACTTCCGGCGGGATTTCGTTGAACCAGGTGTTCAGTTTCTGGCTCAGCTTATCGACGCCCAGTTTTTTCAGTGAAGAGAACGGCTCGACCTGGACATCGCCCATAAATGCCAGTACTGCCTCACGCACCATGTTGACCTGCGCTTTGCGCGCGCCGGAAGCCAGCTTGTCGGCTTTGGTCAGCAGCACCAGAACCGGCGTACCGACATCCACCGCCCACTGAATCATTTGCTGGTCGAGATCTTTGAGCGGATGGCGGATATCCATCAGCACGACCAGCCCTTTCAGGCTATTGCGCATTTGCAGGTATTCACCCAGCGCACGCTGCCATTTACGCTTCATCTCTTCCGGCACTTCGGCATAGCCATAACCCGGCAGATCGACCAGACGGATGCCGTCTTCTACTTCAAACAGGTTGATAAGCTGGGTGCGTCCCGGGGTTTTACTGGTGCGCGCCAGGCCCTTCTGGTTAGTCAGCGTATTCAGCGCGCTGGACTTGCCGGCGTTAGAGCGGCCGGCGAAGGCCACTTCGATCCCTGCATCCGGCGGCAGATGGCGGATGTCGGGCGCACTGGTGACGAAATGGGTCATGTGGTAGTTGTAATTTTTGCTGGTCAAAATGTTTCGTCTCCAAGTGAAGAAGGGCTTTCTGGTGGGCGATTATAACTGCATCAGCGTGAAAAAGGGGCGCTTTCTCCGATTTTCAGCCTTAGAGCGGCGATTTTCCACCGGTAAAGCGGCATCGTCGTGTAAGACATTTGCCATTCCAACAGAGGGATATATCGCTTTATTTATCGACCATAAATACATATTTTTTTTAAAAACAAAAAGTTGTTTTCTGTCGGATGCAAATGGTCCGCGTAATGCGCTGTGAGTACCTTGAGCGCGGGCGTAATCCGCGTAAAGTAGCGTCCAACGCAGGATGTGAAGGAATCAGGAACGTTCAGGATGGACGAAAAACCTCAGGGAGCGCACAGGAAGTGCGATGAGTGACAGGATGACTTCAAACGGCGTTGGCTTGTTCGCTTAGGATTAGTGAACGACACAAGGATGGTGAAGTATTAGCAGTCGGATGCTCGCGGGACGCGCGCTCAGGATGAGCGGATACGAAAGGATTGCGTACAGGGATGATTTTTCTTTCCAGGATGAAGGGCTAAATTGCAGGGAATGCGCTGATAGCAGAAGGAAAGACCGGGATGTTGAGTGTGCGCATGGAGTGCGTAGCAGGAATATCCTTTGTATGAAGGTATGAAATAGGCGACAGGTTTAACCTGTCGCCTTTTTTATTTGTCTGCTTTCTGCTAGATTCCGCCGCAATTCTATACTGAATCTACATACACCTAAGAGCATATGCCATGAACCAATCATCAAAAGCGCCCCGCGGCAAAGCGGCGACGTCAAAAGCGAAAAAGAAAAGTCGTGTTGAGCTTGATATGGAAGCTCGCGAGCGTAAGCGCCTGAAAAAACGCCGTGGCCATGCTTCCGGTTCACGCACCCAGGTTGAAAACGCCAAGCAAAAGAAATCAGGAGCCGGAGATGTGAAAGATCCGCGCATCGGCAGCAAAACGCCGGTGCCATTGCTGGTGGAAGCGCAAGCCAATGTCAAACCGCAGACGAAGCCCAAGGCCGAAGTGAAGCCGCGCCTGTCGCCGGAAGAAGAGCTGGCGAAGCTGGAAAATGATGAGCGTCTGGATGCGCTGTTGGATCGCATTGACGACGGCGACAAGCTGACCGGCGAAGAGCAGGCTTACGTCGATCAAACGCTGGATCGCATCGATGCGCTGATGGCGCAGCTGGGCATCGAGCTGGGCGACGACGACGATGACATCGATGAAGAAGAGGAAAAACAGGAAGATATCCTGAAACTGCTGAAAAGCGGCGGTCCGAAAAACGCGCGCTAACCGGTTATGTGGCCAATTCTGCTAATAGCCCTACTGTTAACATGTTATCTGCTGTGGTTATTCGGTAAACTATGGCGGCTGTCGAGGCGCAAAGCGCGCCTTCGCAGCGCTTCCGTGGCCAGACAGCAACGACAATTGCCCATTTCCCGGCCCGGCAGAAAACGTAAACCCAAGGGGTTCTGAGCCGTGGCGCCCGCCGCCCGCTACGCCTTGGGGCGATCGGAAGGAGTGAGCAATGTCAGAACAGGCTATCGTCTGGGATTTGGCCCTGATCCAAAAATATAACTATTCAGGCCCGCGTTATACCTCATACCCAACCGCTTTGGAGTTCAACCAAAGCTACGATGAGGCAGCATTCCAACGTGCCGCCGGGCGCTATCCCGAGCGGCCGCTGTCGTTATATGTCCATATCCCGTTTTGCCATAGGCTGTGCTACTTCTGCGGCTGCAACAAGCAGGTGACGCGTCAGACGCATAAGGCGGATGACTATCTGGCGGTGTTGGCGCAGGAAATCGCCGCCCGGGCGCCGCTGTTTGCCGGGCGTCAGGTCAGCCAGATACATTGGGGCGGCGGTACGCCGACCTACCTGAGTAAAACGCAGATTAGCCGGCTGGTGGCCATGCTGCGCCAGCATTTTGATTTCCTGCCGCAGGCTGAAATGTCGATCGAAGTCGATCCGCGTGAAATCGAGCTGGACGTGCTCGATCACCTGCGCGCCGAAGGTTTTAACCGCCTGAGCATGGGGGTGCAGGACTTCAACAAGGAAGTGCAGCGGCTGGTCAACCGTGAACAGGACGAGGCGTTCATTTTTGCGTTGATTGAGCGCGCCAAAGCGCTGGGCTTTCACTCCACCAATATCGACCTGATTTACGGCCTGCCGAAGCAAACGCCGGAGAGCTTTGCCTTCACCCTTGAGCGGGTTGCCGAACTGAACCCGGACCGGCTCAGCGTGTTTAACTACGCCCATTTGCCGAGCCTGTTTGCCGCCCAGCGCAAGATCAAAGAGGCCGATCTGCCCAGCGCGCAGCAAAAGCTGGATATCCTGCAGCAGACCATCGCCTCGCTGACCGACGCTGGCTATCAGTTTATCGGCATGGATCATTTCGCCCGTCCGGACGATGAGCTGGCGGTGGCGCAGCGCGAAGGGAAACTGCACCGTAATTTTCAGGGCTACACCACCCAGGGCGACAGCGATCTGCTGGGGCTGGGCGTGTCGGCCATCAGCATGCTGGGGGACAGCTACGCGCAGAACCAGAAGGAGCTGAAGGCGTACTATCACAGCGTCGAACAGCTGGGAAATGCACTGTGGCGCGGGCTGACGATGAGCGAAGACGACTGCCTGCGTCGCGACGTGATCAAAACGCTGATCTGCAACTTCCAGCTGAACTACCGGCCGGTTGAGCAACAGTACGGTATTAACTTCGTTGATTATTTTGCTGAGGATCTGCAGCTGCTGGCGCCATTCGAACACGACGGGCTGGTGGCGCGGGATGAGCAGGGCATACGCGTGACGCCGCAGGGACGCTTGCTGATACGCAATATCTGCATGTGTTTTGATATCTATTTGCGCAAGCAGGCGCGCGCGCAGCAGTTCTCCCGGGTGATCTGACGGCGTTACCCGCCACGACCGCATTGTTTGCGGCCGTGGCCTTAACTGAAGAAGTTAATCAGGGCGGCGCACAGCACGGCGGCAACGGCGGCCTGCGGCGTATGGCCCGCAGCGGCGCTGACGTCTGCACCTTGTGAAATAAAAGCGATAAGAGAATCCAGCATGGCGACCTCCGGTTTTTCGCCCCGATCATACTGTGAGTGCGTTGACTGTAAAGTCTAAAGCTGCTGTTTTTTTGTGCGCCCAACGACGTTTTTAACATTGGGCGCGGTGTTTATTCCATCCCCAGTTCTTTCAGCTTGCGCGTCAGGGTATTCCTGCCCCAGCCCAGCAGGCGTGCGGCCTCTTGTTTATGGCCCTGCGTGTGGCGCAGCGCCGTGGTCAGCAGCGTACGTTCCATTTCCGGCTGCGCTTCCGAGAGCAGGTTTTGATGTCCGGAGCGCAGCGCGCTTTCGGCCCATTGCGCCAGCAACGACGCCCAATTGCCGGCGCCAGCCGGCGCGCCGCTCTCCGGCGGCGAGGCTTCAAACAGTTCGGCGGGCAGATCCTGAATCAGCACTTCCTGACCGGCGGCCATCACCGTCAGCCAGCGGCAGGTATTTTCCAGCTGGCGGACGTTGCCGGGCCACGGCAGCCGCGTCAGCGCGGTTTCGGTTTCCGGGTGCAGGTTTTTCGCCTCAACCCCCAGTTCTTTGGCGGCCACCTGCAGGAAATAGCGCGCCAGCCGCGGGATGTCTTCACGACGCTCGCGCAGCGGCGGCAGGTGAACGCGAATCACGTTCAGGCGGTGGAACAAATCCTCGCGGAATTTGCCTTCCTGTACCCGCTGCTCCAGGTTTTGGTGCGTGGCGGCAATAATGCGCACGTCCACTTTCACCGGCGCATAGCCGCCGACCCGATAGAATTGGCCATCCGCCAATACGCGCAGTAAGCGGGTCTGCACGTCCAGAGGCATATCGCCAATTTCATCCAGGAACAGCGTGCCGCCGTCGGCCTGTTCAAAACGCCCCTGACGGATCTGATTGGCGCCGGTAAACGCGCCTTTTTCATGGCCGAACAGTTCGGATTCGATCAGGTCTTTGGGGATCGCCGCCATATTCAGGGCGATAAACGGCGATTTGGCGCGCGGGCTGTGGCGATGCAGCGCATGCGCCACCAGCTCTTTACCGGTGCCGGATTCGCCGTTGATCAACACGCTGATGGATGAACGCGACAGGCGGCCGATAATGCGGAATACGTCCTGCATCGCCGGTGCCTCGCCGATAATATCGGCGGTCGGGCTGCTGGCGGGCTGGCTGCGCGCCGGCTGCTGCTGCTCCTGATAGTGGCTGATGGCGCGCTCCACCAGCGCGACGGCCTCATCGATGTCGAACGGCTTCGGCAGATAGTCGAACGCCCCTTGCTGATAGGCGCTGACCGCAGCGTCCAAATCCGAGTGGGCGGTCATAATGATCACCGGCAGCATCGGGTGACGCTGTTTGATCTGTTTGAGCAGCGCTAATCCGTCCATGCCCGGCATGCGGATATCGGACAGCAAAACGTCGGGAGTTTGCGTGGCCAACGCTTCCAGTACGGCGTTACCGCTGTCGAACGTTGCGCAACGCATGCCGACGCCGGTTAAGGCGCGCTCAAGCACCCAGCGGATGGAGCTGTCATCATCGACGATCCAGACAATCCCTCGTTGCATAGCAAACCTCACTGACGAATAGGCAGGTAAACCGAAAATTCGGTATGTCCAGGCCAACTGTTAAATTCAATTTTGCCGCAATGCTGATCGATCAGACTGCGGGCGATGGATAATCCCAGGCCGGTGCCGCCTTCGCGGCCGCTGACCATCGGGTAGAACAGCGTATCCTGCAGCTGCGCCGGCACGCCGGGGCCGTCGTCTTCAATATCAATGCGCGCCGCCAGCCGGTAGCGCGTGCCGTGCAGGGTGATTTGAAACGCGGTGCGGGTGCGCAGTCGGATGGTGCCGCCGGTCTCCCCCAGCGCCTGCAGCGCGTTGCGGGTAATATTCAGCAGCACCTGTTCAATTTGTTCCGGGTCGTGCGCCAGTTCAGGCAGGCTGGGGTCGTAATCGCGCACCAGCGTGACGTTTTCCGGTTTTTCCAGCGATACCAGCTGGCATACCCGCTCCGCCACCTGGTGGATGCTTTGCGTGATGTGCTGACCGGGCCGCTGCGGCCCCAGCAGGCGATCGACCAGATTGCGCAGGCGGTCGGCCTGCTCAATGATCACCTTGGTGTATTCGGTCAGGGCCGGGTCGGGCAGCGCTTTGGCCAGCAGCTGCGCCGCGCCGCGCAGTCCGCCGAGCGGGTTTTTAATCTCGTGCGCCAGCCCGCGCACCAGATCGCGTGCGGCGACCTGTTGGGCATGCTGCAGCTGTTCCTGGCTCAGACGGCGCTGATTGTCCATCGGCGCCAGCTCCAGCAGGATATAGCCTTCCGGCAGCGCCTGAGCGGTCAGCGACAGAATATGCGCGCGGCCGTCGACCACCAGCGTCACTTCGTTATCGGTAAACCCCTGGCCGGTATTCAGGCTTTCGCGCATCAGATTGACGTTCAGCGAAAAATAGCCGAGCAGATCGGGCAGCGGCGTGCCGAACAGTTTACGGGAACTTTGCGCCAACAGCTGTTGCGCAGCAGGGTTGGCGTAATGCACCGCCAGCCGATCGTCCAGCAGCAGTACGCTGTTGATCAGAGAATTGAGGATCTGCCCCGCATCGGGCAGTGGTTCAGTTGTCATATATGCCCTTCATCTTCCAGGGTGCGGCGCACGGGCTGAGCTTGCTTACCCGGTCAGCCGGCAGACTAAGCGCAGACGCTTTGCACTGTTTTGGTGCATCCATCCTACTCCATCTGTGATGATTGCTAAATGGCGTGGATTTGCAGAAAAAGAGTGTGGAGAAAAAAACCCATCCGAAGATGGGCTGAAAGTTTCCACGGCAACAAAAAAACGACAACTAAAATAGGTGGCGCCGCACGCGGCGGCGCAGGTCAAACTTAAACGCTGTAGTACAGTTCGAATTCAACCGGGTGCGGCGTCATGCGCACGCGGTCCAGCTCTTCTTTACGCAGTGCGATGTAGGCGTCGATCGCGTCGTCGGTGAAGACGCCGCCGCGGGTCAGGAACTCGCGGTCTTCATCCAGCGCGGCCAGCGCTTCGTCCAGAGAACCGGCCACTTTTGGAATCTCGGCTTCTTCTTCCGGCGGCAGGTCGTACAGGTTTTTATCCATGGCGTCGCCCGGGTGGATCTTGTTGATGATGCCGTCCAGGCCGGCCATCAGCAGTGCGGCGAAGCACAGGTACGGGTTGGCCGCCGGATCCGGGAAGCGGGCTTCAATACGGCGCGATTTCGGGCTGGAAACCACAGGAATACGGATAGAGGCGGAGCGGTTACGCGCTGAGTAAGCCAGCATCACCGGCGCTTCGTAACCCGGAACCAGACGCTTGTAAGAGTTGGTGGTCGGGTTGGCCAGGGCGTTGATGGCTTTAGCGTGCTTGATGACGCCGCCGATGTAGAACAGTGCGGTTTCAGACAGGCCGCCGTATTTGTCACCGGCGAACAGGTTAGTGCCGTTCTTGGACAGTGACATGTGGCAGTGCATACCAGAACCGTTATCGCCGAACATCGGCTTTGGCATAAAGGTCGCGGTTTTGCCAAATGCGTGCGCCACGTTGTGAACCACGTATTTGTAGATCTGGATTTCATCGGCTTTCTTGGTCATGGTGTTGAAGCGGGTTGCCACTTCGTTCTGACCGGCGGTTGCTACTTCGTGGTGGTGAGCTTCAACCACCAGGCCCATTTCTTCCATGGTCAGACACATGGTTGAACGCAGGTCCTGGGAAGAGTCGACCGGCGGCACCGGGAAATAACCCCCTTTGACCGCTGGACGGTGGCCCTTGTTGCCGCCTTCATATTTGGTGCCGGAGTTCCAGGCGGCTTCGATATCGTCGATAGCCACGTGGGAGCCGCTGATGCTGCTGCCGAAGCGGATGTCGTCGAACAGGAAGAATTCAGGTTCCGGCCCGAACAGCACGGTGTCGGCAATGCCGGAAGCGCGCAGGAAGTCTTCCGCACGTTTGGAGATGGAGCGCGGGTCGCGGTCGTAGCCTTGCATGGTTCCCGGCTCGAGAATGTCGCAGCGAATGATCAGCGTAGGTTCTTCGTAGAACGGATCCAGTACCGCGCTGCTGGCGTCCGGCATCAGCACCATGTCAGATTCGTTAATGCCTTTCCAACCGCCGATCGACGAACCGTCAAACATTTTGCCTTCTTCGAAGAAATCAGCGTTTACCTGGTGTGCAGGAATGGTGACGTGTTGTTCTTTACCCTTGGTGTCAGTGAAACGCAGGTCTACGAATTTCACTTCATGCTCATTCAGCATCGTCAAAACGTGTTCAGCGGACATACTTAACTCTCCCGGATTTATCGTTGTCGTCGTCGTGGAACGAATCTTTACTACTGGCTTTTTTTCACCTTGTGTAGACTAAAGCGAAAAGCGTGCCAAGTTTAAAAATGGCAACCTTGCGCCATTCTGGGCGGCTTTTACCCATTCCGAGTATGCACCAACAGGAATGCATTGCACCATAAGTGTGCAAACAACCCCATGCAGGGCACTATAATGGTGCAAAATGCGACCAAAGATGACGCGTTGCACCGTGAAAGGGATCACAAACTAACCTGATTAGCATTGTTTATCAGAGATGGCTGTGATCTTGTTTAGTCCCTCGCTTAATACGTGTACAATAGCGCGCTATTTCTAATGCCTGAGGCAAAGCTGTGATCGAAAATTTGCGTAATATCGCCATTATTGCCCACGTTGACCATGGTAAAACCACCCTGGTCGACAAGCTGCTGCAACAATCCGGTACTTTCGGAGAGCGTGCGGAAGCCGCCGAGCGCGTAATGGACTCCAACGATTTGGAGAAAGAGCGTGGGATTACCATCCTCGCAAAAAACACCGCCATTAATTGGAATGACTACCGCATCAACATCGTGGATACCCCGGGACACGCCGACTTCGGCGGCGAGGTAGAGCGTGTGATGTCAATGGTCGACTCGGTGCTGCTGGTTGTGGATGCAATGGATGGCCCGATGCCGCAAACCCGTTTCGTGACCAAGAAAGCGTTTGCAAATGGTCTGAAGCCGATCGTGGTCATTAACAAGGTTGACCGTCCGGGCGCGCGTCCTGACTGGGTTGTCGATCAGGTGTTCGACCTGTTCGTAAACCTGGATGCCACCGATGAGCAACTGGATTTCCCAATCATCTATGCATCTGCGCTGAACGGCATCGCCGGCACCGATCATACCGATATGGCTGACGACATGACGCCGCTGTATCAGGCGATCGTCGACCACGTGTCTGCGCCGGCAGTTGATCTGGATGGCCCGCTGCAGATGCAGATCTCCCAGCTGGACTACAACAACTACCTGGGCGTTATCGGCATCGGCCGCATCAAGCGCGGTAAAGTGAAGCCGAACCAGCAGGTCACCGTTATCGACAGCGAAGGCAAGACGCGCAACGGTAAAGTGGGCAAAGTGCTGGGCCACCTGGGTCTGGAGCGTATCGACAGCGACCTGGCGGAAGCGGGCGACATCATCGCCATCACCGGTCTGGGCGAGCTGAACATCTCCGACACCATCTGCGATCCGGCCAACGTGGAAGCGCTGCCTGCGCTGTCCGTTGATGAGCCGACCGTCAGCATGTTCTTCAACGTCAACACCTCGCCATTCTGCGGTAAAGAAGGCAAGTTCGTGACGTCTCGCCAGATCCTTGAGCGTCTGAACAAGGAATTGGTGCACAACGTGGCGCTGCGCGTAGAAGAAACCGACGATGCCGACGCGTTCCGCGTGTCCGGCCGTGGCGAACTGCACCTGTCGGTGCTGATCGAAAACATGCGTCGTGAAGGCTTCGAGCTGGCCGTTTCCCGTCCGAAAGTTATCTTCCGTGAAATCGATGGCCGTAAACAAGAGCCGTTCGAGAACGTCACGCTGGATATCGAAGAGCAGCATCAGGGTTCCGTGATGCAGGCGATGGGTGAGCGTAAGGGCGACATGAAAAACATGGATCCGGATGGTAAAGGCCGTGTGCGTCTTGACTATGTGATCCCGAGCCGCGGCCTGATCGGCTTCCGTAACGAGTTCATGACCATGACCTCCGGTACCGGCCTGCTGTACTCCACCTTCAGCCACTACGACGATCTGCGTCCGGGCGAAGTCGGCCAGCGTCAGAACGGCGTGCTGATCTCCAACGGCCAGGGTAAAGCGGTAGCGTTCGCCCTGTATGGTCTGCAAGATCGCGGCAAGCTGTTCCTGGGCCACGGTGCGGAAGTGTATGAAGGCCAGATCATCGGTATTCACTCACGTTCCAACGACCTGACCGTGAACTGCCTGACCGGTAAGAAACTGACCAACATGCGTGCTTCCGGTACTGACGAAGCGACCACGCTGGTTCCGGCTATCAAGATGACTCTGGAGCAGGCTCTGGAATTTATCGATGATGACGAACTGGTTGAAGTCACGCCGACGTCTGTGCGTATTCGTAAACGTCACCTGACGGAAAACGATCGCAAACGTGCAAGCCGCGGTCCTAAAGAAGCGTAATTGCTGATTTAGCACGCACTGCTTGGGGCGCCTGTCGGGCGCCCTGAGTTTTTTCTTCTGCTTTCCCCCCTTTCTGCGGCGCGCTATGCGCTTTTCTCCACCTTATCTGTTCAGCCTCTGCTTTTCCCGCTACAGTGAAACCTCACCGGTCGTCAGGAGGGGACTATGCTGTATATCTTTGATTTAGGTAACGTGATCGTCGATATCGATTTCAAACGTGTGCTGGGCGTATGGAGCAATCTGAGCGGCACGCCTTTGGCGGCGCTGGCGGAACGTTTTAGCATGGGCGAGGTGTTTCAGCGCCACGAGCGGGGGGAAGTGACCGATGAAGAGTTTGCCGCCCGCCTGTGCGACGAAATGGGCATCGCGCTGAGCTTTGAGCAGTTCGCCGCGGGCTGGCAGGCGGTATTTGTCGCGCTGCGCCCGGAGGTGATCGCCATCATGCAGCGCCTGCGCAATGAGGGCCACCGGGTGGTGGTGCTGTCGAACACCAACCGCCTGCATTGTAACTACTGGCCGCAGCATTACCCGGAAGTGGCGGCGGCGGCGGACCATCTCTACCTGTCGCAGGATCTCGGCCTGCGTAAACCGGAGCCGGCCATTTATCAGCGGGTGCTGGATGCGGAAAACACGCCGGCGGAACAGGCGGTATTCTTTGACGATCATCCCGACAACATAGCGGCTGCGCGGGCCATGGGCATTACGGCGGTATGGGTGACCGATCGCGATACGGTGCCGGCCTATTTTGCCGGTTAAGCCAGGCGGGTTAAGCTTAAGACATACGAACTGACAAGGAGTGAGTATGTCGTTTTTCCGTAGCAAGAAGCTGCCGTCATCCGTAAAACCGGGCGTCACCTACGGTCGGTTGCTGCTCAAGCGCATCGACAGCGATGGCCTGACCATGTTGGCGGGCCATCTGGCGTATGTATCCCTGTTGTCGCTGGTGCCGCTGATCACCGTGGTGTTCGCGCTGTTTGCCGCCTTCCCGATGTTTTCTGATATCAGCGAGCAGCTGAAGAGCTTTATTTTTTCCAATTTTGTACCGGCGGCCGGTAATGTTATCCAGCGCTACCTTGAGCAGTTCGTCGCCAACTCCAACAAAATGACCGCCGTCGGCACCTGCGGCCTGATCGTTACCGCGCTGCTGCTGATCTCCTCCGTCGACAGCGTGCTCAACACCATCTGGCGCAGTAAAAACAAGCGGCCGATCGTCTACTCGTTTGCAGTGTACTGGATGGTGCTGACGCTGGGGCCGCTGCTGGTCGGGGCCAGTATGGCGATCAGCTCCTACCTGCTGTCGCTGAACTGGCTGGCGCAAACCGGCGTGAACAGCCTGGTGGATCAGCTGCTGCGTATTTTTCCGCTGCTGCTGTCGTGGGTCTCTTTCTGGCTGCTGTACAGCGTGGTGCCGACGGTCCGGGTACCGCCGAAGGATGCGCTGGTCGGCGCGTTGGTCGCCGGGCTGCTGTTCGAACTGGGTAAGAAGGGCTTTGCGCTGTACGTCACCATGTTTCCTTCTTATCAGCTGATATATGGCGTGTTGGCGGTGATCCCGATTTTATTTCTGTGGGTCTACTGGAGCTGGTGTATCGTATTGCTCGGCGCGGAGATCGCCGCCACGTTCACGGAGTACCGCGCGTACAAACAGCAAAAAATTGAGCAGCAACAGCAGGATAAACCGTCATGATTGCATTGATTCAGCGAGTATTAAACGCCAGCGTCACGGTAAACGGCGAGACGGTAGGCAAAATTGGCCCAGGTTTGTTAGTGTTATTGGGTGTAGAGCAAGATGATAACGAACAGAAAGCCGAGCGTTTGTGTGAACGCGTACTGGGCTACCGCATTTTTGGTGATGATAACGGCAAGATGAACCTTAACGTTCAACAGGCTGGCGGCAGCGTGCTGGTGGTTTCCCAGTTTACGCTGGCCGCGGACACGCAAAAGGGCATGCGGCCCGGTTTCTCGCGCGGTGCAGAGCCTGCGCAGGCCGATCGGCTATATCAGTATTTTGTTGGCCAATGCCGCGAACGCGGCGTGGAAACACAGACCGGCGAGTTCGCGGCGGATATGCAGGTCGCGCTGGTGAACGACGGTCCGGTGACGTTCTGGCTACAGGTTTAAAAATTTGGAGAGAAGGCGTCTATGTATCACCTACGAGTACCCGTTACAGAACAAGAACTGAAGGATTATTACCAGTTTCGCTGGGAAATGCTGCGCAAGCCATTGCACCAGCCGGTGGGTTCGGAAAAGGATGCCTATGACGCCATGGCGCACCACCAAATGGTGGTGGATGAGAATGGCAAAATCGTCGCCGTTGGCCGGCTGTATATCAATGCGGATAACGAAGCGGCGATTCGTTTTTTAGCGGTCGATCCCGGCGTGCAGGACAAAGGGCTGGGTACGCTGGTGGCGATGACGCTGGAGTCGGTGGCGCGTCAGGAAGGCGTGAAGCGCGTGGTGTGCAGCGCGCGTGAGGACGCGGTGGCGTTCTTCGCCAAACTGGGGTTTGAAAGCCAGGGGGAGATCAGCGCGCCGCAAACCTCGCCGATCCGCCACTTCCTGATGATTAAGCCGGTGGCGACGCTGGACGATATTCTGCACCGTCCCGACTGGTGCGGACAGCTGCAGCAGGCCTGGTACGATCATATTCCGCTCAGTGAAAAGATGGGGGTGCGCATCAGCCAGTATACCGGCCAGCGTTTTGTCACCACCATGCCGGAGGTCGGCAATCAGAATCCGCACCATACGCTGTTTGCCGGCAGCCTGTTCTCGCTGGCGACGCTGACCGCCTGGGGGCTGATCTGGCTGCTGCTGCGCGAGCGCCATCTGGGCGGCACCATCATTCTGGCGGATGCGCATATCCGTTACAGTAAACCTATCACCGGTCGCCCGCGCGCGGTGGCCGATCTCAGCTCGTTGAGCGGCGACCTTGACCGACTGGCGCGCGGCCGCCGTGCCCGCGTGCAGGCGGAAGTGGTGCTGTTTGGCGATGATGATAAAGGGGCGGTGTTTGAGGGCATCTACATGGTGCTGCCGGCCGAGCCGGAAGTCCCGCTGGATCAGGGTGGCTGCGAGGCCATTCCCGAATAACCAATAAGGGCGCTATGCGCCCTTATTGCTTTACGGCTGTTGCTGATTGACCGTTTGCCCGTCCTTCGCCGTGGCCTGCAGATTACCCCGTACGGAATCCCGGAACGGCCCGTCGCTGTTTAACAGCCCCTGAACCTGCAGCTGCAGGTTGCCGTCGCCCTCCAGCGGCACCGGCTGCCAGCCCCATTGCTGCAGGGTATTGAGCGGCACCGAACGACCGGATAAAGACAGCGAAAACGGCTTGCCCGGCCGTTGCGTGACGGTTGCCTTGGCATCCAGCAGGCCATTAGGCATAAAGGCGCTCAGCTCGGTAACGGCGATTTGCCGCTGGTCCGCCGTCAGCGCCAGAGAAGGCCGGCGGACGTCGATTTTATTGAACGTTGCTTCGCTGGCGCTCAGGTTTAGCGAACCGGACCAGATTCCCCACTGACCATCGTGCGCCAGCAGCAGATTGCTGCCGTAACCGTTCAGCGATGTCAGCTGGAACGGGAACGCCGGATTGATATCGATAATCAGGTTACGGTTGGTGGTCAGCTTATTGACGTATACCTGCGACAGCCATGCCGGCAGCGGTTTGAGCCACAGCTCACGCCAGTTTTGCGGCAGCGTATACTCCAACGCCGCGACGGTGACGTCGTCCAGCTGCAAACGTTTGGTGGCGCGCAGCCAACTGCCGTTGGCGCGCAGCAGGCCGCCTTCCCAGCGCGAGGTGAATTGCTCAATGGCGATACCGGCCGGTGACAGCCGCGTACTGATAATCGGATCCACCAGATGGAAGCGGCCGTTGATAATATCGCTGGCGTTGGCATGCAATGCGCCGTTCTCGCTGCGCCAGTCTCCCTGCTGAAGCGAGACGTTTTGCAGGGACAGGTCAAGATCGTTAAACGCCCACCCCTTGCCCTCCAGCCGTGCGTCGATCAGGTCAAAGCGTTGCAGTGTGATCGGCGGCAGGGTGGTAAAGCGCTGCCAGAATTGTTCCAGCGACAGCGGCGTTTGCAGCCGCACCTTGTTCAGGCGCAGACGGTCTACCAGCCAGCTGCCGTCGGCGGCACGCGTCGCTTTACCGGTCAGGTCGCCCTGGGCCAGATCGGCGCCGAAATCTTCCAGCAGCAGCTGATGATCTTTGATTTGCCCTTGCACCAGCGCCTGAGAGGCGGGGATGCCGTTCAGGGTCAGCGAGCCGGCGCTGAACTGGAAGCGGTTGTTGTCGCCCAGCAGGTGCCCGGACTGAGGCCGCCATGGCGTAATCCCGGCGTTAACCCGCTGCGCATTAAGCTGCCAGTCGGCGTCGCCGGCATGCAATGCCATATTGTTCAGCTGCAGCACGTCGGCCTGGATCGGTAACGCCGCTGCGCCAGGTTGCACATTGAGTGTTCCGTCGTGCAGCGTCACGCTGTGGAAGTAACGCGGGTTGGTGATCTGACGCAGGCTGAGACCCAGAACGACGCGCTTGGCCGTTAACGCCTGCGGCTGGTTGGCGCGCGTCAGCGCGACGTCTTCCAGGCCGATCTGCGCCGGTTCATCCCAGGAGTGGCTGATTTTACCGAGAGAGAGGCGGTAGTCGCTGTGCCCACTCACCCAGTTGCCGATCTGACCGGCGGCCCAGCGGGTCTGCCCGACCAGATACAGTAATACGATGACGATTGCCGCCGCCACCAGCAGCCATAGCAACAGTTTCCCAATAAATTTCATCGCCTGCACACCCTAGCGGTCAAAAAAGATACCCCGTTTATGCCGCAATTGGCCGGCTATCTCAAGGGTAATGGTCTGACTGACAATAAAAAAACGGCCGCAGGCGGCCGTTTTCGACGATAAAGCCGGGTCACACGCCCCCGCAGTGGAATTATTCCTTCTCCTGCGGAAATACCAGATTCAGTACGATGGCGGTAATCCCGCCGGCGGCGATACCGGAGGAGAGCAGGGTTTTCAGCCAGTCCGGCGCGAACTGCAGAATCAGCGGCTGCTGAGAAACGCCTATACCGACCGCCAGCGACAGCGCCATAATCATGATGGCGCGGCGATTAAGCTTCTCGCGTGAAACGATACGTACGCCGGACGCGGCGATGGTGCCGAACATCACAATGGTGGCGCCGCCCAGTACCGGCTCAGGAATATGCTGCACAAAGCCGGCGACCGCCGGGAACAGACCCAGCGCGATCAGCATCAGCGCCACCACAAAGCCAACGTAGCGGCTGGCGACGCCGGTCAGTTGGATCACCCCGTTGTTCTGGCCGAAGCAGGAGTTTGGGAAGGTATTGAAGACCGCCGACAGCATGGAGTTCAAACCGTTGGCCAGCACGCCGCCCTTCAGGCGTTTCATATACAGCGGGCCGCGCACCGGCTGTTCGGATACGTCAGAGGTGGCAGTGATATCGCCGATGGTTTCCAGCGAGGTGACCATAAAGATCAGCATCAGCGGCAGCAGCAGGTTCCAGTCAAAGCCCAGCCCGTAATACAGCGGGGTGGGGATGGTGATCGACGCGCTGTTGCTGACGGGCTGGCTGGCGGGCAGCATATCGAGCGCCCAGGCCAGCAGATAGCCGACCGCCATGGCGATCACCAGCGAGGCAACGCGCAGATAGGGATTACGCTGACGGTTGAGCAAAATAATCACCGCCAGCACCGCGCCGGCCAGCAGCAGGTTTTTTGGCGCGCCGAAGGTGTGGTCGTTCATTGCCGCGTAGCCGCCGCCGATGGAGGTCAGGCCGACCTGAATCAGCGACAGGCCGATAATCATCACCACAATGCCTGATACCAGCGGCGTAATAATGCGGCGCGCCAGGTGCAGGACGCGCGACAGCAGAATCTCGGTGCAGGAGGCAACCATCAGGGTGCCGAACAGCGCCGCCATCATGGTCGGCACGTCTGCGCCGCCGTTTTTCAGCGCCATGCCGCCCATAATCAGCGGTGATACGAAGTTAAAGCTGGTGCCCTGAATCGACAGCAGGCCGGAGCCGACCGGACCCCAGGTTTTGATTTGTAAAATAGAGGCCAGACCGGAGGCGAACAGCGACATGCTGATAATGTGCTGAGTATCCTGCGCCGGCAGCCCCAGCGCCTGGCAAATCAGCAGCGCCGGCGTAATCACGGCCACGAACATCGCCAGCAGATGCTGGCCGGCGGCAAACAGCGTTTGCGGCAGCGGCGGGCGGTCTTCCAGGCGGTAGATCAGTTCGCTTTTGGGCGGGGAGGCGGAGGCGTTTTGCACGGATTCAAGCTCGGCGGATTGCATGGTCATGGTGTGGCACTTTTCCGAAACGGCAAAGCAGGCATTTTAATCGTCTGGACACTAAAAGCAAACGGTTGCGCCTAACTTTTCTTCCCCGCTTATTTTTATTTATGTCGCATTTTCATGCATTTTTTCTTGTCTTCTTAGCACTTTTTCCTTCTAATCCAGCATTCATCGAGTTTAAAAAACTAAGTGGTTTTATATAACTTATTAATATAATTGGATTTATCCCCTCACATGGAGTACCTGGATGTTTCATCTTGATACTTATGGCACTTTGGTTGCCGCAACTCTGGTTTTGCTCCTTGGGGGCAAGTGCGTTAGAAGCATTCCTCTGCTGAAAAAATACACCATTCCTGCCCCCGTCGCCGGTGGTTTGCTGGTTGCGCTGTTATTGTTGATTTTAAAAAAGACCGTTAATTGGGAAATCAGCTTCGACATGTCGCTGAAAGATCCGCTGATGCTGGCCTTCTTTGCCACCATCGGCCTTAATGCCAACCTGGCGCGGTTGCGCGCCGGTGGTAAGGCACTGGTTATCTTCCTGTTTGTGGTGCTGGGACTGTTGGTGGTGCAGAACGCCATCGGCATCGGTATGGCGAAGATGCTGGGGATGGACCCGCTGATGGGCCTGATCGCCGGTTCTATCACCCTGTCGGGCGGCCACGGCACCGGCGCTGCCTGGAGTAAGCTGTTTATCGAGCGTTACGGCTTTGAAAACGCCACCGAAGTGGCGATGGCCTGCGCCACCTTCGGCCTGGTGCTGGGCGGCCTGATTGGCGGCCCGGTGGCGCGCTATCTGGTGAAGCACTCTTCCTCGCCGGAAGGTTCGCCGGATGACAGCGTCCAGCCGAGCGGCTTTGAAAAACCGGAGAGCGGTCGTCTGATTACCTCGCTGGTGATGATTGAAACCATTGCGATGATCGCCATCTGCCTCAGCCTGGGCCAGCTTATCGCCGGCCTGCTGAGCGGCACGGTATTTGAACTGCCGAACTTCGTCTGCGTGCTGTTTGTCGGGGTGATCCTCAGCAATACGCTGGCATTCACCGGCTTTTATACCGTGTTTGAGCGTGCGGTATCGGTGCTGGGTAACGTCAGTCTGTCGCTGTTCCTGGCGATGGCGCTGATGAGCCTGCGCCTGTGGGAGCTGGCGTCACTGGCGCTGCCGATGCTGGCGATCCTGGCGGTGCAGACGCTGGTGATGGCGCTGTACGCGATTTTCGTCACCTACCGGGTGATGGGCAAAAACTATGATGCGGCAGTGCTGGCTGCCGGGCACTGCGGCTTCGGGATGGGCGCTACGCCGACCGCGATTGCCAATATGCAGGCGATTACCGATCGTTTCGGCCCATCGCACCTGGCGTTCCTGGTAGTGCCGATGGTGGGGGCGTTCTTTATCGATATCGCCAACGCCATCATTATCAAGCTGTACCTGCTGCTGCCGGTCTTCCCGGCGGTTGGCTGAGTAACCACTGGACAGCAAAAGGGCGCCTTCTCGGCGCCCTTTTTTATGCGTTGGAATAGCGTGCCTTTTCCGGCAGCCAGCGCTCAATCAGCGCCTGAGCGTGTTCGGGGTATTGCTGGTGGATATGGCGGGCAACCCGCTGTACTTCCGGGATCATCGACTGGTCGCGCAGCAGATCGGCGACTTTGAATTCGGCATTGCCGGTCTGCCGGGTGCCGAGTAGCTCGCCGGGGCCGCGAATTTCCAGATCGCGCTGGGCGATCACGAAGCCATCGTTGCTGTCGCGCAGCACCTGCAGGCGCTTCTGCGCGGTTTTACTCAGCGGGGTTTTGTACAGCAGTACGCAGTGTGAGGCGACCGCGCCGCGACCTACGCGGCCACGCAGCTGGTGCAGCTGCGCCAGGCCCAGCCGCTCCGGGTTTTCAATAATCATCAGGCTGGCGTTCGGCACATCGACGCCGACTTCGATCACCGTGGTGGCAACCAGCAGCTGCAGCTCCCCCTGCTTGAAGGCCTGCATCACCGCCTGTTTTTCCTGCGCCTTCATCCGGCCGTGCACCAGCGCCACCTTCAGCTCCGGCAGCGCCGCTTTCAGCTCTTCCCAGGTGGCTTCCGCCGCCTGCGCTTCCAGCAGTTCGGACTCTTCAATCAGCGTGCAGACCCAGTAAGCCTGACGGCCTTCCTGCTGGCAGGCGTTTCTGACGCGTTCGATAATATCTGCCCGGCGGGTATCCGGGATCGCCACCGTGGTGACCGGCGTGCGGCCCGGCGGCAGTTCATCGATGACCGAGGTGTCCAGATCGGCATAGGCGGTCATCGCCAGCGTGCGTGGGATCGGTGTGGCGGTCATGATCAACTGGTGGGCATGGAAACCCTGCTCTTCACCTTTTTCCCACAGCGCCAGACGCTGATGGACGCCAAAGCGGTGCTGTTCATCAATGATAACCAGCGCCAGCCCGTTGAACTGAACCTGCTCCTGAAAAATGGCGTGGGTGCCGACCACCATCGAAACCTGACCGCTGGCGATCGCTTCCTGCTGCGCGATGCGCGCTTTGCCTTTCTGCTTCCCGGCCAGCCAGCCGACTTCAATGCCCAACGGCGCAAACCATTGGCGGAAGTTATTGGCATGCTGTTCCGCCAGCAGCTCGGTCGGCGCCATCAGCGCCACCTGCTTACCGTGGGCAATGGCGCGCAGCGCGGCCAGCGCCGCCACCAGCGTTTTCCCGGAGCCGACGTCGCCCTGAACCAGACGCATCATCGGGAAATCTTTTTGCATATCAGCTTCGATATCCGCCACCACGCGCTGTTGCGCACCGGTCGGGGCAAACGGCAACTGGGCCAGAAACGCTTTTTTCAATCTGCCGTCCGGCAGCAGCGGCTGGGCGTGATAACTCTGCGTGCCGGCGCGTACCGCCAGCATGCTGAGGTTGTGTGCCAGCAGCTCTTCCATAATCAGCCGTTTCTGCGCCGGATGTTTGCCCAATTCCAGATCGGCCAGCTGGATATCCGGCGGCGGACGATGCAGCGTATGCAGCGCCTGCGGCAGGCTCATCAGGCCGCCGCTCAGTTCCGGCGGCAGCAGTTCGGTAATGGCGCAGGTATCCAGCAGCTCCAGCGCCTGATCGGTCAGCTTACGCAGCGTAGCCTGACGGACGCCTTCGGTTGTGGGGTAGACCGGCGTCAGCGAGGCCTGCAGCTCGACGTCGTCATGTTCGCCCTGCAGGCGGTATTCCGGATGAATGATTTCCGCACCGTGGTTGCCGCGCTTGATTTCCCCGTAGGCGGTAACGCGGCGCCCGGTCGCCAGGCTGTTTTTCATCGCCGCGTTGAAATTGAAAAAGCGCATGGTGAGGATGCCGGTGCCGTCGCTGATTTGGCAGGTGAGCATACGGCGGCGGCCAAAACTGATATCGCTGCGCAGTACTTCGCCTTCTACCGTGGCGAAAATGCCCGGCAGCAGGTCATTGATGGGGTACAGGCGGGTGCGGTCTTCGTAACGCAGCGGCAGGTGCAGCAGCAGATCCTGAATGGTTTCCAACCCGATTTTAGCCAGCTTGGCTGCCTGGCTGGCGCCAACGCCGGTCAACGTGGTGAGCGGAACCGCATCCAGCAGGCGGCCTTTCATCTGCGCACCGTTGCTTGCATGGCGGCCCACCATTCGGCCTCGGCGATCACTGCGCCGTTTTCATCGATATGGGGGCGCGGCAGGCCTTTACGCTTGGCGACGTTGGCCAGCACCGGGTAGCCGCCCTCAAACAGCAGGCGCTGTTGCTCTTCAGCATCCAGCATGCTGCGATCGCGGCGGTACATGCCGGCATTTTGGCGCTGTCGCTGCGCTTCGTACAGGATCAGGGCGGAAGCCACGGAGACGTTGAGCGATTGCACCATGCCGATCATCGGAATGATGATGTCCTGGTCGGCAAGCTGCAGCGCTTCTTCGGTGATGCCGGTTTTTTCCTGCCCGAGCAGAATACAGGTTGGGCGGGTGTAGTCGATATCACGAAAATCCACCGCGCGGTCAGACAGGTGCGTCGCCAGAATTTGCATGCCCTGGCCCTTCATATGGCCGACCGCATCGCCGATGGTAGGGTGCGTTTTTACGTTGACCCAGCTGTTGCTGCCGGCGGCGGAAGAAACCAGCGTCCGCATGCGGGTGGTTGGCCAAACGGCATGAACCTGATGCACGCCGACGGCGTCGGCGGTACGGATAATTGCGGAGACGTTATGCGGTTTGTGAACCTGTTCCAGACAAACCGTCAGATCCGGTTGACGGGTGGCGAGCATTTCACAAATCCGCGCATAGCGTTCGGGGCTCATAGGCGCTAGTTTCGGTTACGGTTAACTTTGATTACATCCGGCATGATACGGATTTTACGCATGATATTTGCCAGATGGATGCGATCGCGAGTGGTCAGGCGGATAAAGGCGCTGTAGACCCGGCCGTCTTTCTCTTCAGTATTCAGGCTTTGAATATTGGACTCAGCTGCATTGATCGCCGCCGTCAGGTTGGCCAACGCCCCCTGGTGGTTAAACATATCCACTTTGATTTCGGCGATGAATTCTTGCTCGGTTTCCTTATCCCACTCGACCGCCATGAACTTTTCCGGTTCTTTCTGGTAACCGCGGATGTTGCGGCAGGATTCATGGTGGATCACCAGCCCTTTGCCCGGGCTGACATGGGCGATAATCGGGTCGCCCGGAATCGGCCGGCAGCACTTGGCAAAGGTGATCAATACGCCGTCGGCGCCTTTGATGGCCAGGTTGCGCACGCCGGAAGAGGCGCCGAGGCTGGATTGGTCGCCCTGCAGGTTTTTCGCCACCACCACGCTCATGGCGTTGCCGAGGCCGATTTCCGCCAGCAGATCGTCCAGCGTCGCCAGCTTCATGCGCTCCAGCTCGTGCTGAATATTTTCCTGCGGGATTTCGGCCAGCTTGCGACTGCCGCCCAGCGCATGGTTCAGCAGACGACGGCCGAGGTTGACGGAGTCGTCGCGCTTAAGGTTCTTCAGCATCTGGCGGATTTTGGCGCGCGCTTTTGAGCTGACGACAAAGTTCAGCCAGGCGGCATTCGGCCGTGCGCCCGGCGCGGTGATGATTTCCACCGTCTGGCCGCTGGTGAGCGCCTGCGACAGCGGGTAAGGCTGGCGGTCGACGCGGGCGCCGACGCAGGCATGGCCGATATCGGTATGCACGGCGTAAGCGAAGTCGACCGGCGTGGCGCCGGCCGGCAGTTCGACGATGCGGCCTTCCGGGGTGAAAACGTAAATCTCATCCGGGAACAGATCGGATTTAACGCTTTCAATAAATTCGAAGGAGCTGCCGGCGCTTTGCTGCAGCTCCAGCAGGCTTTGCATCCAGCGCTGGGCGCGGATTTGCGCGGTAGTGCCGCTCTCGCCCTGTTCTTTGTACGCCCAGTGCGCCGCCACCCCCATTTCCGCCATCTGATCCATATCTTCGGTACGGATCTGCACTTCGACCGGCACGCCGTGCGGCCCGATCAGCGAAGTATGCAACGACTGGTAGCCGTTGGCCTTGGGAATGGCGATATAGTCTTTAACCCGCCCCGGGCGCGGTTTGTACAGGCTATGCACCTGGCCCAGCACGCGGTAACAGGTATCCACTTCTTTGACGATCACCCGGAACGCATAGATATCCATAATCGAATGGAAGCGCTGTTCTTTCAGGTGCATCTTGCAGTAAATGGAGTAGAGGTGTTTTTCCCGTCCGCTGACGCGGCAGGCGATGCCGGCTTCGGTTAACCGTCCTTCGATCTCGGAAAGAATCTTTTGGATCATTTCCTTACGGTTGCCGCGCGCGGCCTTGACCACTTCCTTGATGACGCGGTAGCGGTTAGGGTAAAGCGCCTCAAAACCCAGCTCTTCCAGCTCGGTTTTCAGGTGATGGATGCCCAGGCGGTGCGCCAGCGGGCTGTAGATTTCCAGGGTTTCACGCGCGATGCGCCGGCGTTTGTCCGGGCGCAGCGAACCGAGGGTGCGCATATTGTGCGTACGGTCGGCCAGCTTGATCAGCACGACGCGGATATCCTGCACCATCGCCATGATCATCTTGCGGAAGTTTTCCGCCTGCGCTTCTTTTTTATCCTGGAATTTGAGCTTGTCGAGCTTGGATACGCCTTCAACCAGTTCGGCGACGCTTTTGCCGAACAGCTGTTCCATATCCTGATAGGTTGCCGGGGTGTCTTCAATGACATCATGCAGCAGGGCGGCCATCAGCGTCTCGTAATCGAGACGCATCTCCGCCAGGATGCAGGCCACGGCGACCGGGTGAGTAATATAAGGCTCACCGCTGGAGCGTGTCTGACCCTCGTGAGCATCACGCGCGACGAGGTATGCCTGTTTGAGGCGCTTAATTTGCTCCTCAGGCAGGTAACGTTGAATCAGCTGGTTAAGGCTTTCAAACAGGTACAAGGCAGACTCGCTATTTAATTAACGACGGCCTTCAGCAATCGCGGTAACCGCCTGAATTTCTGCGGCTTCCTGCTCTTGCTGCTCCTGGCGCTCACGCACATCGAGGATCTGGCTGTTGATCAGGCCTTCTTCGATTTCGCGCAGAGCGATAACGGTGTACTTATCGTTCTCTTCAGGAACCAGCGCGTCTTTGCCGCCGACCTGGATTTGACGTGCCCGACGAGCAGCGACCAACACCAGGTCAAAACGGTTACCAATTTTCTCTACAGCGTCTTGAACAGTTACGCGTGCCATATTTGTGCTACTCCACAGGTGACGAAAAGACTGGGCATAATACTGAAACTGTCTTCAGTCTGCCAATAGTTTGCTGATTAAAGCGTCATGTCGCAGCATTTGCCGACCTAAACGCAAGCGCTCGGCGCGAATAATGGTTTTCAGATCGGACAGCGCCAGATCGAAATCATCGTTCACGATTAAATAATCATACTCCGCATAGTGCGTCATTTCCGCTACCGCCTGCGCCATGCGCTTGGCGATCACCTCATCGGAGTCCTGCCCGCGGCCGCGCAGGCGGCGGCCCAGCTCTTCCTTCGACGGCGGCAGGATAAAGATGCTGCGCGCCTGCGGCATCTTGGCGCGAATTTGCTGCGCGCCCTGCCAGTCGATATCCAGGAAAACATCCACGCCGGTCGCCAGCACCTGCTCGATAGCCGCGCGCGAGGTGCCGTAGTAGTTGCCGAACACTTCGGCGTGCTCAAGGAAGGCATCCTGCGCAATCATGCGGCGGAATTCGTCGTGCGACACAAAGAAATAGTGTTCGCCATGATTTTCACCCGGGCGACTGTCGCGCGTGGTGTGTGAAACCGAAACCTGCGTGTCGTACAGCGGTTGGGTCTTTAACAAAGCCTGAATCAGACTTGATTTACCTGCGCCGCTGGGTGCAGAGACAATATAAAGCGTGCCTTGAGCCATGATGATGTTCGTTGATAGCGGTTGATGTGCCAATTACAGCAGATGTGTATTTTCTCCGCACAGTATACACGGCTAACGCCGCTGATGCAGCGTTTGCGCGCATTTTGCCCGCGGCTTTGGCGGAAAAACACGGCGAAAATTACAAAGTGCCTTGCGTATCGCGTTATTTCGATGGTTTTTCGCAAACGAAAATTTATTTTGCGATGTGTTTTGCGACCGATGATTTTATGCGTCGCCGCCGCGCTGAAAAGCGGATTTACTGCATGGCACCAGGGAGGAGGAATGAAAGGACACCTTTTTTACGGCGCCGTGTTTTTTATTCTCGCGATGGTCATCTCCGTCGGCGCGCAGGCAGAAACCTGCCCGCACTGGCCGGCGGAGCGCCTGCGCAATGAACTGAATGCTTTGGAAGAGCAGCTGGTGCGCTGGGACGCGGCCTATTATCAACGCGGGAAAAGTTTGATTAGCGACGAACTTTACGACAGCCTGCGGCAAAAACAGCGATTTTGGCGAGTTTGCGCCGGCCGGACGGGGGTAATTCCTCTGCCTCAGTTACCGGCGGGAAAGGTGCCTCATCCGGTCGCCCATACCGGGCTGCGTAAGCTGGCCGATCGCCGGGCGGTTGCCCAATGGCTGGCGGAGCGCCGCGACGTGTGGCTGCAGCCCAAGGTTGACGGCGTCGCCGTGACGCTGGTGTACCGGCACGGTAAACTGGCGCAGGCGATCAGTCGCGGCAACGGCAGGCTGGGCGAAGACTGGCTGGAAAAGGTCAGGGCAATCCCCGGCGTGCCGTTAACGTTGGCGAACGCGCCGGACCTTCTGGTGCTGCAGGGAGAGCTGTTTTTGCTGATGACCGGTCATCGTCAGCAGCTGCATGGCGGCGTCAACGCACGCGCCAGCGTTGCCGGTACATTGATGCGTAATCAGCCCTCTGAGCGGCTTACGCAGCTGGGCATTTTCATCTGGGCCTGGCCCGACGGCCCGCCCGCGATGTCGCAGCGGCTGGCGCAGCTGGCGGCGTGGGGGTTTACGCTGGCGCGCGACTATACGCAGCCGGTGAGTTCGGTTGAAGACGTTATCCGTTGGCGTGACGCCTGGTTTGCCAGCCCCTTGCCCTTTGTGACCGATGGCGTGGTGCTGCATCAGGCAAGTTCGCCGTCCGGGCGCTACTGGCGTAATAAGCCGGCGTTGTGGGCGGTAGCGTGGAAATATACGCCGGCAGAGCAGGTGACGCGCGTGGAACAGGTGATGTTCCGCATCGGCCGTACCGGTAAAATTACGGTGGTGCTGGCGCTGGACCCTCTGCGGCTGGATGACAAGTGGATACGGCGCGTCAATATCGGTTCGCTTGCCCGCTGGCGGTATTGGGACATCGTGCCTGGCGATCAGGTTGCCGTCAGCCTGAAGGGGCAAGGAGTTCCTCTGGTTACCCGCGTGGCATGGCGCAGCGTGGAACGGCCGGTGCGGACGGCGCCGGATGCCGCGCGCTACCACGCGTTCAGTTGCTTTACCCTGCAGGAAGGCTGTCGGCAGCAGTTTATCGCACGACTGGTGTGGCTGAGCGGCCCGCAGGGGCTGATGATGAACGGCGTCAGTGAGGCCAGTTGGCGGATGTTGGTCGACCATGGGCAGGTAAAAGAGCTGGCGGACTGGCTGATGCTGACGCCGGAGAGTTTGCGGACGCTGCCGGGGATGGGGGATAAGCAGGCACGGCGTCTCTATCAGCAATTTATGCTGGCGCGGCGGCAACCTTTCAGTCGCTGGCTGCTGGCGCTGGGGGCGCCGCTGTCGTCCGAGCAACTTGCCGATGTGACGGGGTGGCAACAGGCCAAAAGGCTGCCGCCGCACATATGGCAGCGGCAGGCCGGCATCGGGGACAAACGGGCGGCGCAACTGGTTGAATTCTTCCGACAGCCGGCGCTACTGCGCGTGACAAATATCCTGCGGCAGCAGCATATCGCCGGTTTTGCCGGCGATGCGGTTAGTGATCCGGATGCTGATAATTGAAAACGGGCAGCCCAAGCCGGAAGCGCAGGGCAAGCAGGCGCGCACTCAGGCCGGCAAACAGCGTAATCAGCACCACGACGTTATGCGGCAGGTCGAGGTACTGCAGGCCGATATAGAGCCAGGCCGCAGCGAAAGCGATACCGCCGTAAATCTCTTTTTGGAAGACCAGCGGGATGCGGTTGCAGAACATATCGCGCAATACTCCGCCGAACACGCCGGTGATCACCGCGGCAATGGCGGCGATGATCGGGCTGTGGCCCATATCCAGCGCCACCTGCGCGCCGATAATGGAGAACACGATCAGGCCGACGGCATCCAGCACCAGAAACAGCCGGCGCAGATGGCGCATCAGCGGGGCGAGCCAGGTGGTGACGATGGCGGCAATGGCGACAATCACGATGTACTCGGGGTGTTTAACCCAGCCAAGAGGGTAATGGCCAAGCAGAACATCGCGCACCGAGCCGCCGCCGATCGCTGTGGCGGAGGCGATGATCAGCACGCCGAACATATCCATCTGACGGCGGCCGGCAGCCAGCGCGCCGGTCATGGCTTCTGCGGTGATGCCAATGATATAAAGGATACTCAGTAACATGGGGAATTCGCTGTGCGGCTAGAACGGAACTTTTAACTGAAGGGTAATGATCAACCTATTATGTCGCCACTGAGTTTTTCTCACCGATATCAATTCGGATTACTATAACTAATGTCAAAGCGTGGTTTCTTCTCTGCTTACAGCATTGTTGCCGTTTTTTATTAAAACTCAGGCATAAATTATCTCGTGCTGATTTCCTGGTGAAACTATTTGTGCACTAGCCCGCGCCGTGCGGCGCGGGGCTGGCGTTACTTCGCCTGCGCCAGAATATTGCCCTCCCATCCTTGCTGCGCGTAGTCATTCAGGTGCTTGATTTGCCGTACCGGTTGGCCTTGGCTAAAGTTGATATCGTGTAGCGATACCCAGACCTGTGAGGCCGCGAAGGTCGATTTGAAGTGATATTCGCCGTGGCTCAGGTCGGAAATTGCGGTCCAGTAGGTGCCGATGCCTTTATTTTGCTCCGGGCGTTTACTGTATTTTTCATACATATCGGACACTTTCTGTTCGTCAGGCTCTGCCGGCGAACCGATCGGGTAAGCCACGTTGTTGATGACCGATAAAATAAATCCCTGAGCCTGATCTTTGTTATCCGGCTGCGGTAGGTTTTGTAAATCGTAGCTGGCGCGCACCAGACGTTCATCTGCTTCCAGCCCGCCGGGAATGTCGCGGCGTTTGGCGTGCTGGTATTTAGCCAGGTTTTTCAGTTGTTGCGCATAAGACGGCGGATTGGTCATCACCCGGTAGTTTTTGTCGTGATAAACATTAACTTTGCCGTTATCAATCTCAATAATCGCGGAATCACCGCTAACGTCTTCAATGGCGATATGTTTGGTGTCGGAGGCGTAATCAATCGGCAGGCGTGCGGCGACCAGACGCACATCGTTGCGGATCGCATTTACTGCCTGATCGACGGTAGCGTAATTGTCCAGAATATAACTGAGCCAGGCGCGGCTTTCGAGAACCGGTTTATCCTGGTTGCCTTGCTGAACCTGGCTGCCGTTCATATAAAACAGCGTATGCCCCGCCAACCCTTTTTCATTCATGCCATCCATCGGGAATACGCCATCGGCATAGACCACCACGCTGCCGTAGCGGGTTTGCCAGTGGGCGGCATTCTTACTGTCGCCGCCGTTATGCGCCACGCCGCGCGGGGTGATCACCAAAGAGGGATCGACCGGGCCGAAGAAATCCAGGTTACGGGCGCTGACCATATAGCCGGGGTACATATTCATAAACGCGCGGGTGCAGGCCTGTGCGCCGGTGGTCAGGCTGGCGCTGAGTATCGCGCCGGCCAGCAGCGCTGATGCGCTGGAAGCAAATTTTTTCATGTTATCTCCTTACCATTATGCGAGGGGTGCCCGGGGATGGTAAGGCGTGGGTCGCGCGGCCAAGAGTGACTTAATGGGGGAAAATCCCCCGAACCGGACAGGATCATCAGTGGAAAAGATTCGATTTTCTTTAGCCCAGATAGAAGCGTTTGCCAGCGTATGTGAGAGCGGCAATTTAACGCGGGCAGCCAAACGCCTGGGGAAAGATCGTACAACCGTCGGCGAACTGGTCGAGTACCTGGAGCTGGACTTGGGCTATGCGCTGTTCGATCGCCATACGCGCCCGCTGCGGTTAACGGATGCCGGGCAGCGCCTGTATCGTCAGGCGAGATTATTTCTGCAGGAAGCGGAAACCTTTTGCCAACTGGCGGAGCATATTCCGCAGCAGGTTCGCCAGCGCGTGGTGCTGTGCTATGACGCGTTTACGCCAAGGTCGTTTTTGAGCGCGCTGTCGGCGGCGCTGTATCAGCAGGGTATTGCACTGGATCTGCGCATGATGGAAAGGACGGAGGCGGAAGAGCTGCTGGCAGGCGGGGCGGCGCACCTGGGCGTCTATCAGGCGCTTAATCGCAGCATCAGCGATCGGTTTAAATGGCGGGCGTTAGGGGCGTTGGAGATGGCGGTGTATGCCCGCGAGGGGTTCTTTCCTGATGCCGACCCGACTCCGCTGATTGCGCTGGCTGCACACACTCAGCTTATTCCGTTCAGCGACCTGCCGGATGCCATGGCCAAGCGCTTACAGATCTCTGACCGTATCCGGGTCATCAATGAATTGCCGCTGCTGCAGGCATCGCTGAGCGCCGGACAGGGCTGGGCATTTTTACCGACGCATTTTCAGGCCCAGCAATGGCCGGCGGTAAGCCGGCTCGACACCGAGCTGGGCCAGAGCGGCCTGACGCACCCGATGGTTGCGCTCTGGAAGCCGGGCGCCGATGATGAGTTGCTGCGGTTGATTGAGCAGATACAGTGGATATACCGCGAGGAGTCTTAGGCGGTTCCGGTGGAGAATATTGCAGAGGCTGTGGCTGATTTTTCCTTAATGCTTAATATGCTATAGAAAATTATTCAACTAAGACCAAGGAGTCGCCTCGTCGTGGTTGGATCATTGTGACGTCAAATTCAGACTTTTCTGTAATAGGGTGTATTACTTTTATTTTTAAGGTTAAAAGGTTAGTGGTCCATGTCTATTATTTGAAACAGTTTTGCTCTAATGTGGGGCCGTGGCATGATGAAAATAAATACTATAGAGTGTTGATGTTCTGGAGGGAGAGTGAGAGTTATCTCTGATTTAATATTTGTTACTGTTATTAGCATTGTTTTATATGCATTTATTTCTATTGCCTTAAAAGATTGGAGGAATAAAAAAGAAAAGAGAGAGGTTGAGAGGGATGGAGTTGAAGTGTTAGGCAAAATAACACGTTCATATACTCGTTCAGGTGGAACATCTGGTGTTATTAACGTAATTATTGATTTTTCTTACTCAGCGGAGAATGGTCAGGTATTTAAAGGTAAAAAAGAAATAGCTATAAAAGATATTTGCATTGATAAGTATCGGGTTGGGGAAAAACTCGCATTACGTTATGCTAGGAATGACCCTTCAAAGGTTACCCATATCACGGATAACCCTTTCTGTTAGTCCTGATGGTTAATTTATTGTAATCCTCGCAACTAGAATGTATCGGTAAAACCATGGCTGTGATTTGTTCTATATATTTAAATGTGCACGGAGAATAAACTTGAGTATATTATATTTTATTCAGCACTATCCCATATCAATATTGCATATATCTATAGTTTCTCTAATTATATTTTTTATTGTATTTTTTTTAGTTAAAGGTATTTTGAGTGAAAGAGGAAAGGGAAATGTCCGAAGAAATGGAGTGAGTGTTATAGGTGATATTAAAAAGTATTATGAAAGCCCTGGGAGTAGCATAGATCTTATTAATATTACCTTGGAGTTTGAGTTTCAAACAGAAGAAGGAATCTGTAAAATAGGAAGAGTTAATATGGTTATTAGAAAGAGTGATGTAAGCGATTATCAAGCTGGAAAAAAGATACCGTTGCGTTATTCTAAAAACGATGTTAATACTGTTGTAGTTGACGCTCCCCAGCCGTTTCTTGCTCGATAATGGCATCAGGGAATAGGATTCTTGGTGTTTATTAAGAAACTGGTTGGAACTTTCAATTAGAATGGATTGTTATCTGTTAGTTTTCTTAGGTGTAAATATAAAACACCTATAACCAATATATTTAACGAAGTAATATAAGATGTTTATTAATGACCCATTTTTTGTATTCGGTATATTGACAACCATAATTTCTTTTATTTTGGTAGTGATGATGACCAGGACAAGAAAATCACAATTGGTTGCAATGAGATGTTGGATTTCGCGCGAACAATGGACTGGGAATTTGATTACTGTTCCACTGGAATCATGGAGGCGTACAGGCACCAAGTGCGGTGATGGTTTCATCTATGATCTCTATTTTTATTTGGATGTTAATAATTCGAAAAAGAAATGCTTTGCAAAAGGTATTGTAAACCCAAGCGATATTCATAAATTGAATAAAGGCTTAGGGTTAATTATTAAGTATAGTGATAACACTCCATCAAATATAGCAGTTATGCATATTGATTTTTAAATTTTCAAGAAATAATAATTTATCGCGTTAGTATGCTATATTTATTGGATCCTAAGTTGAATTACACTCATAAATAAGATTGATATTGTTTTAGATGTCGATATTTATTTTTATATTCTGTAGAGGCAAGTAGTGGACTATTCTGATTATATTTCTTTGTCTATGTTTGTTATTGTTTTACTATATGTATACTTCTCTTTTAAGGGAATAAAGATCAATAAAAACGAAAGTAGTGAAATCAAGGACTGGAGCAGTAGAGATTTATGGAAAGGTAGTGTCACCACTGCCAGACTCATCTCATGGAAACAGCTGCAGGCGACACACAATATTGATTACTTCTACTCGTTTACTGTTGAAAGCGAGTTGGACGGTAGCTTAAAGCAGTACAGCGCTGCAGGAGTGGTTAAAGCCTCAGAGGCTGGAAAGTTGCGGAAAGGGCTAGTCGTGACGATAAAGCATCAAGGGGTTCCGCCTAAGAAAATGGCCGTTATTGGTATAGACTTTGACTGAGCAATAACGTGTTAATACCGGATGTAATTTATTTTAGTAAGTTGAGTCGCCGTATCGCACGCTGTTTGCTAAGTGCTAAAATAGCGTGAGGATAAAGAACGTAGCGCATTGCACCCTCTTGCATTTAAGGGAAGCGGTGCTGCAGGACTCTGTTATTGGCTTATGATATGGATAGCTACGCGGAGCAAAACACCAGATCTTTATAATGTTATAAATAAACGTGATGATATTCATCATATTCTGATTCTATATTTCACTATCACGGCCTATCCTGATATAAAGGCGATTCTTCACTATCGCATTAACGTTGTCAGGCAAAGGACTTCCGTCATGTTAGATCGTATTACCGTCCAGCTACCCGTTCCCGGGCTGCTTTTCTGGAAACTCTCCGGGCGCGAGGCGTTATCGGAGCCGTTCGAACTGAGCGTAACGCTGCTGAGCACGGATGCGCGCATCGATCGCAGCAGCCTGCTGGGGCAGCCGATTACGGTGACCATCCCGACGCGTTCCCTGATGGGCAAACGCTACCTGAACGGTAAAGTAACCCGAGTGGCGGTAAGTGCGGTGGAGCTTTCCGGTACCCGCTACGCGGAGTATCGCCTGACCATGGAACCGGATCTGTGGCCGATGAAGCGTGACCGTAACCTGCGTATCTTCCAGGGTCAGACAGTGCCGCAGATAGTGAAGAGTCTGCTGGGCGAAAGCCAGGTGAATGTTGAAGATCGGCTGACGGGCAGCTATCGCCCTTGGGAATACTGCGTGCAGTACCAGGAGAGCAGCCTGGCGTTTATCAGCCGTTTGATGGAGCTGGAGGGCATTACCTATCACTTCAGCCATGAGGCGGACAAACACACCCTGGTGCTGACGGATGCGCCGCAGCAGCAACAGCCGTTCAGCGGTTACGAGAGCATTCCCTACCATGTCACGCCTTCCGGCGGCAGTACCGACGAAGAAGGCATCAGTCAGTGGGCGCTGGAAGACAGCGTCACACCGGGCATCTACAGCCTGGACGACTACGACTTCCGCAAGCCCAACGCCTGGCTGTTCCAGGCGCGCCAGAATCCGGCCTCGCCATCACCGGGCAGCATCGACGTTTACGACTGGCCGGGGCGCTACGTGGAACACGGCCACGGCGAGTTTTATGCCCGCATCCGTCAGGAGCGCTGGCAGGTGGATCACCAGCAGATACAGGGAACAGGCACCGCCGTCGGGCTGGCGCCGGGATACACTTTTGCACTGCTGAACGCGCCGTTCTTCAGCGATAACGGTGAGTATCTGACCACGGCGGTACACTACCAGTTTGAAGAGAACCGCTACGCCAGCGGCAGCGACGGGGGAAGCGTCCACCGGTTGGACTTTACGGTGATCCCGTCTTCCGTAGTATTCCGCCCGGAGCAGGCGACGCCTTGGCCGCGCACCTACGGCCCGCAGACCGCGAAGGTGGTAGGGCCGCAGGGCGAGTCCATCTGGACCGATAAATACGGCCGGGTGAAGGTGAAGTTCCACTGGGACCGTCTGGCGAATGGCGATGACACCAGTTCGGGCTGGGTGCGTGTTTCCAGCGCCTGGGCTGGTCAGGGGTTTGGCGGCGTGCAGATCCCGCGCGTTGGCGACGAAGTGGTGATCGACTTTATCAACGGCGATCCGGACCGCCCTATCGTGACGGGCAGGGTATATAACGAAGCCAGCATGCCGCCGTGGGAATTGCCGGGTGGTTCGACACGTATGGGATTTATGACCCGTAGTAAGGGCGGGCATATGGATAATGCCAGTTACCTGTTCTTTGAAGATAAACTGGGTAATGAATCGGTTGATTTGCACTCAGAGCGGAATATGAATGTTTCTGTCGAAGGGGAACATGTTGAGACAGTGCATAAAGCGACCAGTTATACTCATAAAGATGTCAGGAATGTTACTGTAGATAAGCATGATACTCAGACTTATAACAGTGGGCAGACCGTGTCTGTAACTGCCGGTGGGCGTAAAGAGAGTATTACGGATAACGAATCCAAAGATGTTACTGGCTATTCAGACAATAAATATAGCAATAATTTGGTCGTAAGTTCTGGTGCGACAGTAAGTACCAAAGCTACCAGTGATATTATGTTTGATGCGGGTAGCAAGATTGTTTATGGCCAAACAATATCGGCGGATGGTTCAGAATCAGCACTACCTTCTGTCCCTTTTGATATTAATGCCAAAGGTACTGTGATGGCTCCAGAAGGGGCTTTTGTTCCACCTACATCTATATTAGCGGCTGCATCATCTGGTGCAATCGGTGCTGCAACACAGGTGGTTTATAAGAAAGGTGTTGTCACAGAAATTAATGGCGTAGATAAACTAACGGTTGATCATAACCAGATCGTGGATGTAAAGGGGAATGTAGCGCGGGATATTAAAGGGAAATGGGAAGAAAGTGTTGCAGGAGAAGTATCTATAAAATCCCCAAGTAAGATCACAATAAAAAGCGACGTCAATGTCGAAATAAATGCACCATTTTTTGCTAGTAATGTAAAGGGCTATCAGGTGTCTATAACAGGTGCATCTGGTAGTTTCACAGGAGTTTCTGGTGGTTTGACTGGTGTATCTATTTCTCATAATGTAGTAGACCACTCAAGTAAAAATATAGATTTAGCTGATGCAGATACTAGGGTTCGGCTTAGGAATAAAATTGAAGTCACAAAATCAAATTTGAGAACTTTTTTTAATAACCTTTTCATTGTAGGATGATCTTATGTCTAATTCTTTTTGGGTTACATTAATAATAATAGTGTCTGTTATAATTCTTGTAATAGCTTACTGTTATAGAACAGGAGCCATTTATGATCGATTCAAGAAAGATGGGGTTCGTACAGAGGCTAGAATTTTGAATATGGAGAAAATCGGAGCAACAGGAACGGGAAATACAAAGCTTAAGATGGATATTGAATTTGATACTGACTCAGGACAGGTTACTACGACAGCTAAAGAATATATTTCCCCTCAGAACATGGTAAAGATAATGAGGAATAATACGATTTATATTTATTATATGCCTAATAACCCAGAGGAAATATTTTTGGCCCCATCTGAAATGAAGTGATAGTGTATTTTATAACGAGGAAGGTTTAGAGTTGTAGATAATTACAGAAATATTTTATAAGAGTGAATTAAATACCTTTAAAGACGGCGGGGGATGGCAATCACCAACAGCCGCGATATGGAAATAACCAGCGTCGGCGACTTGGTTAAGGCTAAATGTGGACAATTAGTTATGATAAATATCTTATCTACAGTAATGCCAAAGTTGGCGGTGATCATACCACTAGTCCTTTTAGTCTATTTCTGCTATGCAATATATCAGAACAATAATATTGCATCACAGGATAGAAAAATATATTCAGAAGGTATTGAACAAAAAGGCTAGAATAATAAAAATTGAATATAGAAAAAATAAATATTCATCTGGGATAGTTGTAGCTACCTTGACGGTTTCATACCTTTTTAAAGAAGGGGGAATTAATTCCCTAAGAACTTTAAAATATGAAATCCATCAGCCAGAAAATATAAAAATCGGATCTTTTTTTAGAGTAAAATTTATCCCTGATGATGTTGATAGGATCGTTTTTTTAGATTATAAAACTATTTAATTTTATTATTCTATATAAATGTTTTTGTTATTTGGTGAGGTGGCATGATTAATTTTAAGACTGACTTTATTAATGGTTAAAAATGAACATTTCTTATTTTACAACTTACCATTTATTGGCTATATCTTTTATCGCCATGGTTTTTTTGTATATGCACTAATTCGTGGAGGGAGTGGGGTTAAAATTAGTCCACAAGATGCCGTTGATACACAAGGAGAGATTGTATCAATAAGGAGTTCAAGTGGTGAAAACTCTGCGTTTGTTAACGTTTTGATTACAGTTAGGTTTAATACTTTTGATAAAAAAATCATTACAAGTGAAGGCAGGGAAGTTATTGATGTAACGAAATTAACAGAATATAAAAAAGGTGATTCAATACCATTGACATATTCAAAGGTTGATCCTAAAAATAAAATCCCCATTGGATAAATAGTGTCTTTGTATGAGTGAGAAGTGGAAATATACTTACGGGAAGTAAGATGAGCAATGCGTTTATTATAACAATGGTAATAATCGCGCTGGTTTTCGGCGTTTTCCCCATGGCACGGTTCCTCTATACGAATTTTTACCATATTTAAAAGATGGTTTTTCTCAGGATGCAGTTTTAAAATATGGTGTGGCTACAGATGCGGAAATTGTTAATACAGTTCGAACAAGTAGTTGGGATGGTGGTAAACCTGTTTATAAACTTACGTTCCGATTTAAAACAAAAGACAATGAGCTCGTTGAAAGCACAATAATGAAGCCATTCACTTTTAAAGAGATCGGATTTCTTAAGGAAGGCTATATAGCCACGATAAAGTATGATCCTGCAAAGCCGCATAAAATTGCGTTGTATGATAAGCCATTAATTCTCGGGGATTAAATGATAGTCATACTGGAAGTCGCTAATGTAATATTAACCTTTGTGATTATCTTGGTGTGCTATTATTTTTCCAACCGAATCGTCAAAAGAAACCGCCAACGTGAACAGGTGATGACTGAACGGGGAGCAGACGTTTACGTCACAATCTTTTCGCTAAAGCAAAGCGGTGTATTCATAAATAATAACCCTGTTGTTGAGATGGATTTGCAGTTGGAGAATCCTGAAACAAAAGAAGTGTGGGTGCTGGAAAAACACCGGGAAACCGTGTTGCTGATTGCGCTTTCGGCTTATCAACTTGGATTGGTGTATCAGGCCAAGGCTAATGGTAAAAATGATTTTGTTTTTATTAAAGATAACGCTGGAAAACCCGTTGTTGTTAGCTATTGATGTTATTTATCAATGGTTTTACTCTGATTTTTTAGAAAGGGTAATGAGATATTGGTCGTTCGCGTTAATGGATAATCCAAGTTTAATATAACGGTAACTTTATTTTTATATAGTGGAATGTCGCGCATGGTTTTTCTGTTAACTTATCACCTTGAGAATGATATTCTCCATGCAAACGATTAGCGGATGATTATTTTGGCCATGGTGAACTCCTCCTATGAAAATTATCAAACCCCTGCGCCTTAGCGTATTAAATCGCCCTTATCGCTGGCAGGGCCATAACCACCTTGGCGTTTCGGTGATGGCGCTGGCGGATATGGGGGAGGCGCCGCAGCTGCGGCCGGAAGTAGAGCTGTGGCAGCTGGCGGCCAGCGAGCTGCAGACCAGCGGCGGGGTGATTGATATGGCGATCCCCAAAGCCCGGGCGGAGTTTCTGGCCACGGGTTATGCCTACAGCCATCACCAGTCGGATAAAACCGCCGTTGCGGCGCGTATCGAGATCGAAGGTCTGAGCAAAACCCTGGCGGTATATGGCGATCGCTACTGGGCCGGGGATCGGCCAACGCCGCCGCAGCCCTTTGAACAGATGCGGCTGGACTGGAGCCGCGCCTGGGGCGGTGAAGGCCATGATGAAAACCCTCACGGCGTTGGTCTGCATCCGGTGGCAGTAGGTGGCTATCAGCTGCGTCCGTTGCCCAATATCGAATCAATGCAAGAGCGCATCACCGCCGCCGGTCAGCAGCCGGAACCGGCGGGTTTTGGCGCGCTGGATTTACTGTGGCCGCGACGCTTTAAGCGCATGGGTAAAAAATATGATGCCCGCTGGCTGCAGCAGGACTTCCCCGGCTTTGCCCGGGATATCGACTGGCGGGTGTTTAACGCCGCCTCGCCCGATCAGTGGTGGCAGGAGCGTGATGCGCTGCCTCCTCAGGCGCGCTGGCGCATCTGGAATATGCATCCGGAACAGCCGCTGCAGGAGGGCACGCTGCCGCCGTGGCAGGCCCGCTGCTTTATCAACCGCCAGCGCGGCGATGAGACGTTATTCGAAGAAATCGCGCTGCGCGCCACCACCGTCTGGTTCTTCCCGCATCTGCAGCAGATGATCCTTATTTGGCAGGGCAACACCCGCATCAATGAAGATGACGCCGCTGATGTGCTGCAGCTGATGCCCGCTCTGGAGAACGTTGGCGCTGCCCGTTCGGCCAGCCACTATCGCAAGGTGCTGAGCCAGCGAATGGATAAAGAGCGCGGCGCGCTGTTTGCCTTCCGGGAAAAGGACCTGGTGCCGGAAGCCGCCATCGGCCCCTGGATCGACAGTGAAGTGGAGCAGAGCCCCAGCCCGATGCGCGACAATATGAAGAATCGCGCCAACCTGTTACGTGAACAGCATCGGGCACGGCTGGAGGCTCAGGGCGACAGCGTCGATGACCTTCTGCCAGAGTTCGAAGAGCCGGAGATCCCGCCGCTGGACGAACTGCCGGAGTTTATCGACAAGCTGGAACAGCAGGCGGAAGCGCAGCGTCTCGAAGCCGAAGAGCGCAAGCGCGAGATGGAGGCCCGCTTCCCTGAGGCAGCAGAGGATGAAAACGGCCCCCGGGGGCCGGAATCGATGCAGCGTATGCAGGATATGCTGCACCAGAATAAGGATGCCATCAGCGAGAAGAAGCTGGCGCAGAGTCAGGCGGCGCTGCACCAGATGTACCTGATGTCGGTACAGAGCCAGCCGCCGGCCCGGCGTCTGAAGGGCGACCTGGCGCAGATCATTCGCGACCGCGTACAGCGCACCCTGGCACAGGGGGGCGATTTCAGCGGTATGGATCTGACCGGCGCGGACCTTTCCGGTATGGATTTGCGCGGCGCCAACTTCAGCCGGGCGTTGCTGGAGTGTGCCGACCTCAGCCACAGCCGGCTGGATGGCGCCTGCTTGCGCGAGGCGATGCTGGCGCGCTGCGAACTGCATCACAGCTCGCTGCGGGAATGCGATCTGGAGAGTGCCAGCCTGGCGTTGGCCCAGTGTTGCCACAGCGATTTCAGCGGCGCGCGTTTTAAAGAAACCCAGCTGCAGCAGACGCTGTTCGACGACTGTATTTTTGACGATGCCGTTCTGGATGGCCTGCTGCTGCGTGAAACCTGGCTGACCCGCTGCCGTTTCCGACGGGCGCGGCTGGAGGGCTGCGTCTTTATGGAGCTGACGCTGCCGGCGCCCGATTTCAGTTCGGCCCGGCTGCATAAAACCACCTTTATGAAAACCACGCTGGAGGCGGCCTGTTTCAGCGGCGCCAGCCTTGAAAGCTGTTCCTGGGTGGAGAGCCACGCCGAGCAGGCGCGGTTTGACGGCGCGACGTTGGTGACCTGTGCGGCGGCATCGGAAAGCGTGCTGAGCGGCGCAGACTTTAGCAACGCCACCCTGAAGCAGTGCAACCTGCGCCAGACGGCGCTGCGCGGCGCTCGTTTCACGCTGGCGAAGCTGGAAAACAGCGATCTCAGCGAAGCCTGCTGCCAGGGCGCAGACTTTACCCGGGCTAATTTAGTGGGTAGTTTGTTTGTGCGCAGCGATTTCCGCCAGGCCGACTTCAGCGACGCCAACCTGATGGGGGCGATTTTGCAAAAAAGCCTGCTGGGCGGTACCCGCTTTAACGGCGCCAATCTGTTCCGGGCCGATCTCTCGCAGGCCATTACCGACAGTGAAACCAGCCTGAACGGCGCCTGGACCAAACGGGTTAAAACGTTGCCGGGCCGTGACGGGGAGACAGTATGAGCCATCTTAGCGCAACAGATTTACAGCAGCGGGTGAAAGGCGGCGAAGCAATTAGCGAGCTGGTGCTGGATGGGCTCGATCTGCGCAACTGCGACCTGTCTGGCGGTATCTTTCAGGAAGTCTCGCTAAACGGTGCCGATCTGCGCGGCGCCAACCTGCATGAGGCGGTGTTTACCGAGTGCGAGCTGAACGATGTTCAGGCCGACGGGGCGCAGCTGGTGCAGACGGTGTTTAACCAGTGCGGCATGGCAAACCTCCGGGCTGCCAGTACGGCGCTGCGCGAGTGCGTCTTTAACGAATGTGTGCTGACGGCCGGCGACTTTTCTGACGGCCAGTTTGATACCACCCAGTTTATGCGCTGCGAGCTGCAGCAAAGCCGTTTTAGCCGCAGCGCGCTGGATCGCAGCACCTTCTTTGAAACGCCGCTGGATAAGGCGCAGTTTTCCCAGTGTCGGCTACTGATGACCACCTTTTACGGTATCGATTTGCGCGGCGTCGATTTCGGCGGCGCCAGCTTCGAGCGGGTGGTGTTCTTTGAATGCGACCAGCGGAATAAAAGCTATGCCCGCCAGCAGTTTACCGGCTGCCAGTTTACTGATAGCCGCCTTGACGAGGCGGATTTCAGCGGCGCGCAGCTGACCCAGTGCAATTTTAAAGGCGCTTCGCTGCAGCGGGCGAACCTGCGACAGGTCGACGCCCGTCAGGCGCTGTTTATGGAGGCCGACCTGAGCGGCGTTCAGTGTCAGGGCAGCCAGTTCGATCAGGCGATTATGGTCAATGCGCTGCTGAGCGGCGCCGATTTCAGCCAGAGCCGGCTGTTTCAGAGTATTTTGCAGCAGGCGGTCGCCGTGGGGACCCGTTTCCGCTTCTGCGATCTGACCTATAGCGACTTTTCCGGCGCTGATCTGCGTCAGGCGGATTTTACCGACGTCCGTTTTTCCCGAACCCGCTTTCACCGTGCCCGCCAGGACGGCGCGCACATCCCAAATCGCAGAGGGATGCTGGAATACGATGAAGAATTACTGGCCGCCGAAGCCTGGAGCGCCCAGCGCCACAGCCGAGGTTGAGGTTAAGGAGAGGTGATGAACAATATCAATCATAAACTGGCTCAGGCGGCGCTGCCGCCGCTGCAGGCCGCTGGCCGGGTAACCCACTGTTTTGCCGACGGCAGCCTGATGGTGGAGTGCGAAGGCCGCGGCTGGCACTGCCGCCGGGCGGCAAGCTGTCTGATTGCCCCGGCGGTCGGCGACAGCGTGCTGATCGCCGGCGCGGCGGACAAGGCGTGGCTGCTGGCGGTGCTGGAGCGGGCCGATGAAGGCAGCGCCGAGCTGTCGCTGCCGGGGGATCTGCATATCCGCAGCGCCGGAGAATTAAGCCTGAGCGGCGTCACCCTGAAGGTGGAAGCGCAGCAAGGGGACTGCCATATCGGCGAGATGAACTACAGCGGTGATAAGCTTTCCGCCTGGGTCAGCCTGACCCGTATGGTCGGCAAGCGCGCCGAATCGGTATGGCAGACGGTGACCCAGGTCAGTCAGAACCTGTTCCGTCATACCCGTAATACCGAGCAGGTGCGGGCCGGGCAGGTGGATATCCGGGCCGATGATTACGCGCGTCTGCACGCGCACAACACGGTGATTACCTCCAAGGCGATCACCAAAGTCGATTCTGAACAGATCCATATGGGCTAAGGAGCCGCGATGTTTGCCAACTGTCAAATGATGGGCGTCGATCTGGCCTTCCCGGACGTGTGCCTGACGCCGATGCCCGCACCGACGCCGGTGCCTTACCCGGATATCGCGCTGGGGCCGACGGCGATCCCCAACGCGCTGAATATTCTGTTTATGGGTATGCCGGCCCACAATATGGCGACGGTGACGCCGCTGACCAATGGCGATAATGCGGGCGTCGCCACCGGCGTGGCGTCCGGCACGGTGATGGGTCCGTCGCGCCACCTGACCGGCTCGTTTACCGTCCTGCTCAAGGGCACGCCGGCCACCCGCCTGACCAGCGTATCCCTGCAGAACTCCACCAATACGGTGGGGATGCGTATTGTGCCCAGCCAGTTTAAGGTGTTGATGCTGGCGCCGTAAGCGCCGTGAAAATCATGGCCGATCGTCGCGTAGCGACATAAAAAAACGGCTTCCGCCAGCGGAAGCCGTTTTCGTGTTAATCATACGTCTGGAGTCATGCCGGTGGTTGGCGGTATTACTCGATATTCTGAATCTGCTCGCGCATTTGCTCGATCAGCACCTTCAGCTCAATCGCGGAGGTGGTGACGTCGGCATTGATGGATTTAGAGGCCAGCGTGTTCGATTCGCGGTTGAACTCCTGCATCATAAAGTCGAGGCGACGACCCACGGCCTCTTTTTTCTTCAGGATGTTGCGCGTTTCTTTAACGTGCGCCTCCAGGCGGTCCAGCTCTTCGGCCACGTCGATACGCTGCGCCATCAGCACCAGTTCCTGCTCAAGACGGGTATTTTCCAGCTGCACCTGCGCTTCTTCCAGCTTGCTGACCAGGCGCTCCCGCTGCCATTGCAGAATATTCGGCATCTGCGCGCGCACCTTGACCACTTCTTCGCCGACGGCGTCCAGGCGCTGTTCGATCAGCGCTTTCAGCGCGGTGCCTTCGCTCTCCCGCGCGGCGATAAAGTCATCTAGCGCGCCGTCCAGCGCCTGCAGCAGCTGTGCGCTGATGGCGTCCAGATCCTGCTCCTGTGCGGACATCACGCCCGGCCAGCGTAGCACGTCGATCGGGTTGATTTCCCCTTCGTCGCTTTGCATTTTCACCCAGTTGGCGGCTTCCACCAGCTGTTTGGCCAGCTTTTCGTTCAGAATCAGCGAGCTTTGCGCGCTGGGATCCAACTCAAAGCGCAGGTTGCACTCCACTTTACCGCGCGTCAGGCGGCCGCGGATGCGTTCACGAACCACCGGCTCCAGGCTGCGGAACTGCTCCGGCAGGCGGATATAGGTTTCCAGGTAACGTTGGTTAACGGAACGCAGCTCCCAAGCTGCGCTGCCCCATTCACCCTTGATTTCACGCCGGGCGTAGGCGGTCATGCTGCGGATCATTGTGCGTACCCGAATTAAGAAATGATGGTTCGATTATAGCGTTGCCGCCGCGGGCAAGATAGGCATAACGTCACGATGCGACAAGATCGCCGCGCGGCGGGCACTTTGGGCGGTTATCTCGTCACGTTGCTGCAACTGGCGATATTTTGGGTATAATGCGCAGCCAATGATGATTTAACGTCGGAGAAAGCCCCATGCGTCCAGCTGGCAGAGCACCACAACAAGTTCGCCCCCTGACACTCACCCGTCACTACACGAAACACGCTGAAGGCTCAGTGCTGGTTGAGTTTGGCGATACCAAAGTTCTGTGCACCGCCACGGTTGAAGATGGCGTACCGCGCTTTCTGAAAGGCCAGGGTCAAGGCTGGATCACCGCAGAATACGGCATGCTGCCGCGTTCGACCCACAGCCGCAACGCCCGTGAAGCGGCGAAAGGCAAGCAGGGCGGACGTACGCTGGAGATTCAGCGGCTGATCGCCCGTTCGCTGCGTGCGGCGGTCGATCTGAAAAAACTGGGCGAGTTCACCATTACGCTCGACTGCGACGTGCTGCAGGCGGACGGCGGCACCCGCACCGCCTCGATTACCGGCGCCTGCGTGGCGCTGGCCGACGCGCTCAATGCGTTGGTTGCCGCCGGCAAGCTGAAGGCTAACCCGATGAAAGGCATGGTGGCCGCCGTTTCCGTCGGCATTGTGGGCGGCGAGCCGGTCTGCGATCTGGAATATGTGGAAGATTCCGCAGCGGAAACCGATATGAACGTGGTGATGATGGAAGATGGCCGCATGATCGAGGTGCAGGGCACCGCAGAAGGTGAGCCGTTCAGCCATGATGAGTTGCTGGCGTTGCTGGCGTTGGCCCGAGGGGGCATCGACACTATTTTCCAGGCGCAGAAAGCGGCGCTGGCAGAATAATTTTTAAGGCGACTGAGAAGTCGCCTTTTTTACGCCCGGCGATCGGGCGCAGTATGAATCAGTATCAAGACGAGGAGAAGCAGTCATGAAAGCCTATCAGCGCCGGTTTATCGAGTTTGCGCTTAACAAGCAGGTATTGAAGTTCGGCGAGTTCACCCTGAAATCCGGCCGCACCAGCCCGTATTTCTTCAACGCCGGCCTGTTCAATACCGGGCGCGACCTTGCGCTGTTAGGGCGTTTTTATGCTGAGGCGCTGGTGGATGCCGGCATTGATTTCGATTTGCTGTTTGGCCCGGCGTATAAAGGCATTCCGATTGCTACCACCACCGCCGTCGCGCTGGCCGAACATCACGATCGCGACGTGCCTTACTGCTTCAACCGTAAAGAGGCGAAAACCCACGGCGAAGGCGGCTCGTTGGTCGGCAGCCCGTTGCAGGGGCGCGTGATGCTGGTGGATGATGTGATCACCGCCGGTACCGCTATTCGTGAGTCTATGGAGATTATCAACGCCAGCGGCGCCAGCCTGGCCGGCGTGCTGATTTCCCTCGACCGCCAGGAGCGCGGCCGTGGCGAAGTGTCAGCGATTCAGGAAGTGGAGCGCGATTATCACTGCAAGGTCATCTCTATCGTCACGTTGCAGGATCTGATCGCCTATTTGGCAGAAAAGCCGGAAATGGCGGAGCATCTGGCGGCGGTGCGCGCTTACCGCGAACAGTACGGCATTTAATCGCGCGGCTGACGATATAATAACGCCGGGCATGCCCGGCGTTATCTTACTGTAACTGCGCCGCCAGCAGCGGCCAGCGTCCTTCAAACTCTTCCGTTGGGCGGTAGCGGAATTCGGAACGCACATAGCGTGACAGCATGCCTTCGCAGAATGCCAGCAGCTGGCTGGCCAGCATGGTTTCATCCACGATAAAACCTTTCCCTTCCCGCAGCTTGCGCTCTTTCAACACCTGGCGCAGTTGCGCTTCGATGCGTTCAAACAGCTGGTTAATCCGGCCCTGCAGGCGATCCTGTTCAAACATCAGCGCATGGCCGGTCATAATCCGCGTTAACCCCGGGTTGCGCTCGGCAAAGCTGAGGACGAGCAGCAGAATCAGCCGCAGGCGGCTGAAGGTCTCTTTTTCATCCTGCAGGATCAGGTTGATACGCGTGATCAGGCTATCTTCGATAAACTCGATCAGGCTGTCGAACATCCGCGTCTTGCTGGGAAAATGCCGGTACAGCGCGGCTTCAGAGACACCGACATTCGCAGCCAGTTTTGCCGTGGTGATGCGCTGGCTGCCGTCGCTGGATTCCAGCATCTGGGCTAACGCCTGCAGTATCTCCTCGCGCCGATTCCTTTTGGTATTTTCTTTTTCTGCCATGTCTGATTAGACCCTTGCTAAAACGGCTTGGACTTTTGGAAACCCGGCACCGGCCGCGCCAGAAGCTATTCTGTGCGGCTTATGTGATAGCTTTTTTACGGTGTGGGGTCAGCGGTCTTTACGACCGGTTTTCTTCGCATTGCCTGGCCTGCGGCGGTTATGCGCCTCATGGTATGACGCGCAGAGCCTTGTCGGCAGCCGGGAAACCCGTTGCTGAGGTCTCCATGCCTCCGGAATACGGTGTTTCAGGCGGCTTCCCTGCCGGCCATCCTAATGCGGTATTGCTTATTGGCGACCCGAGTGGCCGAAGCCGCCCTCGCCGCGTTCGCTGCTGTCGAATTCTTCGACCAGGTTGAATTCCGCCTGCACCACCGGTACGAAGACCATCTGCGCGATGCGTTCGCCCGGCTCGATGGTGAACGTCTTTTGCCCGCGGTTCCACACGGAAACCATCAGTTGCCCCTGATAGTCGGAGTCGATCAGGCCGACCAGATTGCCCAGCACGACGCCGTGCTTATGGCCCAGGCCGGAGCGCGGCAGGATCACCGCCGCCAGGTTGGCGTCAGCGATGTGAATGGCCAGACCGGTCGGCAGCAGGGTGGTTTCCCCCGGCGCCAGCTCGACCGCAGCGTCCAGGCAGGCGCGCAGATCGAGGCCCGCAGAACCCGGCGTGGCGTAGGTCGGTAATGGAAAATCTTGACCGATACGCGGGTCGAGAATCTTAACGTCGATTTTTTTCATCATAACGGCTGACTATCTCGTCTATTAAACGTTGGCCAAGGAGAGCTTTATCGCTAAGCGCCAGGCGCTTTTCCCCATCCTGCCAAAAAAGGTGTAAGGCATTGGTGTCACTGTTGAAACCCTGCCCTGCAAGCGATACATCGTTGGCGCAGATTACATCCAGTTTCTTACGCGCCAGTTTTTGTCGCGCGTATTCTTCCACATTCTGGGTTTCGGCAGCAAACCCAACGACAAACGGTCGGTTTTTGTTCATGGCGGCAACGCCGGCGACAATGTCGGGGTTTTTTACCATCTTGATGGTGATGTCATCACCCTGTTTTTTAATTTTTTCATCGGCCATCTGTGCCGGGCGGTAATCCGCCACCGCAGCGCAGGAGACGAAAATATCCTGCTGAGCCGCCCGCTGCTGCACGGCCTGCTCCATCTCCAGCGCGCTGGTGACGTCAATACGCGTTACCGACGGCGGGGTCGGCTGATCCACCGGCCCGGCGATCAGCGTCACCTGCGCGCCGCGCGCTGCGGCTGCGGCGGCAATGGCAAAGCCCATTTTGCCCGAGCTGTGGTTGCTGATAAAGCGCACCGGATCCAGCGCCTCGCGCGTCGGGCCGGCGGTGACCATCAGCTTAAGGTGCGTGAGGTCCTGCGGCGTTGAGAAGTGGCGGTTCGCCAGGTCGACCAGCTCCAGCGGGTCGAGCATGCGTCCCGGACCGACGTCGCCGCAGGCCTGGCTGCCGCTGTCCGGCCCCCACATCAGCATGCCGCGCGCCTGCAGGGTGCGCAGGTTAGCCTGCGTCGACGCGGCGCGGTACATCTGTTGGTTCATCGCCGGCGCGGCGGCGATGGGGGCGGCGGTTGCCAGGCACAGGGTGGTGAGCAGGTCGTTGGCCATGCCGGCGGCGACGCGCGCCAGCAAATCCGCCGTTGCCGGCGCCAGAATCACCAGATCGGCCCACTTGCCCAGCTCGATATGGCCCATGGCGGCCTCTGCGGCGGGATCCAGCAGATCGTCCGACACCGGATAGCCGGAAACCGCCTGCAGCGTCAGCGGGGTAATGAACGACTGTGCAGCCTGGGTCATCACTACGCGTACTTCGGCGCCCCTGTCGCGCAGGCGGCGCACCAGCTCCGGGCATTTATACGCGGCGATGCCGCCGCTGATGCCCAGTACGATATGTTTGCCGGAAAGTCCCGTCATCGTCATTGTCCGATTGAAAACCGAAAGATGCGCCATTTTAGCATACTCGCCGCGCGGATGAGCGTTTCTGCATAACCTGGTGGTCGTTACATTGAGCTTTGCGCGGTGCATCGCAAGCTTATCCGGCAGCCGTCGTTAACCCCGGCATCGCATGGCATGATAGCCAGCTCAGGGAGGACGAATCATGAATAATCACAGTCTGGCGCCGTGGCCGGGTGAGCTGGCGCCAAGGGAAAAATTGCTGCGCGACGGCGCGGCGGCACTTTCGGATGTTGAACTGCTGGCGATTTTTTTGCGTACCGGTTTTCCCGGCGTACACGTTATGTCGCGTGCGGAACAGCTGCTGCGGCAGTTTGGCTCGCTGCATCGGCTGGTGTCGGCGGATTATGCCCAGCTGTGCGCTCAGAAGGGCGTGGGGGACGCCACATACAGCCAGCTGAGCGCCACGTCGGAACTGGCGTTTCGCTGCTTTTCCAGCCGGTTGACGCAGGAGGACGCGCTGCTGAACCCGCAGGTCACCCGCAATTATCTGCAAAGTCTGCTGACGCATCGAGAACGGGAGGTTTTTTTAGTGTTGTTGCTGGATAACCAGCACCGGGTGCTCCGCCATCAGGAAATGTTTGCGGGCAGCATCAGCAGCGTGGTGGTTCACCCGCGGGAAATCGTGCGCGAAGCCTTAAAAGCGAATGCTGCCGCCATTATTTTGGCGCATAATCACCCCTCGGGGCGGGCTGAACCCAGCCTGGCCGACCGCCAAATCACCGAACAAATCGTCAATGCCTGCCAATTATTGGAGATCCGGGTGCTCGATCATCTGGTTATCGGCCGGGGCGAATGCGTCTCTTTTGCCGAGCGCGGCTGGCTTTAGGAAAAAATTTCGCGATCCTTGAGGGATCTTTAGCTGTTCGGGACTTGAGCACTTACGCTTCAGAGCGTATACTACGCCACCTTTGAGAATCTTGGGTTTGGCGTTAAGAGCCTATCTCAGCAGGTTTCTGACCTGATGTGTGGTTTCTGACCTGATGACGAGAGTCTCCTCAGTATGAAGTTTGCTGAGATGGGCTCTAAAGCCTGACGAGGCGGCCATACCCTATACGAAGCTCGAGCTGATTTGATTTTTGGAGAATAGACATGTCCCGAGTCTGCCAAGTTACTGGCAAGCGCCCGGTGAGCGGTAACAACCGTTCCCACGCAATGAACGCGACCAAACGCCGTTTTCTGCCAAACCTGCACTCACACCGTTTTTGGGTTGAGGCTGAGAAGCGCTTTGTAACTCTGCGTGTATCTGCTAAAGGTATGCGTATTATTGATAAGAAGGGTATTGAGACGGTTCTGGCCGATCTGCGTGCCCGTGGTGAGAAGTATTAAGGAAAGGAACTGAATCATGGCTAAAGGTGTTCGCGAGAAGATCAAGCTGGTTTCTTCTGCTGGTACTGGTCACTTCTATACCACCACGAAGAACAAGCGTACTAAGCCGGAAAAACTGGAACTGAAGAAATTCGATCCAGTTGTCCGTCAGCACGTAGTCTACAAAGAAGCTAAAATTAAGTAATTCTTAGTTTAGTGGATTAAGTAAAACCCGGCTTCGGCCGGGTTTTTTGCTTTTTGCCCTCCATATTTGGCCGTGCGTCAGCCGCTGTTCTGCTGCGGGGATTCACAGAGCCGCCGCCAGGCAGTAATCTGGACGTCGTAGGGCAACCGAATGCGAGAGGAGCGCGCCGTGCCAGAATTACCAGAAGTTGAAACCAGTCGCCGCGGTATTGAACCGTATCTTGTCGGGCACAGCATCCAGTATGCGGTGGTGCGCAATGCGCGTTTACGCTGGCCGGTCTCCGAGCAGATCCTGGCGTTAAGCGATCGGCCGGTGCGCAGCGTCCAGCGTCGCGCCAAATACCTGTTGATTGAACTGGATGCCGGCTGGATTATTGTGCACCTCGGCATGTCCGGCAGCCTGCGCGTGCTGGCGGAAGAGGTCGAAGCCGGCAAGCATGACCACGTCGATCTGGTGATGAGCAACGGTATGATTCTGCGCTATACCGACCCGCGTCGCTTTGGCGCCTGGTTGTGGTGTGAAGACCTGGCAACCAGTAACGTGTTGGCTCACCTGGGGCCGGAACCGCTTGGCGATGCCTTTGACGGCCAATACCTGTTTGATAAGTCACGCAATAAGCGCACGCTGATTAAACCCTGGCTGATGGACAACAAGCTGGTGGTAGGCGTTGGAAATATCTATGCCAGCGAGTCGCTGTTTACCGCCGGGATCCTTCCTGACCGTCCCGCAGGATCTTTGAGTTTGCCAGAGTCCGAACTGCTGGCGAAAACAATCAAGGCCGTGTTGCAGCGCTCGATTGAACAGGGCGGAACCACGCTGCGTGATTTTCTGCAATCGGACGGGAAACCGGGATATTTTGCACAGGAATTACAGGTTTACGGACGCACCGGCGAGCCTTGCCGCGTGTGCGGTACGCCGATTGAGAGCGCGAAGCACGGGCAGCGCAGCACCTTCTTTTGCCGCGGCTGCCAGCATTAAGGATTAGATGGACGCCAGCTTTTCCAGCAGCGCCTTGGTGACGATATCCGGCAGGAACGGAGAGATGTCGCCGCCGTGGCGCGCCACCTCTTTGACCAGCGAAGAGGAGATAAACGACCACTCTTCTGACGGCATCAGGAAGACGCTTTCCAGCTGGGGCATCAGGTGGCGGTTCATATTGGCCAGCTGTAATTCATATTCGAAATCCGATACCGCCCGCAGCCCGCGCACCAGAATATTGGCGTTTTGATGTTCGGCAAAATGCGCCATCAGCTCGCTGAAGCCCAAGACTTCCACGTTATCCAGATGCGCGGTTACCTGCGTCGCCAGTTCGACGCGCTCATCCAGCGTAAACAACGGTTTTTTGCTCGGACTGGCGGCAATGGCCAGAATCACGCGATCGAACATCATTGACGCCCGGGTCACCAGATCCAGGTGGCCGTTGGTCATGGGATCGAAAGTTCCGGGGTAGATGGCTTTACGGGTCATGATTTACTTCTCTGAGTAGTTGCGGCCCAACGCCCACAGTGCGGCGTACTTGTTGAAGGTATATTGCGCGTTAACCACGGCTAACAGCAACCCCTGTTTACCGTCAAGAAAGCCGGCGCGCAGCAGCCAGGTTTTGCAGAAGGCGCCAAGCGTATGGGTGAGTATGGAGAAGTAACCACAGCGTTTGCCGGCGGCGTGGCGCTGGTTGGCCCACTCCTGTGCGTAGTGCAGTTGTTTGCGCTGGAAGGTGAAGAAATCACGGCAGGTTAGGTGCAATAAATCGCCCTGTAACGGTACGATGCGCGCGCCGTGCGTATTGAGCGACTCGTGCACCAGGTCGTCGTTATAGCGGTAGCGTTCACGCGCATACAGACGATTGACGCGGTCCGGATACCAGCCGCTATGGCGCATGAAACGGCCAAGAAACAGATTACGCCGTCCTAGGCTGTAAATCTGGTCGTCATCCGCGGCGTTCAGCACCTGTTCGATGGCGCGGCGCAATTCTGGCGTAACACGTTCGTCGGCATCGATCATCAACACGTAATCGCAGCTGGCGTAGCTTTGCGCGAGCTGGCGCTGTTTGCCGAAGCCTTGCCAGTTACGGTTGATGAAGACTTTGGCGCCAAGGCTTTCGGCAATGGCCGCCGTATCATCCTGGCTGCCGGAGTCCAGTACGATAACCTCATCCGCCCAGCTGACCGACTGCAGACAATCCGGCAGCAGCGCGGCTTCATTTTTGGCGATCATCACGACCGACAGGCTTTTGCGGTTTTCCATCAGTGGCTCCGGGGCGGCAGATAAGGCTCCAGCAGATGCAGCAGGCGTTGCAGCGCGCCTTGGTTCTGATACAGCACTTCAACGGCGTGACGGCCGTAGTAGCGGCGATAATCCTCGTCGGTCAGCAGCGTATCCACTTCTTTAACCAGAGAATCGGTATCGGTGACGGTAATCAACCCTTCAGACTGGGAGAGCTTGCCGCAAATATCCTTAAAGTTAAAGGTATGCGGGCCCATCAGTACCGGAATGGCATGCGCTGCGGCTTCCAGCGGGTTATGCCCGCCACGCTCCACCAGGCTGCCGCCGACGAAGGCCAGATCGGCAATGCCGTACAGCAGCATCAGTTCGCCCATGGTGTCGCCGATCACCACCTGGGTGCTGCTGGAGGGAATTTCGCCGCTGCTGCGGGTGGTGTAGCTGAAGCCGGCCTTTTGCGTTAAATCTTTGGCGGTCTGGAAGCGTTCCGGGTGGCGCGGCACCAGAATCAGCAGCAGGTCGGGATGTTTTTCCAGCAGCTTACGGTGCGCCGCCAGCAAGATGGTCTCTTCCCCTTCATGCGTGCTGGTGGCTATCCATACCGGACGCCGCGGCGCCCATTGGCGGCGCAGCGTAACGGCCCGGGCAGCCAGCTCCGGGGTAACGGAAATATCAAACTTCAGGCTGCCGGTGACGGTTAATTGAGAGCGCTTCAGCCCTAGCTCGATAAAGCGGTCGCCGTCTTCCTGATTCTGCGCGGCGATAAGCGTAATGCGGCGCAGCATATCGCGCATAAAACCGCCGATCTTTTTATAGCCGGCGGCGGAACGGGCAGAAAGGCGCGCATTGGCGATCACCAGCGGGATCTGGCGCTGATGCAGCGCGTTGATCATGTTTGGCCACAGTTCGGTTTCCATGATGATGACCAGCTTCGGGTTAACCTGGTCGAGGAAACGGTGCATGGAACCGGGCAGATCGTAGGGGAGGTAGACGTGATGCACATCTTTGCCGAAGGCGGACTGGACACGCTCTGAACCTGTCGGGGTCATTGTGGTCACAGTAATCGGTAAAGAGGGGTAGCGGTGGCGCAGGGCGCGCACCAAAGGAATGGCGGCGAGCGTTTCGCCGACGGAAACGGAATGCAGCATGATGCCGTCGGGAACCACTTTTCCGGCGCAGAAACCATAGCGTTCGGCCCAGCGCTTGCGGTAGGCCGGCGCTTTGCGGCTGCGCAGCAATAAGCGAAGCCAGATCAGGGGCTGAATGAGGTAGAGGAGTACCTGATATAAACGCAGCAACATTCTATCAATTTCATTTTTATGGGTTATTCGGAATAGTACCATAATCGGCAGGGAAAGGCGCTAATTTGGTGGCTTCGGGCACCAGTTTCAGACAACAGACGGGTGGTTTCGTCGATAGGGTTGATATGAAAAATATTTTAATTATTCGCCGCGATAACATTGGCGATCTTGTTTGCACTCTCCCTTTGATTGAAGGCGTAAAAATTGCATATCCGGACGCAAAGCTCTATTTGCTAATTAACAAAATCAGCCAGGACGTTGTAAAAAATAACCCGCATATTGAAAAGGTTTTTGTCTATAAAAAGGCAAAGCACAAAGCGAAGAATGAAACAACGCTGGGGGTGTATTTCGAGCGCCTGCTGATATTCCTGAAATTGCGGAAGATAAAATTCGATGCGGTGATTCTGGCAAACCCCGTTCCCTGTAAATACAGCCTGCGCCTGGCGAAAATGGCGGGCGCCAAACATATTATCGGCGCCGATCTCGGCTCACCGGAGATAACCCGGCCGTTCAAGCGGGAAGATTTTAACGGTAAGCATCAGGTGGAACATACCTTTAGCTATTTGTCGGCGATCGCTGAACGGCAAATAGCCATTCCACCCGTGCGGGCTTATTTAAGCGCCCAAGAGCAGCAGCAGGCGCAGCAGCGTATACAGGCGCTATTACCGCAAGCGGAACGTATTTATGCGGTGCATATCAGCAGCCGGATGGCCAACCGGCGCTGGCCGCTGGAGCGCTATGCCGAGATTATTCGCCGTTTGACCGATGACCCGCGTAATTCGGTGCTGATATTCTGGTCGCCGCAGGGTACGCTGGCGCCGGATGATATCGGCGACCAGCAGCGCGCTCAGCAACTGCTGGCGCAGTGCGACAGTCAGCGCGTTGCGCTGTACCCGACGGCGTCGGTACGTGAGCTGCTGGCCGCGTTTGAGCGCTGTGACCTGGTGTTGTGCAGCGACGGCGGGCAGATGCATCTGGCGGCGGCGGTAAACAGCACGCAGGTGGTATTCTTCGGCGATACCGACAAGGATTCCTGGCACCCGTGGTCGGGTAAATACGCTATTTTGCAAACGGCATCGGGTGAGTGCGCCGACGTGACGGTCGATGAGGTGTGGGAGAAGATCGGCGCGCTGAGCGCGTAGATTGTTCTTGGCTGCCCGTGAGGCAGCCAGGCGTGCAGGCTACGGACGTTTTATTAACGAGAGATACTTGTCGATAATATGTTCGTAGTCGAATTTTCGATACATATCCGGGACGATCTCGGGGGGATTGTCCCACGCCAACCGTAGCTTTTCCGCAAGGGACTGCGCGTTCATCGCGGACATATAGGGGGCTAACTCACCGGTCATGATTTCAGCCACGCCGCCGGGGCTTTGCGTGCTGACAATCGGGGTATGACAAATCAACGCCTCGATCAGTACCGTCGGCAAACCTTCACTATCGGAACTGAGCGCCACGATTTTTGCTCCGCTGATTGCAGGCAACGGATTTTGCTGGAAGCCGGCAAGAATCACCTTATCCTGTAACTGCAATGCCGCTATTTTTTCCGTGATTGCTTTTGTCACAGACTCTTCACCCTGCCCGATCAGAACCAGTTTGCCCGGCAACTGGGCCAGCGCAAATGCCTCTAATAGCCGATCGTGGCGTTTTACCTGGTGAAAACGTCCTACGTGCAAGACGTAATCTTCACCGGAGAATGGGTTGGCAGCGGCGGCGCGCTGTTTGATTTCTGGAATATGGAAAGGGTTATAGATGGTGATAAGCTGCGTAGGCTTGATACCCACCTGCTGGACCACGTCCTCGCCTACCGCATCGGACACGGTGATGAGCTTGCGATGTTTATAGACATGCTGCATTTTCCGCTGTTTAAGCCAGCGGCTCAGGCCGGTTTTGTTTCCCAGATACGAACGTGAAAACATGCCGTGAATGCAATGCCAGACATTATTTGCGCGCAGAACTTTTGAGCGGACAACGATACGGTCGGTTTTGTGCAGGTTGGAGATAACCAGTTTTGGTTGCCCAACTTTCGCGAAGAGCTCGACGAGCAATGCATCGAGCGAGGCTGCCCGTCTGGAGAGTTCGGTCAGTTTGCGCAATGGGCCGCTTCCGCGGTCCGCATCAACGATATAATTAATGCCCGCAGGGATTTCATAATCGCGCTTATTGCTTAATGACAGCAGGGTGACGTGATAGCCACGCTGCTGAATGCCTTTGGCGAGGGCCAGAGTGACGTTTTCAGCGCCGCCACCCGGTAACCCGTCGATAATAAACAGAATATGTTCTTTCATGATGGCAGTACGCTCTGATATAGCGAAACCAGCTGCTCGGACAGGCGCGCCGGCGTTGCCGGCTTAATGCGCTGTCGGGCCGCTTCACTCATGGATGACCCCAGCGCCTGCCGCGGTAAATCGCGCACTGCGGCGGTTAATGCCGCGACGTCCAGCGCATCACACACAAAACCGTTTTGTCCGGCGGTGATAAACTCCGCACCGCCGCATGTGGTGCTGGTAATCACCGGCAGACCACATGACATGGCTTCCAGAATAACGTTGGGGAATGGGTCATACAGCGTGGGCAGCAGCAGGCCATCGGCGGCCTGATAGAAAGGCAGCGTCTGTTTCTGCACGCCCATAAAGCGGATGCGATCGCTGCAGCCTAACGATTGAGCCAGCGCGCGATAGCGTTTTTCCGCCTTGTCTTTGCCCACCACCAACAGATAACTGTCGGTAGCCGCCACGGCGCGGATCGCCGCCGCAAGGCCTTTGCGCTCGAAACCGGAGCCGACGAAGATCAGACAGTGCGCCTGTTGCGGAATCTGGTATTGCTGGCGCAGTAGCTGCCGTTGTGCATCGTCGGCAGGCAGGAACTTCTGGCTATCGATGGCATTGTAAATCACTCTGATTTTATCTGCGGGAACGCCAAAATCGTCGATGATTTCCTGTTTGATCATTTCTGCGTTGCAGATCACCGCCTTCAGTTCGGGCGCGGCGTACATCGCCCGTTCGGCGCACATCACGTAGCGGTGGTAACGGTTGGAGAACAGCCATTTACGGCGCCACTCCGGCAGCAGGCGCGCACGCTGCAGCAGCCAGCGGCGGTGCACGCCGTCGCCGGCCCGGTAAATATCGCAGCCGGCGATGCGTTCATGACTTTGCACCAGATCGAACCGTTCTTTTTGCCACAGCGCGCGCGCCGCTTCGGCAAAGCCGCGCTCCCGGCTGATGCGCCCGAGTTTGAACGGGTCACACAGGTGAATATGCCAGTTTGGGTTGGCGTCGCCCTGCCATTCGCGGGTGATGACGTTGAGTTCGAGGTCCTGCTGTTCCAACGCCTCTAAAGCACGGGAGACAAAACGCTCAGCCCCGCCGTCCGGGCGGTATTTTTGACGAACAATCGCCAAACGCAATGCGGTCATGAAAGCTGGCTCCGCGCGGCAGTAATCACCGCGTCTGTAGGAATAAGGTTAAGGTAACGCTCATCGGTACCGGTGTTAACCGCGTCCGGATCGGGCAATGGCCCGTAGTCGCCGGCCCAGATAACCTGGCCGATAACCTGCCATGGGCGCCAGAACGTCAGCTTGGACGGGCCAAACAGCGCGATGCAGGGCGTTTTCAGCGCGGCGGCCATATGCATGGGCACGGAGTCTACGCCAATAAACAGCCTGGCGTGATCGATGATTGCCGCCAGTTGCCGCAGGGTGAGCTGTCCTGCCAGCGACACAACGCCCTGTTTGGGGCAGTGTGCCAGAATGTTGTCCACCATTTTACGCTCTTTCTCATCGGGGCCGGAGGTAATGACCACCGTGCGGCCATCGGCCTGCAGAGCGGTGATGACCGCCGCCATTTTCTCTTCGCTCCAGCATTTAAAGAACCAACGCGAGGTGGGCTGCACGACGATATAGTCATGCGGTACATCGTGCTGCTGTAGCAACGCTTCGCCGGCCTGCCGGTCTTGTTCACCATAGCTCATGGTAACCTGCGTATCGCTGAGCGTCAGACCGAGCGGCTGCAGCAAAGAAAGGTTCTGCTCCACCGTATGCAAGGCGTCATGGGCTTCGACGGAGACGAGTTGCGTATGGCAATGCTGCCAGAGAAAACCACGGCGTTTGGGGAAAGCAAAGCCCAAACGGATGCGTGCGCCCGTCAGACGCGTAATCAGCGCGCTGCGCCATTGGTCGGCCAGGTTCACCACCAGATCGTAACGTTGCGCCTGCAACTGGCGGATCAGGCGCCATTCATGGCCCATATGAGCCTTGGCGCCCTGTTTTTTCCACTGGCGGTCAATGGCGAATATCCGTGATATTGCCGGATTGCTGGCTAACATATCCTGCGTTTCCTGGTACAGCAGCACGTCTATCTGCGCCTGCGGGTAGTTAGCTTTCAGCGTATTGATGACCGGCGTGGTCAGCAGCATATCGCCGTGGTGGCGCAGCTTAATAACTAAAATACGCTGTATCGATGTGGCTGGGATCGGTGCTGACGCGTCGTTCATCGTGATTCGCTATATGGGAAACCAGCGAATGATTCTAAATGACCCTCTCGCATGTGGCTACTGTTGCGGATTTTTCTTGTAGAACGTGGAAAAATAGAGCGATAAAAGTGACAAATCCGTTGCGCCGTTGTCCAAACCTGACGGCGAAGTCGTTTGCTCACGGCAGGCAGGCTGCGTAACATATTTGTATATTATTGATATCAGGCGCGATATTTATGACTAAACCGGCATTTCTCATCACGATAGATACTGAAGGCGATAACCTGTGGCAGAACCACGATCGTATTACGACTGACAATACCCGCTTTTTACCTCGCTTTCAGGCGCTGTGTGAGAAATATGCGTTTAAACCGGTTTATCTCACCAACTATGAAATGGCGGTTGATCCGCAATACGTCGAATTTGCCCGTGATGTGATTGCGCGCGACACCGGTGAAGTGGGCATGCATCTGCATGCCTGGAACAGCCCGCCGTTGACGCCGCTGACCGATGACGACTGGCGACATAAGCCTTATCTGATTGAGTATCCGGCCGATCAAATCCGCGCCAAGGTCGACCATATGACCAAGCTGCTGGAAGATGCCTTCCAGACTAAAATGCTGAGCCACCGCGCCGGGCGCTGGGCTTTCAACGAGTATTACGCCGAGCTGCTGCTGGAATATGGCTATCAGGTCGACTGTTCGGTCACACCGCGGATCAACTGGCAGTATTCGCCGGGCAACCCTCAGGGCAACGGCGGCACCGACTATCGGGCGTTTCCGGCGCACGCCTACTTCATCGATCCGCAAAATATTGCGCGGCCGGGTCAGTCCGGCCTGCTCGAAGTGCCGATGAGCATTCAATACAAGCATTCCGGGGCGATGAACGCGATTAAACAGGGCTACGATCGCCTGCGCGGCAAGCGGCGTTCACCGTCGGTGCACTGGCTGCGTCCTAGCGGCAATAATCTGGCGCAGATGAAGCGGGTTGCCGAGCTATCTTTGGCGGAAGGCAATGATTACGTTGAGTTTATGCTGCACTCATCTGAGTTTATGCCCGGCGGCAACCCGACGTTCAAAAATGAGCAGGATATTGAGGCGCTGTATCGTGATTTGGAGCAGTTCTTTAGTTGGATGCACGGCATTGCGGTAGGTAAAACCTTGGCTGAATATTATCAGGGTGTAGTCGGTAAAAAATGAGAGAGAAAAAGAAATTCAAAATTGGGCTGAGCGATTCTCTGCTCGGACTGTTGTTCCGTCAGGCGTTGGCGACACCGGAAAAAAAACGGGCGTTATCGACGACAAACTTTGACAGCATTCTGGTGTATTCAACAACGGCGTTAGGCGATTATATGTTCAACTCGCCAGCATTGCGGGCGATTCGTCAGCGTTACCCGTCTGCAAAGATTACGCTGGTGGTGCATCCGAAGTATAAGGATCTGATAACGACGCGCGATTTTTACGATGACGTATTGTTCTGGACCAACAAAGCCAGCGATATGTTTACATTGGTCAGCCAGGCTAAAAAGCGTAGGCCGCAGCTGGCGATTTTACTGCATTCCCATTTGCCGTATGACGTTGTCAGCGCCGCGATGGCCGGGTGCCAGTATATTGTGCGTGATAACTATGCCAAACCGGTCGGCAAGATGAACCGCTGGCTGACTTACGGCTTGGATGAATTCGATGAGCACGTCATTGCGCGTAAAATGAAGCTGGTTAGCGCGTTGGGATGTGAAACGGATAATGTGGCGATGGCGTTACCCTGTGCCTATGAGAAGCAGCCAAAGGCAGAAGGCGTGATACGCATCGGCTTCCAATTAGGCGCGTCAACGCTTGTTCGCTGCTGGCCGCCGGAATATTACGCTGAACTGGCGCAGCGGCTGATAGCCAGCGATAGCCGCATTGAAATTGTAATGATCGGCTCCGCGCCTGAAAAATGCCTGGCGGAAGCGTTGATGCAGCATGTTGAACCGACGCTGCGGGATAAGATCACCAGTCATGTGGGGAAAACGTCGCTGCCGCAGCTGTTGGGGGTTATCGCCTCGATGGATTTATTGGTGACGGGCGACACTGGGCCATTGCATCTGGCGATTGCCTTGCGGGTGCCGACCTTGAGTCTGTTTGTGACTGAAAATCCCTGTCGCAGCGGGCCTTATCAGGATAAAGGCCGACATGAGTATATTTACTTGCCGCTGGAGGATCCGCGGGTGGTTGATGAGCAGGCCCCGCTGAGAGCGATATCCGTCAGTGAAGTTTTTGAGTACGTTGAGCGCATGCTGACGCATTGAAAAAAGAGCGCTTATTGCGCTCTTTTTTTGTCTTGGGAGCCTCTTTAGGCTTTGTCTTCCTTTACGCCGCAAGAGGAGGGGTTATGCGAAGCTGGCTGCAGGGAAAGGTAGATCGCTAACATCAGCGTCAAGTTGGTGACGAAACGCTGATCGATAAATAATGTATCCACCATACCAATCAGAATTGTTGGTAATATAAGCAACAGTAGCATCGCGTTTGTATACATGTATCTGATGCTGGCCAGAAATACTAACGTGAAAAAGCATAATAATGCGATTATGCCCGCGATACCCTGCAGGGATCCCGCCTCAATAAAATCGTTATGGAGGTGATACGCGATGTTGCGCAGGGCTTCCGGATTACCTCCTTCGTGGCTGTCGATGTATTGGGTTGCGTTAGCAAACCTGACATCGGTGCTTTGCCCTCCAGGTGATTGAATTATCGTATGTATTCCTGCTTTCCACATACTGATGCGCGAGCCGAGTGATGTGTCGCCATTGCCTTTTTGATAGTTACTGATTTCATTGATGATGTCAGTGAGGCGTGCCGTCGCTGTTGAAAATAAATGGCTGGCCGCAGTTGCCATAACGATGGCAATCAGGGCGGATAGCAAAATGGTTTTTAGCGTCAGATGGTGGCGACGACAGAAAAAAATCAGTAGAAATATTGGATAACTCAACAGTGTCGCACGCGTTTCTGTCAGGAAAATAATCCAAAGACTTAATAAGATAACAATAGCTATCGCTATGTACTTATAGCGCCATGATGTCTTATGAATAACATATACAGTTAACAATGACTGTAGCGTATAAATATACGCGGTTATCGTGGAGACCGTATTAATTTGCAAACGTAGATCGGGCGTTTGTTCATGCAGGTAGAGTCCGATACCTGACGTATAAAAAAATCCGAAGATCAGTAATCCCTTGGCAAAAACTTTTACTTTATGGTTGATTTGGCTATGTAACGAGCCAAGCATCATGATGAGTACGGCGCCGCATAGCAAGCGTGTCGCGCTGGTTAGATATTCATTATGTGTTTCTAATACTTCGGAGGCAGGAAAGCGCCATAGCCAAACGGCTTGGCTTAATCCTATACAGAACACAGCGACGGAGATCAACGCCGCATCACGGGAAATAGCCCATGACTTACTGATAACAAAGGCCGCCGTAGCGAAGAAAACGGCCAGGTAAAATGCATTTCTCGTAATCGTGCTATCGGTCAAACTGGTTGATGCGGCAATAATGGTAAACAAAAAAGCAATGGCAGCCAGGTTGGCAGTGCTTAATTTACGAAGCATGCAAAACTCCGTTCTAACTCTTTGACGAAACGAGTATAGTCAAATTCCGCATTAGCATGATGCATCGCGTTATTACTGAGCGTCAGATAACGGTTCTGTGTAATGATGTTGATAATTTGTTGTGCGCAACATTCAGGATCCAACGCTAAAGGCGGCGCCATTTTCTGGGTTACCGTGTTGAAGACCCGGTGTGGGAAGTCAATGTCAATATCTGTTAGCGCATGGTATTGCTCAAAGGTTAGGGTTGGCGCAATGCCTATACCGCATTCGCCGTCGGGGATCACTTCGGGTTGCCCGTCAATAAGCGGGAAAATCACCGGTACGGCGTGATATAACGCTTCCATACAGGAGAGCCCGAAAGGTTCCGTCACCGGAGAGCTGATGTAAAAATCGATACGGTCAAAGAAGGATGTCAGATCCTGTTGGAATCCCAGAAAATGAACGTATTTCTCAACGCCCAGTTTTGTGACTAGTGCACGTAACTTTGCTTCATCCGGCCCTTTTCCGGCAATGTACAATTCAGCATCAATACCTTTTTGCCGCAGGGCATTGAGTGTCAGAATAGAAACGCCGATACCTTTCAGTGATACGAGACGGGAAGCTGTGCCTAACACCACACGCGTTGTCGGGGCCACGGTTTTGGGAGAGATAGTGGTGGGTGGCGGCACGCAGTTGCTGACGATTTCTATCGGGCAGGTCAGCTTAAAACGTTCCTCTAATACGCGTTTGGATGCGAAACTGACAGCAATGCAGCCGTCTACTTTTTCGAAAAACCCCAATGTTTTCGCATTCAGCGGGAAACGCCAAGAGCAGCCATGATCGTAATAAATCGTTTTGCTATTGCGTATCTTGCGCGCCAGATTTGGGACGAAATCCCAAAAGATCACCAGGTCGGCCCGCTGTTTTTCGATTTTTCGCAGTAAGGCGGACTTGCGAAGGAATACCGGATACTTCAGAGCACGATCGTTGATGACGCGGTTGGCGAACAACAGGGGGTGTCACCCAGTTCACTGGCTATTTCTGGCCCGATTTTATTACTGATGCAAAGTATGCTATCGCTGCCAACCGTCGCGTTATGTAAGAACTGCAGGAAAATCTTCTCGGCGCCGCCCATTTTTTCTAAATTGATTACGTGTAGCCGCTTCATGGCTGTGGCTCCTGCAGCAGGGTAAATACGTCATTCGCTGAAATAGTGCTCATCATGTTGTTTGACGATTTTTTTGCTATTTGGTTCTGCCCATAACCGCCGATTAATCCAGGATCTGTCGGGCCGAACAGCGTAATATTCGGCCGATCGAGGGCGGCGGCCAAGTGGCTGAGGCCGGTATCCACCGACACCACGCTTTTGGCGCCGGCCAGCACCTGTGCAACCTGCTCCAGGCTGAGTTTCGGCAGTACCTCGACATGCGGGAAGCCTTCCGCCAGACGTAGTGCGCGCTGGTGTTCGTGTTCGGCGCCCCATGGCAGCTTGATGCGCAGCCCGGTTGGCGCAACCAGCGAGATCAGCGCGCGCCAGTTTTCTTCCGGCCAGTGTTTCTCATCGCGGGTGGTGGCATGCAGGAACACCAGATATTGCCCGGCGTCCGCCGGCGGCTGAGTGAGAAAACGGGCGGCGATGGCGTAGTCGCCATCGGTGTCGGGCTTGGTGTAGCCGAGGCTTTTGGCGAACAGCTCGCGGGTACGCTCCACCGCGTGCTGTTGTTTATCGATGTGATGACGATGGGTGTAGAACCAGCTGGCAAACGGCTCGCGCGCGCTTTTACAGTCTTGCCCGTGCTTGCTGCCTTTGGCAACGCGGGTCACCAGCGCGGCGCTTTTGATCAGGCCTTGCGCATCGATCACCACATCATAATCGCGTTCTTGCAGCTGACGTTTAAAGTCGCAGCGCTGTTGACGGGTTTCACTGCCGAACCAGTTTTTGCGCCAGCGGCGAATAGCGACCGGAATCACCCGATCCACTGCCGGGTGCCAGGTGGGGATCTGGCGAAAACCTTCTTCCACCACCCAGTCGAAGCGAATACCTGGGATGGCGTTCATCGCATCCGTCAGCGCCGGCAGCGTATGCAGTACATCCCCCATGGATGAGGTTTTGACGATCAGCACCTGCATGGCTATTCCTCGCTGTCGGCCAGTAATGGCATTAACGCGTCTAACACCTGTTGCGGCTGAATATCAATCAGGCTTTGATGATAGCCTTGGTCGGCATCGCCTTTGCGTACCTTGTGGTAGCCGCTAATCAGGCGGATCACCTTGGCTTTATCCGACAGCGGCGGCGTGAAGTCCGGGCTGCTCGGCCCGTATAAGGCTATCAGCGGTTTGTTCAACGCCGCTGCAACGTGCATTAAACCGGAGTCATTGCTGACCACCGCCTGACAGGAGGCCAATAGAATAACCGCCTGTTCCAGCTGGGTTTCGCCGGCCAGGTTGATACAGTGGCCGCGTGACGCGTCCGCCAGGGCCGTGCGGATCTGCTCGCCGGCCTCGTGGTCTTTGGCGGAGCCGAACAGGGCGATCTGATAGCCCTGGTCGATCAGCATCTGTGCCAACCGGGCGTAATGGTAATGCGGCCAGCGCTTGGCCGGGCCGAATTCCGCGCCGGGGCAGAAACCAATCAACGGACGGGCGTCGGTCAGATTAAAGGAGGCGGTAGTCTCGGCTATCTCTTCATCGCTGACCTGCAGCTGCGGCCATAACAGCGGCTGCGGCAGATCTGTGGCGCTGTGAATGCGCTGTTTATCATAGGCCAGCGCCGCATAGCGCTGGACCATTAACGGGAAAGCGGCTTTATCCAATACGCGGATATCGTTCAGCAGGCCGTAGCGCATCTCGCCGCGCCAGCCGCAACGTAGCGGCACCTGGGCAAAGAACGGCACCAGGGCGGATTTAAACGAATTCGGCAGTACATAGGCGCGATCGTAGCGATTGGCGCGCAGCGTGTGGCCAAGGCGGCGGCGTTCGCCGATCGCCAGCGCGCCGTGTCCGAGAGGCATCGCCAGCGCCTGGTTGACTTCCGGCATCCGCGTCAGCAGCGGCCGACACCAGGCCGGAGCCATGACGTCGATCTCTGCTGACGGGTACTCGGCCTTCAGGGTGCGGTAAAGACTTTGCGACATCATCATATCGCCAACCCAGGAAGGGCCGATAACCAGTATTTTCATACCGTGCAGATTCCCTTCAGCTTAAGCGGTGCGGTTGAGCCAGGCCATGTACTCTTTGACGCCTTCGGCCACGGTTTTAAACGGTGCGTTGTAGCCCGCCGCGCGCAGATTGGTCAGATCGGCCTGGGTATAAGCCTGATAGCGGCCTTTCAACTTTTCCGGGAACTCAATGTATTCCACCGCGCCTTTCTGGTGGAAGTCCACCACCGCGTCAGCCACCGCCTGGAAGGTTTCCGCCCGGCCGGTGCCGCAGTTGAAGATGCCGGAGACGCCGTTCTGCCAGAACCACAGGTTGACCGCCGCCACGTCGCCGACGTAGATGAAGTCGCGCTTGAAGTTTTCACTGCCGGCGAACAGTTTCGGGTTCTCGCCGCGGCCGATCTGGCCGTTGAGGTGGAAGGCCACGCTCGCCATGCTGCCTTTGTGGCCTTCACGCGGGCCGTAGACGTTGAAATAGCGGAAGCCGCAGATTTGGGAGTCGGCTTCCGGCAGGATTTCACGCACGTACTGGTCGAACAGGAATTTGGAGTAGCCGTAAACGTTCAGCGGCTGCTCGTACTGACGCTCTTCGATAAAGTTTTCACTGCGGCCGCCGTAGGTGGCGGCGGAAGAGGCGTACAGGAAAGGAATCTGGCGATCCAGGCAGTAGTGCAGCAGATCTTTGGAGTACTGATAGTTGTTATCCATCATGTACTTGCCGTCCCACTCGGTGGTGGCGGAGCAGGCGCCTTCATGGAACACCGCCTCAACATCGCCGAAGTCGTCGCCGGCGACGATGCTGGCGATAAAATCTTCTTTATCCATATAGTCGGCAATATCAAGATCGACCAGATTGATGAATTTGGTGCCGTCTTTCAGGTTATCGATAACCAGAATGTCACGATACCCTTTGTCATTCAGTGCCTTAACGATGTTGCTGCCGATCATGCCGGCGCCGCCAGTGACGATAATCATTGGGCTTACCCCTGTTTATTCTGCCTGGTGGGGCACAATACCCCACGCTATATGACGCCTATAATAGCATTTCATGTCGTTGCAAACATCGGATGGGCTCCGATAATCCTTAGAAGGAACCACGGTGGCGGTTGCCCGGGCGCTGCCGTGATATCTGCTGCATTTTTCATATTCTCTCCGGCGTATTATCGTCAGTCCGGTTACAAATCAGTAAAATATGTTGAAAATGAGCCAATCCTGGAGATAACAGAATGTCTGCGTCGTTTTATCAGCAGTTGGAACAACAACTTGCCGCCACCCGTGCCGAAGGTTTGTTTAAGCAGGAACGTATTATCACCTCCGCGCAACAGGCCGATATCGCCGTGGCGGACGGCAGCCACGTTATCAATTTCTGCGCCAACAACTACCTTGGTTTGGCGAACCATCCTGCGTTGATCGAGGCCGCGAAAGCCGGCATGGACAGCCACGGCTTCGGTATGGCGTCGGTGCGCTTTATCTGCGGCACGCAAGACAGCCATAAGCAGCTGGAACAGAAGCTGGCTGACTTCCTCGGTATGGAAGATGCCATTCTTTACTCTTCCTGCTTTGATGCCAACGGCGGCCTGTTTGAAACCCTGCTGGGGCCGGAAGACGCCATTATTTCCGATGCCTTGAACCACGCTTCTATCATCGACGGCGTGCGCCTGTGTAAAGCCAAACGCTACCGCTATGCCAACAACGATATGAGCGAACTGGAAGCGCAGCTGAAGCAGGCGAAGGCCGACGGTGCGCGTCATATTCTGATCGCCACCGACGGCGTGTTCTCGATGGACGGCGTGATTGCCAACCTGAAAGGCGTGTGCGACCTGGCGGATGAATATCAGGCGCTGGTAATGGTGGACGACTCTCACGCGGTAGGCTTTGTCGGTGCCAATGGCCGCGGCACGCACGAGTATTGCGAGGTGATGGGGCGCGTCGACATTATCACCGGCACCCTGGGTAAAGCGCTGGGCGGCGCTTCCGGCGGCTACACCGCGGGGAAAAAAGAGCTGGTGGAGTGGCTGCGTCAGCGCTCGCGCCCGTACCTGTTCTCCAACTCGCTGGCGCCGGCGATCGTTTCCGCGTCGATTAAAGTGCTGGAACTGCTGGAAGAGGGCGATGCGCTGCGCGACCGCCTGTGGAGCAACGCCCGTCTGTTCCGCGAAAAAATGACCGCAGCCGGTTTTACCCTGGCCGGCGCCGATCACGCCATCATCCCGGTGATGCTGGGAGATGCGAAACTGGCGCAGGATTTCGCCAATGCGCTGCTCAAGGAAGGCATTTACGTAACAGGTTTCTTCTATCCGGTGGTGCCGAAAAATCAGGCGCGCATCCGTACCCAAATGTCCGCCGACCATTCACCGGAGCAAATTGAACGCGCCGTTGAGGCATTTACGCGTATCGGCAAAGATCTTGGCGTTATTGCATAAGGTAAAACCATGAAAGCACTGTCTAAACTGAAAGCGGAAGAAGGGATTTGGATGACCGATGTGCCACAGCCGGAGCTGGGGCATAACGACGTCATGATCAAAATTCGCAAAACCGCGATCTGCGGCACCGATGTGCATATCTATAACTGGGATGAGTGGTCACAGAACACCATTCCGGTACCGATGGTGGTTGGCCACGAATACGTGGGCGAAGTGGTGGCGATTGGCCAGGAAGTGAAAGGCTTTAATATCGGCGATCGCGTATCCGGCGAAGGACATATCACCTGCGGCCACTGCCGCAACTGCCGCGGCGGCCGTACGCACCTGTGCCGCAACACCGTGGGCGTGGGCGTCAACCGCCCCGGCTCGTTTGCCGAATATCTGGTGATCCCGGCGTTTAACGCCTTCAAGATCCCGGACAATATCTCCGATGAGCTGGCGTCAATTTTCGACCCGTTCGGCAATGCCGTGCATACCGCGCTCTCGTTCGATCTGGTGGGCGAGGACGTGCTGGTGTCCGGCGCCGGGCCGATCGGCATTATGGCGGCGGCGGTGTGTAAGCACGTGGGCGCCCGCAACGTGGTGATTACCGACGTGAATGAATATCGCCTGGAGCTGGCGCGCAAGATGGGCGTTACCCGCGCGGTGAACGTCAGTCAGGAAAACCTGAGCGACGTGATGAACGAGCTGGGTATGACCGAAGGGTTTGATGTCGGCCTGGAGATGTCCGGCGCGCCGCCGGCCTTCCGCACGCTGCTGAACGCCATGAATCACGGCGGCCGCATCGCCATGCTGGGGATCCCGCCTTCCGATATGTCGATCGATTGGAATCAGGTGATTTTCAAGGGGTTATTTATTAAAGGTATTTACGGCCGTGAAATGTTTGAAACCTGGTATAAGATGGCCGCGCTGATCCAGTCCGGGCTGGATTTGACGCCGATCATTACCCACCGTTTCTCGATTGACGAATTCCAGCAGGGCTTCGACGCCATGCGTTCCGGGCAATCCGGGAAAGTGGTGCTGAGCTGGGATTGATGTGCTGACAACAGGGCGGAGCACGCTCCGCCCTGGATTATGACTGCTTCTCTGACGCGCGCGGCCAGCTTGGCCAGTGCTGTTTGATAAAGGTCACCACCGGCGACTGGGCGATGCTTTCGCCAATCACGGCCAGCGCCGTGCCGGCATGTACTTTTTCCTGCTCCTTCGGCGCTTTCACCTTGCACTGCTTGATACCGTTGTTGAACGGGTTTTTCGGCTGTGTCGGACGCGGCGGTTTGCTCGGCGGCATAGCGCTGCCGCCCTGCGGCGCGTTCAGCAGTGAACTCGGCCTGACCAGCACGATATCGGCGGGCAGCGTCGCCAGCATTTGTTTGAGCACTTTTACCGTGGCCGGACGCGGGTGGCCGATGGCGATGGTGGAGCCGTTACGGCGCGCCAGTGCAATGGCGCGGTTGAACTGGTGGCGGATATCGCTTTCGCTGGCGGTGTCGTCGAGGAATACCCGCCGCTTGATCACCTTGACCCCGGTACCCGCTGCGGCGCGGGTGGCCTGGCTGTTGCCGATGGTCATGCTGTCGAGGAAGTACAGGTTATAGCTTTCCAGCGCCTGCATCACCTTCTGCATGGCCGGCAGGCTGGAGGTCATGGCGCTGCCCATATGGTTGTTCATCCCTACCGCATACGGCACGTTGTTCACCGCATTGCGGATGATGCGCTGCACCTCGTCGTTGCTCATGGACGGCCGCAGGGTATCGCGCTCCAGCGGCTGTTTGCTGAGCGGCTCCATCGGCATATGGATCAGCACCTCGCGGCCCTGCGCATGGGCGCGGGTCGCCATCAGATGGGCATGGGGGGCATTGGGCAGTACCGCCACCGAGATTGGCAGCGGCATTTGCAACACGGCGTTTTCTTCATGAGGCCGGTAGCCGACGTCATCGATCACAATCGCCAGTTTGCCAGCCTGCGCGGCTGCGGCCAGCAACAGGGAACCAACCAGTACGGCGCTTCGTGTTTTGAGGTAGCGCAAATCTATCTTCCCAACCACGGCAGTGGGTTAACGGCCTGACCCTGGCGACGAATTTCGAAATAGAGCGACGGCGTTCCCTGACCCCCGCTGGTACCCACCAAGGCGATAGGCTGGCCGGCGCGCACCTGCGCACCCACGTTCACCAACGCGCTCTGGTTATAGCCGTACAGGCTCATATCACCCTTACCGTGCTCGACCACGACTACCAAGCCATAGCCTTGCAGCCAGTCGGCCATCAGTACGCGACCGTCGGCGATCGCCTTGACTTCACTGCCTTCCGGCGCGGCGATGACCACCCCTTTCCAGCGTAACTCGCCCTGCAGCTGTTCGCCGAAGCGATGCAGGGTGCTGCCGCGCACCGGCCAGTAGGCCTGCCCGTTCGGACGTCCCAGGCCGCCGGTACGCGCCATCAGGGAGCGTTCGCTTTCGCTAGGCTTATAGCGAGTGCCGGTTTTCTTCGCCTGCTGCTCTTTCTTGCGCACTTTCTCGCGTACGCGGGCGGCCTCACGCGCTTCACGCTCGGCGCGGGCGCGGGCTTCGCGTTCGGCGCGGGCGATCTTGTCACGCAGGCGGCTTTCGTTCTGACGCAGTTCGCTCAGGCGCTGCTGATCTTTTTCCAGCGAGCTTTCCAGTGCGCTCAGGGTTTTCTTACGCGCGCTGCGCGCCTGCTCCAGTTTCTGCCGTTGGGCCTGCTGTTCGCTCAGCAGGGACTTTTGCTGCTTTTGCTTGGCGACCAGCGTGGTTTTTTGCTGCGCCAGCTCCGCGCGGGTTTGCTTCAGCTCTTCGATATTTTCCTGACGCGCATCGTTCAGATAGCCGAAGTAAGCCAGGATGCGCTCGCTGCGCTGGCTCTCTTCACCGCTCAGGATCAGCTGTACGGCGCTGTGCTGCCCTTGACGGAATGCGGCGTCCAGCTGTTTGGACAGGATATTTTGCTGTTGGGTCTGCTGCTTTTGCAGCTTGGCGATAGAGGCGTTAAGACCGGAGATGTCTTTGCCCAGAGAATTTAGCGTACTTTGGGTGCTACGTAGGGAACGGCTGGCCTGCGCAATGGTTTTTTCCTGCTGCTTGAGTTTGTCCTGCAGGCTGCTGCGCTGTTGTTGCTGTTGTTTAACCGCTTTTTCTTTCTCAGCGATGCTTTGCTGGATGTCTTTAAGCTGGCTTTTGTTGTCGTCGGCGGCATGGCCGGATAACGGCAACAGCAAGACGCCAGCGTACAACACGCTGGCGCACAGTGTGGTCAACTTCCGTGGTGCAACGCGTTGCGGCAGCAGCTGGCTGCCGGCTTTTGCGCCTCGGGTTACCCTTGATAGTGCAAAATACGCCTTCTCCCTCATGGAGTAGGATTATTCCACGATGAACAGCGGCTTACCAGTCATCTCTTGCGGGATTTTCATTCCCATCAGCGCCAACATGGTTGGCGCAATGTCGGAAAGCTTGCCGCCGTTGACCGCGTGCGCCGGTTTGCCGACGTAAATTAATGGCACCGGCAGGCTGGTATGCGCGGTGTGCGCCTGGCCGGTCTGCGGGTCGCGCATCTGTTCGGCGTTGCCGTGGTCGGCGGTGATCAGCAGCTGTCCGTCGACGCTTTCCACCGCTTTGACAATTTGTGCGATGCAGTTGTCCAGGGTTTCCACCGCCTTGACCGCGGCGTCATAGTCGCCGGTATGGCCGACCATATCGCCGTTGGGGTAATTGCAGATGATGGCGTCATATTTCCCGCTGTGAATGGCGCCCAGCAGTTTCTCGGTCAGCTCCGCCGAGCTCATTTCCGGCTGCAGGTCGTAGGTGGCTACCTGCGGCGAGTTAATCAGAATGCGATCTTCACCGGTGAAAGGCTGTTCCACGCCGCCGTTATAGAAGAAGGTTACGTGGGCGTATTTTTCGGTTTCGGAGATGCGCAGCTGGGTTTTGTCGTGCTTCATCAGCCATTCGCCGAAGGTGTTGGTCAGCGCTGTCGGCGGATAGGCGCAGGCGGCGTCGATATCGGCGGCGTATTCGGTCAGCATCACAAAATCGGCGAACTGCACCACTCTGGCGCGCGGGAAACCGTTAAAATCGGCGTCGACAAAGGCGCGGGCGATCTGGCGCGCGCGGTCGGCGCGGAAGTTCATGAAAATCAGCGCATCGCCGTCCTGCATGGCGGCGCTGGCTTCGCCGGCGGCCTGAATGACCGTGGGTTTGACGAACTCGTCGTTTTCATCGCGGGCGTAGGCGGCCTGCAGCGCGGCGCCGGCGTTGTCGGCGTTAAACTCGCCTTTGGCGTCGGTCAGCAGGTCGTAGGCCAGCTGCACGCGGTCCCAGCGGTTGTCGCGGTCCATGGCGAAGTAACGGCCGACGACGGAGGCAATGCGGCCGACGCCCAGCTGCTCGAACGCCGCGCTAAAACGCTGCAGGGAGGCGTCGGCGCTGCGCGGCGGCGTGTCGCGGCCGTCCAGGAATGCGTGCAGGTACACGGCGCTGGCGCCGCGTTGTGCGGCCAGCCTCACCATCGCCAGAATATGCTCTTCATGGCTGTGGACGCCGCCCGGCGACAGCAATCCCATAATATGCACCGCTTTGCCGGCCTGCGCCGCTTTATCCACCGCTGCGGTCAGCACCGGGTTGGCGTAGAACTCGCCGTCGGCGATCGCTTTGTCCAGCCGGGTCAGATCCTGGTAGACGATGCGGCCGGCGCCAAGGTTGACGTGGCCCACTTCCGAATTGCCCATCTGGCCGTCAGGCAGGCCGACATCCAGCCCGGAGGCGGCGATCAGCGTATGCGGCCGCCGTTGCCACAGTTGATCCATCACTGGCGTGCGGGCGTTGAGAATGGCATTGTCCTGCTGCTTTTCTCGATGGCCGTAACCATCCAGAATCACCAGCACCATGGGCTTTTTGTTGCTCGACATTGTATTAACCTCGTTGCTGTAAATATGTCAGCCTGAAAAGGGGGTGATAGTAGCGGATGGCTGCGCGTAAAGAGCCCAAAGAGATCAAACTTACGGCGAACAGTCGGTCGCTTTTTGCCGCAAGGCAGAAAATTTCCCGGCGTCGTCCGCAGTTTCTGCAATCGCGCATGCTAATTGGCTGTAATTGACGCATTCGGCAGGTATACTCTGGAGCCTTGACTTATTTTTCCCTTAACTAACGAGAGTTGTTACGCCCCATGCTGCAAGAAATTATGCCATTCGTTAGCAAGCATCCCATACTGAGCCTGGCTTGGATCGCCCTGCTGGTTGCGGTGATTGTGATGACCTTCAAAAGCCGTTTCTCCAAGGTTAAAGATATCACTCGTGGCGAAGCTACCCGTCTGATTAACAAAGAAAATGCTGTGGTTGTCGACACCCGCAGCCGTGAAGATTTCCGCAAGGGGCACATTGCCAACGCCATCAACCTGACGGCGAGCGAAATCAAAAGCGGCAGCCTGGGAGAGCTGGAAAAACACAAATCCCAGCCTATTATCGTAACCTGCGCCAACGGCACCACATCGCGCGCGCCGGCGGAAAGCCTGAGCGCCGCCGGTTTCGCCAACGTCAGCACGCTGAAAGACGGCGTCGCCGGCTGGAGCGGCGATAATTTGCCGCTGGTGCGCGGTAAATAATCACGTTTTAACGTCGTAGAGGTGGCTTCCATGGCTAATATCGACATCTACACCAAGGCGACTTGCCCGTTCTGCCATCGCGCCAAGGCGCTGCTGAACAGCAAAGGCGCCGCGTTCAACGAGATCGCCATCGACGGCGATAACGTAAAACGTGAAGAGATGATTGCGCGCAGTGGGCGAACCACCGTGCCGCAAATTTTCATCGACGGCCAGCATATCGGCGGCTGCGATGATTTATATGCACTTGATGCGCAAGGTGGTCTGGATCCGCTGCTTTAAGCGACCGGCCATAGTTCACATCAATATTGCTGAGTATCAATAAGGACGTTTAACCAAGGGTATTATCGACATGTCAGAACAAAACAGCACCGAGATGGCTTTCCAGATCCAACGTATCTACACCAAAGACATCTCTTTTGAAGCACCGAATGCACCGCAGGTTTTCCAGCAGGAATGGCAGCCGGAAGTTAAACTTGATCTTGATACCGCATCCAGCCAACTGGCGGACGACGTGTATGAAGTCGTGCTGCGTGTTACCGTGACGGCATCTCTGGGTGAAGAAACCGCGTTCCTGTGTGAAGTTCAGCAGGCGGGTATTTTCTCCGTTGCCGGCATTGACGGCACTCAGCTGGCGCATTGCCTGGGCGCATACTGCCCGAACATTCTGTTCCCGTATGCGCGCGAGTGCATCACCAGCCTGGTATCCCGCGGTACTTTCCCGCAGCTGAACCTGGCACCGGTCAACTTTGATGCGCTGTTCATGAACTATCTGCAGCAGCAGGCAGAAGGCGAAGGTGCCGAACCACATCAGGATGCCTGATGAAAACAGTCAATGCTTCAATGACCGTTATCGGTGCCGGCTCGTACGGCACCGCATTAGCCATTACGCTGGCGCGTAACGGCCATCCGGTTGTGCTGTGGGGGCATAACCCCGACACCATCGCCAAAATGCAGCGTGAACGCTGCAACCAGACATTTCTCCCCGATGTGCCTTTCCCTGATAATCTGCTGCTCGAGGCCGATCTGGCGCGCGCGCTGGCGGCCAGCCGCGATGTGCTGGTGGTGGTGCCGAGCCACGTCTTCGGCGACGTACTGCGCCAGCTGAAACCGCTGTTGCGGGCGGACGCACGTATTGTGTGGGCCACCAAGGGGCTGGAGGCGGAAACCGGACGCTTGCTGCAGGACGTGGCGCGCGATGCGCTGGGCGATGCGATGCCTTTGGCGGTGGTTTCCGGGCCGACATTCGCCAAAGAGCTGGCTGCGGGGTTGCCGACGGCTATTGCCTTGGCGGCGACCGACGAACAGTTTGCCGATGATTTGCAGCAGTTGCTGCACTGCGGCAAAAGCTTCCGCGTTTACAGCAACCCGGACTTTATCGGCGTGCAGCTGGGCGGAGCGGTAAAAAACGTGATAGCCATCGGCGCCGGCATGTCCGACGGCATCGGCTTTGGCGCCAATGCGCGCACCGCGCTGATTACCCGCGGCCTGGCGGAAATGAGCCGTCTGGGTGCGGCGTTGGGCGCCGATCCGGCCACCTTTATGGGCATGGCGGGGCTGGGCGATCTGGTGTTAACCTGCACGGATAATCAATCGCGCAATCGCCGCTTCGGTATTATGCTGGGGCAAGGTATGGACGTGAAAACCGCGCAGGACAGCATTGGCCAGGTGGTCGAAGGCTACCGCAATACCAAAGAGGTGCTGGCGCTGGCGCAGCGTCACGGCGTGGAAATGCCGATTACCGAACAGATTTACCAGGTGCTGTACTGCGATAAAAATGCCCGCGAAGCGGCGGTAAGCCTGCTGGGGCGTACGCGCAAGGACGAAAAGCACAACGCCTGATGTTAACGGCTCATGGCGTTGGGCCAGGGGACGTGTCCTGAAAGGGGCGTCCGTATTATCACGTATTACCTTGCCGCGTGCGGTGAGGCGGTTTGTTTTGCAAGTCAGAGCCAGAGAGGAAAACAATGTCGTCAGATGAGTTAGAGCAGGTTTGGAGCAACATTAAAGCGGAAGCGCGAGCGCTGGCTGATTGTGAACCGATGCTGGCTAGCTTTTTCCATGCGACGTTGCTGAAACATGAAAATCTGGGCAGCGCGCTCAGCTATATTCTGGCGAATAAACTGGCGAATCCTATCATGCCGGCGATTGCCGTGCGGGAAGTGGTGGAAGACGCCTACCGTTCCGACGCGCAGATGATCGCCTCGGCGGCGAGCGATATTCTGGCGGTGCGGCTGCGCGATGCGGCGGTGGACAAATATTCTACGCCGCTGCTGTATCTCAAAGGCTTCCATGCGCTGCAGTCTTACCGTATCGGCCACTGGCTGTGGAACGAAGGGCGCCAGGCGCTGGCGGTGTATCTGCAAAACCAGATCTCCGTCGCGTTCGGCGTTGATATTCACCCGGCGGCGAAAATTGGCTGCGGCATCATGCTCGACCATGCCACCGGCATCGTGATCGGTGAAACGGCGGTGGTGGAAAACGACGTCTCCATCCTGCAGTCGGTCACGCTGGGCGGTACCGGCAAAACCAGCGGCGACCGCCACCCGAAAATCCGTGAAGGGGTGATGATTGGCGCCGGCGCGAAAATCCTTGGCAACATCGAAGTGGGCAAAGGTGCGAAAATCGGCGCCGGCTCCGTCGTGCTGCGCCCGGTGCCGCCGCACACGACCGCTGCCGGCGTGCCGGCCCGTATCGTGGGGCGTCCGGAAAGCGACAAGCCGTCAATGGATATGGATCAATATTTCAACGGTACGAATCACGGCTTTGAATACGGCGACGGCATCTGATCGCTGCCGTACCCATTCCCGCCAGAGGCCGCCGACAGTGCGGCCTTTTTATTGCCCGCCGCGTTACTGCTTGAGCAGTGCGCCGGCATAATCCAGCTGCCGCCAGGCTTCATACACCACCACCGCCACCGCATTGGATAAATTCATGCTGCGGCTTTGCGCCTGCATGGGAATGCGGATTTTTTGCCCGGCGGGCAGGGCATCCAGAATATCGGCCGGCAGGCCGCGGGTTTCCGGGCCGAACAGCAGATAGTCGCCCGGCTGATAGCTGACCGCGCTGTGCGCCGGCGTGCCTTTGGTGGTCAACGCAAACAGCCGTTGAGGATTTTCGCTGGCGACGAATGCCGCGTAGTCGGCATGGCGCTTAATGCTGGTGAATTCATGGTAATCCAGCCCGGCGCGGCGCAGGCGTTTGTCGTCCCACGGGAAGCCCAGAGGTTCAATCAGGTGCAGCTGAAAGCCGGTGTTGGCGCACAGGCGAATGATATTGCCGGTGTTGGGTGGAATTTCGGGTTCGAATAAGACAATGTTCAACATGTAAAAAGCCCCTCATGACGAGGGGCGCAGAATAGCAAACATTGCGGGGTACTGTCGCTAGCGGGCGCGCTGCGGTTAATGCTCGCGTGCAGGTTTACGCTGGTGCAGCGGCAGCCACAGGATCAGGCGCAGACCGCCGAGCGGGCTGTCTTCCGCCTTGACCCAGCCGCGGTGCTGGGCGATGGCCGCCTCGACGATCGCCAGTCCCAGGCCGGTGCCGCCGGATTCGCGGTCTCGCGCTTCATCCGTGCGATAAAACGGACGGAAGATTTGCTCACGGTCTTCCGCACTGACGCCGGGGCCGTCATCGTCAACCACAATGGTGATGCCTTGATTATCGACGCTGAACGCCACCTCAATGCGCGTATGCGAATAGCGCAGGGCGTTACGTACGATGTTCTCCAGCGCGCTGTCCAGGGCGCCGGCGTTGCCGAATAGCGTCCAGGGGCCAGGCGGCGAGGTGACCGTCAACTGCTTGCCCATCTGTTCCGCTTCAAAGCCGGCATTGTCCAGCGCATCGGCCCACAGTTCGTTGGCCTTCAGCAACTCGTGCGCCAGCTCGGTTTTCTGTTGGCCGCGTGACAGCGCCAGCAGATCGTTGATCATCGAATCCAGCCGCTGCGCTTCGGTCTCAATGCGCGCCAGCTCATGCCCCTCGCCGTGGCGGCGGCGCATCAGCGCGGTCGCCAGCTGCAGACGGGTCAGCGGCGTGCGCAGTTCGTGAGAGATATCGGAGATCAGGCGCTGCTGCGCGGTCATCATGCGTTCCAGCGCGCTGACCATCTGGTTAAAGCTGGCGCCGGTCGCCAGAAACTCCTGCGGCCCCGATTCCAGCTCCGGGTGCTGTTTCAGATTGCCGCGCGCCACGTCATCGGCGGCGTTTTTCAGCTTGCGCGCCGGCTTCGCCAGGCTCCAGGCCAGCCACAGCAGCAGCGGGGCGCTGATCAGCATGGTGACGATCAGCAGCAGCAGCGGGCGGTCAAACATCAGGTTGATAAAGTCGGACTGCGGGCTGTTGGCCGGGCGGATCAGATAAAGCTGGTAGTTGTCTTCGCCATCGCGCACCGAGAAGGGGCCGACCAGCTCGACGCGACCATATTTTTTCTTCTTGGGGTGATCGGCATTGTCAGACTGGCCGATAAAATTACGCACGATTTGCATGTCGTTACGCTGCGCGCCGATCACCCGACCCTCGCTGGTCACCAGAATCAGACGCTGGCCCGGCGGCGCCCATTTGTCGATGGCGCGGAACAGGCGGCGCCACCACATCAGGTCGTTGGCCGGGTCCTGCTGCAGTTCGGCCTCGACGTGTTGCTCCAGCATCAGCCCCTGCCGCTGCTCGCTGTCCAGCAGCGAGGTCATTTGGCGGGAGTCTAGCTTGGGCACCATCAGCACCAACATCAGCACCAGCGCTAATGTGAACCAGAAAATGGCGAAGATGCGTGCCGTCAAACTGTTGATCATGTTGCAGATACCATTAAATAGCCCCGGCCGCGCAGGGTTTTGAACCATGGATGGCCGTCTTTACGGTCCGGCAGCTTGCGCCGCAGGTTGGAGATATGCATATCGATAGCGCGGTCGAACGGCGTCAGACGTTTGCCCAACACTTCCTGGCTCAGCAGTTCGCGCGAGACTACCTGGCCGAGATGCTGCGCCAGCAGGTACAGCAGGGTAAATTCGGTGCCGGTCAGCTCCAGCACCTGGCCGTCGAAACTGGCCTCCTGACGGCCCGGATTCAGCTGCAGGCCATCGACGTCCAGCGTCGGCGCGCCGCTGTCGACGCTTTGCTGCTGCTCGCTCCAGTTGGAGCGGCGTAAAATGGCACGGATGCGCGCAACCAGTTCGCGATCGTTGAACGGTTTCGGCAGGTAGTCGTCGGCGCCGAGCTCCAGGCCCAGCACCCGATCCAGCTCGCTGCCGCGGGCGGTCAGCATAATTACCGGGGTCTGATGGTGCTGGCGCAGCTCTTTCAGCGTATCGATGCCGTTTTTCTTCGGCATCATGATGTCCAGCAGCAAGAGATCGATGGAGCCGTCCAGCAGCGACAACGCCTGTTCGCCGTCATGGGCCACGACGATGTTAAAGCCTTCCATCTCAAGCAGTTCTTTCAGCAGCGAGGTCAGCTCGCGGTCGTCGTCAACTAACAGAATCTTGTTCATTATGATTTACCTCCTGACGCAAAATACGTCATCAACTGTTGGCATTCCATGACTTTACGTAGTTTTACATGCCCTGACGGATGTTTGCAGCTGCAGCGATACACTGCTCCTCGTTGACTTGCAAAGCGGAATGAACGAGGAGTGAAAATGCGTAAGGTGACCGCATTAGTCATGGCATCCATGTTGGCATCAGGTTCCGCCATCGCCGCTGACGCCCTATCGCCTTCCACGCATGATGCAGCAACCAGCAACCCCGGCCAGCATCATATGTTTGATGGCGTCAGGTTGACTGAAAAGCAACGTCAGCAAATGCGCGATTTAATGCGCCAGGCCCGTCACGACCTGCCTGGTGTCAATGTAGCTGAAATGGAAGCAATGCATAAGCTGGTGACGGCAAACAAATTTGATGAAGCCGCCGTGTATGCACAGGCGGAGAAGGTGGCTCAGGAACAAGTGAAGCGCCAGGTCGAAATGGCCCGGGTGCGCAACCAAATGTATAACTTACTGACGCCACAGCAAAAAAGTGTTTTAGACCAGAAACATCAGCAGCGTATGCAGCAGATGGAGCAACAACTTTCTGGTTTGCAGCAAGCTTCTGCCCAGAAGTGAGTGCGACTGAGTAGTACCCTGTTTTTCCTTGCCATAGACACCATCCCTGTCTTCCCCCTCATGATGAGGGGGTTTTTTTTGCCTAGAATTCACGAGGCGTTATATCAGGAACATTTTCGTTGTCCGGCAAGGTTCACCACCCTGACGGCGAGGATTTTTTTCCCGGCATTCCGTTATACTCACTCCACTGGATAGTGAATCGGGATAGGTTATGGAACAGCAATATGCGCGCCTGGTGAAGTCTGCCGCCGTGGCCGCGACCGTGATGGCATCAACCCTGCTGCTGATAAAGATCGTCGCCTGGTATATCACCGGGTCGGTGAGCCTGTTGGCGGCGCTGGTGGATTCCCTGGTCGATATTGCCGCTTCGCTGACTAACCTGCTGGTAGTGCGCTATGCGCTGCAGCCGGCGGATGAGGAACATACCTTTGGTCACGGCAAGGCCGAATCGCTTGCGGCGCTGGCGCAGAGCATGTTCGTTTCCGGTTCCGCGCTGTTTTTGTTCCTGACCGGCTTCCAACATCTCTACGCGCCCGAAACGCTGCGCGCGCCCGCCGTCGGCATTGTGGTGACGATCATCGCCTTACTGAGCACCTTGCTGCTGGTCACCTACCAGCGCTGGGTGGTGCGCAAAACCCGCAGTCAGGCGGTGCGTGCAGATATGCTGCATTATCAGTCAGATGTCATGATGAATGGTGCTATTCTTATAGCGCTTGGGCTAAGCTGGTACGGTTTTCAGCGGGCGGATGCATTATTCGCGCTGGGTATCGGTGTTTACATTCTTTATAGCGCGTTGCGGATGGGCTACGAAGCGGTGCAGTCGCTGCTGGATCGCGCATTGCCGGATGATGAACGGCGCGCCATTATCGAGGTGGTTTCCGCATGGCCGGGTATTAAAGGGGCACATGACTTACGTACCCGTCAGTCTGGGCCTACCCGGTTTATTCAGCTGCATCTGGAAATGGAAGATAATTTGCCGCTGATGCAGGCGCATATTTTGGCTGAACAAGTGGAAAAGGCGTTATTGCACCGTTTTCCCGGCGCGGATGTCATCATCCATCAGGATCCTTGTTCCGTGGTGCCTGCGGGGCGGCAGGGGCGTTGGGAGCTATAATTAACGTATCGCAATCGCGCCGGCGCTCATGAGGAAAATGTAAAATTAGCTCAGTGTGCGTAGTTAATTTTTTACCTGAATTTAGCGTGACCTGAATCAATTCAGCTTGGTGATTTTGTTATAATATTCGGCAATAAAATTCGTAGGCGGGGTTGCTGCAACCGGAAACGCGAAAGGCCAATCGGCAAAGACGACAAAGTTCTTAAGAAATTGCATCTACAAGTTCAGAGGTAGTCATGATCAAGAAAATCGGTGTACTGACGAGTGGCGGTGATGCGCCGGGTATGAACGCGGCAATCCGTGGCGTTGTACGCGCCGCGCTTACGGAAGGTCTGGAAGTTTTTGGCATTTACGACGGCTACCTTGGTTTGTACGAAGATCGCATGGAGCAGTTGGACCGTTACAGCGTGTCCGACATGATCAACCGTGGCGGCACCTTTCTCGGGTCGGCCCGCTTTCCGGAATTCAGAGATGAAAACGTACGCGCCAAGGCGATTGAAAACCTTAAGAAACACGGCATTGATGCGCTGGTGGTGATCGGCGGTGACGGCTCTTATATGGGGGCGAAACGCCTGACGGAAGAAGGTTTTCCATGCATCGGCCTGCCGGGCACCATCGATAACGACGTGGCCGGCACCGACTACACCATCGGTTATTTCACCGCGCTGGAAACCGTGGTGGAAGCGATTGACCGCCTGCGCGATACCTCAACCTCACATCAGCGTATTTCAATCGTGGAAGTGATGGGGCGCTATTGCGGCGACCTGACGCTGGCGGCGGCGATTGCCGGCGGCTGTGAGTTTATCGTCCTGCCGGAGATCGAATTTAACCGTGACGATCTGGTGTGTGAAATCAAGGCCGGTATCGCCAAAGGCAAAAAGCACGCGATCGTGGCGATTACCGAACACATCTGCGACATTGACGAACTGGCGGCCTACATTGAGCAGGAAACCAAGCGTGAAACCCGCGCTACCGTACTGGGCCATATTCAGCGCGGCGGCTCGCCGGTGGCCTATGACCGTATTCTGGCTTCGCGCATGGGGGCTTACTCCATCGAGCTGCTGCTGAAAGGGTATGGCGGCCGCTGCGTCGGTATTCAGAATGAGAAGATGGTGCACCATGACATCATCGACGCCATTGAGAACATGAAGCGTCCATTCAAGCGCGACTGGCTGGAAACGGCGAACAAGCTGTACTGATCCTGCCCGGCAGCGACGTCAAACAAGCCTCCGCACACGGGGGCTTTTTTTTGCGCTGTCGTTGCCATATTCCAGAATCGTCTAGGCCCAAATTTTTTATTCTTTAATTGCCGGCTCAGTTTCTGGCAGGCTTTGACGCTAAATCAGCCGTTTTGAGCTGGCGATTATTTATCTTGGGAGAGCGTGCGATGCGTAAATGGGGTGTAGGCCTGACATTAATGTTGCTGACAACCGGAGCGTTGGCAAAAGATATTCAATTGCTGAACGTTTCGTACGACCCGACGCGCGAGTTCTACCAGGAATACAATGCCGCCTTCAGCCAGCACTGGCAGCAACAGCATGGCGATAAGGTTACCGTGCGTCAGTCCCATGGCGGCTCCGGCAAGCAGGCCACGTCGGTGATCAACGGCATCGAGGCGGATGTGGTGACGCTGGCGCTGGCTTACGATGTGGATGCGATCGCCGCGCGCGGACGGATTGATAAGAACTGGATAAAACGCCTGCCGGACAACTCGGCGCCTTATGCTTCTACCATCGTGTTCCTGGTGCGTAAGGGGAATCCAAAACAGATCCACGACTGGCCGGATCTGATTAAACCGGGCGTTTCCGTGATCACGCCTAATCCGAAAACCTCCGGCGGCGCACGGTGGAACTATCTGGCGGCCTGGGGTTATGCGCTGCATCATAATAATAACGATCAGGCCAAGGCGCAGGCGTTTGTGAAGAGCCTCTACCAGAACGTGGAAGTGCTGGATTCCGGCGCACGCGGAGCGACCAACACCTTTGTGGAGCGTGGTATTGGCGACGTGCTGATCGCCTGGGAAAATGAAGCCTTACTGGCGAAAAAGGAGCTGGGTAAGGACAATTTTGAAATTGTCACTCCGAGCGAGTCGATTCTGGCGGAGCCGACCGTCTCCGTGGTGGATCGCGTGGTTGACAAGCGCGGCACCCGCGACGTGGCGAACGCTTACCTGAAGTATCTCTACTCCCCGGTAGGGCAGACGATTGCGGCGAAGAACTACTATCGTCCGCGTGATGCCGCCGTCGAGGCCAAATTTGCCGAGCAGTTCCCGAAACTGAAGCTGTTTACCGTTGATGATACCTTCGGTGGCTGGAGCAAGGCGCAGAAAGAACATTTCGCCAGCGGCGGCAAGTTTGACGAGATCAGCAGACGCTGAGGCGTAAAAAATAAAAAACCCCGGCATGCCGGGGTTTTTTTATGCTGAGCCGTACGCTATCAGGCTTTTTTCGCTGCGGCTGCGGCTTTCACAATCACGGCGAAGGCGTCGGCCTTCAGCGATGCGCCGCCTACCAGCGCGCCATCGATGTCCGGCTGAGCGAACAGTTCAGCGGCGTTTTTATCATTCACGGAACCGCCGTACTGAATGATGATGCCGGCAGCAACGTCGGCGTCGTGCTTGGCGATATGATCGCGGATAAATTTGTGTACCGCCTGAGCCTGTGCAGGGGTAGCGGATTTGCCGGTGCCGATGGCCCAAACTGGCTCATAAGCAATTACGGTGTCTTTCATTGCCGGTGCGCCCAGGGTTTTCAGTACGGCGTCAATCTGACGCGCGCAAACTTCCTCGGTCTGGCCCGCTTCGTTTTCCGCTTCGGTTTCACCGATGCACAGAACCGGGGTCAGGCCGGCTTCTTTCAGTACCGCGAATTTTTCGGCGATGACTTCGTCGCTCTCTTTGTGATAGGTGCGACGCTCAGAGTGGCCGATGATGATGTACTGTGCGCCGACGTCTTTCAGCATGTTGGCGGAAACTTCACCGGTAAAGGCGCCGGCCAGGTTCACGTCTACGTTCTGGGCGCCCAGTGCGATGCGGCTGCCGGCCAGCTGGTGCTTGGCCTGGTCCAGGTACATCACCGGCGGCGCGATGGCTACGCCGCAGCCTTCTACGCTGCTCAGTTCGTTGCGCAGGCCGGCGATCAGCTCGTTAACCATGTGCGTGCTGCCGTTCAGCTTCCAGTTACCCATCACTAATGGATGACGCATAATTTTTCCTCCAACAAGGGAACGTGAGAATCGATGCCCGACATCAGCGAAGCGGCAGCCTACAGCGCTGCAGCCTCAGGCAGGAAGGGCATAAATAACTACTGCCGGACCGGCAGTCAACCTGCCCAACAGTATAGAGATGAATGGATCGGATGGCTTTGCTTTTCGTCATTTAATCGCCGCGTGTTTCACGGCTCCGCCAGCGTCAGTTTCACCGGCTCGACGGCGAATGTCAGGCCCTGTTCGCCGTTATCGGCGACCACATAGCGAATGGCGCCGACCTGCTGGGTGTAAAAACGCGAGCCTTTGCCTTTTTCCAATAATGCGCTCACCTTGATGATGCTCTGCTCCACCGTCAACGCCGGTTCGAACTGGCGCATCAACGCTGCCATATAGTTGACGGTGACGGCGCGTGCGCTCTTTTCTTCATTGCCCTGCAGCGGCAGGTGGGTGATTTGCAGCGTTTTGATTTTACCGGTGCCTTTCTCCAGCGCGGTGGAGGCATACAGGTTTTCATTGAGTTTACTGGCGGCGCGGGTCAGCAACGGCGTGTCGTCGGCGCTGCTGTCAATGGCGCGGAACTCGCCAATCGGCAGCTTGGGGTTGTCGCGATTGTACTTGGCGCGAAATTTTGCCACGGTCAGATCGAACGTCGGCGCCCCGGCCAGCAGGTACGGCGCGGTGGGAGGCGCATCGTTGGCGGCCGGTGCTTGCTCAGCCCAGGCATGGCCCATGGCGGAGAGCAGACAGGCGACGAGAGGAAGTTTTCTCAGCATAGCTCGCGATGTTGATAGCAAATCGGACTCCGATTAAAGCGGTAATCGGGGGATATTGTCAAAGATCCGCCCGGATTATCTGTTTGCTGCCCCAAATGGCGTGCGGCATGGCGGCGCAAACGCCGTCTCTGCCGCCTCTATGTTACACTGCCGCACAGCATATGGGCAGATTAACAACGCAGGATTCCATGACAATACAGCAGTGGTGTTTTTCGTTTAAAGGACGTATAACGCGGCGCGATTTTTGGCTCTGGATGGGCATCTGGCTGGTGCTGATGGCCGTGGCGTTTACGCTGGCCAACTATCAGTGGGTCGCTATCCAGAGTATTGCGTTTTTTATTGTGGCGCTGCTGTGGCCGACGGCGGCGGTGCTGGTTAAGCGGCTGCACGATCGTAATAAGTCCGGCTGGTGGGCGCTGCTGCTGATTTTGGCGTGGATGCTGGCGGCGGGTAACTGGCAGATGCTGGCGCCGATCTGGCAGTGGGGCGTCGGGCGTTTTATCCCGACGCTGATTATCGTCATGATGATCATCGATCTGGGCGCCTTTGTCGGTACGCCCGGCGACAACCGTTTCGGGCCTGAAGCCGAACCGGTCAAATTCCACGGTTAATCACCAGTAATGTTCGCTGGTGATATGACCCGGCTTGCGGCGCAGGTGTTTGCGCATGCCGTGCAGTTCCTTCAGCGTTTGCTGGGTGTCGCGCACCATCTGCGGGTTGCCGCACAGCATCACATGGCTGGTTTCTGCATCTAGCGGCAGACCAATGGCGGCCTCCAGCCGTCCGTCTTCAATCAGCGCCGGCACCCGGCCGGTCAGCGAGCCGGCGACGTCCTCGCGGCTGACCACCGTCTGAATGCGCAGTTTGCCGTTGTAGCGCTGCTGAAGCTGCTGCATCAGCGGCAGGTAGCTCAGGTCGCGGGCGAAGCGGGCGGCGTGCACCAGCACCAGGTTTTTGAAGCGCTCGAGGCCTTTGCCTTCTTGCAGAATCGACAGGTAAGGGCCAATGGCGGTGCCGGTCGCCAGCATCCACAGGGTTTCGCACTCCGGCACTTCATCCAGCACGAAGAATCCGGCGGCCTCTTTGGTCACCATCACTTCCGCACCCGGCTGAAGCTGGTTCAGGCGTGGGCTGAGTTTGCCCTCCGGCACCGTAACCAGATAAAACTCCAGGTTGGGGTCGCAGGGCGCGTTGACGTAAGAGTAGGCGCGCTGCACGCGCTCGCCGTCAATCTCTAACGCCAGTTTGGCGAACTGGCCGGCGGTAAATGGGTCGATGGCGGCATCGACGGTGAGACTGAACAGCCCATCGGTCCACTGTTCCAGATGAGTAACCTTGCCTTTTACCCATTCAGCCATACTTCATGCTCCCATCATCAAATCAAATAAAATTAGCACTCTGCGCGGTCGGCGTCGTTATTGCTGTCTGATATTTATCTTATGGCAAGTTGATGTAAACAATTATCGATTAAATGCTAAAGCCTTGCCTGCCCGCGTTGCTCGCGGCCGCGTCATGCGCGACGTACCGTTTAATTTACGAGAATGGATGACTTTGCTGCCAGTGTGATCGGGATCAATATTTGGCGGGGACTCGCTAAAAAAAATAGATTTGTTAGTTTATGCGCCAACAAGAGGATGTCTGCGCAACGCTGGCCAAAATTGCCGCCATGCGCAGGGTTTTGGCGAGTTAAGACGTTAACAAAGAGAATGAGAAAACTAGAGAATTTTCACCTGTTGGTGATGTTGATCCTGCTGGTTGCCGTCGGTCAGATGGCACAAACCATTTATGTACCGACGATTGCAGATATTGCCCACGACTTGTCGGTGCGCACCGGCGCCGTACAGCAGGTGATGGCGGCTTATCTGTTGACCTACGGATTTTCACAGCTGATCTACGGCCCGCTGTCGGATCGCGTTGGCCGCCGTCCGGTGATTTTGGCCGGGATGGCTATTTTTATGGTCGGCGCTACCGGCGCGCTGCTGGCCCACAGCCTGACCATGCTGGTGGCCGCCAGCGCCATTCAGGGCATGGGCACCGGCGTGGCCGGCGTGATGGCGCGCACCATGCCGCGCGACCTGTATGCCGGCACCGCGCTGCGCTATGCCAACAGCCTGCTGAATATGGGCATTCTGGTCAGCCCGCTGCTGGCGCCGGTGATCGGCGGCGCGCTGGCGATGGTCTTCGGCTGGCGCGCCAGCTATGCGTTTCTGCTGGCGCTGTGCGTGGGCGTTGCTTTCGCCATGTTTCGCTGGCTGCCGGAAACCCGTCCAGAGCAAACTGAAAAACGGCGCATGCTGGCCAGCTTCCGTCAGCTGCTGGCGGACGGGTCGTTCAGCCGCTATCTGGTGATGCTGATCGGCGGTCTGGCGGGGATTGCGGTGTTTGAGGCCAGCTGCGGCGTACTGATGGGCGGCGTGCTGGGACTGAATGGACTGACCGTCAGCATCCTGTTTATTCTGCCGATCCCGGCGGCCTTTTTCGGCGCGTGGTATGCCGGCCGCGACGGCAAAAGTTTCCATCAGTTGATGTGGCATTCGGTGCTGAGCTGCCTGCTGGCGGGCCTGATGATGTGGATCCCCGGCTGGTTCGGCGTGATGAATATCTGGACGCTGATTGTTCCCGCTGCGCTGTTTTTCTTTGGCGCCGGGATGTTGTTCCCGCTGGCGACCACCGGGGCGATGGAGCCGTTCCCTTACCTGGCCGGCGCCGCCGGCGCGCTGGTGGGGGGGATGCAGAATATGGGCTCCGGCCTCGCCACCTGGTTGTCGTCCATGCTGCCGCAAACCGGGCAGTTCAGCCTGGGCCTGCTGATGTTCGCCATGGCGCTGCTGATTTTGCTGTGCTGGTGGCCGCTGTCCAACCGTATGCAGCAGGCGGGGCATACGGCTTAACGTGAGCGGCCAGAGGACTCTGGCCGCATAACGGATTACAGCAGGAACGGGTGTAGCGCCGGGTCCTTACGATCCAGATAGTGGGTTGAGCGGATGCGGCGGATGGTGCGTGATTTACCGCGGATCAGCAGCGTTTCCGTGGTCGCCATATTGCCCTTTCGGCTGATGCCTTCCAGTAGGTCGCCTTTGGTGATGCCGGTGGCGGCGAAGATGACGTTGTCGTTGCGCGCCATATCGCCCAGCAGCAACACCTTGCCCGCCTCAATGCCCATCTCTTTACAGCGCGCCAGTTCCTGTTCGCCGAGGCGGCGGTTGGCGTCGCTGTCTTCCTTCACCTGATGGCGCGGCAACAGACGCGCCTGCATATCGCCGTCCAATGCGCGAATCACCGCGGCTGAAATCACCCCTTCCGGCGCACCGCCGATGCCGTACATCACATCCACTTCGCTCTCCGGCATACAGGTCAGGATGGAGGCGGCGACGTCACCATCAGGAATGGCGAAGACTTTGACCCCCATCTGCTGCATTTGCGCGATAACGGCGTCGTGACGCGGTTTGGCCAGCGTAATCACCGTCAGCTGCGACAACGGCTTGTTCAGCCGCGTTGCGACGTTTTGCAGGTTGTCGGCAAGCGGCAGGTTAAGATCTATGGCGCCGTGTGCCTCCGGGCCTACCACCAGTTTTTCCATATACATATCCGGCGCGTGCAGGAAGGTGCCGCGATCGCCGACGGCCAGCACCGCCAGCGCGTTGGACTGCCCCATGGCGGTCATGCGGGTGCCTTCAATCGGATCGACGGCGATGTCTACCGCATCGCCCTGACCGGTGCCGACCTGCTCACCGATATACAGCATCGGCGCTTCATCGATCTCACCCTCGCCAATCACGATGCGGCCATCGATCGCTATCTTATTGAGCATAATGCGCATCGCGTGCACGGCGGCGCCGTCGGCGGCATTCTTGTCGCCGCGCCCCAGCCATTGGTAGCCGGCTAACGCCGCAGCTTCGGTGACGCGGGAAAATTCGATGGCTAATTCACGTTTCATGGCAAAACCTGTCAGTGCGTAGAGGGGAAGAGCGGGTAAGTTTACCACAGCGGCGGGGACGCGCGGCGCGGCAAAAAAAAGCGCCGCCTTGCGGCAGCGCATTGATAACGTGACTCCGGCGCGGAATTATTCGTGATCTTCCCACGCCTGCGCGCGGGCGACCGCTTTTTTCCAACCGCTGTAACGGTAGTTACGTTCGGTGGTTTCGATGCTCGGGCGGAATTCTCGCTCGATGACCGCCTTGCTCTTCACCTCATCCAGATCGTTCCAGTAGCCGATAGCCAGACCGGCGAGGAACGCCGCGCCCAGCGCGGTGGATTCGCGCACTTCAGGACGCTCTACGCGCGTGCCCAGAATGTCGGACTGGAACTGCATCAGGAAGTTGTTGGCGACGGCGCCGCCGTCAACGCGCAGCGACTGCAGACGGGTATTGGAATCGGCCTGCATGGCGTCCAGTACGTCGCGGGTCTGGTAGGCGATGGATTCCAGCGTCGCACGGATGATGTGGTTGCTGTTCGCGCCGCGGGTCAGGCCGAAGATGGCGCCGCGTGCATACGGATCCCAGTATGGCGCGCCCAAGCCGGTAAAGGCCGGCACCACGTAGACGCCGTTGCTGTCTTTCACCTTGCTGGCGAAGTATTCGGAGTCGGCCGCATCGCTGATCAGCTTCAGTTCGTCACGCAGCCACTGGATGGACGCGCCGCCGATAAATACCGCGCCTTCCAGCGCGTAGTTCACTTCGCCGCGCGGGCCGCAGGCGATGGTGGTCAACAGGCCGTGGCTGGAGCTGACCGCTTCTTCGCCGGTATTCATCAGCAGGAAACAGCCGGTGCCGTAGGTGTTTTTCGCCATTCCCGGCTGAACGCACAGCTGGCCGAACAGCGCCGCCTGCTGGTCACCGGCGATGCCGGCGATAGGGATACGCGTGCCGCCTTTGCCGCCGATGTTGGTCTGGCCGTAAATTTCGGAAGATGGGCGCACCTTCGGCAGCATGGCGCGTGGGATATCCAGCGCCTGCAGCATACGCTCATCCCAGTCGAGCTGGTGGATGTTGAACATCATGGTGCGCGAGGCGTTGGTGTAATCGGTAACGTGAACCCGCCCCTGCGTCATTTTCCACACCAGCCAGGTGTCTACGGTGCCGAACAGCAGTTCGCCGCGCTTGGCGCGTTCACGGGCGCCCTCGACGTGATCCAGGATCCATTTCACCTTGGTGCCGGAGAAATACGGATCGACCACCAGGCCGGTATTCTGGCGGATGTACTCTTCCATACCGTCGCGCTTGAGCTGCTCGCAAATATCCGCGGTGCGGCGGCACTGCCAGACGATAGCGTTGTAGATAGGCTTACCGGTCTCTTTTTCCCACACGATGGTGGTTTCACGCTGGTTGGTGATGCCAATCCCGGCGATTTGATCGGAGTTGATGTCGGCTTTCGCCAGCACTTCGACCAGCGTGGAGCTCTGGGAAGCCCAAATCTCCATCGGGTCATGCTCTACCCAGCCGGCCTTTGGATAAATTTGTTCAAATTCGCGCTGCGATACCGCAACGATATTGGCATCGTGATCCATGACGACGGCGCGTGAGCTGGTGGTTCCCTGGTCGAGAGCGACAATAAATTTTTTTTCTGTGGTCATGGTTGAGTCCTGCTGTTGTTAACCATTTTAAACTGCGCCAATTACGCTTTACGCTGCGGCGTTTTGGCGGCTGGCTGCTCTTGCTCTTCTTCGACGCAGTCGTCGCAAGGCAAGTGACGGCCAATCAAGGTACGGTAGCCGAATGCGCCCAGGATGGCCCCGAGAATCGGCCCGAAGATCGGTACCAGGAAGTACGGGATTTCACGTGCGCCGGTAAAGGCGACATTACCCCAGCCGGCGATGTAGGCGAACATTTTCGGTCCAAAATCACGCGCCGGGTTCAGGGCGAAGCCGGTCAAGGGTCCCATGGAGGCGCCGATAACGGCAATCAGAATACCGATCAATAACGGCGCCAGCGGACCGCGCGGTACGCCGTTGCCGTCGTCGGTCAGCGCCAGGATCAGGCACATCAGAATGGCGGTGATCACGGTTTCCACCAGGAACGCCTGCGCAACGGAGATATGCGGGTTTGGATAGGTGGAGAAAATCCCGGCCAGATCCAGACTTTCTGCGCTGCCGCGCACCATGTTGTGGGCGGTTTCGTAATCAAAGAACAGATTATAGTACAGGCCGTAGACCAGCGCGGCGGCGCAGAAGGCGCCGGCGACCTGGGCAATGATAAAGGGAACCACGCGGCGGCCGTTGAAGTTGGCGAACAGCCATAGCGCGAGGGTTACGGCCGGGTTGAGGTGGGCGCCGGAGATGCCGGCGGTCAGATAGATCGCCATGGCGACCCCGAAGCCCCAAATAACGCTGATTTCCCATTGGCCGAAGCTGGCGCCGGCCAGTTTTAGTGCGGCAACGCAACCTGCGCCAAAGAAGATCAGTAGGCCGGTGCCGAGAAATTCTGCGATACATTGGCCTTTTAATGTCGGACTGGTGTTTTGGCTCATAATGTTGTTGTCCTGCAGGGTTATAGGTTTTAGGCTCGGCGGATAGCCTGCCGGCCTTAAGGTACAGGTTTTTTTAATCTCATCCTCTTTTAAATTGAGGACGTGATGTAAATTTATCGTTAACGAACATAAACGAGAAATAGCGAAATCAAAATGTGTGTGCTTCGTCATAAAATTGAGCGAATTCGCGTCGTCAGGTGTTCTTTCTGAGCCATCGCGTGACGGATTTGGCCGGTTTTTTGTCTGACAATTGTTAACGCGCGTTTGTCGTTATACGCGCATTTTCAGTTTTGGCTGATGGCGGGGGCAGGAAAATTGCAACAGACTGCGCGTTGAGCCGGTATGTTGCTAGACAGTAAGAGGCGGGCTACTTACAATCGTTTTTATCGAAAGAGCGTTTTATCGAGACAGGCGCGTTTTTAACCAAAGCGCGTGTCACTTGGCGCGATGCATATTCGCAGCGGCTGCAGCCTGTGTTGCGGCCGCTGTTTAATAGATGTACGCCTTGCTATCATGAGGGGACTGAAGAATGTCATTTGAAGTATTTGAAAAACTGGAAGCAAAAGTTCAGCAGGCGATTGATACCATCACTCTGTTGCAGATGGAAATTGAAGAGCTGAAAGAGAAGAACAACACGCTGTCTCAGGAAGTGCAGAATGCTGCCGGCAACCATGAATCACTGGTGCGTGAGAATCAGCAGCTGAAAGAAGAACAGCACGTATGGCAAGATCGCCTGCGCGCGCTGCTGGGCAAAATGGAAGAGGTCTGATTCCGTTTGCCGCAGTAACGAAAAGGGCGCCGACGGCGCCCTTTTTCATGGTAACGGCTTATTCAATATCGAGCGGGTCTTCCGCGAGAATGATGCCGGTATTATCGGCATACAGATGATCGCCGGAGAAGAAGGTGACGCCGCCGAAGTTGACGCGGATATCGCTTTCGCCCACGCCTTCGCTGGTGGCGCCGACCGGGATGGCCGCCATGGCCTGAATGCCGATATCCAGCTCTTCCAGATCGTCCACCTGACGCACCGCGCCGTAAACCACAATGCCTTCCCACTCGTTCTGGGTCGCCAGACGCGCCAGTTCTGCGTTGATCAGCGCCCGGCGTACCGAACCGCCGCCGTCGACCAGCAGTACGCGGCCGCGGCCGTTTTCTTCAAGCAGGTCAAAAAGCAGGCCATTATCCTCGAAACACTTCACCGTGGTGATCTGTCCGCCAAATGAAGTACGCCCGCCAAAATTAGAGAACAGAGGCTCAACCACGTTGACCTCTTCATGATAGATATCGCAAAGTTCGGAAGTATCGTATTTCATAGGATTTTATGTCTGTTTGCCGCTGGAATAACCAGTATATCCCTTTCTGAGCCCTGTTGGCAAAATCATCAGTTTTTATCTAACTGAGCGCTACGCCGGCGGCAAACAAAATGTTCGCCAGCAGGGCGGCCTTGACCATGTGCTCCAACATCGGTCGCATGCCGGCCGGTGAAGGATCGCGCAGTACGCGCAGCGCATGGCGCCACAGCAGCGGCACCGCCAGCACAAACAGCCAGCCCCACGGACTGCTCAGATTGAACAGGGTGAACAGCGCAAAGCACAGCACCGCGCCAATCAGCAGCAAGGCATGGTAGCGCCGGGCGTTCTTCGGCCCCAGCCGTACCGCCAGGGTATTTTTGCCGTTGTCGCGATCGCTTTCGATATCCCGCAGGTTATTGATGTTCAGCACCGCCGCCGCCAGCAGGCCGCAGGCGGTGGCCGGCAGCATGACGATGCTGTCAAAATGCAGCGTCTGCAGGTAATAGGTGCCGGCCACGCTCAGCCAGCCGAAGAACGCCAGCACCGAGATATCCCCCAGCCCCAGATAGCCGTAAGGCTTGTTGCCGACGGTATAGGTAATGGCGGCGACAATCGCCAGCGCGCCGAGCGCCAGGAAACCGGCCACATCGCGCGGCGTCTCACAGGCCAGCGCAATCAGCGAACAGCCGGCGATAGCGATCAGCACCACGGTGACGATCAGCGCGCGTTTCATCTGCGCCTGGGTAATCAGGCCTTTTTGCATACCGCGCAGCGGCCCGATGCGGTCTTCTTTATCGCTGCCTTTGACGGCATCGCCGTAATCATTGGCCAGGTTGGAGAGGATCTGCAGCAGTCCGGCGGTCAACAACGCCAGCAGCGCGACGCCGGGCTTCAGGCTGCCTTGCCAGGCGGCAATGGCGGAACCGACAACGATGGAGGCGAAAGCCAGCGGCAGGGTGCGCGGACGTAAACTTTCCAGCCAGGCTCTGACTGGGGGAGTGGAAGTAGATGAGCTCATTTTTCGCTTCAGCAAGTCAAGTGGCTGTGTCCGCAGATAAAAAAATGGGAGGCAATGCCTCCCATTTTAATGACTGACAGGACAGTGATAGAGCGATTATAGGATAAAACGGCTCAAATCTTCATCCGCAACCAGCTCATCCAGGTGATTGCGCACGTATTCCGCATCAATTGTAATGGATTGACCATTAATCTCGCTCGCGTCGTAGGAAATTTCTTCCATCAGACGCTCCAACACGGTGTGCAGACGACGTGCGCCGATGTTCTCGGTGCTTTCGTTTACCTGCCATGCGGCTTCGGCGATACGGCTGATGCCGTCGGCGGTGAAGTCGATGGTAACGCCTTCGGTGGCCATCAGCGCCTTGTACTGCTCGGTCAGCGACGCGTTCGGTTCGGTCAGAATGCGCTCGAAGTCTTCGGTTGTCAGCGCCTGCAGTTCAACGCGGATCGGCAGACGACCCTGCAGTTCCGGGATCAGATCGGACGGGCTGGCAACCTGGAAAGCGCCGGAGGCGATAAACAGGATATGGTCGGTTTTCACCATGCCGTGCTTGGTCGAGATGGTGCTGCCTTCTACCAGCGGCAGCAGGTCACGCTGCACGCCTTCGCGGGAGACATCCGGGCCGGAGGAGTCGCCGCGCTTACAGATTTTATCGATCTCATCGATAAACACGATACCGTGCTGCTCAACGGCTTCAATCGCCTGCTCTTTTAGCTCTTCCGGGTTAACCAGCTTGGCTGCTTCTTCTTCCACCAGCAGTTTTAAGGCTTCTTTGATCTTCAGCTTGCGTGGTTTCTGTTTCTGGCCGCCGAGGTTCTGGAACATCGACTGCAGCTGGTTGGTCATCTCTTCCATACCCGGAGGCGCCATGATTTCGACGCCCATCGGCGCGGCGGCCAGGTCGATTTCAATCTCTTTATCGTCCAACTGGCCTTCGCGTAGTTTTTTACGGAACGACTGGCGCGCGGCAGACGGCTCCTGTTGCTCTTCAGCCTGGCCCCAGTTGTTCTTGGCCGGCGGGATCAGCACGTCAAGGATGCGCTCTTCCGCCATCTCTTCGGCGCGGGTGCGGTTTTTCTCGATTGACTGCAGACGCACCATTTTCACTGCGGCGTCGGTCAGGTCGCGGATAATGGAATCCACTTCTTTGCCGACGTAGCCCACTTCGGTGAATTTGGTGGCTTCGACTTTAATAAACGGCGCGTTGGCCAGTTTTGCCAGACGACGGGCGATTTCGGTTTTGCCGACGCCGGTCGGGCCGATCATCAAAATATTTTTCGGGGTCACTTCGTGACGCAGCATCTCGTTGAGCTGCATACGGCGCCAGCGGTTACGCAAGGCGATGGCAACGGCGCGTTTGGCTTTGCTTTGGCCGATGATATAACCGTCCAGTTCGCTGACGATCTCGCGCGGAGTCATTTCAGACATAGTATTCGATCCTTACGCTTTGGAAGGCAGTTCTTCAATAGTGAGATTGTGGTTGGTGTAAATACAGATGTCGCCGGCAATGCCGAGAGACTTCTCGACGATTTCACGGGCGCCCAATTCGGTATTTTCCAACAATGCGCGCGCGGCTGACTGGGCGTACGGGCCGCCAGAGCCGATCGCGATCAAATCATTTTCAGGCTGAACTACATCACCATTCCCGGTGATGATCAGCGAGGCGTTTTCATCGGCCACGGCCAGCAACGCTTCCAGCTTGCGCAGCATGCGGTCGGTACGCCAGTCTTTCGCCAGTTCGACGGCGGCTTTCACCAGATGACCCTGGTGCATTTCCAGTTTACGTTCGAAAAGTTCAAACAGCGTGAAGGCGTCAGCGGTGCCCCCGGCGAAACCGGCGATAACTTTATCGTTGTACAGGCGACGCACTTTTTTGACGTTGCCTTTCATCACCGTATTTCCCAATGTTGCCTGGCCATCGCCACCGATGACGACTTGGCCGTTGCGGCGTACGCTTACAATTGTTGTCACGAGCAGACCCTCGTTGCAGACTGAAAGAAGTCCCCGCAGCGCCTGCTTGCGCAGGTGCTACGAGGCATATTGAGAGTATAGATGGGGGAGGATTACGGCTTTTCAACCCCTGACGGAGAGGGGAATGCATCCTGACATGCCGATGCCCTTCAGACGGGAAAGGGTTTTGTCGGCGCCGGCGCGGCTGCTGAACGGCCCAAGCACTACGCGGTTCCAGCCGCCGCCGTTGGTGATACGGCTTTCAATCCCTTCAAACGCCAGGCGCGCGCGGACAGACTCGGCCTGATCGGCGGCGCGGAACGAGCCGCACTGCACCATCCAACGCTGTTTCTGCTCCGGCTTGCTTTCCGTCTTCGCTGTCGGCGGTGTTGCCGGTTTAGGCTGCTGCGCCGGCTGGCTGGCGCCGTTGCTGAACGGGTTGCGCGGCTGGCTTGCCGGCTGTTGTTGTTGCGCCTGCTGCTGCTGCTGCTGCTGCTGACGTTGCTGCTGCATTTGCTGCTGCGCGTTGTTGCGCGCCGCCTGGGCTGCATCGTTATACGGTACTTCATTGAGCTGGGTTGGCCGCTGCTGCATATCGGCCTGCATTTGCTCCAGCAACTGGCGCTGTTCCTGCGTCAGCTGGGTTTTGGACTTCACCTCGCCGCCGGCCGTCGGTTCGGTCGGGGTTTGTACGCCGGTCTGGCGGTTTTCCAGCTCTTTAATATAGCGCCAGCGCTCTTCCGGCTTCGGCGGCAGGCCGTTGCCTGGGCGGCTGCTGTGGGCCGGCGACAGCGGTTCGTCGTCCGGTTTGTTGTGGGTAATAAAGTAGAGACCGCCGGCAAAGATCACCAACAAGGCGACCGCAAGCGCTACCACGGTTTTGGACACCTTCGGAGAACTGCTTTTTTTACGGCTGGGGGTTTTGCGCCGCGCTCCAGAGCGCCCGCGGCTTACATAGTCTTTCTGTGCCACTATTCTTCCGCTGTATCTTTATAAGAAATTAAGTTCATCATGTTACTGAACACTAAAATATTTGACTAGCGTTTAGGGGCGGCGGTGCTGCCTCTGACGATCAGTTCGCTGTCCAATAAACGGGAGCCGCTGGCGACGTTTTGCCCGTGCAGCTGCTCCAGTAACAGTAACATGGCTTGCTGACCAATCTGAAAGCGCGGTTGCGCCACCGTGGTTAACGGCGGATCGCAATACTGCGTCATTTTCAGATCGTCAAAACCGACGATCGACAGATCGCCCGGGACGCTCAGGCCCATTTTACGCGCCTGCGACAATACGCCGATCGCCATGATATCGCTGTGGCAGAAGACCGCCGTCGGCGGTTTCGGCAGCGTCATCAAGGTTTTCAGCGCGGCTGCGCCCGCTTCATAAGTGAAATCACCCCGGGTAATATAGCCGCTTTCGACGGTAATGCCATTACGGCGTAGTGCCTGAATGTAACCCTGCAGGCGATATTCGCTGAGCGGCATCTGCTGCGGCCCGGCGACACAGGCGATTTGCGTATGTCCGAGCTGATGCAAATAATGCACGGCTTCGAAGGCGGCGGTCAGGTTGTCGATGTGCACCGTGGGCAGTTCCAGTTCCGGCGCAAACTCATTGGCCATCACCATCGGAGGCAGGTTGCGCTGCTCTTCCTTGCTGGCGTCAAAAGGCAGATTAGAGCCGAGCAGCAGCATGCCGTCGATCTGTTTGGTGATAATCAGATTAACGAAGGTGCGCTCCTGCTGATTTTGCTGCGCGCAGTCGCCGATCAGCACCAGGTAGCCTTGCTGCGCGGCAGTCTGCTCGATCCCTTGAATAATATCGGCAAAGAAGGGATCGCAGATATCCGGGACGATCACCAGGATGGTGCGGGATTCATTGCGTTTAACGTTGCGCGACAGCGCATGCGGAGAGTAACCCACGGCCAGTACGGCCTGTTCCACTTTCTGACGCGTTGGCGCTGAGACCTTCTCCGGATTCATCAGCGCACGTGATACGGTTGCCGTTGAAACGCCCGCCATTTCCGCAACGTCTTTCATGGTTGCCATGGATAACTCTTTCTTGTGTTCCAACGCCTTTCTCCTTGCGTCAGCCTTATGCCAACGCGATTACTGCCATACCTCAGGCTATGACGCCGTATCAGGGCGCATCTCCGCGTTGACGCCAGGTCCTGCGGATGTGCAACCCGCCAGCGGAAATCTCCACGGTATTCTAAACAGATTACGTACCGCTTTTGTTACCTAATTTGCATAAAAAATGTGATGAAGCGGGAGTTTTTCGCGTTCGCTCGCAAATTCAAGGGTAAACGTTTGCTTAACGCCAAAGAAATCAGACTTTTCCGTGTTCAGCCGTCGATAGGATCGACGTCCAGCGTCCATTTGACTTTACGGGCCTGCGGCAGGGTGCCGATCAGCGGCAGCGTGTGTTTCATGATCGCCTGCAGGACGCGGCGTGACGGGTGTTGCAGCAGCAGTTGCCAGCGGAAACGTCCCCCGCGTTTGGACTGCAGCGCCGGCACCGGCCCCATCACCCACAGAGAATCGTCTTTCAGCGGGCTGGCTTCCAGCAGGTTGCGCAGCTGCTGCAGGAACATCGGCGCCTGCTGATTATCGTGATCGTCGGCGCGCAGCATGATATGGCTGGTGTAGGGGGGCAGGAAGACGCTGTTGCGCTCGCTCAACGCCTGTTTGGCGAAGGCGTCGTAACCCTGCTGCAGCAGCGTCTGCAGCAGCGGATGCTCCGGATGGTGGGTCTGCAACAGCACCTCTCCCTGTTTGCCGGCGCGGCCGGCGCGGCCGGACACCTGGGTATACAGCTGGGCGAAGCGTTCGGCGGAGCGGAAGTCGGCGGAAAACAGCGCGCCGTCAACGTCCAGCAGCGCCACCAGCGTCACGTCCGGGAAGTGGTGGCCTTTGGCCAGCATTTGCGTGCCGATCAGGATGCGTGCGCCGCCACGGTGAATCTCGTTCAGGTGCTGTTCCAGCGAGCCTTTACGGCTGGTGGTGTCGCGATCGATGCGGGTAATCGGCGTGTCCGGGAACAGCGGCGCCAGCTCGTTTTCCAACTGTTCGGTACCGACGCCGACCGATACCAGATGGGTGGAGCCGCATTGCGGGCACTGGTGCGGCACCGGACGTTGGCTGTCGCAGTGGTGGCAGCGCAGCTGGCGGTAATTTTGGTGCAGAGTGTAGTAGCGATCGCAACGCTGACATTCGGCGATCCAGCCGCATTCGTGGCAGAGCAGCGCCGGCGCATAGCCGCGGCGATTGAGGAACAGCATCACCTGATTATCGTTTTTCAGGTGGTGGCGCATGCTGTTTAGCAGCGGCTGCGACAGGCCGACCTTCAGCGGCAGGCCTTTCAGATCGATCAGATGCTGGGCGGCCGGTTTGGCGTTGCCGGCGCGCTGCGTCAGTTTTAACTGCCGGTATTTGCCCAGCTGTACGTTATGCAGCGTCTCCAGAGCCGGCGTGGCCGAGCCCATCACCATCGGAATATTTTCCGCATGGGCGCGGAACACCGCCAGATCGCGCGCGTGGTAGCGCCAGCCTTCCTGCTGCTTATACGAGCTGTCGTGTTCTTCATCGATAATGATGACGCCCAGGCGGGCGAACGGGGTAAACAGCGCAGAGCGGGTACCGATGACAATCGCCGCTTCGCCGCTGCGGGCGCGCAGCCAGACGGCCAGACGCTCGCTGTCGTTCAGGCCGGAGTGCAGGACATCCACCGGCGCGTTGAAACGCTCGCGAAAGCGGGCGATGGTCTGCGGCGTCAGGCCGATTTCCGGCACCAGCACCAGCGCCTGTTTGCCTTTCGCCAGAATATTTTCCAGTACGCTGAGATAGACCTCGGTCTTGCCGGAGCCGGTGATCCCGGCCAGCAGCCAGGCGGCGAACTGTTCATCCTCACTGCGGATGGCGCCGACGGCGGTGGCCTGTTCGGTATTGAGCCGCAGCCGTTCGCCCTGCACGCTGAAGCCGGGCCGCCAGTCCTGCAGCGCTGCGGTCTGCGCGCGCAGGTCGGCCAGGCCTTTGGCACGCAGCGCCTGTAGCGCATTGTCGGTCAGATCGAGTTCGCTGACCTGGTGACGATACACCGGGCGCTGCAGCAGGGCGGCGAGCGCCTGCTGCTGTTTGGGCGCACGTTTCAGGCTTTCCGGCGGCGTGGCGCGGCCCGTTTCGGTCGCGAACCACTGCCACAGCGGCGTAGTTTCCGCCGGTTTACCCTGGCGCAGCAGGGTCGGCAGCGCATGAAACAGCACTTCGCCGAGCGGATAGTGATAATAGTCGCTGGCCCAGCGCAGGATGCGCCACATGCCGGCGGGAAACAGCGAATCACCGTCGATAATGCTGTCTATCGGTTTGAGTTTTTCCAGCGGCAGTTCGCTGCTTTCGCTACATCCGGTGACGATGCCGATGGCGCGCTGCTTTCCCCAGGGTACGCAAACGCGCGCGCCGACCACCGGCTGCAGCCCCTGGGGCAGCAGGTAATCAAAAGTGCGGGTCAGCGGAACCGGTAGAGCAACGTGAACAACGGGCATAGGGTCCATCCAAATGAGAAAGAGGGGGCTAGTTTACACGGCAGGCGGCCAAATGTACGGATCCGATTGCGTGGTGTATTTTATTCTGTATAATTTGCCGCCTTTGGTATAATTCGATACCAATAAATTATCATCAACCACGTGTGGTGTCTGGCGAAACAGGGCTGGATAGCGACACGGCCTTAACTGAGGTTTCCCCATGAAAGAAGGTATCCACCCTAAATACGATTTCGTTACTGCAAGCTGCTCTTGCGGTAATGTCATGAAGATCCGCTCCACCGTGGGCCACGATCTGAACCTGGACGTTTGTGGCGCATGCCACCCGTTCTACACTGGCAAGCAGCGTGACGTTGCTACCGGTGGCCGCGTTGACCGCTTCAACAAGCGCTTCAGCGTACCAGGCGTTAAGAAATAAGATTTCTTATCGACCGATAAAAAAGGCGCCTGCGGCGCCTTTTTTGTTTCTGTCACCGGCGTCCGCCGATGGCATCAATATTCCCAGGTATCGGGATCGACGCCCAGCTCACGCATCAGCACCTTCGCGGCTTCCGGGATTTCATCGCTGCGCTCTTTGCGCAGGTCTTCATCATTCGGCAGCGGCTGGCCGGTAAAAGCGTGCAGGAACGCTTCACACAGTAATTCACTGTTGGTGGCGTGACGCAGGTTATTGACCTGGCGACGGGTGCGTTCATCGGTGAGGATTTTCAGGACCTTCAACGGAATCGACACCGTGATTTTTTTTACTTGTTCGCTTTTTTTACCGTGTTCAGCGTAAGGGCTGACATACTCGCCGTTCCACTCAGCCATGGGACACCTTAAAATTGTCAGAAAGATTACAATATTCTAAAAACCGGCCAATTATGCCCGATTTTCACTGTTCTCACTAAATAAATGTCAATATTACGCGACCAGAGTCACTGATGGATGCGGCGTGAGCGTGATGGGCTATGCTTATCGCGCCAGCCTCTTACCCGACCAAACTGACATAATGTTAGCGGGTATTATGCCTTTGCTTAATCTATACGCAAAGAAGTTTAGATGTCCAGATGTATTGACGTCTATTCGTCATGCGATTAATCTTTAGGCCTCATTCATCCGCCTTTGAGAGCCGAGCGACTCCTATGACGCGTAAACCAGCCACGATTGCCGTGCGTAGCGGCCTGAACGATGACGAGCAGTACGGCTGCGTCGTCCCGCCCATTCATCTTTCCAGCACCTACAACTTCACCGACTTCAACCAGCCGCGTGCGCATGACTATTCCCGCCGCGGCAACCCGACGCGTGATGTGGTACAGCGCGCGCTGGCGGAACTGGAAGGCGGCGCCGGCGCGGTGATGACCGGCAGCGGCATGTCGGCGATCCATCTGGTGACCACCGTGCTGCTGCAGCCCGGCGACCTGCTGGTGGCGCCGCATGACTGCTACGGCGGCAGCTACCGGTTGTTCGACAGCCTGAGCAAGCGCGGCGCCTACCGGGTGCTGTTTGTCGATCAGGGCGATGAAGCGGCGCTGCAGCAGGCGCTGGCGCAGAAGCCGAAGCTGGTGCTGATCGAAACGCCGAGCAATCCGCTGCTGCGCGTGGTGGATATTGCCGCCATCTGCGACGCGGCGCATGCGGCCGGCGCGCTGACGGTGGTGGACAACACCTTCCTGAGCCCGGCATTGCAGCAGCCTATCGCCCTGGGGGCGGATCTGGTGGTGCACTCCTGCACCAAATACCTCAACGGCCACTCGGACGTTGTTGCCGGCGCGGTGATCGCCAAAGACGCCGACCTGGCGGTGGAGCTGGCATGGTGGGCGAACAATATCGGCGTCACCGGCGGCGCATTCGACAGCTACCTGCTGCTGCGCGGTATGCGCACGCTGGCGCCGCGTATCAGGGCGGCACAGGAGAATGCCACCGCCATTATTCGTTATTTACAGCAGCAACCCTTGGTGAAAAAGCTGTATCATCCTTCCCTGCCGGAAAACCCGGGTCATGATATTGCGCGCCGGCAGCAACGCGGCTTTGGCGCGATGCTCAGTTTTGAGCTGGATGGCGATGAGGCGGCGCTGCGTCGTTTCCTGTCGGCGCTGCGTTTGTTTACGCTGGCGGAATCGCTGGGCGGGGTGGAGAGCCTGATCTCGCATACGGCGACCATGACCCACGCCGGCATGGCGGCGGAGGCGCGGGCGGCTGCGGGGATTTCCGACAGCCTGCTGCGTATTTCCGTGGGTATTGAAGACAGTGACGATTTGATTGCCGATCTGGAACACGCCTTCCAGGCGGCGGCAACGAGGTAAGCATGAATGCAATTGCGGTAGCAGGACCGGTCAGCGGACGTCAACTGCACAAATTCGGCGGCAGCAGCCTGGCCGATGTGAAATGTTATTTGCGGGTGGCCGGGATTATGGCGGAGTACAGCCAACCGGGCGATCTGATGGTGGTCTCTGCGGCGGGCAGCACCACCAACCAACTGATTAGCTGGCTGAAGCTCAGCCAGAGCGATCGCCTTTCTGCACATCAGGTACAGCAAACGCTGCGCCGTTATCACAGCGAGCTGATCGGCGGTTTGCTGCCGCCTACGGCTGCTGACCCGCTGATTGCCGAGTTTACGCGCGATCTGGAGCGGCTGGCGGTATTGCTGGACGGTCAGGTTGATGACGTTACCTATGCCGAAGTGGTCGGCCACGGCGAGGTGTGGTCGGCGCGCCTGATGGCTGCAGTGCTTAATCAGCAGGATATTCAGGCGGCCTGGCTGGACGCGCGCGATTTCCTGCGCGCCGAGCGCGCCGCACAGCCGCAGGTGGATGAAGGCCGATCTTATCCGCTGTTGCAGCAGCTGATGGCGCAGCATCCGGGCAAACGGCTGGTGGTGACCGGCTTTATTTCGCGCAACGACGCGGGTGAAACCGTGCTGCTTGGGCGTAACGGCAGTGACTATTCGGCCACGCAGATCGGCGCCTTGGCCGGCGCGGAGCGCGTGACCATCTGGAGCGACGTCGCCGGGGTGTACAGCGCCGATCCGCGCAAGGTGAAAGACGCCTGCCTGCTGCCGCTGCTGCGGCTGGACGAAGCCAGCGAGCTGGCGCGCCTGGCGGCGCCGGTGCTGCATACCCGCACCCTGCAGCCGGTTTCCGGCAGCGATATCGATCTGCAACTGCGCTGCAGCTATCAGCCTGAGCAGGGGTCGACCCGGATTGAGCGGGTGCTGGCTTCCGGCACCGGCGCGAAGATTGTCACCAGCCATGATGACGTCTGTCTGGTTGAGCTGACGGTAGCGCCGCAGCATGATTTCAAGCTGGCGCAAAAAGAACTGGAATTGGTGCTGAAGCGCGCGCAGGTCAAGCCGCTGTCTACCGGCCTGCACCCGGATCGCAACCTGATTCAGCTGTGTTACACCTCGGAGGTGGCCGACAGCGCGCTGCGCATGCTGCAGGACGCCGGTCTGCCGGGAGATGTACAGTTGCGACAGGGGCTGGCGCTGGTGGCGCTGGTCGGCGCCGGCGTGTGCAAGAATCCGTTGCACAGCCATCGTTTCTATCAGCAGCTGAAGGACCAGCCGGTCGAGTTTATCTGGCAGGCGGAAGACGGCATCAGCCTGGTGGCGGTACTGCGTCAGGGGCCGACCGCGTCGCTGATCCAGGGGCTGCACCAAAGTCTGTTCCGGGCGGAAAAGCGCATTGGTCTGGTGCTGTTCGGCAAAGGCAATATCGGCTCCCGCTGGCTGGAGCTGTTCGCCCGCGAGCAGAAGAACCTGTCCGCCCGCAGCGGTTTCGAGTTCACGTTGGCCGGAGTGGTGGACAGCCGCCGCAGCCTGCTGAATTACGACGGCCTCGATGCCAGCCGGGCGCTGGCCTTCTTTGAAGAAGAGGCGCAGGAGCTGGATGAAGAATCGCTGTTCCTGTGGATGCGCGCGCATCCGTTCGACGATCTGGTGGTGCTGGACGTGACCGCCAGCGAAGATCTGGCGCAGCAGTATCTGGATTTCGCCAGCTACGGTTTCCACGTGATCAGCGCCAATAAACTGGCGGGCGCCTCCTGCGGCAGTAATTACCGCCAGATTCGCGACGCCTTCGCCAAAACCGGCCGTCACTGGCTGTACAATGCCACCGTCGGCGCCGGCCTGCCGGTCAACCATGCGGTGCGCGATCTGCGTGACAGCGGCGACGGTATTCTGGCGATCAGCGGTATCTTCTCCGGCACGTTGTCGTGGCTGTTCCTGCAGTTTGACGGCACCGTTCCCTTCACCGAGCTGGTGGATCAGGCGTGGCAGCAGGGGCTGACCGAACCGGACCCGCGCGTTGATCTATCCGGACAGGACGTGATGCGCAAGCTGGTGATTCTGGCGCGTGAAGCCGGCTACGATCTCGAACCGAATCAGGTACGGGTGGAGTCGCTGGTGCCGAGCGGCACTGAGCAAGACTCGGTCGATCAGTTCTTCGAGAACGGCGAGGCGCTGAATCAGCAGATGCTGCAGCGCTTTGAGGCCGCCAGCGAGATGGGACTGGTGCTGCGTCACGTGGCGCGTTTCGATGCCAACGGTAAGGCGCGCGTCGGCGTGGAGGCCGTGCGTCCGGAGCATCCGCTGGCCGCGCTGCTGCCGTGCGATAACGTCTTTGCGATTGAAAGCCGCTGGTACCGCGATAATCCGCTGGTGATTCGCGGGCCGGGCGCAGGGCGCGATGTGACCGCCGGTGCGATCCAGTCCGATCTCAACCGGCTGGCGCAGCTGCTGTAATTTTTTCAGGTTACTGAATGCCGACGGGGCGCTGCTTGCAGCGCCCCGTTTGTTTTTTTAGCCGCGGCTAACATGAAATTCTCGCCGGTGGCGATGAGGATTAATCATCGTATTACCCTCACTTTTCTGTTGACTCTTTCACCAACATCCGGCATTTTCAATCTAGACGTCTAAACGTATAGACGCTTATTAAAATGAGATAACACCGCGATCGACAAGAGGCAGACAGGTATGAGTTTTTTTCACGCAAACCAGCGGGAAGCGCTGAACCAGAGCCTGGCCGAATTAAACGGTCAGATTAACGTATCGTTTGAGTTCTTTCCGCCGCGCACCAGCGAAATGGAAGAGACTCTGTGGCAGTCGATCGATCGTCTGAGCAGCCTGAAACCTCAATTCGTCTCGGTCACCTACGGCGCCAATTCTGGCGAACGCGATCGCACCCACGGCATCATCAAGGGGATTAAGGACCGCACCGGCCTCGATGCCGCACCACACCTGACCTGTATTGACGCCTCACGTGAACAGCTGAGCGCGATCGCCAGCGATTACTGGAACAACGGTATCCGTCATATCGTGGCGCTGCGCGGCGATCTGCCGCCGGGCAGCGGCAAGCCGGAGATGTACGCAACCGATCTGGTGGCGCTGCTGAAGGATGTCGGCGATTTCGATATTTCGGTGGCGGCTTATCCGGAAGTGCACCCGGAGGCGAAAAGCGCGCAGGCCGACCTGATCAACCTGAAGCGTAAGATTGACGCCGGCGCCAACCGTGCGATTACCCAATTCTTCTTTGACGTGGAAAGTTACCTGCGTTTTCGCGACCGCTGCGTCGCCACCGGCATTGACGTTGAAATCGTGCCGGGCATCCTGCCGGTGTCCAACTTCAAGCAGCTGCAGCGCTTCGCCACCATGACCAACGTGCGGGTGCCGAGCTGGATGACCAGCATGTTCGCCGGGTTGGATGACGATCCGGAAACGCGCAAGATGGTGGGGGCCAATATTGCGATGGATATGGTGAAAATCCTCAGCCGCGAAGGAGTAAAAGATTTCCACTTCTATACCCTGAACCGCGCCGAGATGAGCTATGCGATTTGCCATACGCTGGGCGTGCGGCCAATAGCGGCGGCCTGATAGATAGATGAACGATGCAAAAAAGCGCTGTATAAACAGCGCTTTTTTTATCTCGGAAGGAAAGACGAGGAAAGGAGGTGCCATCGCACCTCCTGCTTGCCAACTTAGCCGGTATTGCGCATCCCGGCGGCGACGCCGGCGATGGTGACCATTAATGCCTGCTCGACGCGTGCGTCTTGCTGGCCGTTTTCCTCTTGCTGACGTGAGCGGTGCAGCAGCTCCGCCTGCAGAACGTTCAGCGGATCGGTATAGACGTTGCGCAGTGCGATGGATTCGGCGATCCACGGCAGGTCTTCCATCAGGTTGTCATCGTTGGCGATGGCCAATACCACTTTGATGTCGCTTTCCAACTGCTCACGCAGCTGTTTGCCCAGCGGCCACAGTGACTCATCCACCAGGCGCTGATCGTAGTATTCCGCCAGCCACAGGTCGGCCTTGGCGAACACCATTTCCAGCATGGCGATGCGGGTGGAGAAGAACGGCCAGTCGCGGCACATCGTTGCCAGCTGCTCCTGCTTGCCGGCCTTCACCGCTTCCTGCAGACCGGCGCCGGCGCCCAGCCAGGCTGGCAGCATCAGGCGGTTCTGCGTCCAGGCGAAGATCCACGGAATGGCGCGCAGGCTTTCCACGCCGCCGTTCGGCCGGCGTTTGGCCGGGCGCGAGCCCAGCGGCAGTTTACCCAGCTCCAGTTCCGGCGTGGCAGCGCGGAAGTAGGGCACAAACTCCGGGTTTTCGCGCACGTAGCCGCGATACATCTGGCATGAAGTGTCGGATAGCTCGTCCATCAGGGTGCGCCACTCTTTCTTCGGTTCCGGCGGCGGCAGCAGGTTGGCTTCCAGAATGGCGCCGGTATACAGCGCCAGGCTGCTGATGGTGACTTCCGGCAGGCCGAACTTGAAGCGGATCATCTCCCCCTGTTCGGTGACGCGCAGCCCGCCTTTCAGGCTGCCGGGCGGCTGTGACAGCAGCGCCGCATGGGCCGGCGCGCCACCGCGGCCGATTGAGCCGCCGCGGCCGTGGAACAGCGTCAGCGCGACGCCGGCTTTTTCGCAGGTTTTGATCAGCGCATCCTGCGCACGGTACTGCGCCCAGGAGGCGGCCATCACGCCGGCGTCTTTCGCCGAATCGGAATAGCCAATCATCACCATTTGCTTGCCCTGGATAAAGCCGCGGTACCAGTCGATATTCAGCAACTGGGTCATCACGTCGTCGGCGTTGTTCAGATCGTCCAGGGTTTCGAACAGCGGCGCCACCGGCAGAGCGAACGGGCAGCCGGCCTCTTTGAGCAGCAGGTGCACCGCCAGCACGTCAGACGGCGTACGCGCCATGGAGATCACATAGGCGGCGATGGATCCCTGCGGCGCTTCGGCGATCACCCGGCAGGTTTCCAGCACTTCCTGCGTATTTTCACTCGGTTGCCACTGCAGCGGCACCAGCGGACGCTTGGAGTTCAGCTCGCGGATCAGGAACGCCTGTTTATCCGCTTCTGACCAGCTCTCATAATCGCCCAGGCCCAGATAGCGCGTCAGTTCGGCGATGGCTTCGGTGTGGCGGGTGCTCTCCTGACGTACGTCGATGCGCACCAGCGGCACGCCGAAGCAGCGCACGCGGCGCAGGGTATCGAGCAGCTGGCCGTTGGCGATGATGCCCATGCCGCAGGCGACCAACGACTGATAGCAGGCGAACAGCGGTTCCCACAGCTGCTCGTTACTTACCAGCAGGTCGTGTGGCTTCAGCATGCGTTCGCCTTTCAGGCGGCCTTCCAGATAGGTCTGCGAACCGATCAACTGGCTGCGCAGGCGCTTCATGATCTCACGGTATGGCTCCTGCACCGACTCGCCGCCGGCCAGCTCGCGCAGTTCCGGCGTACATTCGGTCATCGACAGTTCCGAGACCAGCACCTGAATATCGCGGGTGAACAGGTCGCAGGCTTTCCAGCGGCTCAACAGCAGCACGTGGCGGGTGATTTCTGCGGTGACGTTCGGGTTGCCGTCACGGTCGCCGCCCATCCAGGAGGTAAAGCGTACCGGTACGGCCTCCACCGGCAGACGGTAGTCGATGGCGTTTTCCAGCTGTTCGTTAAATTCGCGCAGGAAGGCCGGCACGCCTTCCCACAGGCTGTTCTCCACCACCGCAAAACCCCACTTGGCTTCATCGATCGGCGAAGGGCGGTTTTTACGGATTTCATCGGTGTGCCATGACTGCGCCACCAGCTGACGCAGACGGCGCATGATTTTGTTGCGCTCGTAGTCGGCCAGATCGTTGTGGTCCAGCTGGCTGAGGCAGGTATTCACTTCGACCAGTTTGTGGATCAGGGTGCGGCGGGTGATTTCCGTCGGGTGGGCGGTGAGCACCAGCTCGATGGAGAGTTGATCCACGGCATCGCACAGCTCTTTGTTACTGAGTTTTTTGCCTTTCAGGCGGCTGAACAGCTGCGCCATTGCTTCCGGATTGCTGGCGGCCTCGCCGTGCGGCGAAATGCTGTGATACTGCTCGGCCACGTTGGTTAAATTGAGGAATTGGCTGAAAGCGCGCGCTACGGGCAGCAGCTCATCGTTGGACAGGTTTTGCAGCGTAGTGAGCAGTTCCTGACGATGCGCCTCATTGCCTGCGCGTGAAGATTTGGAAAGTTTACGGATGGTTTCAACACGATCGAGAATATGCTCGCCCAGCGCTTCTTTAATGGTTTCGCCGAGCAATTTGCCGAGCATACTGACATTACTTCGCATTGCCGAATATTGTTCGTTCATATAACCCCTGACCCAATCTGTACGTATTTGCATACCTTTCATGTGCGGGATGTATCTGTTTTGGCTGTTGTCCCTGATGCCTGGATACCACCCCGGGTGCATTTAGGTATCTGTTGTAAGTAAATTTCACGTGTCAGGCAAAGGAAGCCTGTTTTATCGCACCACGTGTCTGTCCAATGGTTAATTGACACTATTTTCAGCAAAAAAACATCAAAATCATCGTTTTTTCTGAAATTTAATTACAGCCTGCGGCTTATCAGTCTGGCTAATTACGCACGGGCTTACGCCTTTCAGCAAGGGGCATGATAGGTCATTGCCCCTATGATTTCGTTGGTTTATTGATGGCAGAAGTGATCGACCAGCTGGCCGATCAGCGTGCGGGTTGGTTCAATAAAGGCGGTATCAATGTATTCATCCGGCTGGTGCGCCTGGTTGATGGAGCCGGGGCCCAGCACCAGCGTCGGGCACACTTCCTGGACGAACGGCGCTTCGGTGCAGTAGTTAACCACCTCAGTGCGTGAGCCCAGCAGCTGCTCGATCACTGCCACCAGATGGTGATCGGTCGGGCACTCGTAGCCGGGGATCGGCGGATGCAGTTCATCAATGCTCAGCCGGCCCGGCCAGCGTTCGCTGACCGGCGCCAGCGCGCTGTGCATCAGCTCATTAATATTCTCCAGCGTCATGCCCGGCAGCGGACGGATATCCAGATGCAGTTCACAACAGGCGCAAATACGGTTTGCCGCATCGCCGCCATGAATATGCCCGAAGTTCATCGTCGGATACGGCACGGCAAACGCCGGATTGTTATAGCGTTCCTGCAGGGTGTTACGCAGTTCCATCAGATGGCCGATCGATTCATGCATCAGATCGATGGCGTTAACACCGCGCGCCGGATCGCTCGAGTGGCCGGACTGGCCGGTGATGCGGATGGCGTTGGAGAGGTGGCCTTTATGCGCGCGCACCGGGCGTAACGACGTCGGTTCGCCGATGATGGCGAAATCCGGGCGGATGGCGGTTGAGGCGGCAAAATAGCGTGCGCCGGCCATCGTCGTTTCTTCATCCGCCGTGGCCAGGATATACAGCGGCTTGGTCAGTTTGCTGGCGTCGATATCGCGCACCGCATCCAGAATAAATGCAAAGAAACCTTTCATATCCGCCGTGCCGAGACCGTACAGCTTATTGTCATGTTCGGTCAGAGTGAACGGATCGCGCGTCCAGCGTCCTTCATCATAAGGTACGGTGTCGGTGTGGCCGGCAAGCAGCAGGCCGCCGCTGCCTTCACCGATGCTGGCCAGCAGGTTGAATTTGTTGCGGGTGTCCGGCACCGGTTGTACGTCGACGCGGAAGCCTAAATCGCTAAACCAGCCGGCCAGAAAATTGATTAACGCTTCATTACTCTGATCGAGAGCGCCATCGGTGGCGCTGATCGACGGGGTGGCGATCAGCGCCCGGTACAGCTCAATAAATGGAGGTAATTTCATCTTCACTGTTGACAGCCTTTGGTTAGGGTAGTATCAATATTCATGCATTTATTTTGAATAAAAATACAGTAAACTAAAGCGTAACGGAACCCGAGGACCGGATGTTTATAAAAACATCAACGCTCAATCACGTGGGTGAACGACGCAACAACGCGGTCGAGCCCTGTTACCGGGGTCGCAAGCGACCACTTGGCAAGTTTAGAAGGTGAAAGGCCACATGTTGAACACGCTGATCGTTGGTGCCAGCGGCTATGCCGGAGCGGAGCTCACGGCGTACCTGAATCGCCACCCACATATGAACATAACCGCTTTAGCGGTTTCAGCGCAAAGTGCAGATGCAGGAAAATTGCTTTCCGACCTGCATCCTCAGTTGAAAGGCATCGTTGATTTACCGCTGCAGCCGCTGACGGACGTGGCGCAAGCGGCGCAGGGCATCGACGTGGTGTTCCTCGCCACCGCCCATGAAGTCAGCCATGACATTGCGCCGGCGTTTCTGGACGCCGGCTGTGTGGTGTTTGATCTATCCGGCGCCTTCCGGGTGCAGGATGCGGCGTTTTATCAGCAGTATTACGGGTTTGAGCATCAGCATGCCGGCTGGCTGGAGCAGGTGGTGTACGGGCTGGCCGAGTGGCAGAGCGAAAAAATCAAAACGGCGCAGCTGATCGCGGTGCCGGGCTGCTACCCGACCGCCGCTCAGCTGGCGCTAAAACCGCTGATCGACGGCCAGTTGCTGAACCTGACGCAGTGGCCGGTGATTAACGCCACCAGCGGCGTCAGCGGCGCCGGACGCAAGGCCAGCGTCACCACCAGCTTTTGCGAAGTGAGCCTGCAGCCGTATGGCATTTTCACCCACCGGCATCAGCCGGAAATCGCCGCGCATCTCGGCGCACCGGTGATCTTCACCCCGCATTTGGGCAACTTCCCGCGCGGCATTCTGGAAACCATCACCTGTCGGCTGCAGCCCGGCGTGAGCGCTGAGGATATCGCCGCCGCCTATCATGCCGCCTATGACGACAAGCCGCTGGTGCGGCTGTACGAACAGGGCGTGCCAGCGCTGAAGGCGGTGGTGGGGCTGCCGTTCTGCGATATCGGCTTTGCCGTGCAGGGTGAGCACCTGATCGTCGTAGCGGTGGAAGATAACCTGTTAAAAGGCGCGGCCGCTCAGGCGGTGCAGTGCCTGAATATTCGCTTTGGGTTCCCTGAAACCCAATCATTACTTTAAGTCCGCGTGAGTAAATAACGATGAATCCGTTAATTATCAAGTTAGGTGGCGTGTTATTAGACAGTGAAGAAGCGCTGGAGCGTCTGTTTACCGCGCTGGACAGCTATCGCGCCCAGTATCAGCGTCCGCTGGTGATCGTGCACGGCGGCGGCTGCGTGGTGGATGAGCTGATGAAGCAGCTGTCTTTGCCGGTGGTGAAGAAAAACGGCCTGCGGGTCACGCCCGCTGAACAGATCGACATTATTACCGGCGCGCTGGCGGGCACGGCCAATAAAACCCTGCTGGCCTGGGCGGTTAAGCACCAAATCAACGCGGTCGGCCTGAGCCTGGCGGACGGCAACAGCGTTGCGGTTACGCAGCTCGATCCGGAGCTGGGCCACGTGGGCAACGCGCAGCCGGGGTCGCCGGCACTGCTGCAAACCCTGCTGGGCGCGGGTTATCTGCCGGTTGTCAGCTCCATCGGCATTACCGCCGGCGGCGAGCTGATGAATGTCAATGCCGACCAGGCCGCGACGGCGCTGGCCGCCACGCTGGGCGCCGACCTGATCCTGCTGTCGGACGTCAGCGGCATTCTGGACGGCAAGGGCCAGCGCATTGCCGAAATGACGGCGCAAAAAGCGGAGCAGCTTATCGAACAGGGCATCATCACCGATGGTATGGTGGTGAAGGTTAACGCGGCGTTGGACGCTGCCCGCACCCTTGGCCGCCCGGTCGATATCGCCAGCTGGCGCAATGCGGAAAAATTACCGGCGCTGTTCAACGGTGAATCAATCGGCACCCGGATTCTTGCTTAACTTCAGATTTGAAATAGGAATAAGACAATGCAAAACCAAAATATCAAAAAAATCGTGCTGGCTTACTCCGGCGGCCTGGATACTTCTGCCATCATTCCGTGGCTGAAAGAGAACTACGGCGGCTGTGAAGTGGTGGCGTTTGTGGCGGATATCGGCCAGGATCGCAGCGATCTGGAAGGGGTGGAGAAAAAGGCGCTGCAGTCCGGCGCCTCCGAGTGTCACGTGGTCGACCTGCGTGAAGAGTTCATCCGTGATTATGTCTATCCGGTGCTGCAGACCGGCGCATTGTATGAAGGCACCTACCTGCTCGGCACCTCCATGGCGCGTCCGATTATCGCCAAGGCGCAGGTTGAGCTGGCGCTGAAGGTTGGCGCCGACGCGCTGTGCCACGGCGCAACCGGTAAAGGCAACGATCAGGTGCGTTTCGAAACCACCTACACGGCGCTGGCGCCGCAGCTGAAAGTGGTGGCGCCTTGGCGTGAGTGGAACCTGCGTTCCCGTGAAGCGCTGCTGGACTACCTGAAAGAGCGTAATATTCCGACTACCGCGTCGCTGGAAAAAATCTACAGCCGTGATGAAAACGCCTGGCATATTTCCACCGAAGGCGGCGTGCTGGAAAGCCCGTGGAATGCGCCTAACAAAGATTGCTGGGTATGGACCGTCGATCCGCTGGAAGCGCCGGATCGGCCGGAGCAGGTCACCATCCGCGTAGAAAAAGGCCGGGTGGTGGCGGTGAACGGTGAAACACTGACGCCGTACCAGTGCCTGGAAAAACTGAACGAACTGGGCGCCAAGCACGGCGTGGGGCGGATCGATATCGTCGAGAACCGTCTGGTCGGCATCAAATCCCGCGGCTGCTATGAAACACCGGGAGGCACCATCATGGTTGCGGCGCTGCGCGGCGTCGAGCAGCTGGTGCTGGATCGCGACAGCTTCAAATGGCGCGAGCAGTTAGGGCTGGAAATGTCCTACGTGGTTTATGACGGCCGCTGGTTCGCACCGCTGCGTCGTTCGATCCAGGCTTCTGCCGAAGCGCTGGCGGAAGAGGTGAACGGTGAAGTGGTGCTGCAGCTGTATAAAGGCCAGGTGACGGCGGTTCAGAAAAAATCGGCCAACAGCCTGTATTCAGAAGAGTTCGCCACCTTTGGCGAAGACGAAGTTTACGACCACAGCCATGCCGGCGGCTTTATCCGCCTGTTCTCTCTGTCTTCACGTATCCGTGCGTTGAACGAACAGAAGTAAGGTCAGCGGTTGTGAGTTTGTCGGGGCGCAGCAGCATGCTGCGCCCCTGATGTTCTGAGCGAATGCATAAAAAAATTCAGGAGCAGATTATGGCACTTTGGGGCGGGCGGTTCAGTCAGGCGGCGGATCAGCGGTTCAAACACTTAAACGACTCACTGCGTTTCGATTACCGTCTGGCGGAGCAGGATATTGTCGGCTCTGTCGCCTGGTCGAAAGCGCTGGCGACCGTCAATGTACTGACGGCGCAGGAGCAGCAGCAGCTGGAACAGGCGTTGAACGCCTTGTTGACGGAAGTTCAGGCCGATCCGCTGGCGATCGTGCAGAGCGATGCGGAAGATATCCACAGTTGGGTGGAGCAAAAGCTGATTGAGAAAGTCGGCGATCTGGGTAAAAAGCTGCACACCGGGCGGAGCCGTAACGATCAGGTGGCGACCGATCTGAAGCTATGGTGCAAACAGCAGGTCGGCGATCTGCTGACGGCGATCGTCCAGCTGCAGCAGGCGCTGGTGGAAACTGCCGAAGCCAACCAGGATGCGGTGATGCCGGGGTATACCCACCTGCAGCGCGCACAGCCGGTGACATTCGCTCACTGGTGCCTGGCGTATGTAGAAATGCTGGCCCGTGACGAGAGCCGCCTGCAGGATACGCTGAAACGGCTGGATGTCAGCCCGCTTGGCTGCGGCGCACTGGCGGGGACCGCCTATCCTATCGATCGCGAACAGCTGGCCGGCTGGCTGGGTTTTGCTTCCGCCACCCGCAACAGCCTGGACAGCGTTTCCGACCGTGACCACGTGCTGGAACTGCTGTCCAACGCTTCAATCAGCATGGTGCACCTGTCGCGCTTTGCCGAAGACCTGATCTTCTTTAACAGCGGCGAAGCGGACTTTATTGAGCTTTCCGACCGTGTGACGTCCGGTTCGTCGCTGATGCCGCAGAAGAAAAACCCGGACGCGCTGGAGCTGATCCGCGGTAAATGCGGCCGTGTGCAGGGCGCATTGACCGGCATGATGATGACGTTAAAAGGCCTGCCGTTGGCGTATAACAAAGACATGCAGGAAGACAAAGAAGGGCTGTTCGACGCGCTCGACACCTGGATGGACTGCCTGCAGATGGCGGCGCTGGTGCTGGACGGTATTCAGGTGAAACGTCCGCGCTGTCAGGAAGCGGCGGAGCAGGGCTATGCCAATGCCACCGAACTGGCGGATTACCTGGTTGCCAAAGGCGTGCCTTTCCGTGAGGCGCACCATATCGTCGGTGAGGCGGTGGTCGAGGCCATTCGTCAGGGCAAGGCGCTGGAAGCGTTGCCGCTGGCCGATTTGCAGCAGTTCAGCAGCGTGATTGGCGATGACGTCTATCCGGTGCTGTCGCTGCAGTCCTGCCTTGATAAACGCGCGGCGAAAGGCGGCGTATCGCCGCAGCAGGTCGCCAGCGCCATTGCCGCCGCCAAGCAACGGCTGGCATAACGCTCAGGGCCAGTGAACAACGTAAAGGCGCGGCATGATGCTGCGCCTTTTGCGTTTTTCAGCCGGCGAGCCGGGCGCACAGGTAGCGATTCAGGCTGACGCAAATGCGTCCAGGCCCCGCAGAATAAAAAAGGCGGGCCACTTTACCGGCCCGCCCAATGTTTACCTGGGTTTGTTATTAATCGTTAATCAGACTGACAGGAATTTTTCCAGATCGTCGCTGCCGCCGATATGACGGCCGCCGATAAATACCTGCGGCACGGTGGCGCGGCCGCTGACGGCGCGCAGGCTGACGGTGGTCGCGTCCTGGCCCAGAACGATCTCTTCATACTGCATGCCGCGCTCTTGCAGCATCTGTTTGGCTTTGGCGCAGAACGGACAGCCCGGCTTGGTGAACACGGTGATGGACTCCTGCACTTTGAACTCCGGCGCCAGGTATTTCAGCATGGTGTCGGCGTCAGACACTTCAAACGGGTCGCCCGGTTTGTTGGGTTCCACGAACATTTTTTCGACCACGCCGTTGCGCACCAGCATGGAGTAGCGCCATGAACGCGGGCCGAAGCCGAGCTCGGCTTTCTCAACCAGCATATTCATGCCTTTGGTGAATTCGCCGTTGCCGTCCGGCACGAAGGTAATATTTTCGGCGTGCTGGTCCGCCTTCCAGGCGTTCATCACGAAGGTGTCGTTGACGGAAACGCACAGGATGCTGTCGACACCGTGCTGCTTAAACACGCTGAACAGCTCGTTATAGCGTGGCAGATGGCTGGAAGAGCAGGTCGGGGTAAAGGCGCCCGGCAGGGAAAACACGACCACGGTCTTGTCTTTAAACAGATCGCTGGTGGTGACGTCGACCCATTGGTCGCCTTGGCGGGTGTGGAACGTAACCTGAGGGACTTTTTTGCCTTCTTGGCTGGTAAACATAGAGTAACCCCTTCATAAGATAAAATAATTTTTCTTTGCTGACGTAATGTCGCTTCGTTGATGAACATTATTCACGTCGGGGCTTGATAGTTCTAATCACTCATTGCTATCTTATCTATCGCCACGGTCTATCGTGGCATGGAGGGAAACAATGAATATTCGTGATTTAGAGTACCTGGTCGCCTTGGCCGAGCACCGCCACTTCCGGCGCGCTGCCGATTCATGCCATGTCAGCCAGCCCACGCTTAGCGGCCAGATCCGCAAACTGGAAGATGAACTGGGCGTGATGCTGCTGGAACGCACCAGCCGCAAAGTGCTGTTTACTCAGGCGGGTTTGCTGCTGGTGGAACAGGCGCGAACCGTACTGCGTGAAGTCAAGGTGTTAAAGGAAATGGCCAGCCAGCAGGGGGAAACCATGTCCGGGCCGCTGCATATCGGTCTGATCCCGACGGTGGGGCCTTACCTGCTGCCGCAGATTATCCCGACGCTGCATAAGTCCTTCCCGAAGCTGGAAATGTATCTGCACGAAGCACAAACTCAGCAGTTGTTGGCCCAGCTCGACAGCGGCAAGCTGGACTGCGCGATTCTGGCGTTGGTCAAAGAGACCGAGGCCTTTATTGAAGTGCCGCTGTTTGACGAACCGATGAAGCTGGCGGTCTATTCCGATCATCCGTGGGCGCAGCGTGATCGCGTCGCGATGCCGGATCTGTCAGGGGAAAAGTTGCTGATGCTGGAAGACGGCCACTGCCTGCGCGATCAGGCGATGGGCTTCTGCTTCCAGGCCGGTGCGGATGAGGATACCCATTTCCGCGCCACCAGTCTGGAGACGTTGCGCAATATGGTGGCCGCCGGCAGCGGGATTACGCTGCTGCCTTCACTGGCGGTGCCGCCGGAACGCGAGCGTGACGGCGTGTGCTATCTGGATTGCTATAAACCGGAGCCGAAACGCACCATTGCGCTGGTGTATCGCCCCGGCTCCCCGCTGCGCAGTCGTTATGAACAGCTGGCCGAGGCGATTCGCGAGCATATGCAAGGTTACATCGGCTCGACGTTAAAACAGGCGGTTTAAGCCGTTGAGCGCCGCCACCCGGTAGGCTTCGGCCATGGTCGGATAGTTGAAGGTAGTATTAACGAAATACTCGATGCTATTACCTCCATTTTTCTGTTCCATGATCGCCTGACCGATGTGAATGATCTCGGCGGCGCGCTCGCCAAAGCAGTGGATCCCCAGGATCTCCAGCGTATCGCGGTGGAACAGGATCTTCAGGCTGCCGACGTTCATGCCGGCAATCTGCGCCCGCGCCAGGTGTTTGAACTGGGCGCGGCCCACTTCATACGGCACTTTCATCGCCGTCAGTTCCTGCTCGGTTTTGCCGACGGAGCTGATTTCCGGAATGGTGTAAATCCCGGTCGGGATATCGTCGACCAGATGCCCGCCCACTTCACCGCTGGAGATCGCCTGCGCGGCGATGCGCCCCTGATCGTAAGCGGCAGAAGCCAGGCTCGGATAGCCGATGACGTCGCCCACGGCATAGATATGCGGCACCGCGGTTTGGTACATGCTGTTGACTTTCAGCAGCCCGCGGCTGTCTGAATCCAGGCCGACATTCTCCAGCCCCAGCGAGTCGGTGTTACCGGTACGGCCGTTGGCGTACAGCAGGCAGTCCGCTTTCACTTTCTTGCCGGACTTCAGGTGTACGATAACCCCGTCATCCACCCCTTCGATTTTCTCGTACTCTTCGTTATGGCGGATCACTACGCCGTTGTTCCAGAAGTGGTAGGAGAGTGAATCCGACATTTCCTGATCGAGGAACGCCAGCAGACGATCGCGGGTGTTGATCAGATCGACCTTGACGTTCAGGCCGCGGAAGATCGAGGCGTACTCGCAGCCAATCACCCCGGCGCCATAAATAATGACGTGGCGCGGTTCGTGGTTCAGCTCAAGGATGGAATCGCTGTCGTAAATGCGCGAGTGGTTAAAGTCGACGCCGGCCGGATGATAAGGGCGTGAGCCGCAGGCGATGACGATATGCGTCGCGCTGACCGTGTCCTGCGTGCCGTCCGGGTAAGTGACGCTGACGGTATTAGCGTCGATAAAGTGGGCGTCGCCGGCAAACAGTTTGCACTGGTTGCGCTCATAGAACCCCTGGCGCATACGCGTTTGCTGATTGATAACGTTGTCGGCGTGGCGGAGGATGTCAGGGAAAGTGGCGCTGAGCGTACGGGAATTATTGTAGAGCGGGTTTTGGTTGAATTCGATAATGCGGCTGACGGCGTGGCGGAGGGCTTTCGAGGGGATGGTGCCCCAGTGGGTACAACCACCGCCGACGTTATTGAACCGCTCAATCACGGCCACACGGGCGCCTTGTTTCACCAATCCCATAGCGGCACCTTCGCCGCCAGGGCCCGAGCCAATAATAATGGCGTCAAATTGATAGTGCTGTTGCATGTAGGAGGGACCTATTCTTATACAAAATTACAACGGTATCTTAACATCATAGCGCTGCACACCCAATCACCATTAGGCTTTTTGAGGCAAAGTGCGACAGAGAGCGACTATCATCGCCGCTGGGCGCGTTTGTATAAATGCTGTTGCAATAAAATTTGCTATATTGCCACCCTTACGGCGTTAGACTGAGAGAATGGAAGTTATCTGGATATGCATATGGGCGTCAGAGCACAACAGAAAGAACGGACGCGTCGTTCCCTGATTGAGGCGGCTTTTAGCCAACTCAGCGCCGAACGCAGTTTCGCCAGCCTGAGCCTGCGGGAAGTTTCCCGCGAGGCAGGGATTGCGCCGACCTCGTTTTATCGTCATTTCCGCGATGTGGATGAGCTGGGGCTGACGATGGTCGATGAAAGCGGCCTGATGCTGCGCCAGCTGATGCGGCAGGCGCGTCAGCGCATCGCCAAGGGCGGCAGCGTGATCCGCACGTCGGTGTCCACCTTTATGGAATTTATCGGCAATAACCCTAATGCGTTTCGCCTGTTGCTGCGTGAACGTTCCGGCACCTCTGCGGCATTTCGCGCCGCGGTGGCGCGTGAAATCCAGCATTTTATTGCCGAACTGGCGGATTACCTCGAACTGGAAAACCATATGCCGCGCAGCTTTACCGAAGCGCAGGCCGAGGCGATGGTGACCATCGTGTTCAGCGCCGGCGCCGAAGCGCTGGATATTGATATTGAGCAGCGCTGCCAGCTGGAAGAGCGGCTGGTGCTGCAACTACGCATGATCTCTAAAGGCGCTTACTACTGGTATCGCCGCGAGCAAGAAAAAACGTCTGTGTCCCACGTATAAAAAAGAAGGTGAAAAGTAATGGAAAAACCAGGCCGTGAGAATGGCACCTTACTGCTGGCATTGGTTGCCGGCCTTTCTGTTAATGGTTCTTTTGCCGCACTGTTTAGTTCGGTCGTGCCGTTTTCGGTCTTCCCGCTGATTGCTTTGGTGCTGGCGGTGTACTGCCTGCATCAGCGTTATCTTAACCATGCGATGCCGGACGGTATGCCAAAGCTGGCGGCGGGCTGCTTTTTACTGGGGCTGCTGCTGTATAGCGCCATTGTGCGCGCGGAATATCCGCAGATCGGCTCCAACTTCCTGCCGTCGATTCTGTGCGTAGCGCTGGTGTTGTGGCTGGGCGTGAAGTTGAAGGCGCGCAAAGCGCTTAACGTTGAGAACGGCCCGCAGTCATAAGCGTGGCTGATGTCGGGCGCCGCTGAGCGCCCGACAATATAACGATCAGGCGCGTTTTTCCAACAGTACGCCGCACTCCATGTGGTGGGTATACGGGAACTGATCGAACAGCGCCAGACGTGTAACCTGATGCGTTTCCTGTAGGGTCGCCAGATTGGCGCACAGCGTTTCCGGATTGCAGGAAATATACAGAATGCGCGGGTAGGCCTGCACCATCTTCACCGTCTCGTCATCCAGCCCGCTGCGCGGCGGATCGACGAAAATCGTCTCGCAGTTATAGTCACTTAATTCAATGCCCTGCAGACGGTTGAAGCTGCGCACGCCGTTCATTGCCTGAGTAAACTCTTCCGCCGACATCCGAATGATCTGCACGTTATCGATCTGATTGGCGGCGATATTGTATTGCGCCGCCGCAACCGAAGGCTTGGCGATCTCGGTGGCCAGTACGCGCTCGAAGTTGCGCGCCAGCGCCAGCGAGAAATTGCCGTTCCCGCAGTACAGCTCCAGCAGATCGCCTTTGGCGCCGGCGGTCACGTCCAGCGCCCACTCCAGCATTTGCACATTCATCGCCGCGTTGGGCTGGGTAAAGCTGTTTTCCACCTGGCGGTAGATCATGTCGCGGCCGGCGACCGGCAGCACTTCATCGACATAATCCTGATCCAGCATCATCTTCATTTTTGACGCACGGCCGATCAGGTGCAGGTCGAAGCCTTGCGCGCGCAGCGCGTCACGCAGTTGCTCCGCATGCTGCCGCCACTCTTCGTCCAGTTTGCGGTGATACAGCAGTGAGGCGATGATTTTGCCGCTTTGGGTGGAGAGATAATCAATCTGGAACAGCTTACGCCGCAGGATGGGTTCCGGTTTGATGGCGGCGATCAGCGCTTGCATCAGGCGGTTAATCAGCTCGCTGGCGGCCGGGAAACGATCGATGCGGATGCGCTGCTTGGTCTGCTGATCGAACATGATGTGGTACATCTCGTCTTCATCATGCCAGATGCGAAACTCGGCGCGCATGCGGTAGTGCTGGACTGGCGAGCGGTACACTTCCGGTTTGGGCGCCCCGAACGGCGACATCATGGTTTTCAGGCGGCTGGTTTTTTCCGCCAGCTGCTCGTCGTAGCGTTCAATCGGCAAATTCTCGGGGGTCATGGTCTTCTCGTCAGTCAAATTGGATCAGCGGGGATTGTAGGGAATTGGGCTGTGAAGTCCAGTTTTGTCCGCTGTCATGTTGTTGCCCAGATTGGCAGTCTAGACATCCATTTACATTGATCGTAGCATTGCCGTCCGGCCTCAAGCAGCGAGTTAAAAGGGAATCCGGTGAGAATCCGGAGCTGGCGCGCAGCGGTATGGGGAAGTCACGGCGATAGCGTATTCACGCAGACACTGTCCATCTGCAGGACGGGAAGTCATCGCCCGGTGTCGGCGGTTTTCTGCCACCGGCAAATCCCAAGCCCGAAGACCTGCCGGTATTACGTCGCAACTACCCTGAACGGCGCGAATCTCGGTCAGGGATCTGCGGCATCCGCCAATTAAGTTTGGATGCTTTTCTCATGATAACGATAAAAAATACGCTGCTGGCGGTGGCTTCCTCCGTCACGGCTTTTTCCGTCTGGGCGCAAGACAACGCGGCAATCAATAACAACGGCGAGAATCTGGTGGTGTCGGCCAACCGCTTCCCGCAACCTGTTTCTTCCGTATTGGCGCCGACCTCGGTGGTCACCCGCAATGATATCGATCGCTGGCAGGCCAAAAGCCTGACCGACGTGATGCGTCGTCTGCCGGGGGTAGATATCGCGCAGAACGGCGGTATGGGGCAGAACAGTTCACTGTTTATCCGCGGCACCAACTCCAGCCATGTACTGCTGCTGATCGACGGTATTCGCCTGAACCAGGCCGGCGTCAGCGGTTCTTCCGATCTGAGCCAAATTCCTCTCTCGTTGGTGCAGAAGGTGGAATATATTCGTGGCCCGCGTTCGGCGGTGTACGGTTCCGACGCTATCGGCGGCGTGGTCAACATTATCACCACCCGCGAAAAGAACGGCACCACGCTGTCTGCCGGCGTTGGCAGCAACGGCTATCAGGCCTATGACGCTGCGACTCAGCAGCCACTGGGGGAGAATACCGTCGCCACCCTGGCCGGCAACTATACCTATACCAAAGGGTATGACGTTGTCGCCTACGGCAGTACCGGCCTGCAAAGCCAACAGGACCGCGATGGCTTTATGAGCAAGTCGCTGTATGGCTCGGTTCAGCACCAGTTTAACGAACGGCTCAGCGGCTTCTTCCGTGGCTATGGTTATGACAACCGCACGGCGTATGACGGCTATTATTCCCCCGGCGCGGCGCTGGTGGACACGCGTAAATTGTACAGCCAGACCTGGGACAGCGGTGTGCGCTATCAGCAGGGTATTTACGCCACCCAACTGGTAGGCAGTTACAGCCACAGCAAAGATTACAACTACGATCCGCGTCTTGGGCAATATGCAAGTTCAGCGCGGCTGGATGATGTTGAGCAATACAATCTGCAGTGGGGAAATACATGGCAGGTGGGGCAGGGTACGCTGAGCGCCGGCGCTGACTGGCAGAATCAAAAAATCAAACCGAACACCGCCTCGGTGACGGAAGAAAAAAGCCAGCGTAATACCGGACTGTACCTGACCGGCCAGCAGCTGCTTGGCCCGGTAACGCTGGAAGCGGCGGTACGCGGCGACGACAACAGCGAGTTTGGCTGGCATGGTACCTGGCAGACCAGTGCAGCGTGGGAGTTTGTGGAAGGCTACCGGTTTATCGCCTCTTACGGCACCGCATTTAAAGCGCCGAATATGGGGCAGCTGTACAGCGACTTTTATGGCAACGGCTCCCTGAAGCCGGAAGAGAGTAAACAGTGGGAAGGCGGCTTTGAAGGGGTGAGCGGGCCGGTGAGCTGGCATGTATCTGCTTACCGTAATGACGTTGATAACCTGATTGACAGCGATCCGGTGACTTACCGTTATTACAACATCGGCAAGGCGAGAATTAAGGGCGTTGAGGCTACCGCATCGTTTGATACCGGTCCGTTAACCCATCAGTTGGGTTACGACTATGTGGATGCGCGCAATGCCAAAACCAATGAGTTGCTGCCGCGTCGTGCCAAACAGCAGGTAAAGTATGAGCTGGACTGGCAGATATACGATTTGGACTGGGCGGTGACCTATCATTACCTGGGACAACGTTACGATAAAGACTACAGCGGTTACCCGGCGCGCAGCGTGAAGCTCGGCGGCGTCAGCCTGTGGGATCTCGCGGTGTCGTATCCGGTCACATCACATCTGACAGTTCGTGGTAGAATTGCCAACCTGTTTGATAAAGATTATGAGACGGCATATGGCTACGCTACTCCAGGGAGAGAGTACTACCTCACCGGAAGCTATACCTTCTAATTCCACCGCTGCGCCGCGCCCGACGGTGCTGGTATTTGATTCCGGCGTCGGCGGGTTGTCGGTGTATCAGGAGGTTCGGCAGCTGTTGCCGGATCTCCACTATATATACGCTTTCGATAATGTGGCCTTTCCTTATGGTGAGAAGTCCGAGGAATTTATCGTTGAACGCGTGCTGGAGATTGTCGGCGCAATACAGCAGCGACACCCTCTGGCTATTGTGATTATTGCCTGTAACACCGCCAGTACCGTTTCCTTACCCGCTTTACGTGAACGCTTCGAGTTTCCGGTGGTGGGCGTTGTTCCCGCTATCAAGCCCGCCGCCCGTTTGACGGTTAATGGCAGCGTCGGGCTGCTGGCAACGCGCGGCACCGTGCAGCGCGCCTATACCCGTGAATTGATCGCCCGCTTTGCCACCGACTGCCAAATTGAGTTGCTGGGCTCGTCCGAGTTGGTAGAGCTGGCGGAGGCGAAACTGCATGGCGAAGAGGTGCCGCTGCCGGCGCTGAAGAAAATTCTGCAGCCTTGGCTGAGCATGCGCGAACCGCCGGACACGGTGGTGTTGGGTTGCACCCACTTCCCGCTATTAGCGGACGAACTGATGCAGGTGCTGCCGGAAGGGACGCGGCTGGTGGATTCCGGTGCGGCGATTGCCCGTCGTACCGCCTGGTTGATCTCAACGCAGGAAAATTTGGTATCGACGCAGGATGACAATCTTGCCTACTGTCTGGCGCTAAATGAAGATACTGATGCTTTATTGCCCGTTTTACAGGGTTACGGCCTCAAATCGCTGAAAAAACTGCCGCTTTAACGCCATTTTGATTAAATGTTCAACGGTTGAAAAGTTTTTTGAAATTAGGGGTTGCGGCGTTCTGAGAACTCCCTATAATGCGCCTCCACTGACCGGGAACAACGACTGACAAGCCGCCGGGTCAGCGAGAAGAAAGCGAAATAAACGCTTGACTCTCCGGGCGAAAAGCGTAGTATACGCAGCCCGCGCCGATGAGAATTATCTCCGGCGATGCTCTTTAACAATTTATCAGACAATCTGTGTGGGCACTCACAAGACGATATCCAGCATCTTCGGATGCAAAAAAATATCAAGTCTTGAAGAGTGACTAACTGAAGTAAAATTCATGCAGTAAATCTTTGAGCAACAGCTATTAACTTAGCGAATCAAGCTTTTAATTGAAGAGTTTGATCATGGCTCAGATTGAACGCTGGCGGCAGGCCTAACACATGCAAGTCGAGCGGCAGCGGAAAGTAGCTTGCTACTTTGCCGGCGAGCGGCGGACGGGTGAGTAATGTCTGGGAAACTGCCCGATGGAGGGGGATAACCACTGGAAACGGTGGCTAATACCGCATAACGTCTTCGGACCAAAGTGGGGGACCTTCGGGCCTCACACCATCGGATGTGCCCAGATGGGATTAGCTAGTAGGTGGGGTAATGGCTCACCTAGGCGACGATCCCTAGCTGGTCTGAGAGGATGACCAGCCACACTGGAACTGAGACACGGTCCAGACTCCTACGGGAGGCAGCAGTGGGGAATATTGCACAATGGGCGCAAGCCTGATGCAGCCATGCCGCGTGTGTGAAGAAGGCCTTCGGGTTGTAAAGCACTTTCAGCGAGGAGGAAGGGTAGTGTCTTAATACGGCATTACATTGACGTTACTCGCAGAAGAAGCACCGGCTAACTCCGTGCCAGCAGCCGCGGTAATACGGAGGGTGCAAGCGTTAATCGGAATTACTGGGCGTAAAGCGCACGCAGGCGGTTTGTTAAGTCAGATGTGAAATCCCCGAGCTTAACTTGGGAACTGCATTTGAAACTGGCAGACTAGAGTCTCGTAGAGGGGGGTAGAATTCCAGGTGTAGCGGTGAAATGCGTAGAGATCTGGAGGAATACCGGTGGCGAAGGCGGCCCCCTGGACGAAGACTGACGCTCAGGTGCGAAAGCGTGGGGAGCAAACAGGATTAGATACCCTGGTAGTCCACGCCGTAAACGATGTCGATTTGGAGGCTGTGCCCTTGAGGCGTGGCTTCCGGAGCTAACGCGTTAAATCGACCGCCTGGGGAGTACGGCCGCAAGGTTAAAACTCAAATGAATTGACGGGGGCCCGCACAAGCGGTGGAGCATGTGGTTTAATTCGATGCAACGCGAAGAACCTTACCTACTCTTGACATCCAGAGAACTTAGCAGAGATGCTTTGGTGCCTTCGGGAACTCTGAGACAGGTGCTGCATGGCTGTCGTCAGCTCGTGTTGTGAAATGTTGGGTTAAGTCCCGCAACGAGCGCAACCCTTATCCTTTGTTGCCAGCGGTTCGGCCGGGAACTCAAAGGAGACTGCCAGTGATAAACTGGAGGAAGGTGGGGATGACGTCAAGTCATCATGGCCCTTACGAGTAGGGCTACACACGTGCTACAATGGCGTATACAAAGAGAAGCGAACCTGCGAAGGCAAGCGGACCTCATAAAGTACGTCGTAGTCCGGATTGGAGTCTGCAACTCGACTCCATGAAGTCGGAATCGCTAGTAATCGTAGATCAGAATGCTACGGTGAATACGTTCCCGGGCCTTGTACACACCGCCCGTCACACCATGGGAGTGGGTTGCAAAAGAAGTAGGTAGCTTAACCTTCGGGAGGGCGCTTACCACTTTGTGATTCATGACTGGGGTGAAGTCGTAACAAGGTAACCGTAGGGGAACCTGCGGTTGGATCACCTCCTTACCTAAAGATATCCTGACTGTGCAGTGTCCACACAGATTGTCTGATGAAAAAGTAACGAGCAGAAATACCTTTATAGGCTTGTAGCTCAGGTGGTTAGAGCGCACCCCTGATAAGGGTGAGGTCGGTGGTTCAAGTCCACTCAGGCCTACCACTTCTCTCCTATGCTGCGTTATGGCGCCGCTCGCATATTTCAATATGCGTCGCGACACCACGCCTTGCCTAGAAGAGAAGTAGTAAACCGAAGGTCTCTGTCAGTGACTGTATGGGGCTATAGCTCAGCTGGGAGAGCGCCTGCCTTGCACGCAGGAGGTCAGCGGTTCGATCCCGCTTAGCTCCACCATATAAGTCCGAAAAACACTACTTCAGAGTATATTGGCAACAGTATGCTGCGAAGTATTTTGCTCTTTAACAATCTGGAACAAGCTGAAAATTGAAACATGGCAGCTGAAACTTGTCCCCCGTAGAAGTTCGGGATGAGGAGTAACCTGTCATAGAGTCTCTCAAATGTAGCAATGCGACGATGTCGAAAGACACCTTCGGGTTGTGAGGTTAAGTGACTAAGCGTACACGGTGGATGCCTAGGCAGTCAGAGGCGATGAAGGGCGTGCTAATCTGCGAAAAGCGTCGGTAAGGTGATATGAACCGTTACAACCGACGATACCCGAATGGGGAAACCCAGTGTGTTTCGACACACTATCGTTAAGTGAATACATAGCTTAACGAGGCGAACCGGGGGAACTGAAACATCTAAGTACCCCGAGGAAAAGAAATCAACCGAGATTCCCCCAGTAGCGGCGAGCGAACGGGGAAGAGCCCAGAACCTGAATCGGCTTGTGTGTCAGTGGAAGCGTCTGGAAAGTCGCACAGTAAAGGGTGATAGTCCCGTACACGAAGATGCACAGGTCGTGAGTTCGATGAGTAGGGCGGGACACGTGTTATCCTGTCTGAATATGGGGGGACCATCCTCCAAGGCTAAATACTCCTGACTGACCGATAGTGAACCAGTACCGTGAGGGAAAGGCGAAAAGAACCCCGGCGAGGGGAGTGAAATAGAACCTGAAACCGTGTACGTACAAGCAGTGGGAGCACCTTCGTGGTGTGACTGCGTACCTTTTGTATAATGGGTCAGCGACTTATATTTTGTAGCAAGGTTAACCGAATAGGGGAGCCGTAGGGAAACCGAGTCTTAACTGGGCGTCTAGTTGCAAGGTATAGACCCGAAACCCGGTGATCTAGCCATGGGCAGGTTGAAGGTTGGGTAACACTAACTGGAGGACCGAACCGACTAATGTTGAAAAATTAGCGGATGACTTGTGGCTGGGGGTGAAAGGCCAATCAAACCGGGAGATAGCTGGTTCTCCCCGAAAGCTATTTAGGTAGCGCCTCGTGAACTCATCTTCGGGGGTAGAGCACTGTTTCGGCTAGGGGGCCATCCCGGCTTACCAAACCGATGCAAACTCCGAATACCGAAGAATGTTATCACGGGAGACACACGGCGGGTGCTAACGTCCGTCGTGAAGAGGGAAACAACCCAGACCGCCAGCTAAGGTCCCAAAGTCATGGTTAAGTGGGAAACGATGTGGGAAGGCACAGACAGCCAGGATGTTGGCTTAGAAGCAGCCATCATTTAAAGAAAGCGTAATAGCTCACTGGTCGAGTCGGCCTGCGCGGAAGATGTAACGGGGCTAAACCATGCACCGAAGCTGCGGCAGCGACGCTTATGCGTTGTTGGGTAGGGGAGCGTTCTGTAAGCCGTTGAAGGTGTGCTGCGAGGCATGCTGGAGGTATCAGAAGTGCGAATGCTGACATAAGTAACGATAATGCGGGTGAAAAACCCGCACGCCGGAAGACCAAGGGTTCCTGTCCAACGTTAATCGGGGCAGGGTGAGTCGACCCCTAAGGCGAGGCTGAAAAGCGTAGTCGATGGGAAACAGGTTAATATTCCTGTACTTGGTGTTACTGCGAAGGGGGGACGGAGAAGGCTAGGCTAGCCGAGCGACGGTTGTCTCGGTTTAAGCGTGTAGGGGGAGTGACCTGGTAAATCCGGTTACTTGTTAACCCTGAGGCGTGATGACGATGCACTACGGTGCAGAAGTAGTTGATGCCAAGCTTCCAGGAAAAGCCTCTAAGCTCCAGGTAACACGAAATCGTACCCCAAACCGACACAGGTGGTCAGGTAGAGAATACCCAGGCGCTTGAGAGAACTCGGGTGAAGGAACTAGGCAAAATGGTGCCGTAACTTCGGGAGAAGGCACGCTGGCGCGTAGGTGAAGTCCCTCGCGGATGGAGCTGAAGCCAGTCGCAGATACCAGCTGGCTGCAACTGTTTAATAAAAACACAGCACTGTGCAAACACGAAAGTGGACGTATACGGTGTGACGCCTGCCCGGTGCCGGAAGGTTAATTGATGGGGTTATGGGTAACCAGAAGCTCTTGATCGAAGCCCCGGTAAACGGCGGCCGTAACTATAACGGTCCTAAGGTAGCGAAATTCCTTGTCGGGTAAGTTCCGACCTGCACGAATGGCGTAATGATGGCCAGGCTGTCTCCACCCGAGACTCAGTGAAATTGAACTCGCTGTGAAGATGCAGTGTACCCGCGGCAAGACGGAAAGACCCCGTGAACCTTTACTATAGCTTGACACTGAACATTGAGCCTTGATGTGTAGGATAGGTGGGAGGCTTTGAAGTGTGGACGCCAGTCTGCATGGAGCCAACCTTGAAATACCACCCTTTAATGTTTGATGTTCTAACTCGGCCCCCTAATCGGGGGTGAGGACAGTGTCTGGTGGGTAGTTTGACTGGGGCGGTCTCCTCCCAAAGAGTAACGGAGGAGCACGAAGGTTAGCTAATCACGGTCGGACATCGTGAGGTTAGTGCAAAGGCATAAGCTAGCTTGACTGCGAGAGTGACGGCTCGAGCAGGTGCGAAAGCAGGTCTTAGTGATCCGGTGGTTCTGAATGGAAGGGCCATCGCTCAACGGATAAAAGGTACTCCGGGGATAACAGGCTGATACCGCCCAAGAGTTCATATCGACGGCGGTGTTTGGCACCTCGATGTCGGCTCATCACATCCTGGGGCTGAAGTAGGTCCCAAGGGTATGGCTGTTCGCCATTTAAAGTGGTACGCGAGCTGGGTTTAGAACGTCGTGAGACAGTTCGGTCCCTATCTGCCGTGGGCGTTGGAAGATTGAGAGGGGTTGCTCCTAGTACGAGAGGACCGGAGTGAACGCACCACTGGTGTTCGGGTTGTCATGCCAATGGCATTGCCCGGTAGCTAAGTGCGGAAAAGATAAGCGCTGAAAGCATCTAAGCGCGAAACTTGCCTCAAGATGAGTCTTCCCTGGGCCTTTAAGGCCCCTGAAGGAACGTTTAAGACTAAGACGTTGATAGGCTGGGTGTGTAAGTGCAGCGATGCATTGAGCTAACCAGTACTAATGAACCGTGAGGCTTAACCTTACAACACCGAAGGTGTTTTAGAGACGGATGACAAAATCGTCGGGAACGATTTTGAACAACGCGGAGCGTTGGCCCCGAAGGGGTGAGTATCAGGATGATACGAATAATTTTCAGCGAAGTTCCGAGATTGGATTGACTGGCGGCGTGAATGCGCTGCGGGTTGATTGAAACAGAATTTGCCTGGCGGCAATAGCGCGGTGGTCCCACCTGACCCCATGCCGAACTCAGAAGTGAAACGCCGTAGCGCCGATGGTAGTGTGGGGTCTCCCCATGCGAGAGTAGGACACTGCCAGGCATCAAATAAACGTTATCAGAGTGACGCCTGATAATTGCAAGGTTCAGAAGAAGCCTTGCTGCTTTGAAAAAAGCAACGTAACAGAATCGGTGGAGCGGTAGTTCAGTTGGTTAGAATACCTGCCTGTCACGCAGGGGGTCGCGGGTTCGAGCCCCGTCCGTTCCGCCACTTATTTAGATTATGCCTGCTGACAAGCGGGCATAATGGTAAGCACGATTTAGGGGCGTAGCTCAGTTGGTAGAGCACCGGTCTCCAAAACCGGGTGTCGCGAGTTCGAGTCTCTCCGCCCCTGCCATATAAAAAACCCTTTGCGCAAGCGAAGGGTTTTTTGCTTTTTACTCCCGCCATTTTTCCTTCACGTTAAATATTTCTGCGCTGATGATGCGTCTATAAATTGGCGAGTGGCTTTATTGCCGCTTAAAAGGCCATAGAGGCCTTTTTGATTGGTGCAGAGTCCACCCCTACCATTGAAAAATTAAAACGGCTGTGGCGCCTCATGCTGCGGCATTTAAAGGTATTTTTAGTAGTTGACGGATAAGCGGCTGCTGATCGCTATTTTGCAGCCAAACGGCATATAGCGGGCGCGTAATACTTGGCGCTTCTGCGTTGGCGATCAGGTTCGGATACTCCTTTTCCCATTGGCTTGGCAAAAAGGCGCAGCCGCCGGTGGTTTCCAGCAACTGGCGCGTCAGATGCGCAGATGTGGTAGTCAGAACCGGTACGGTCTCCGCGTCCAACATTCGGCTTTCCTGCTGATGGAAATCCGCACCCCATTCCAGTTTGATATAGGGCATTGGCACCTGTCGATCGCGTAGCGATGAGGAAAAGAGTCGTAACGAAAAGTTGCCCAGTAGCTGGCTGGTTAATTCATCCATTTTGGGCGGCTCGGTGGTAATCAGTAAATCGAGCTGTCTTTCGTGCAGCTGTTTTACCAGCGAATGCCGTAATGCGATGCGTGCTTCCAGCTGTAATGTCTCACGCTGTTGGTAAAGCGACTGCAGCCACGGAGTTAGATAGGCTTCCCATAATGATGCGCTAGCGCCGATCGACAGTTCGCTATGCTGAGGCGATCGTACCACCTCTTTTTTAGCCAGCTGCCAGGTGTTCATCAGGCTTTCTGCGTAGGGCAGCAGACGTTCTCCGGCCGGCGTCAGACGAATATTATTGCGGTGGCGGGTGAATAAATTCGCACCTAATTGATTTTCCAGCTGACGAATACGAAAGCTGACTGCCGACTGCGTTAAATACAGAGATTCTGCGGCTCGGCCAAAGTGACGCGTTCTACTGACCTCCAAAAAGGTTTTCAGTAATTCGGTATCCACGCCTTTCTCCAAAATTTTTTTGTCGTTAAGATTTAAATGTTTTGTTTTACACGCTGTCAAGCCTATCTAATACTCCGCGCCATAAACAGCACGGCCATAAGAGAATTAGGAGCGTGTCAGATGGCGGATAGTTTCACCACGACTAATCGTTTTTTTGATAATAAACACTACCCTCGCGGGTTCTCCCGTCACGGCGATTTCACCATTAAAGAAGCGCAATTGCTAGAGCGTTTCGGCTATGCGTTCAATGAGTTGGATGCAGGGAAACGCCAGCCAGCCACTGAAGAAGAACAGCTGTTCGTCGCAGTGTGCCGCGGTGAACGCGAGCCGGTTACCGAGCAGGAAAAAGTATGGACCAAGTATCTGGCACGCACGCGTCGCCCGAAAAAATTCCATACCCTGTCCGGCGGTAAGCCACAGGCTGACGCGGTGGAAGATTACACCGACAGCGATGATTAAAAAGAATGGGGCTTTGGCCCCATTTTTTATTCCAGGCTGCGATGTAGCTGGATCAGCAGGCGCTCCATCCTCCGGTAGCCTAACGCTTCGCTGAGATGGTGACGGGCGATATGTTTCTCTCCTGCTAAATCGGCCAGCGTACGTGCGACCTTCAGAATGCGGTGCCAGGCACGTACGGATAGCCCCAGTTTAAGCAACGTCGTTTCCAGATAGTGCGCGTCTGCATCACTCAGTGAGCAATCGCGATCCACCTCGGGCTTATCGAGAATGGCGTTAATCTTGCCGGCACGCTGTAATTGCCGCTCCCGCGCCGCCATGACCCGCTGGCGCACCTGCTGGCTGCTTTCCCCTATCTGTTGTTGTTTACTCAGCGTGCCGGGTGGCAGTAAGGGGACTTCGATCGATAAGTCGAACCGGTCGAGAAACGGCCCGGAAAGCCGCCCCAGGTAACGCAGTATCTGCTGCGGCGGGGTCCGGTTATGCATGCCCTGATAGTGGCCTGTCGGGCTGGGATTCATGGCGGCTATCAACTGAATCCGCGCCGGGAAGCAGACTTTGGCGCTGGCGCGTGAGATCACGATCTCCCCGGACTCCAGCGGTTCGCGCAGGGCGTCCAGCGTGCGTCGTTCAAACTCTGGCAGCTCGTCAAGGAACAGCACGCCGTTGTGCGCCATGGATATTTCCCCCGGGCGCGGCAGAGAACCGCCGCCGACCAGCGCAGCCATGGATGCGCTGTGATGCGGTGCCCTGAATGGCCGCTGGCGCCACGGCAGCTTGCCGGCAGACTGATGCTGCAGACTGGCCACCGCAACGCTCTCCAGCGCTTCCTGGTCGGTTAACGGCGGTAATAACCCCGGTAGGCGGCTTGCCAGCATGGTTTTGCCGGTGCCCGGCGGGCCGAGCAGCAGCAGGTTATGCCCGCCGGCGGCGGCGATCTCCAGCGCCCGCTTGGCCTGTTCCTGGCCGATAATATCCTGCAGGTCGCCCTGGCAGGCGTTGAACAGAGCGGCAGGAGGCTGGGCAAGCGCCAGCTCGCCCTGGCCCTGCAGAAAGGCGCAGACGGCCAGCAGGTGTGCCGCAACGCGTGTTCCCTCATCCGGCAGCAGACCAACTTCGCCCTCGTTTTCTTCGGGCAATATAAGCCCTCTGCCGTCTTGCTGCGCTGCAACCGCCGCAGGAATGGCGCCGCTGACGGCGCGCAGTGCGCCAGACAGCGCCAACTCGCCGAGAAATTCGTGTTTTGCCAACCGATCGGTTGGGATCTGTTCTGAAGCGGCAAGGATCGCCAGGGCGATTGGCAGATCGTAGCGCCCGCCTTCCTTGGGCAAGTCCGCCGGCGCCAGATTGACGGTAATGCGTTTTGCAGGAAAGGTAAAACCGTTGTTGAGCAACGCGCTGCGTACCCGATCTCTTGCTTCCTTGACCGTGGTTTCCGGCAGGCCGACCAACGTTAATCCGGGCAATCCGTTGCTGATATGAACTTCAACCGTCACCGACGGTGCCTGAACGCCCAGCGTAGCCCGAGTGAAAATAACCGCCAATGACATAGAGCCTCCTTACTCAGGTGGGCAGCATGCGCTTCCCTGGCCGCGAATGCAGGGCATGATTGGCGAAATTGCGTCGTTAATTCAGATTAATGTTAATTATTTCATTGAGATACATATTTTCTGCGAGTTGTGCGGCAATACTGGCTAACAATTCCATGAATGATGCAACAAATTAGCAGGCTAACCAAGTTGCAACCAGAGAGTTAATGGGTGTATTTAACAATTGATTAAAATAAAAAACACTTAATCAACACAATCCCCGACCGTCACCCGCTCCGCGGCGACTGCCGTTGAATCCCATTCACTTTGTACTCTATGGTAGGAATAACGTTATGTTTGGTTGGACGTCGTTGCAACGCAATGCAGCCATCGCCAGCTTTGCCAGCTGGACGCTAGATGCTTTTGATTTCTTTGTTCTGGTTTTTCTGCTCAGCGATATTGCCGAGGCTTTCCACGTCGGTATGGAGGAGGTCACGCTGGCGATTCTGCTGACGCTGGCCGTACGGCCGATCGGTGCGCTGCTGTTTGGCCGAGCGGCGGAAAAGTATGGACGCAAGCCAATCCTGATGCTGAACATTGTGTTCTTCTCCGTGTTTGAGCTGCTGTCTGCCGCCGCGCCTTCGCTGACCATCTTCCTGCTGCTGCGCGTGCTGTACGGCGTTGCCATGGGCGGCATCTGGGGCGTCGCCTCCTCGCTGGCGATGGAAAGCATTCCTGACCGTTCACGCGGCCTGATGTCCGGTATTTTCCAGGCGGGTTACCCGTTCGGTTATTTGCTGGCGGCGGTGGTGTACGGCACGCTGTTCGAGCTGTTGGGCTGGCGTGGTATGTTTGTGATCGGCGCGGCGCCGATCTTGCTGCTGCCGTTTATTTACTATTGCGTGCAGGAGTCGCCGGTGTGGCTGGCAGCGCGTCAGCGCAAAGAAAGCACCGCGCTGCTGCCGGTGCTGAAGCAGCATTGGAAACTGTGTATTTATCTGGTCGCGCTGATGGCGGCGTTTAATTTCTTCTCTCACGGCACGCAGGATCTGTATCCGGCGTTCTTGAAAGTTCAGCACGGTTTCGATCCAAAAACCGTCAGTATCATCGCGATTACCTACAATATCGCCTCAATTATCGGCGGCGTATTTTTCGGCGTGCTGTCGGAAAAGATCGGCCGTAAAAAAGCCATTGTCATCGCCGCATTGTTGGCATTGCCGGTGATCCCGCTGTGGGCGTTTGCCAGCGGTTCGCTGATGTTAGGCATCGGTGCGTTTCTGATGCAGTTTATGGTGCAGGGCGCCTGGGGCGTGGTGCCGACTTACCTGAATGAGCTGGTGCCTGCCAACACGCGTGCGGTACTGCCGGGGTTTGTTTATCAACTGGGTAATTTGATTGCCTCGGTGAATGCGACGCTGCAGGCGAGCATCGCGGAAAGCCATGGCCATAACTACGGTTTAGCGATGGCGATCATCGCCGGTACGGTGGCCATCGTGATTACTCTGCTGGTGATGTTTGGTAAAGACACGCGCGGCAAAGCGCTGTCCGGCGCGGCCAAATCGCCGGCTGTACATGTTAACGTTTGAAAATACAGCACTTTGTTCGAGGTATGACCAGATTGCGTAGAATAATAACGCAAAAAAAGTATTGTCATATCGAGTATGACTATGGTAACTCTGTAGACATTAGTTCGAAACGAGCACAGTGAACATACCTATTATGAAAGCGTTTGCCCAAGTGATTAGCCTAGTCGTGATTAGCGTGGTGGTGATTATTATCCCACCGTGCGGGGCTGCACTTGGACGAAGAATGGCTTAAAAAACAAGCCGGAATCGCAAGAGAACCCCCGCACCGTCAGGTCCGGGGGTTTTTTATTGGCAAGAGAAAAGTGAAGTGAGGGGCAGAGAGTGAACAACAGAACAAAATCCTGCAATTCTCGAAGTAAGGCGGGGAAATAACTATGAATGGTGCTCAGTGGGTGGTTCAAGCGTTGCGCGCACAGGGGGTTGATACTGTATTCGGCTATCCGGGCGGCGCAATCATGCCGGTGTACGATGCGTTGTATGACGGCGGGGTGGAACACCTGCTGTGCCGTCATGAACAAGGGGCGGCGATGGCGGCGATCGGCTATGCGCGCGCCACCGGTAAAACTGGCGTCTGCATCGCCACCTCCGGCCCCGGCGCCACCAACCTGATCACCGGCCTGGCGGATGCGTTGCTGGATTCCGTGCCCGTGGTGGCTATCACCGGGCAGGTCGGTTCTGCGTTGATCGGTACCGATGCCTTTCAGGAGATCGATGTTCTGGGCCTGTCGCTGGCCTGCACCAAGCACAGCTTCCTGGTGGAATCGCTGGATGCGCTGCCGGGCATCATGGCCGAGGCGTTTGCCATCGCCGCCAGCGGCCGTCCCGGCCCGGTGCTGATTGATATCCCGAAAGACATCCAACTGGCGCAGGCGGATTTACCGCCGCACCTGATGCCGGTCAACGACGAATTCGACCTGCCGATGGATGGCATCGAACAGGCCAGCGCCCTGTTGGCGCAGGCGCAAAAGCCGGTGCTGTACGTCGGCGGCGGCGTCGGTATGGCGCAGGCGGTGCCGGCGCTGCGCGCATTTATCGCCGCCACCCAGATGCCGACGGTCGCCACCCTGAAAGGGCTGGGCGCGCCGGACGCCGCACACCCGTATTATCTCGGCATGCTGGGCATGCACGGCACCAAGGCGGCGAACCTGGCGGTGCAGGAGTGTGATTTGCTGATTGCGGTCGGGGCACGTTTTGACGATCGCGTGACCGGCAAGCTGAACGCCTTTGCGCCGCACGCCAACGTTATCCATATGGATATCGACCCCGTTGAGTTGAACAAACTGCGTCAGGCGCACGTTGCGCTGCAGGGCGATCTGAAGGCGCTGCTGCCGGCGCTGCAGCAACCGCTGACGATCGGCGAGTGGCAGCAGCGCGTCGGCGAACTGAAAGCGATGCACGCCTGGCGCTACGATCACCCGGGCCAGCCGATTTACGCGCCGTTATTGCTGAAACAGCTGTCGGAGCGCATGCCGGCCGATGCGGTGGTGACCACCGATGTCGGGCAGCACCAGATGTGGAGCGCCCAGCACATGACATTCAACCGGCCGGAAAACTTCATCACCTCCAGCGGGCTGGGCACCATGGGCTTTGGCGTGCCTGCCGCGGTCGGCGCACAGATCGCCCGGCCGGAAGATACGGTGATCTGCGTGTCTGGCGACGGCTCTTTCATGATGAACGTCCAGGAGCTGGGCACTATTAAGCGTAAGCAACTGCCGGTGAAGATCGTTTTGCTGGATAACCAGCGTCTGGGCATGGTGCGCCAGTGGCAGCAGCTGTTTTTTGACGGCCGTTACAGTGAGACCAACCTGTCCGATAACCCCGACTTCCTGACGCTGGCCAGCGCGTTCGGTATCCCCGGCCAGCGCATTACCCGTAAAGACCAGGTGGCGGAGGCGCTCGACGCGCTGTTAAACAGCGACGGGCCGTATCTGCTGCAGGTGGCGATTGATGAACTCGAAAACGTCTGGCCGCTGGTGCCGCCGGGCGCCGGCAACGAAACCATGTTGGAGAAAGTATCATGATGCAGCATCAACTCTCGATCCAGGCCCGTTTTCGCCCTGAAATGTTAGAACGCGTATTGCGTGTCGTGCGTCATCGCGGCTTCCAGGTTTGTGCTATGAATATGGCGTCGGGCCTGAACAGCGACCGGGTCAATATCGAATTGACCGTTGCCAGCCAGCGTTCGGTAGATTTACTGTCATCCCAGTTAAATAAATTGATGGATGTCTCCTGCGTAGAAATCCAGCAACACAACAACACATCACAACAAATACGCGCCTAAGACGCGAGAAGGAAAGAACAATGACGAAGAAAGCCGATTATATCTGGTTCAATGGTGAGATGGTTCCTTGGGCCGAGGCTAAAGTACACGTGATGTCACATGCTTTGCATTACGGCACGTCGGTGTTTGAAGGGGTACGTTGCTATGACTCCCACAAAGGCCCGGTGGTGTTCCGCCACCGCGAGCATATGCAGCGCCTGCATGACTCGGCAAAAATCTACCGCATGCCGGTTTCCCAGAGCGTGGATGAGCTGATGGAAGCCTGCCGCGCCACGCTGCGTAAAAATAATCTGGTCAGCGCCTATATCCGTCCGCTGGTCTTCGTCGGTGATGTCGGGATGGGCGTTAACCCACCGGACGGCTACAAGACAGACGTGATTATCGCGGCGTTTCCTTGGGGCGCGTATCTGGGTGAAGAGGCGCTGGACCAAGGTATCGATGCGATGGTTTCTTCCTGGCAGCGCGTGGCGCCAAATACTATCCCGACTGCGGCCAAAGCGGGCGGCAACTACCTCTCTTCCCTGCTGGTGGGCAGCGAAGCGCGCCGTCACGGTTATCAGGAAGGCATCGCGCTGGATGTGCATGGCTACATCTCGGAAGGTGCCGGTGAAAACCTGTTTGAAGTAAAAGATGGTGTGCTGTTCACGCCGCCGTTCACCTCCTCGGCGCTGCCGGGCATTACCCGCGACGCCATTATCAAACTGGCGAAAGATCTGGGTATTGAGGTGCGTGAGCAGGTGCTGTCGCGTGAATCGCTGTACCTGGCCGACGAAGTGTTTATGTCCGGCACCGCGGCGGAAATTACGCCGGTGCGCAGCGTTGACGGCATTCAGGTCGGCATCGGCAAGTGTGGCCCGGTCACCAAGCAGATTCAGCAGGCGTTCTTCGGCCTGTTTACCGGCGCCACCGAAGACAAATACGGCTGGCTGGATCCGATCAACCCATAACAAACCACGCCAGACAGACAACACCACAGCCCCGCGCTTTGCTGTATCCGGGGAATAAACGGGCGGTTCGTTCGCCGCCCGTATAAAAACAGTATTTATTGGAGTGAAAAGAGCATGCCTAAGTTACGTTCCGCCACCACCACCCACGGCCGCAATATGGCCGGCGCCCGCGCACTGTGGCGCGCAACCGGGATGACCGAGGCCGATTTCGGCAAGCCGATTATCGCGGTGGTCAACTCCTTTACCCAGTTTGTGCCGGGCCACGTGCATCTGCGCGACCTGGGTAAACTGGTTGCCGAACAGATCGAAGCCTCCGGCGGCGTGGCGAAAGAGTTCAATACCATTGCGGTGGACGACGGCATCGCCATGGGGCACGGCGGCATGCTTTACTCTCTGCCTTCGCGCGAGCTGATCGCCGACTCGGTGGAGTATATGGTCAATGCTCACTGCGCCGACGCCATGGTGTGCATCTCCAACTGCGACAAAATCACGCCGGGCATGATGATGGCGGCGTTGCGCCTCAATATTCCGGTGATCTTCGTCTCCGGCGGGCCGATGGAGGCCGGTAAAACCAAGCTGTCCGACCAGATCATCAAACTGGATCTGGTGGACGCGATGATTCAGGGCGCGAACCCCAACGTCAGCGACGCCGAGAGCGAGCAGATTGAACGCTCCGCCTGCCCGACCTGCGGCTCCTGCTCCGGTATGTTCACCGCCAACTCGATGAACTGTCTGACCGAAGCGCTGGGGCTGTCGCAGCCGGGCAACGGCTCACTGCTGGCGACGCACGCCGATCGCAAGCAGCTGTTCCTCAATGCGGGCAAACGCATCGTCGAGCTGACCAAGCGTTACTATCAGCAGGATGACGAAAGCGCGCTGCCGCGCAATATCGCCAATAAGGCGGCATTTGAGAACGCCATGACGCTGGATATCGCCATGGGCGGCTCGACCAATACCGTCCTGCACCTGCTGGCGGCGGCGCAGGAAGGCGAGGTGGACTTCACCATGGAGGACATCGATCGCCTGTCGCGCAAGGTGCCTCACCTGTGCAAGGTGGCGCCGAGCACGCAGAAATACCATATGGAAGACGTACACCGCGCCGGCGGGGTGATCGGCATCCTCGGCGAGCTGGATCGCGCCGGTTTGCTGAACCGCGACGTCAGCAACGTCCTGGGGCTGACGCTGCCGCAAACGCTGGAAGCCTATGATGTGATGCTGACCCAGGATGAAGACGTGAAGAACATGTACGCCGCCGGGCCGGCGGGGATTCGCACCACGCAGGCATTCTCGCAGGATTGCCGTTGGGACTCGCTGGACACCGATCGCCAGGAGGGCTGTATCCGCACCCGTGAGCATGCCTACAGTCAGGACGGCGGGCTGGCGGTGCTGTACGGCAATCTGGCGGAAGACGGCTGTATCGTTAAAACCGCCGGCGTCGACAAGGAAATTCTGGTATTCAGCGGCCCGGCCAAAGTGTATGAGAGCCAGGAGGACGCGGTGGAGGCAATCCTCGGCGGTAAAGTCGAGGCCGGCGACGTGGTGGTCATCCGCTACGAAGGGCCGAAAGGCGGGCCGGGCATGCAGGAAATGCTCTATCCGACCACCTATCTGAAGTCGATGGGGCTGGGCAAGGCCTGCGCGCTGATTACCGACGGGCGCTTCTCCGGCGGCACCTCCGGTTTGTCCATCGGTCACGCCTCGCCGGAGGCGGCCAACGGCGGCCTGATCGCGCTGGTGCAGGACGGCGATACGATCGCCATTGATATCCCGAACCGCGGCATCAAACTGGACGTGGCGGACAGTGAACTGGCGGCGCGGCGCGAAGCCGAACTGGCGCGCGGCGATGCGGCCTGGACGCCGAAGTCCCGTGAACGTCAGGTGTCTTATGCGCTGCGTGCCTACGCAACGCTGGCCACCAGCGCCGACAAAGGCGCAGTACGCGATAAGAGCAAGCTGGGAGGCTAAGCGGCATGGCGGTATCACAACCCCTATCAGAGGCCCCCTGCGGGGCGGAATATTTGCGGGCGGTGCTTCGCTCGCCGGTTTACGAGGTGGCGCAGGTCACCCCGTTGCAAACCATGGAGAAACTTTCCTCGCGACTGGGCAACGTAGTGCTGGTCAAGCGTGAGGATCGCCAGCCGGTACACAGCTTCAAGCTGCGCGGCGCTTACGCGATGATCGCCGGCCTGAACGAAGAGCAGAAGGCGCGCGGCGTGATCACCGCCTCCGCCGGCAACCACGCGCAGGGCGTGGCGCTGTCCGGCAGCCGTCTGGGGATTAAAACCCTGATCGTGATGCCGGTCGCCACCGCAGATATCAAGGTGGATGCGGTGCGCGGCTTCGGCGGCGAGGTGTTGCTGCACGGCGCTAATTTTGATGAAGCGAAGGCGAAAGCGGTGGAGTTGTCCCGCCAGCAGGGCATGACCTTCGTGCCGCCGTTCGACCATCCGGCGGTGATCGCCGGTCAGGGCACGCTGGCGATGGAACTGTTGCAGCAGGACGCGCATCTGGATCGGGTATTTGTCCCGGTCGGCGGCGGCGGCCTGGCAGCCGGCGTGGCGGTGCTGATCAAACAGCTGATGCCGCAAATCAAGGTGATCGGCGTGGAAGCGGAAGATTCGGCCTGTCTGCGGGCGGCGCTGGATGCCGGTCAGCCGGTGGATTTGGCCCGCGTCGGGCTGTTTGCCGAAGGCGTGGCGGTCAAACGCATCGGCGATGAAACCTTCCGCCTGTGCCGTGAATATCTGGACGACGTGATCACCGTCGACAGCGACGCCATCTGCGCCGCGGTAAAAGACCTGTTTGAGGACGTGCGTGCGATTGCCGAACCGTCGGGCGCGCTGGCGCTGGCGGGGCTGAAAAAATACGTGCAGCAGCACGATATTCAGGGCGAACGGCTGGCGCACGTGCTGTCAGGCGCCAACCTGAATTTCCACGGGCTGCGCTACGTGTCTGAACGCTGTGAGCTGGGCGAACAGCGCGAAGCCTTACTGGCGGTGACGATCCCCGAACAGCAGGGCAGCTTCCTCAAGTTCTGCCAGCTGCTGGGCGGCCGCTCGGTCACCGAGTTCAACTATCGCTATGCCGATGCCGACAACGCCTGCATCTTCGTCGGCGTGCGCTTAACGCGCGGCCATGCGGAACGGCGGGAAATCATCAGCGAACTGACGGCCGGCGGCTATCAGGTGGTGGATCTGTCCGACGATGAAATGGCCAAGCTGCACGTGCGCTATATGGTGGGCGGCCGCCCTTCCAAGCCGCTGCGCGAACGGCTGTACAGCTTTGAGTTCCCGGAATCCCCCGGCGCGCTGCTGAAGTTCCTGAATACGCTCGGCACCCACTGGAATATTTCCCTGTTCCATTACCGCAGCCACGGCACCGACTTCGGCCGCGTGCTGGCGGCCTTCGAGCTGGCGCAAAGCGAGCCGGAGTTTGAACAGCATCTGACGGCGCTGGGCTACGACTGCCATGATGAAACGGATAACCCGGCGTTTCGTTTCTTCCTACAGGGCTAGGGCGATCGTTACCCGTCTGATTGCCCAGGGACGCGAGATGGAGCGGCAGATCGCAGCGCGCGATCCTGCCGTGTTTGCCGACATTGAACCTGAACTGGAGCAGCTTTTTCTGACGCCTGGCCAACGGCTAGCCCCGCCGGGCATTGGTAATACCATGGGGCTGATGATGGCTCTGGCATCGGGCGTAGCGGGCGTAATGGGCCTGATGGCGGATATGGCGTTTGCCCTCACGGACGTGTCGCCGGCGGCGGCGCTGTTGGGCAGCGGGGCCATATTGGCGGTGTGGATGACGTTAATCCTGCTGCAGCTGACGCAGGGTAAAAACAGCGGCGTGCTATTGCTGAAATATGATCTGCTGCTACTGCCGGTTGCGCTGCTGGCCGCGTTGTTTGCCTGGGGAATGGGTGTATCTGGTTTCTTCAGCGTGGTGTTGCTATTGGCGGGCACCGCAGGCGGTTTTATTTTCAGCCATCGAACGATTTTTTATCTGTATGTGGCTTACTTTCGCAGTCGGCGCCGGGTGTTTGTCAAACGGCGTTGGCAGATGGCGGAGATTCGTCGCGGCAGATAGTGCAAACAACAGGAGAAGCCATGACGCAGTCGTTTGCCGGATTTAGTCAGCAGGGATTGGACTTTCTGCAGCAGGTGCGGATTGAAAACGACAAAGCGTGGTTTGAGGCGCACCGTGCGCTGTACGAACAAACGCTGTTAACGCCGTTCCGCCGGCTGGTGGAGCAGCTGGCGCCGGCGATGCTGGCGATCGACCCGCAGTTTGAGACCCGGCCGGCGATCGGCAAAACGCTGTCGCGCATTCACCGCGATACGCGTTTTTCCCACGATAAATCCCGTTATCGCAGCCGCATGTGGCTGACCTTCAAACGGCCGAGCAAAGACTGGAAAGACGCGCCGGTATATTTCTTTGAGCTGGGGCCGGACATGCTGTGCTACGGGTTGGGTTACTACAGCGCCAACAAGCCGACGATGGATCTGTTCCGCCATACGCTGCAGCGGCAGCCGCAGCAGTTTCTGGCGGCGGCTACCTGCTGCCGGCCGCCGTTCGAGCTGGTGGGGGAGAGTTACAAGCGTCCGTTGGTCAAAGGCCAGGCGGCGGAGATTGCCCACTGGTATCAGCGCAAATCCTTCGCGGTGATGGCCTCGGACCATCAGGTGGAAAAGCTGTTCAGCGCCGATTTGGCGCCGATGCTGACGCAGGCTTTTCATCAGCTGGAGCCGCTCTACCACTGGCTGATGAAAGTCGAGGCGATGAAGCAGATCGATCCGGCCGACTTATAAACGTCGCGTGGCGCTACAGCAGGCGCCAGAACGCTTCGATCAGCGGGTCGCCAAGGCGTTTGCGCTGTACGCAGACCCCCAGTTCAAACGGCTCCACCATCGAGACATTGTCCAGCTGCGAGATACGGTTGCGCACCGGCTCCGGGCTGTTGTCCACCACCACGCCGGGGATCAGCGCGATGCCGCAGCCGAGCGCCACCATCGAGACGATAGCCTCGTGGCCGCCGACGGTGGCGTAAATCAGCGGGTTGCTGATGCGCTGCCGGCGGAACCACAGTTCGATGCGTTTCCGCGACGGGCCGTGTTCCGGCAGGATAAAGGGAATATTGGCCCAGTCGGGCTGCTCGGCAAAGGCCTGGGCGCGCACCGCGCACGGCAGCGCCGGCGCGATCAGCACCAGCGGAATTTCGCCGATCTTGGTGAAATCGACGCTGCCCGGCAGGCTTTCCGGCCGGCCGGCAATGCCGAGGTCCGCCTCATTGGACTGGATTTTATCCACCGCGTCGGCGGCATCGCCGGTGGTGAGTTTGATTTCAACCAGCGGATGCTGGGCGCGAAAGCGGTCAAGGATCGGCGGCAAATGGCTGTAGGCGGCGGTCACCGAGCAAAACAGGCGCAGCTCGCCGCTGAGCGACGGGCCGTGCTGGCCGAGCGCGTGCTTAAGCTGCTGGTACTGCAGCAGCGTCTGCTGGGCGAATACCTTCAGCAATTCGCCGGCGTCGGTCAGCTGTACGGTGCGGTTGTCGCGCAGAAACAGTGGTTTGCCGATGCCCTCTTCCAGCCGCTGTATCTGGCGGGAAAGGGTAGAGGGGCTGACGTGCATCGCCTTGGCGGTGCGGCCGAAATGGCGGCTCTCCGCCAGATGCAAAAACAGCTTTAAATCGCGTAAGTCCATATCAGTATGCTCGCAGCGCTGGTGTTGCATAAATTGCAACGTGATGTTCTTAATATATCAATTTAAGCAACGCAAATCCTGTTATACATTGAGTTTAACGAATCTCCGCACAGACAGGGCGGGGAATGAAAATAACATGTAATACACAACATCTAACTGGAGTAGCACCATGGCTAACTATTTCAACACATTGAACCTGCGTCAGCAGCTGGCGCAATTGGGTAAGTGTCGTTTTATGGCGCGCGACGAATTTGCCGATGAGGCGGGCTACCTGAAAGGGAAAAAAGTGGTGATTGTCGGCTGTGGCGCTCAGGGCCTGAACCAGGGTCTGAACATGCGTGACTCCGGCCTGGACGTGGCGTATGCGCTGCGTCAGGAAGCGATCGACGAAAAGCGCGCGTCATGGCGTAAAGCGACCGAGAACGGCTTTAAAGTGGGTACTTATGAAGAACTGATCCCGCAGGCCGATCTGGTGGTTAACCTGACGCCGGACAAACAGCACTCAGCCGTGGTGCGCGCGGTGCAGCCGCTGATGAAAGACGGTGCGGCGCTGGGCTACTCGCACGGTTTCAACATCGTTGAAGTGGGCGAGCAGGTGCGTAAAGACATCACCGTCGTGATGGTGGCGCCGAAGTGCCCGGGCACCGAAGTGCGTGAAGAGTACAAACGCGGTTTCGGCGTGCCGACGCTGATCGCCGTACACCCGGAAAACGATCCGAAAGGCGAAGGCATGGCGATCGCCAAGGCATGGGCGGCGGCGACCGGCGGCCACCGTGCCGGCGTGTTGGAGTCTTCCTTCGTGGCCGAAGTAAAATCCGACCTGATGGGCGAGCAGACCATTCTGTGCGGTATGCTGCAGGCGGGCTCGCTGCTGTGCTTCGATAAGCTGGTGGCGGAAGGCAGCGACCCGGCTTACGCCGAGAAACTGATTCAGTACGGCTGGGAAACCATCACCGAAGCCCTGAAGCAGGGCGGCATCACTCTGATGATGGATCGCCTGTCCAACCCGGCCAAGCTGCGTGCCTATGCGCTGTCTGAGCAGCTGAAAACCATCATGGCGCCGCTGTTCCAGAAGCACATGGACGACATCATCTCCGGCGCATTCTCCAGCGGCATGATGGCCGACTGGGCGGAAGACGACGTGAAGCTGCTGACCTGGCGTGAAGAGACCGGTAAAACCGCGTTTGAAAACGCGCCGCAGTTTGAAGGCAAAATCAGCGAGCAGGAGTACTTCGATAACGGCGTGCTGATGGTGGCGATGGTGAAAGCGGGCGTTGAGCTGGCGTTTGAAACCATGGTGGATTCCGGCATCATCGAAGAGTCGGCGTACTATGAGTCGCTGCACGAACTGCCGCTGATCGCCAATACCATTGCCCGTAAGCGTCTGTATGAAATGAACGTGGTTATCTCCGACACCGCAGAGTACGGCAACTACCTGTTCGCCAACGCCGCCGTGCCGTTGCTGAAAGAGTTTATGACCACGCTGCAGGCGGGCGATCTGGGCAAATCTGTGGCGGGAACCGCGGTTGACAACGCGCAGCTGCGCGACGTGAACGAAGCGGTGCGTAACCACCCGATCGAAGCGGTGGGTCGCAAACTGCGCGGTTATATGACCGATATGAAGCGCATTGCCGTCGCAGGCTAAGCGTCGCAGCACACATACCAGGCCGGCAGAGATTGCCGGCTTTTTTATGGGCTGACGCTTTGCGGCGGCGTAATTAAGCGCCGCTCAGTCCCCAGCCGTATTGCATGTTTGGCATTCAGTACGCCGAACTTTCTCACGGCATTGCCGACATGAAATTTCACCGTGCCGGTTTTAATTCCCAGTATCTGGCCAATTTCCTGATAGGTTTTCCCCATGCTGGCCCAGTATAGGATTTCATTCTCGCGCGGCGACAACATGACTGCGGGCGCCGGCGGCGGGGCAGCCGCCGCGTTGAGAGCTGCGCTGTGGGTATCGACCAACAGCATCTGCAGACGCTGCCGGTGATGGCGCAGCAGTTGCTGTACGCCGTGACGGTTATCCGTCGGCGTACTGAGCGACAGCAGCGTGAGGTGATCGGTGTGATCGTGCAGGACAAAGGTACAGCCGCTGATGATGTCGTAGCGCCGCGACTGGCTGAAAATATGCTCGTAATGCGGGGCTTGTGTGGTGACGCAGGTTTCCTGCCAGGAAAAGGGCGCGACCTGATGCCGGCCCGCCTGCACGACGGGATCGCATGCCGGGTAATGATGTTTCTGGTAGAAATCGAGCCAGGGTTCCGGGTAGTCAGAGGTCAGAAACCACTGCCCGGCGCGCAGCTTATCAAGCTGCAGGTAGGCGTATTTTACGCCATGAAAATGGCGCAGCTCACGTTTCAGCCTGTCTCTTATTTTCCCTTCAGCGGCGGCAGCACCGGCTAATATTCCTGACATGACGTACCTCAATACGGCGTTGGCAATCGCGCCCGTGCAAGTAAAGACCCATAACCTGTACTTTAGTCTAGCTAGGATCGCGGTCAGGAAAATATTTATACTCTGGCGCTATAGCACAATAAAAATAGTCACGTATGCTGGAAATGAGCGCCATTAGCATCAGGGAAATTTACCTGCGGGCACGCGGATGCCCGCTTTATCGGCCGGTCAGACCGGCATCGCCGCCCGTGGAATAATCGCGCCGCGGTGCTGAATCACCGTGCTGGCGGTCAGGTGGCCGCGTTCCGCCGCCTGCTGCGGCGCACCGCCGCTCAGCCGTACGGCGAGATAGCCGGCGCTGAATGAGTCGCCGGCGGCGGTGGTATCAATCACCTGCTCCTGTGCCAGCTTCACCGCCGCAACCTCCAGCGGCGTCTCATCGTTCAGATAGACCAGACAGGCGTCGGCGCCGCGTTTGATCACGATCTCCTGCACGCCGAAATCGCGGGTGCGTTTGACCACCTGCTCCACCGGCGTTTGCCCCCATAATGCATCCTCATCGTCCAGCGTCAGGAACGCCGTATCGGTGCAGGACAGTATCTCGCGATAGGCCTGCTGCGCCTCTTCTCTGTTTTGCCACAGCCGTGGGCGGTAGTTATTGTCGAAAATGACCTGGCCGCCGTTGGCGCGGCATTGATGCAGCAGCGCCATCAGTTTGCGGCGTGCCTCAGAGGAGAGGATCGCCAGGCTGATGCCGCTGAGGTACAGATAATCAAACTGCGCCAGCCGACGGCAAATGGCGTCGGCCTGCGGGCCGTCGAGCCAATAACGCGCGGCGGCGTCGTTGCGCCAGTAGTAGAAGGTACGCTCGCCGGTTTCATCGGTTTCTATCACGTACAGCCCCGGTAGTTTATTCTCCAGCTGCTGTACCAGCGTGGTGTCGATCTCTTCCTGCCGCCAGGCGCGCAGCATTTCCTGACTAAAACTGTCGTTGCCGAGTGCGGTGACATAGTGGACGTGAAGCGCCTGCCGTTCTGTCTGACGGGCGATATAGACGGCGGTATTGAGCGTATCGCCGCCAAAACCACGGCTGAGTCCGGCGCCGTTTTGCGATAGCTCAATCATGCATTCGCCGATAACGGCAATATTTTTGCAAGTCATGATAATCCCTGAATAAAGGTGTGCGGGTTTATGCCAGTCTTACGGCTGCGGGGCGTGGAGTCAATAGAAATGAAATGGTGTTTTAATTTGTTTTTTGCGCCGTTCGCCAAACGATCGGTTATTGCTGCTTAACATGCGCCATGGGCGGTGCAGGCTGAAAGGGTGAACTCTGCCGCATCCTTAACTAGGCTTAGGGAGAACGGCCGTTAATCAATCTCCGCCAAACCGGCCGTACGCAACGGATATTAGGGAACTGACGATGAGCAAAACGGGAAAAGTAATCAGCGGGATCGGCGGCGTTGTGCTGCTGGTGATTGTGGCGCTGGTGGTCTTTATCACCACCTTCGACTGGAACCGCCTTAAGCCGACGATTAATGACAAAGTCTCTGCCGAGCTGCAGCGGCCCTTCGCCATCCGCGGCGATCTTGGCGTGGATTGGCAGCGTAAAAAGGAAGAGGGCGGCTGGCGCGCCTGGGTGCCGTGGCCGTACATTCATGCGCAAGATATTGTACTGGGCAATCCGGAAAATATTCCCGGCGATCGTATGGTCAGCCTGCAACGTGTCGAACTCAGCATCGCTCCCCTGGCGCTGTTACATAAAGAGGTGCTGATCCCGCGCATCTGGCTGCAGCGGCCCGACGCACGGTTACAGCGTCTGGCCAACGGCGAGAATAACTGGACGTTCAACCTTGCCGGCGGTGGGCAGGATGACCAGAGCGCGGCGTCAGACTGGTCGGTGAATATTCACGATATCGTGTTCGATCGCGGCCAGATAGCGTTTAAGGACGCTACGCTGAAGGCGGATTTCCAGGCGACGATCGACCCGCTGGGCAAGCCGCTGCCATTTAGCCAGGTCACCGGCAAGAAGGAGGAGGGCCAGGTCATTACGCCGGACTATGTATTCGGCTGGCAGGTAAAAGGCAAATACAACGGCGAACCGCTGAGCGGCAGCGGTAAGATCGGCGGCATGTTGTCGTTACAGAATGCCGGCCTGCCGTTCCCGCTGCAGGCTGATATACGCTCCGGCGCGACCCGCGTGGCGGTAGCGGGCACCTTGACCGACCCGTTAAATCTCGGCGGGCTGGATCTACAGCTGAAGTTTTCCGGCGACAGTCTGGGCAATCTGTATGGCCTGACCGGCGTGCTGTTGCCCAATACGCCGCCGTATGCCACCGACGGACATCTGACGGCCCGTTTGCATGAAAAGGGCGGCGCGGTTTATCGCTATCAAAATTTCAGCGGCAAGATTGGCGACAGCGATATCCACGGCGATCTGCGCTATGTCGCCAGCCGGCCGCGGCCGAGCCTGAGCGGTAATGTGCTCTCTAAACAGCTGCGCTTCGCCGATCTGGCGCCGCTGATCGGCGCTGACAGCAATGCAGCCAAGGCCGGCCGCGGTGAGAAAACGCGGCAGCCGGCGGATAAGGCGTTGCCGGTCGCAACGTTTGCCACCCAAAGCTGGGGCGTGATGAACGCCGACGTCAAATTTACCGCCAAACGTATTGAGCATGGCGATGCCTTACCGTTAAGCGATCTGTACACCCATCTGCGGCTGGAGAACGGCGTGATTTTGCTGGACCCGCTGCGCTTTGGCGTGGCGGGCGGCAACCTGAATTCAACCGTGCGGCTGGATGGCAGCAAGCAGCCGATGCGTGGGCGGATGGATATGCACGCCCGCAATTTCCAGTTGAAGAAACTGCTGCCGAATGTGGAATCGATGAAGCGCAGTCTGGGAGAACTGAACGGGGATGCGAAGTTAACCGGCAGCGGCAACTCGGTGGCGGCGCTGTTGGGCAGCAGCAGCGGCGATCTGCGTCTGCTGGTTAACGACGGCATGATCAGCCGCAGCCTGATGGAAATTCTGGGCCTCAACGTTGGTAATTATCTGGTGGCGCAGATTTTCGGCGATGACGAAGTGGGCATCAACTGCGCGGCGGCGGACGTTGGCATACGCAGCGGCGTGGCTGCGCCGCGGCTGTTTGTGTTCGATACCGAGAACGCCATCATCAATATTACCGGCAACGCCAACTTCGCCAGCGAACGGCTGGATCTGTCCATCGATCCGGAGAGTAAGGGCATGCGCGTGCTGACACTGCGCTCGCCGCTGTATGTGAAAGGCACCTTTAAGCATCCGGACGCCGGCGTGAAAGCCGGGCCGCTGATTGCGCGCGGAGCGGCGGCCGTGGCGCTGGGCGTGGTGGTGACGCCGGCCGCTGCCCTGTTGGCGCTGATGTCGCCCAGCGACGGCGCCGATAGCAACCAGTGTGGGCAGGTGCTCAAGCAGATGAAGAAGAAAAAGTAACCGCGCCTCAGGGGCGCGGCTGCAGCAGCGTACAGTCGTGGTCCTGAAGCTCCTCCGCCGAGGCCAGGTTGAGGCGCAGCAGATTGCGTTCGGTGGCCAGCAGCAGAAAATCACCGTTTGGCAAGGCGGTCATCGCCAGGCCGTAGCGGCCCATCTGTTGGCTGGCTCCGGCGACGCCGCTCGCCAGCAGGCGAAACGCCCCCTGCTGTGCCAGCTCGCCCGGCGTCACCCGCCGTACCAGATAGTCGTGTTGCAACAACCCGCCGGGCAGCGGCTGCCAGCGTGGGGTGAAGGTTTGTTCTGCCTGCGCCAGACGGCTTTTCACCGTCGGCGCCAGGCAGGATATATGGATATGCAGCTGGTTTTGCGTGCGGCCATATTCGGAATTGATGGCCAGCGAAATTGCCGCGTCGTCGATAGGTTTACCGTATTTTTCCGTCATAAAGCGGCGTGCCTGCCAGGCCAGCAGAAAGAAGTTGGGCGCCGTCGGTGTCAGCAGCTCCGGGCTCTCAATGCCGGTGATTTTTGCCGTCGGCATCAGCAGGTACTGCAACGGGCCATTACGATCTTTAAACACCACGGCGCCGTGCTGCGGGTCGACCTGCGCGCAGGGCGCCGGGTTGTTGTGTTGTTGCTGATTCGGCAGACATTGTTGGCTGACGATGCGCCACAGTGCGTCGGGATGCGCGGGCTTCAGCCAGAGATAGAGCGCAAGAATAACCAGCGCCAATAGGATGAGCAGCAGTAATAGCCGGCGGCGCAGTGTCATCATCGGTATCCGAATTGGGAATATTGGGAATAAAGAAGGCAGGATAAACGCTTTTGATGACAGAAAACAGCGGCCCGCACGGTGCGGGCCGCAGAGGCGGTTACAGCGACTGGTGGCGGGTTTCTTTCATCAAAAGCAGGGCAAGCAGCGTCAGCGTCGCCATTGCTGCCAGATACATCCCGACGTAGAACAGGCCATAGTTGGCGTTCAGCCAGGTGGCGATATAGGGCGCGACCGACGCGCCAAGAATCGAGGCGACGTTGTAGGAGAAAGAAGCCCCGGTATAGCGCACTTCGGTCGGGAACAACTCCGGCAGCAGCGCGCCCATCGGGCCGAAGGTCAGCCCCATAATGCTCAGACCACACAGCAGGAAAGCCATCACCAGCGCCTGATTGCCAGAGCCGAGCATGGTCGGGAACAGAAAGGCGAAGCCGATCATCAGCAGCGTAATCACCACCATGGTTTTACGACGGCCGTAGGCGTCCGCCAGCAGGCCGGCGATAGGCACCATCACGCCAAAACCGATCACCGCCAGCATCAGCATCCACAGGAAACTTTCCCGTGAGTAGCCGAGGCCTAACGGTTGTGCGGCAGTGCCGTAGGTCATGGAGTAGACGGTCATCAGATAGAACAGCGTATAGGTCGCCAGCATAATGAAGGTGCCCAGGATGGTGACCTTCAGATGTTTGCTGAGCAGGGTGCCGAGCGGGATTTTCACCTGCTTGCCGGCCTTCACCGCTTTGGCGAACACCGGCGTTTCATGCAGGGATACGCGCACGTACAGGCCGATCAACACCAGCACCGCGGAAAGGATAAACGGCAGGCGCCAGCCCCACTCCATAAACTGTTGGTCGGTCAGCAGCCAGGAGAGCAGCAGGAAGGTGCCGTTGGCGAAGAAAAAGCCGATCGGCGCGCCCAGCTGCGGGAAGGAGCCGTACAGCGCGCGTTTGCGCGGCGGGGCGTTTTCGGTCGCCAGCAGCGCCGCGCCGCCCCATTCACCGCCGAGCCCCAACCCCTGGCCAAAACGCGCCAGCGCCAGCAGCAGCGGGGCGAAGATGCCGATAGTTTCATAGCTCGGCAGCAGCCCGATCAACACGGTGGAAATGCCCATGGTCAGCAGCGAGGCGACCAACGTAGCCTTACGCCCGACGCGATCGCCAAAGTGGCCGAAGAGCGCTGAGCCGATCGGGCGGGCGACGAAGGCGACGGCGAAGGTCGCCAGCGACTGCAGGGTGGCGGTGGTGGGATCGCCCTGCGGGAAAAAGATATGCGGAAACACCAACACCGCGGCGGTGGCATAGATGTAGAAGTCGAAGAATTCGATAGCGGTGCCGATCAGCGAAGCGACCAGCACTTTTCCCCGGGAATTGATTGGTGCGGACGCATCGTTGGCGTCGGCGGATGTTGTGATGGTGGCTTGCATAGTTATTTCTTATGTTTTCATTATGTAAAAGGCCATCTTATGCCACAGCAAAACCCCTTTTCAATGGCGTAACTTTGTACAATGCGGGAAATAAATGCTTAATAAGATTAAAGTTTTACCTTTGCGTTTATCTGTGGAGTTTAACGTCACAAAAATAAGGCAAAGCAGTGGGAATGGCTGGAAAAGGCGGAAAGAAAAGTAGATGGGTAGTGTGTTGTGCTGCTTTTGGCTGAACCGTCAGCCGTTAGTTAGATTTATATTCTGATATCTGCGCGCTTATTTGGCATAAAAAACCGGTCATAGGCTGATGACCGGTATATTCATGCGATTGGCCGACTGCCTTTATGGTTTGGTCGATGGTGATTTATCGTCCTTATACTGCGCGGTGGCGATCCAGGCAGCGCAAAACAGCGTCAGGCGGGCAAAAAAGTAGAAGAAGGCCATCAGGCCGATCACCGATCCAAATGCCGCGCCGGACGGGGATTTTGCCACCTGCGGCAGCGTCATGGTCATCACGAACTTGATCACTTCAAAGCCGATGGCGGCCATCAGCGTGCCGCGGAACAGCGCTTTCTTATTGGGTTTGTGGCGCGGCAGCATCCAGAAAATCCACAGGAACAGCAGATAGTTGGCGAAGATGGAGATGGACAGTGCAATCAGCGTCATCGCCGGGCGCAGCCAGTCGATGCCGTCCAGCCCCAGCGCGCGCACGATGGCCGCCTGCGCCGAACCGGCGATCGAGGTCAGCGACAGCGTGACGATCAGCGCCACCACCAGACCGGTCAGCGAGATAACGTCGCGGGTGTATTTAAAGTAAATTTTTTCCTGATCCTGCGGATTACGCTCCCAGACGTCGCGCGACTGGGCGCGAATCGCTTCGCGCAGGTTGCCCATCCAGCTAATGCCGGAGTAGAGCGCCAGCGCCAACCCCGTCAGGCCGACGGTGGTGCGCTGCTGGATGGCGGTATTGACGGTATTTTTCAGCGTATTGGCCAGCGTTGGGTCGCTGATGCTGCCGACAATTTTGTTGATAAGCTCGGTCAGCAGGTCCTGATTAGAGGCCAGTACAAAGCCTACCGCGGCGAACGACACCATCAGAATGGGGATCAGCGACAGGAAAGAGAAGTAGGTAATGGCGGCGCCGAACTGGCTGCCCAGCCGGTCGTTAAAGCGCTCGGCCGCGCGCAGCAGGTGGGCGATACCCGGTCTGGCCTTGATATGCTCAACCAGACGGGAAAAGCCGGAGATGCCCTTGTCAATTTTGTGGTTCCCGGTCTTGATGTCGATCAGCGGCTTGGCTGATTCTTCCGTTTGGCGCTGCTGGGGAGTGTTCTCAGATCCTGTAGGCATTACTCACGCTTTCCTTATATAAAAACCTATAACCTTCACCATTATAGCTAAACCGGCCATGGATTTGACCCCGATGCAGGGAATTGACGTATTTCCCGGCTTCACGCGTGCCAGCGCGCAAAAAAGGGATGAAAGCCGGCCGCTAATGTAAATTCGACTGCGTAATTAATCAGCGCGTGTTACCTTATTTACCATGGTTTTTTTTCGTTATGGGTTAAATCTTGTCAAAGGGCAGACGCTATCTCCATAATTTGCTCATAATTGATGAATAAATCCTTTTTTGGTTTTAAAAAGTTTACACTCCTTCGCATTAATCTATATTCCTGGGCCTATTATTATCTCCGACGACACGATGAGCCTGTTAAGTACAGCGCTCCTGATAAAGAATATTTTAAGGAAATAATTATGCGTAAACTGACTGCTTTATTTGTTGCCTCTACCCTGGCGCTGGGTTCTGCTTCTATGGCTTTTGCGGCCGATACCGCCACCACCGCGGCAGCAGATAGCGCGCCGATGAAAATGATGCACCACAAGGGGAAAGGCGGCCCGTTCGCGGGGCTGAACCTGACCGAGCAGCAGCGCCAGCAAATGCGCGACATTATGAAAGAAGCGCACCAGAATCGCGGTCATGGCATGAAAGAACAGCGTCAGGCGCTGCATACGTTAGTGGCCTCCGACAGCTTTGATGAAGCCAAAGCCAAAGCGCAAATTGACACTATCAGCAAAGCGCAGTCCGAACGCATGCTGGCGCGCGCCAAGGCTGAAAATAAAATGTATAACCTGTTAACGCCAGAACAGAAAAAACAATACAATGAGAATTATCAGAAACACGAAAAGAAAATGATGGAGCACATGAATAAAATGAAAGCGCAGCACGAGGCTGCCGAGTAATTAATAGTGTGATGTGCGAAATAACAAGGCCAGATTTTTCTGGCCTTTTTTTATATTTTTTTGCCATGCGCCATCCTGGCGAGAACAATGGCCTCAGTGCTTTTTTTTCACCGTGGTGATGTCATGAAACTGCGCCACCACAATGTCGGCAAACCGTGCGTCGTTGATGTGATAGGGCGTTTTAATCAGCCGGCGTCGCGTGGTCTGCACCAGAGTTTGTTCCAGCGCGTCGGTAAAGGCGCGCAGCGCCAGCGGATCCCAAAACGGTTGGCCGGGGGCATCCAGCGAGGAGACTCCGCCCTCCGGGATGACGAAGCGAATCTCTCCCGGGCAGGCATTCAGCTTTTTGCCAATCCAACGCCCGATATGGGCATTTTCCTCAGCGGTGGTGCGCATCAGCGTCACCTGGGTATTGTGGTTATAAAAATGTCGGTCGGCATAGCGTGCCGGAATGGTTTTGGGATGGCCGAAATTAATCATATCCATGGCGCCGCAGGACAGCACGCAGGGAATACCGGTGCGGGCAATAGCGCCAAAACGGTCTTCGTTACAGGCCAGTACGCCGTCGAACAGATAATCGCCTACCTCGGTGGTGGTCAGATCCAATACCGCATTCAATAGCTGGCTGTCGATCAGTTTTTCCATGGCCTGTCCACCGCTGCCGGTGGCGTGAAACACCAGGCAGTCCCATTGCGCCTCAATGGCGCGGGTCACGGCCTGGATACACGGCGTTGTCACGCCAAACATGGTCAAACCGGTGGCGGGCTTGCTGAGTACGTCTTCATCGGTATGGAAACGCACCGCACCGGCGATCTGGTGTGCGGCATTACCCAGCACCTTACGTGAAATGCGGTTCAGGCCGGCAATGTCGGTCACGGAATACAGCATAGCGATATCGCTGGCGCCGACGTAACCGGAAACGTCCCCGGCAGCCATACTGGAGACCATCAGCTTGGGCAGACCGATAGGCAACTGCTGCATTGCCGGCGTGATCATGGCGGTGCCGCCGGACCCGCCCATACCCAACAGAGCGGCGACATCGTTGCGCGACAGCATAAAGCGTTCGAAAGCGATAGCCATGGCGGCGATAGCCTGACCACGGTTATGACAAAAGACGGCGGTTGCGCCTTCTGGATGAAAAGCGGCTACGTCGGCCGCCGAAATGTCGGCCGGGTAGCGTGCGGGCATGTCGTGAGTGGAAAGATCGACGGTGATGGTGGGTAAACCGAGGCTGTCAATCAAACCGCGCACATACGCCAACTCTTGTCCTTTGGTATCTGCTGTGGTAGCAATATAGACAAAGGTTGGGGTATTTCTCATCGTCTGTTCCTGAAAAAAGGTCGGCTATGAGGGCCGAACTGGTTGTTTCTAATGATAACTTATAATATTAATTTGGAACCCTGGTGTTGGTACAATAAGATGCAGCCGATGAATTTGTATACATAATGAGACGGCAGTGTCATTTATGCAAGCCTTTTTTGATGATAAATGAGACTAGGGTCTCATTTTTTGTATTTATAGTTCGCTTTTGCGACGCTGGAAGGGCCAGGATCCTGCCAGTCAGGTTTTTCATTATGCCGCCTGTGAGCCGGCATGATTTGTGTGAGGTCGATGTGTCGCTATCCGCTTTTCCCGCACCGCGGGATGAACCCCTAACCCATACGCGCGCCAGAACGCGCAAATTGCTGCTTGCCAGCGCGATGGAACTGTACGATGACGGCGCGTTCCCGTCGATAACCGAACTGGCGGCCCATGCCCAGGTATCCCGCGCTACCGCCTATCGCTATTTTCCGACGCAAAGCGCCCTGATTACCGCCGTGGTGGCTGAAAGTCTGGGGCCGATTTTGCAGTGGGAACCGCATGATGATGATGCGTTGCTGCGTATCCAGCAGCTGCTGGCCTTTGCTTACCCGCAAATGGAGCAGCATGAAGGCGCGCTGCGCGCAGCGTTGCAACTCTCTTTGCAGCAGTGGGCCAATGCTACGCCGGGGGAGAAATTCGTGCGTGGTAACCGTAAACGCCTGCTGAAATTGGCGGTGGAGCCATTGCAGGATAAATTGCCTCCGGAGGCGCTACAGCGCGTGATCCACGCTTTCTCACTGATTTACGGTTCAGAGGTTTTCCTAGTGTTGAAAGATATTTGGGGATTGGAGCTGAGCGGTATTCAAGACGTTACGCAGTGGATGGCGAAGGCGATTATTCGTCAGGCCGAAGAAGATGTGCGCAACAGCAAAAAATAACCAGCAGGATAATCCATTTTTAGCGTGATGCCGGCGTTGAATGTAGAATTATTCACTAAATGAATAGGCTATGTAGTTATAGTTTTTACTGATAATTACTAACGTCATATGCTGTCTTTGCCGCGTTCCAGACAGATAATTTGTACACAAATTATTTATCAATTCATTAATAATCATATCATTAGGTTTTAATCTATTCCCGGGGAATGAGATTAATGCCATGACCTAATGAGTATCTCTCAGTTTTTACCTCTCTTTCCTCTTCCCTGCCAGCGGAATATTTTTTCGTAATGACGTTTGTCGTCGTTTTTTGCCTGCCGGGCGAAGTGACCATTGTTGTGCTTTATTTATTTGGTGTTACAGAAACGTAATACATAAAACCAATAAAACATTTGCAAACAACAATGGACGGTATCTGGGATGGACAGTAAACGTAAAGAGAATAAACCGGTGCGGGCGCCGACGGCGTATACCGCATCGGTGAAGCAGCGTATGCAATTAAGCGCCATCGCCTGTTTTTTAGCGGTGATTGGCAGCGGGGCGCAGGCCGCCTCCTATGTGGAAAATGGTCGGCCAGGCGATGCGGCCAGCTGGCGCAGTAATGAATTTAATGCCGAATGGGGGCTGGGGGCGATTCATGCCGACCAGGCTTACGCCGCCGGTTACACCGGTAAAGGCGTCAAGCTGGGAATATTCGATCAGCCGGTTTATGCCCAGCACCCGGAGTTTGCCAGCCAGGACAAGGTGATCAACCTGGTGACCCAAGGGGTGCGTGAATATACCGACCCTTATATTCCGGTCAAGAAAGGGGACGATTTCCGCTATGACGGGACGCCGAGCGTAGGGTCGGACGGCGAGTTAGGTTCACACGGTACGCACGTCGGCGGTATTGCCGCCGGTAACCGTGACGGCGGAGAAATGCACGGCGTGGCCTTCAATGCGCAAATCATCAGCGCGGAGAACGGCGACCCTGGCCCGGAAGACGGCATTATTCTCGGCAATGACGGGGCGGTATACAAGGCCGGCTGGGATGCGTTGATCGCCAGCGGCGCAAGGATTATCAATAACAGCTGGGGGATCGGCATCACCGATAAGTTTGCCGAGGGCGGATCCGATCCGGCCTATCCGCATTTTACCGTCGACGATGCGCGTAAACAGTTCGAGCAGATCAAACAGATTCTGGGCACCAAACCGGGCGGCGCCTATCAGGGGGCGATTGACGCGGCGCGCAGCGGTATCGTCACCATCTTTGCCGCCGGCAATGACGATAACCTGAATAACCCCGATGCCATGGCCGGACTGGCCTATTTTGTACCGGATATCGCGCCGAACTGGCTGTCGGTCGCCAGCCTGCAGGATCCTGACGGCACGGGCGATTATGCTATCAGCACCTTCTCTTCCCGCTGCGGTTACACCGCCAGTTTCTGCGTTTCGGCACCAGGGACGAAGGTATACAGTTCGGTCATTGAGGGTACGACCCCGGACAATCTGACCACCGGTTACGCCAAGTTCAGCGGCACCTCAATGGCCGCGCCGCACGTTGCCGGCAGCATCGCGGTGCTGATGGAGCGCTTCCCGTATATGACCGGCGCGCAGGTGGCATCGGTGCTGAAAACCACCGCCACCGATATGGGCGATCCCGGTATTGATGCGCTGTACGGCTGGGGGATGATTAACCTCGGCAAGGCGATTAACGGGCCGGGGATGTTCTACACCGAGCAGGATATTCCGGAAGCATTTCGCGTGCCGGATGAAAAAGGCGTGGCCTATGGTTCAGGTCAGTTCGTCGTCGACCTGCCCGGCGTCGGCGCGGTGCTCGATCGGGGCAAACCGACTGAACGGGTGTGTGATGACGTCCACTGCGGCCTGGATATCTGGAGCAATGATATCTCCGGCCACGGCGGCCTGACCAAGCAGGGCATCGGCACGCTGGTGCTGACCGGCGACAACAGCTACAGCGGGCCGACGCTGGTCAATCAGGGGCTGCTGGCGGTGAACGGCACGCTGGTGTCGGACGTGACGGTAGGGAACGGCGGGGCGCTCGGCGGCTCGGGCCGTATCGGTTCACTCACCGCCAACACCGGTGCCGTCGTGGCGCCGGGCAACTCGATCGGCACGCTGAACGTCACCCACGACGTGACCTTTGCCGCCGGCTCGCGCTACGCGGTGGAAGCAGCGGCGGACGGCAGCAGCGATCGGATCGTCAGCGGCGGATCGGCGCAGATAGACGGCGGCGAAGTGGCGATGCTGCTGGATCAGCAGAACGTACTGAACGGCGACGCCGGCGGCAGCGCCATCGGCCAGTATGACATTTTACAGGCGCAGCAGGGTATCAGCGGCCAGTTTGACGGCGCGACAACCACTTCGCCGTTCCTGGCGGCCACGCTGTCCACGCAGGGCAACCGGCTGACGGCGGACGTGGCGCGTAACGACACCGCGTTCGCCAGCGTGGCGGCCACGCAGAATGAGCGAGCGGTGGCGACGGCGGCGGATGCGCTGGCGGCGGGCAACCCGGTGTATGAAAGCATTCTGGCCTCCGGCAGCGCCGGGCAGGCGCGGCAGGCGTTCCGCCAGCTGTCGGGGCAGATCCACGCGGATATCGCCTCGGCGCAGGTGAACGACAGCCGCTACCTGCGTGATGCGCTGAACAGCCGCCTGCGTCAGGCGGAAGGGCTGGCGACGTCGCAGGACATCAAGGCGGATGACGGCGGCGCGTGGGCGCAGTTTGTCGGGGCATGGGACCATGCGTCGGGCGACGTGAACGCCACCGGCTATCAGGCCTCGACCTACGGGGTGCTGCTGGGTCTGGATTCGGCCTACGACGACTGGCGGCTGGGGGTGGCGACCGGCTATACCCGCACCTCGCTGGACGGCGGCTACGGCTCGAATGCGGACAGCGACAACTACCACCTGGCGGTATACGGCAGCAAACAGTACGGCGATTTGGCGCTGCGTGCCGGTGGGTCTTACACCTGGCACCGGTTTGATACGGCGCGCTCGGTGAACTACGGGCTGCAGTCGGACCGCGCGACGGCGAAATACAGCGCGCGTACCGAGCAGCTGTTCGCGGAAGCGGGCTACAGCGTGCAGGGCGAGTGGGTGAACCTAGAGCCGTTCGCCAACTTGGCGTACATCAACTTCCAGAACAACGGCATCAGCGAAGACGGCGGCGCAGCGGCGCTGCACGGCGACAAGCAGCACACGGACGCCACGGTGTCGACGCTGGGCCTGCGTGCGGACCATCAGTGGCAGCTGAGCCGTGAAACGGCGGTGACGCTGCGCGGCGAGGCGGGCTGGCAGCATCAGTACGGCGAGCTGGAGCGCGGCACCGGGCTGAAGTTCCGCGGCGGTGATGCGGCGTTCGTCAGCAACAGCGTGCCGGTATCGCGCGACGGCCTGCTGCTGAAGGCCAGCGCGGACGTGGCGGTGAGCCAGAATGCGTCGCTGTCGCTGGGCTACGGCGGGTTGCTGTCGGACCGTCATCAGGACAACAGCGTCAACGCCGGTTTCACCTGGCGTTTCTGATCTCATGCCTATCCATCCTTAAACTCAGGGCCGCCCGTTCGGGCGGCCCGATTTCCCATGTGACGTGCAGAACAAATATCAAAGGTAACGGGAATGAAAGCATTTACAGGAAAGAAAAAGCCGACATGGAAACTGAATGCCTTACTGTGTTCACTGTTGGCGGCAGGCAGCGTACAGGCAAACGAGGGGAAAGTCGGTGACCCGGGCGGCTGGCGCAGCGCCGAGTTTAACGCCGACTGGGGGCTGGGGGCGATTCATGCCGACCAGGCCTACGCTGCCGGCTACACCGGCAAAGGACAAAAAGTGGGAATTCTGGATACGCCGGTGTATAACCAGCATCCCGAGTTTGCCGGCGACGGCAAGTTGATCAATGTGGTAACGCAGGGCATTCGCGCCTATACCGATCCCCACCGGCCGGGCATTAACGCCGGCGATCCGTTCTATTTCGACGGCAGTTTCCATTTCTACAACGGCGAGACGCTGAGCAATCACGGTGTGCATGTGGCGGGGATCGCTGCCGCCAACCGCGACGGTGCGGGGATGCACGGCGTGGCGTTTGATTCGCAGATTATCAGCGTGGACAACGACAATGACGGTCCGGCTTACGGCGAGTTTCTGGGGCTGGACGGCGCGGTAACCAACGCCGGCTGGCAGGCGATGATTGAAAGCGGCGTACGGGTGATTAATAACAGCTGGGGCGTCAGCATTCCGGATTTCCTGTCCGACGGCGGTAAGGATCCGGATGCGCTGCATTTTGAATTCCATGATGCGCAAGAGCAGTTCAATCAGGTGAAGCCGCTGCTGGGCAGCTTGGCCGGCGCGGGCTATCAGGGGGCGATCGATGCCGCACGCCACAATATTCTGGTGCTGTTTGCCGCGGGCAACGACGGTAACTACAACCAGCCGGACGTCATCAGCGGGTTGGGCTATTTTGTGCCGGATATTGCGCCGAACTGGCTGACCGTCGCCAGCGTGGCGCAGGATGATGCCTCGGCCAATAGCGTGCCTTACACCCTCAGTTCCTTCTCATCCCGCTGTGGTTACACCGCCAGCTTCTGCGTTGCGTCTCCGGGCAGCAAAATTTACAGCGCGGTGGCCAACGGTTCCGATCCACAGCAGCTGACGTCGGACTACGGCAATAAAAACGGTACCTCGATGGCGACGCCGCACGTGACCGGCGCGGTTGCCGTATTGCTGCAGCGTTTCCCCTACCTGTCGACGGCGCAAATTGCCGATGTGTTGAAAACCACTGCCACCGATATGGGAGCACCCGGTATTGACGCGCTGTACGGCTGGGGGATGATTAACCTCGGCAAGGCGATTAACGGGCCGGGGATGTTCTACACCGAGCAGGATATCCCGGAAGCGTTCCGCATTCCCGATGCCGATGGCGTCGCCTATGGCCCGACGCAGTTTGTCGCCAACATTCCGGGCGTGGGGGCGGAAGTGGATAGCGGCACGCGCTATCAGCGTATCTGCGACGATGTACATTGTGGTCTGGAAGTCTATTCGAACGATATTTCCGGCCATGGCGGCCTGACCAAAGAAGGCGCCGGTTCGTTATACCTGACCGGTAATAACAGCTACAGCGGGCCGACGCTGGTCAATCAGGGGCTGCTGGCGGTGAACGGCACGCTGGTGTCGGACGTGACGGTAGGGAACGGCGGGGCGCTCGGCGGCTCGGGCCGTATCGGTTCACTCACCGCCAACACCGGTGCCGTCGTGGCGCCGGGCAACTCGATCGGCACGCTGAACGTCACTAGCGACGTGACCTTTGCCGCCGGCTCGCGCTACGCGGTGGAAGCGGCGGCGGACGGCAGCAGCGATCGGATCGTCAGCGGCGGATCGGCACAGATCGACGGTGGCGAAGTGGCGATGCTGCTGGATCAGCAGAACGTACTGAACGGCGACGCCGGCGGTAGCGCCATCGGCCAGTATGACATTTTACAGGCGCAGCAGGGTATCAGCGGTCAGTTTGACGGCGCGACAACCACTTCGCCGTTCCTGGCGGCCACGCTGTCCACGCAGGGCAACCGGCTGACGGCGGACGTGGCGCGTAACGACACCGCGTTCGCCAGCGTGGCGGCCACGCAGAATGAGCGAGCGGTGGCGACGGCGGCGGATGCGCTGGCGGCGGGCAACCCGGTGTATGAAAGCATTCTGGCCTCCGGCAGCGCCGGGCAGGCGCAGCGGGCATTCCGCCAGCTGTCGGGGCAGATCCACGCGGATATCGCCTCGGCGCAGGTGAACGACAGCCGCTACCTGCGCGATGCGCTGAACAGCCGCCTGCGTCAGGCGGAAGGGCTGGCGACGTCGCAGGACATCAAGGCGGATGACGGCGGCGCGTGGGCGCAGTTTGTCGGGGCATGGGACCATGCGTCGGGCGACGTGAACGCCACCGGCTATCAGGCCTCGACCTACGGGGTGCTGCTGGGTCTGGATTCGGCCTACGACGACTGGCGGCTGGGGGTGGCGACCGGCTATACCCGCACCTCGCTGGACGGCGGCTACGGCTCGAATGCGGACAGCGACAACTACCACCTGGCGGTATACGGCAGCAAACAGTACGGCGATTTGGCGCTGCGTGCCGGTGGGTCTTACACCTGGCACCGGTTCGATACGGCGCGCTCGGTGAACTACGGGCTGCAGTCGGACCGCGCGACGGCGAAATACAGCGCGCGCACCGAGCAGCTGTTCGCGGAAGCGGGCTATAGCGTGCAGGGTGAGTGGGTGAACCTGGAGCCGTTCGCCAATCTGGCGTACATCAACTTCCAGAACAACGGCATCAGCGAAGACGGCGGCGCAGCGGCACTGCACGGCGACAAGCAGCACACGGACGCCACGGTGTCGACGCTGGGCCTGCGTGCGGACCATCAGTGGCAGCTGAGCCGTGAAACGGCGGTGACGCTGCGCGGCGAGGCGGGCTGGCAGCATCAGTACGGCGAGCTGGAGCGCGGCACCGGGCTGAAGTTCCGCGGCGGTGATGCGGCGTTCGTCAGCAACAGCGTGCCGGTATCGCGCGACGGTCTGCTGCTGAAGGCCAGCGCGGACGTGGCGGTGAGCCAGAATGCGTCGCTGTCGCTGGGCTACGGCGGGTTGCTGTCGGACCGTCATCAGGACAACAGCGTCAACGCCGGTTTCACCTGGCGCTTCTGATCCCAGGCATATCCATCCTTAAAAACAGGGTCGCCAACGGCGATCCTGTTTTTTTTCCGCAGAAAAGTTGCCCGAATCTCCTCTCCTACCGGTAAAATCCCATAAAAAAACGGCCCCCTGATGGGAGCCGGTTCAATGGGGGGTACATCTTTATTATTAGCGATAAAGGCTTTTACTCTGAACGGTGTGCCGTTGTCCTAATGCATACTGTATTTTAGAACCGGCAACCTGAACGAGTTTCCCTGGTGTCGTTATGGTTATAAGTACTGGTGTTTTATTTTTATAGTGTGTTGCTGTGTGTAGCTTTTGATACCATGTTTGACTATAAAACATGGTGTGTCAAGCAATGTTTGAGATTAATCTTGCATATGATGCTAATATTGAATGATGTTCGAACACGATAACATGTCAAAGCGACTGAAAAATTAGAAAAAATCGAAGGAAAAAATGGATAACAATCATCAAAAATTCGATTCGCAGTCGATTGCAAACCGGGTCAGAGAACTCTTTCTTCATCACGGGATCGGTAAACGTCAGCAAGCAAAGGAGCTTAGCCGCATTCTGGCGCTAAGTTTTTCCCATGCCCACCGCAAGCTGAAAGGGCAGAGTCCCTGGACGCTGGAACAGATCAACAGCGTCGCGGCGGCGCTGGACGAAACGCCGGCGGCCATTGTGGATATCAACGTGGAGAATGAGCCTCCCGCGCAAACTATTGCACGAGATGCCATCTTTTCACCGGCCGGGATGACGATTCCTTGCGTGGCATACATCGGCAGCGAAGTCAGCGGCGGGCGTTTTTCTGAATATGTCGCGCTGCAGGAAGACGATAAGTGGGTGATTTACCGGGCCGATGAGGCGCCGGCTGGCAGCCGCTATTGCGTGGAGCTGATCGAGATTCGTCCGACGAATGTCGACGATGAGCGGTTAAGCATCGCGGTGCTGGATGATTCGCATCAGGCGGCGGATGAACTGGCCAAATACCTGAACAGCCGCGGTTTTAACGCCGTTGCTTTTTACGATGTTCAGACGTTCAAACAGGCGCTGAGCCGCAGCCTGTTCGACGGTTACGTGGTTGACTGGCTGATCGGGCAGGAAACCTCCGAGCAATGCATCGAAGCGATTCGCGCCTCTGATAACCCGGATGCGCCGGTATTGGTATTGACCGGCCAACTGGGCACCGGGCTGCGCGAGTCAGAAATCGCCAAGGCGATGCGCGATTATGACGTGCTTGGCCCGTATGAAAAACCGGTGCGGCTGCATGTGATTGAAGCCGCGCTGCAGCGCTGTTTTAACCTTTAAGGAACAGGGCGGACAGTGCGGTGGACAGCGCTTCCAGCCGCACGGGTTTTATCAGGTAATCATCAAACAGCGCACGTTGCTCCAGCGTCAGCAGCTCCGGCGTCTGGGCGCTGATGCCGATAATCGGAATATGGCGGTTGGGGCCGCGTTGGCCGCGCAGCTTTTTCGCCAGCGCCGCGCCGTCGATGCCCGGCATTTGTAAATCCAGCAACAGCACATCGTAAGGCCGGCGCAGCAGCTTTTGCAGCGCGCGTTCTGATGAATCGCACAGCTCGTGCTGATAGCCCAGTTTATCCAGCAGGGCGGCGAAGGCTTCTCCCACCGATCTGTTGTCGTCCACTACCAGCACCTGCTGTTCTTTCATCGCCATATCGGACAGCGCCTGCGGCTGCGCCTCTTCTTCCGTCTGATCTTCGCTGACTTCCACCGGAATGCTGACGATAAAGGTGCTGCCTTTTCCCTGTTCGCTGTAAACGGTAACGGTGCCCTGCAGCAGCGCGACCAGGCCGCGTACGATCGCCAGCCCCATGCCGACGCCGCCGTACTGTTTGGTATTCGACTGATCCAACTGGGTAAACGGCTGGAATATCTGCCCCAGCTTTTCCTCTTCCATCCCGATACCGGTATCGGTCACTTCCAACATCAGCGCATTGCCGCCGGTTTGGCGACGCAGGCAGCCGTGCACGGTGATGGTGCCGCTTTCGGTGTATTTGAAGGCGTTGGTCAGCAGATTGACCAGAATCTGGCGGATGCGCAGCGGATCGGAATACATTTGCGCGTGGCTGAAGTCGACCTCGCACAACAATGTGATCTGCTCTTTGCTCATCAGCATGCCGACTTCATCGGTGGTTTGCTGAATCAGTTGCTCAGCATTGAACGGCATAATGCGCAGTTCCATCATGCCGCTGTCCAGATGCGCGTAGTCGGTCAAATCCTTCATCTGGGTTTCAATCTGCTGCGCGGCGGTTTCCAGCCGCTGGAAGGTATCAACGTGCTCGGTGGACACATTGGTATTCATCAATACGTCAATGGCGGACATAATGCTCTGCAGCGAGGTACGCAGCTCATGGCCGATGGCGCCGAGGAAGGCGTTTTTCGAGTGCGTGGCTTTTTCCGCCTCGATGGCCTTGGCCTGCTGCTGAATGGTAATGCGCTGCTGGCGCAGGACAATCAGCGTAATAGCGACCAGCGCAATCACCGAGAACATGATGATCACCAGGCCGTAGAAAATAATATGGCGCTTCTCGATATAGTCGTTGTAGGCGACGGTGCGCTGCTTCACTTCCGCATGGTCGGCCAGGTTGGCCATCTCGACCGCAAACGGCTTCATCTGCTGCATGGACTGGGTAATTTCCTGCAGATTCGGCGGAGAGGCGCTGATCAGATGGTCGAGCTGATTCATTTGCGCCACCATCTGCTTAATCACCTCGGGATAGCCGGCCTCGCGGTACAGCGGCTGGGTGGATTCCGATACGGTCTCCAGCACGTAAAAGCGCGAATAGAGAATTTCGAACCTGAGCCTTAACGCGTCGATATCCACCTTGGGCGTATTTTTTAGCTGTTCCACATAGGTTTCAAATTCCGCCAGCTTGATGGAGAACTTTGCGATCGACCACGAGTAGTTTTCCTGCGTACCGGCGATGGCGTACAACCCCTTTTTCGACAGCGTGGCGCTGTAGTAATACAGGGTGATGGTGGAAGCCACAATGAACAGGGCGGCGAAAATGGCCGGAATCGCCAGCCGGCTGCCGTTCTTGAACTGGGTCAGCTTCATTTAATCACGATCCTGTTGACCTGCCAGATAAAGCGCGAGTTATACAGCGGCGAATTTAACTCCGGGCCGCTTTCATCGCGTGGATAAACCAGAAACAGCGGGCCGAAGTTGCGGATCTTCAACATTTCCCCGTCCATTTTATAGGCCAGAATGATGTTGTAGTGCTCCACGTCGGACAGCGGAATATCAATGTAATAGTCGTTCAGCGCATGCATCGACAGTGTCTGCCCCTTGGCGCCCACTTTTTTCAGGATATCCGCCACCGCCACGCCGTCGAATTTGCGCCGCGGGGTCCACGAGGTGGAGGTGGAAATCGAGTTGACCGGCATGGCGAACAGATCCTGGTCGCTAAAGACATAGCGCTTGTTGGCCGCATCGGTGAAATGGCTGATGTTGCCAGAAACTTCCAGAGTAAAGCTGAATGCGGAGGTTTGGGCGGCGATCAGGGCGAAGAGCGCCAGGGTAAGGGTTCTGATCAGGGTCGATAGCATCGGGAATTTCTCCGCAATGAAGGGCAAGGGGCCAAGCAATAAATTTAGCCGGCTAAACAGTGAAAGAAAACAGCGAATTATGCAGGCAGCGGCTGCAAAAAAGACAAAGGCCAGCAAAGCCGGCCTTGGGGCGGTTCCACCGTACCTGGTTCTTATAATAGCACTTTTTTAGCGACGATAAGAGTCAGCACGGGGACGATCTAGAGCATACCGGCAATTTCACCCATCAGTTTGAGCTCATCTTTGGAGATGTAGGTAGGGCGATCGCTGTCGTCGGTTAAAGAAACGTAGTGCTCATTGCTGATCAACAGAATCTTCCCCTTCACGGGGGAGGTATCGGTCAGCAGAACATGAGAAAACAGGTGTTCCATGCGCCCCCTGATATCTCCACCGCCAGCCAGATTAACCGGGCGGCGGCTCATATAGGTCATGGCGCTACTTTTCGCCTTATTTTCATCTTTAAGGATCTTGACGCGAGTTTCGTTGAAAAAGGTGGTGAGCTTGTTACGGGCCTTCGACATCTTTTTCATGGCGTCCACCAGCTTTTTATTCTCTCCCACCAGGCGGTCAGACAGAAGGTTGCGTACTGCAAGCACGCAGCCGCTGGAGATACCCAGCGCGCCGACGGCGCCCAGGGCGAAGCGGGCGTAAGCGTTGTTCATCAAGGTCTCACCGGCCTGAGCGGCGGCAGTCGCAGCAAAATAGGCGCCGGAACCCGACAGTGTGCCAATGACCCCTACCGCCGCCGCGGCCATGTTGTAATTGCTTTTTTGTGTATCGTCATACACGTTGCCGCCATAGCCTCTGAGCGAGGTGCCGTACTTCTTGAAAACGTCGGATCGTCGGTTCAGCATGTTGCCGGTCATATCCTGCAGTCCGATGCTTTCTTCCTCATCGCGGGCACCGTAGTCTGCCAGCGAGTTTCTGCGGTCGCTGGCGCGCTGTAACTCGGCAAAGGTATTCATGATGCCGGAGTCGGTGTCATTTTCGAACTGCGCCAGCGTTGCTTCATCCAGCTCATTAATAAAGGCAAGAATCACCCGCAGGTCATCTTGGCCGATCAGGCTGCCCTTTAAAACGGATTCGACATCCTGTGTTGGATCTGCCATAGAACCCCCCTGTGGTCAGGTTATATTTCTTTGTTCTGTTTAATATCCCAACCAGATTTGGTTTCTGCCCCTTTGGTGCCTTTATCCGTCTGTTCCCAATAGTGCAGATTGACTTTCGACGCCTGGAAGCGGTATTTCACCAGAATATTATCGGTGTGGCCGACACCGGTAAAATCAGCCAGTGTAACCAGTACGTCTTCCAGCACGATGCGGGCATATTCCACCTGGCTACCGCCGGCTTTACAAATGGACACTTCGACTTTGTTGACATGCTTGCCGCTGGAGCAGAATTTTAAAATCGCCGGGGTGGCTTTATCGATCAGCGCCTGAACTTCCAGATCGCGGTAATTCACTTTACCGGTGCCGCCGCCGCCACCTACCGCCATATTGCCGGATTGGGATGCACCCCAGGTAAACGACAGGACGTCGATCCAATCTTTATGATTGGAATCATTGGATTCGCCGGTTACGCCTTCGACTTTCAAAAAGGTATCGATAGCCATTTTTTTCCTCGTTGGTAAATGGTGATATTGGTTACCAAATTAACTGACGACCCTGTGTTGTCAACGCGCGATCTCTCGTTATCAAGTTATTAAGATTTCCCTTACATAATTTAGTTTGGTGATAATCAGGATGGGAATATTAACCGGTTAAAAATTAAAGGATTATGTTTATTTTTTTATTTATTAAATTTATTTAAACGCGGCAGGATAAATTGATGACGCTTTGATGACGTGATTATTTATGGGGATTTTAGCGTGCAGCATTTAGCGGCAAGAAAAAGGGCCGGCTGCGTTAACAGTCGGCCCGAATCACGCGGATAGCCTGCGGTTAAACCGGTCAGGACTTAGCGCATGGTGACGAACTCTTCCGCCGCCGTTGGGTGGATGGCCACCGTATTGTCGAAGTCCTGCTTGGTGGCGCCCATCTTCACGGCGACCGCAAAGCCCTGCAGGATCTCGTCCATACCGAAGCCGATGCCGTGCACGCCGACGATTTTCTCATTCTCGCCTACGCAGACCAGCTTCATACGGCAAGGCTGGCGGTGCTGGGTCACGGCGCTGTACATGGCGGTAAAGGAGGATTTGTACACCTTCACGCTGTCTTCGCCATATTTTTCCTTCGCTTCCGGCTCGCTCAGGCCGATGGTGCCGATCGGCGGGTGGCTGAACACCACTGTCGGGATATTGCTGTAGTCCAGGTGCTCGTTCGGCTTGTTGTTGAACAGGCGCTCGGACAGGCGGCGGCCGGCGGCCACGGCGACCGGCGTCAGTTCAACCGCTCCGGTGTTGTCGCCGACGGCGTAGATGCCCGGTACGTTGGTGTTCTGGAACTGGTCGACGTTGATGTAGCCTCGGTCATTGGTCTGCACGCCGGTCGCTGCCAGGTTCAGGTTATCGGTCGCCGGTTCGCGGCCGATCGCCCAGACCAGGCTGTCGACGGTAAATTCGCTGCCGTTTTCCAGCTGCAGGGTCAGGCTGCCGTCGGCATTTTTTACTACCGCTTTTGGCACTGATTCGGTGTGCAGGCTTGGCCCTTCGGTGTTCATCACCTCCACCAGCGTCTCGACGATCAGCGGATCGAAGCTGCGCAGCGGCGCGTGCTTACGCACGAACAGGTGAGTTTCCGCGCCCAGCGCGTTCATCACGCCGGCGATCTCAACGGCGATATAGCCGGCGCCCACCACGGCGACGCGTTTTGGCATCTCGTCGAGTTCGAAGAAGCCGTCGGAGTCGATACCGTATTCCGCGCCCGGAATATCAGGGTGGCTCGGGCGGCCGCCGGTAGCGATCAGAATATGGTCGGCGGTGATTTGCTCGCCGTTGACTTCCACGGTATGCGCGTCGATAAAGCGGGCGAAGCCCTTGATCACGTCAACCTTGTTTTTGCCCAGCACGTTGTCGTACGAGTTGTGGATGCGGTCGATATAGGCGGTACGGTTGGCGACCAGCTTTTTCCAGTCAAACGCGTTGACCGTGGTGTCAAAGCCGTAGTCCGGGCCGTACTGGTGAATCGCCTCGGCGATCTGCGCCGCATGCCACATCACTTTTTTCGGTACACAACCCACGTTGACGCAGGTGCCGCCAAGTTCTTTGGCCTCAATCAGCGCACATTTCTGGCCATACATGGCTGCCCGGTTGATCGATGCGATACCGCCGCTGCCGCCGCCAATTGCTAGATAATCGTAATGTTTCGTCATCTGGGTTTTCCATGAGTTGTGTAAATTGAAGAGGATAGAGTTTAACGCCTGAGGTGGGTTTGTCGCAAAGATTGCGTCGATGGCTGTGATAGGCGTGGACGCAGGCGCGGCGTGCGCGCCTGCGGCGACCGGTTACTCCGGCACCACCCAATTGACCAGATGGTGGCCGATGCCGGACGGCACCAGCGTTTTGTGCAGCCACGGCAGTACGTTCTGCATCTGCTGCTCCAGCTTCCACGGCGGGTTGATCACAATCATGCCGGAGGCGGTCATGCCGCGCTGATCGCTGTCCGGTTTCACCGCCAGCTCGATTTGCAGAATGCGGCGGATGCCGGTGGCCTCCAACTCTTTCAGCAGGCGTTTGATCTGCTGGCGCAGCACTACCGGATACCACAGCGCATAGGTGCCGGTAGCGAAGCGTTTATAGCCTTCCTGGATGCCTTTCACCACGTCCTGATAGTCGGTTTTCATTTCATACGGTGGGTCCATCAGGATCAGACCACGGCGCGACGGCGGCGGCAGCTGCGATTTCAGCTGCTGATAGCCGTCTGCGCGCTGCACCTTGGCGCGTTCGTCTTTCTGGAATTCGCCGCGCAGCAGCGGGAAATCGCTCGGGTGCAGCTCGGTCAGGTGGATCTTGTCCTGCGGACGCAGCAGCTGACGGGCGATCAGCGGCGATCCCGGATAATAACGCAGCGATCCGCTGCGGTTCAGGTGCTGCACCACGCCCATATAGGCCTCCAGCTCTGCCGGCAGGTCGTCGCGTTGCCACAGCAGGCCGATGCCTTCCAGATATTCACCGGTGCGTTCGGCGTGTTCGCCGCTCAGCTGATAGCGCCCCGCACCGGAGTGGGTATCCAGATACAGGAACGGTTTCTCTTTTTCTTTCAGCGACTCAATGATCAGGCTCTGAACGGTGTGCTTCAGCACGTCGGCGTGGTTGCCGGCGTGAAAACTGTGGCGGTAACTTAGCATGGCGTTTGGTAATTCCTTGTGCTCCGTCTGCGGAGCGTGCTCGATAAGGCAGTCATCTGCACACAGTATAAACTGTTCGTAGGGGAAAAAGTGAAATGCATTGTCAGCCAATGAGGGAAGCCAGGAATGACGAGTAAACAGAACATATTGGAGCAATATCCTGACGCATTGCGCTGGGCGTTCGGCGACAGCCCGCAGCTGGCGGATGAACTGCTGCAGCTGGTAATCGTGGGAGAGAAAACGGCAACCTGCAGTTCTTACGTTGCCTACCGGCAGGAGAAAGCGCCGCTGGTCGGCGACTACAGCGTGATTCTGGACGGCAGGGGCGAGGCGCGCTGCGTGATCCGCACGCGTGCGCTGCTGCTTATCCGCTTCTGCGACGTCAGCGCCGAGCTGGCGGCGAAAGAGGGAGAAGGGGATAAAAGCCTGGCCTGCTGGCGCCGGGGGCATCAGGCGTTTTTCACCCGTGAAGGCACCTTTGCGCCGGATATGTGGCTGGTGTTTGAGGAGTTTGAACGGGTGGCGGTTCTTGAGGGGGAATGAACAAGGCTGTACTCGGGCGGCGTGTGCATCGCGAGGCTGACATGTGTCGCCAGCCTTATCGACGGCAAATGTATTAGCGTTTTTTCGCTTTAAACTCAAACGTGGCGATGATATGTATGATCGCAAATGCTAATGCGGAGTAGCGCAGAAGCCAGTTATCACTGATCCATTGAGTTGAATCTGTAATAAATAAAGCTCTGCCATTGGCAAATATTATGAATTGCCAGGTGGCCAATACCCAGCCCACTATCATGAGTATTGTCGCGGGTAATTTGTTGTCCGTGGGCCTGTATTTCAGCTTTATGCTAAGAAAAAACAAGGCGACTAATGCTGAAAGAATGTAGTAAAACCACATTAATGACCCCCTGAGCCTTTATGATAAATTGTTTCTATTGTGGCGCCATCAGCTGCGATTTCTAAACCCATGGCACCTTTTCCCATGTTTCGCCATGCTCTAACATAATCTGTATTTATATAGTTAAATAAACGCCAAGCTTCCGGCTTCAGAGACATTCTCAATGCTCCATACCCAGAAAGGAGCAAATCTACTCCACCATATACAATATCTGCTTTATCCTCATCATACCCAAAGAAAGATGCGGAAGCCCGGTAAGCTATTCGGGCAGGACCTATGACATTTTTTCCTAAAAACAATATGTGAGCATTTTCATAAACATTGTTGATACCATTGACCATCAATAATGTGCCAGGAACAACGGCGACGCCGGTCCAATCTAGTCCTATTCCTAGAATTATCTGCCCTATACCTGATAGAAGACCAATCCCTGCTAAGACATATTTTGATGAATTGCCATCAAATTTCTTTTTCATCACAGCGTAGGGCGTAACTTTATTAGCCCTAAGCATGTTTTCCTGTTGTTGTAACGCGTGATACTCTTGCTTCAACTCTTGTATGGCAAGAGTTGAAGCTTTACCTGATTCTTGACACTTTTCAATTTTATTATTCACAAAGCATAATATTTCGTGTCTGAATTTATTTGCTAACGTATTATCTTTTATGAAGTCACGACTCACCCTATTAGATAATTCGAGTAATGAACGGCCGTGTTGGCGTGCCATTACTTGTGAATAACTATTGAGCCTTTGATTAAAACCTAGTGGATTATCCATAATTTTCCCTAAGTGGTCCTCTATAACATTGTGAGCAACATAACTAATCATAACATGGTGAGCAATGTATAAAATACCTGATGAAGTCTCGGTTAGGGGGGGAACCAAGCTGTGGCAGAGGATATTGGCATATGAAAGTTAAAAAATGGGTGAATAAATCGTCTCACTATTGGCCCTGCCATTGATTTTCCTGCCGTCTGGCACCATGTTAATCCTTACACACGCATTTTCAGGCCGGCCAGGCGTGGCCGGCCCCAACGATAATCAGGACTGCCCTATGACAAATCCGTTGCTGACACCGTTTTCCCTGCCGCCGTTCTCCGCTATCCGTCCGGAAGATATTGTGCCGGCGGTGCAATCCGCACTGGCCGATTGCCGCGCCGAAGTTGAGCGGGTGGTGGCGCAGCCGGGGCCGTTCACCTGGGACAACCTGGTGCAACCGCTGGCGGAAGTGGACGATCGCCTGTCGCGCATCTGGTCGCCGATCGGCCATCTGAACTCGGTGAAAAACAGTCCGGAGCTGCGTGAAGCTTACGAACAGGCGCTGCCGCTGCTGTCTGAGTACGGCACCTGGGTCGGCCAGCACGAAGGGCTGTATCAGGCCTATCGCAACCTGAAAGAGGGCGACGGCTTTGCGCAGCTGAGCGTACCGCAGCGTAAAGCGGTGGAAAACGCGCTGCGCGACTTTGAGTTGTCAGGCATCGGCCTGCCGGCGGAAAAACAGCAGCGCTACGGTGAAATAGTCGCGCGCCTGTCCGAGCTGGGCTCGACCTACAGCAACAACGTGCTCGACGCCACCATGGGCTGGAGCAAGCTGATTACTGATGAAGCCGAATTAAGCGGCCTGCCGGAAAGCGCGCTGGCGCAGGCGCAGGCGATGGCGCAGGCCAAAGAGCAGCAGGGCTGGCTGCTGACGCTGGACATGCCGAGCTACCTGCCGGTAATGACCTATGCTGACAGTCAGGCGCTGCGTGAAGAGATGTACCGCGCCTTTACCACCCGCGCCTCCGATCAGGGGCCGAACGCCGGGAAATGGGATAACAGCGCGGTGATGGCGGAAACGCTGGCGCTGCGCCATGAGCTGGCGCAGCTGCTGGGCTTTGACACCTACGCCGATAAATCTCTGGCGACCAAAATGGCGGAAAACCCGCAGCAGGTGATCGACTTCCTGAGCGATCTTGCCAAGCGCGCCCGCCCGCAGGCGGAGCAGGAGCTGGCGCAGCTGCGCGCCTTCGCCAAGCAGCACTACGGCGTCGATGAACTGCAGGCCTGGGATATCACCTACTACGGCGAAAAACAGAAACAGCACCTGTTCTCCATCAGCGATGAGCAGCTGCGTCCTTACTTCCCGGAGCAACGCGTGGTGGACGGGCTGTTCGAGGTGGTGAAGCGTATCTACGGCATCACCGCCAAAGAGCGTCAGGGCGTTGATACCTGGCATCCGGAAGTGCGTTTCTTTGACCTGTTTGACGCCGACGGCTCGCTGCGCGGCAGCTTCTATCTGGATCTGTATGCGCGCGAGCACAAGCGCGGCGGCGCCTGGATGGATGACTGCGTCGGCAAACTGCGTAAGGCGGACGGCGAGCTGCAAAAGCCGGTCGCCTACCTGACCTGTAACTTCAACCGTCCGCTGGGCGACAAGCCGGCGCTGTTTACCCATAACGAAGTGACCACGCTGTTCCATGAGTTCGGCCACGGCCTGCACCATATGCTGACGGAGATCGACACCGCTGGCGTCGCCGGCATCAACGGGGTGCCGTGGGATGCGGTCGAGCTGCCGAGCCAGTTTATGGAAAACTGGTGCTGGGAGCCGGAAGCGCTGGCGTTTATCTCCGGCCACTATGAAACCGGCGAGCCGCTGCCGAAAGCGCTGCTCGACAAGCTGCTGGAAGCCAAAAACTACCAGGCGGCGCTGTTTATCCTGCGCCAGTTGGAGTTCGGCCTGTTCGACTTCCGTATGCACTACGAATATGACCCGGCAACCGGCGCGCAGATCCTGCCGCTGCTGGCCGAAGTGAAGAAAATGGTCGCCGTGGTGCCGTCGCCGAGCTGGGGCCGCTTCCCACATGCCTTCAGCCATATCTTTGCCGGCGGCTATGCGGCGGGCTACTACAGCTATCTGTGGGCGGAAGTGCTGTCGGCGGATGCCTATTCGCGCTTCGAGGAAGAGGGGATCTTCAACGCCGAAACCGGCAGCGCCTTCCTGGATAACATCCTGTCGCGCGGCGGTTCGGAAGAGCCGATGGAACTGTTCAAGCGCTTCCGTGGCCGCGAGCCGCAGCTGGATGCTATGCTGCGCCATTACGGCATTAAAGGATAACCAGACACGTGAGCGTGTGTTTATTGTGTGAAGCAGGCGCCGATCCCGGCGCCTTGTCTGTTTTGGCCGAGCGTTGGCAGCTGACCTCGGACGACGAGGCGCAGATGGCGCTGGTGCTGACTCCGGAACGGCTGGAGTTGCGCAAGCGCGACGAGCCGAAACTGGGGGCGATCTACGTGGACTTTGTCTCCGGCCCGATGGCGCACCGTCGCCGCTTCGGCGGCGGGCGCGGCGAGGCGGTGGCCAAGGCGGTCGGCATCAAGGGCAGCTACCTGCCGAGCGTGGTGGACGCCACCGCCGGGCTGGGACGCGACGCCTTTGTGTTGGCGGCGCTCGGCTGCCGGGTGCGGATGCTGGAGCGCAATCCGGTGGTGGCGGCACTGCTGGATGACGGCCTGCAGCGCGGCTATCAGGATGCGGAAATCGGCCCGTGGCTGCGGGAGCGGCTGACGCTGCTGCATGCCTCCAGCCTGACGGCGTTGTCCGATCTCAGCCCGCGGCCGGAAGTGGTGTATCTCGATCCGATGTACCCGCACAAGCAGAAGAGCGCGTTGGTGAAAAAAGAGATGCGGGTGTTTCAGTCGCTGGTGGGCAGCGATGATGACGCTGACGGCCTGCTGGAGCCGGCGCGGCGTCTGGCGACCAAACGCATTGTGGTGAAACGCCCCGACTACGCGCCGCCGCTGGCGGCGGTGCCGGCGCATGCTGCGACGGTAACTAAAAACCACCGTTTCGATATCTATATGCCGCTGTAGCGGTTTTTGCCGTCAGTAAACGGCCCGGTGAACCGGGCCTTTCCTACTCGATCTACCTCTCATTTCTTTGCATCAATCTGAAAACCTGCTGGAAAAAGCACAAACCCGATCGCATGCTGCCAGCTAATGTCATCCCACTCGCAGTAAATGGAATTATGAAAAAGACGCTCCTTTCCCTGTTGCTTTGCCTGGGCAGCACCGCGATGGCCGCCGAGCCGGTCAATATCACCATTCTGGGCACCTCCGATCTGCACGGCACCTTTGTGCCCTGGGACTACGCCACCGACAGCGAAAACCTGGCCGGCAGCCTGAGCCAAATCGCCACCCAGGTGCGCAACGTGCGTGCGCAGCAGCCGAACGTGATTCTGGTGGATGCAGGCGACACCATTCAGGGCAATTTTGTCGAAACGTTTAAGAACGACAAAACCAGCCCGATGATCCTGGGTTTTAACGCGCTGGACTATGACGTCTGGGTAATGGGCAACCATGAATTTGATTTCGGCCTGCAGCCGCTGTCCACCTCGCTTAACCAGTTCAAAGGCACGGCGCTGGCGGGCAATATCCTGTGGGACAGCGGCAAGCCCTATTTACCGGCCTACAAGATCGTTGAGCGGCAGGGGGTGAAGATCGGCATTATCGGCATGGATACGCCGATGACCGCCGAGTTTGCCAAGGGTACCGATCGCCTTAAGGGGGTGAATTTTACCGATCCGGTACAGGCGGTAAAACAGGTGATCCAACAGATCCAGGGTGAGGTTGACGCCATGGTGTTGGTGGCGCACATGGGCATCGATAATGAAAACCAGCGGCCGGGCACCGGCGTGGGTGATATTGCGCGCGCCAATCCGGAACTGGCGGCGATCGTCGCCGGGCATATGCATGTGAAGGTCGATAAGGCGGTGATCAACGGCGTGATCGTGACCGAACCGGATAAATATGGCCGCGCGCTGTCGCGGATCGATCTGCAGTTTGAACGGCATAACGGCAAGTTTGTGCTGATCAATAAAGACAGCTACACCTATCCTATTCAGGGCACGGCGTCAGACGAACAGCTGGAAGATATCTATCAGCCGTACCACAAGATCCTGCGCGCCAACGCCAACCGGCCGATAGCTCAGCTGACGGGGCAGGATCTGGTGCCGCCGGACGCGGTCAAGGGCATTCCGCAGGTGCACGTGCAGGATACCGGCATCAGCAAGCTGTATCAGGAGGCCAGCCGTTACTATGCGCCGCAGGCTGAGGTGATTGCGCTGCAGATTGATAACGACCGGCCGAAACTGAACGTCGGCACCATCGCCGCCAAAGATATCGCCTTCAACTATCAATATGCCGGCGGTGAAATCACCGTCTACCAGATGACCGGCAAAGAGCTGAAGAAATATATGGAATGGTCCGCCGGCTATTTCAACCAGCTGCACGACGGCGATGTCACCTACAGCTTTAACCCGCAGCGCCGGGCGTCCAAGTATTCCACCAATGATTTCTTTGACGGCGTGACCTACAAGATAGATCTGCGTCAGCCGGCGGGGCAGCGCATTGTCGACCTGAAAATGGCCGACGGCACGCCGGTGACCGACAGTACGCCGATTCGTCTGGGGATGAACAGCTACCGCATGGGGCACCTGACGCAGCAGGGCGGTGCGCTGGAGGGTATGCGCTTCCCGGTGCTGTCGGACAGCAAGCAGGAGTACGGCGAGGAGGCGGGGACGATCCGTAATCTCACCATCCGCTATCTGACCGAAGTGAAAAAAGGGCGGTATCAGGGGCAAGCGGTGCAGCGCTGGCAGCTTCTTGGGCTGAATGGCTACGAAAAGCAGCGTAAAATCGTCGAAAAATTGCTGAATGACGGCAGGATCAGCGTGCCGACCACGGCGGACGGGCGTTACAGCAATGTGGCGTCGATTAACGTGAAAGGGCTGACGTTCAGCGACCCGCAGGCGCGTTTACGCAAAGAGGCCGAGCTGAAAGCGCAACTGAAGACGGCCGGCGATCCGGCGCTGCAAAAACAGCTGCAGGACCAGCTGGTGATTATTGCCGCGCTGAATCAGGCCTGACGCGGGGTAAAAAAATGCCGGCGGTAGCGCCGGCATCAATGAGCGGGATGTTACGTTACAGCACCCCTTGCGCCAGCATCGCCTCCGCCACTTTGACAAAGCCGGCGATATTCGCGCCGCGCACGTAATGGGTCTGTTTGCCTTCGCCACCATACTCCACGCAGGCGTGATGAATATCCGCCATGATGTGCTGCAGGCGTATGTCGACTTTTTCCGCTCGCCAGCCGAGGCGTGCGGCGTTTTGCGCCATCTCCAGCCCGGAGGTGGCGACGCCGCCGGCATTGGCCGCCTTGCCCGGCGCGAACAGCACGCCGGCGTCCAGGAAGGCGTCGGTGGCCTGAATGGTGGTCGGCATATTGGCGCCCTCGGCGACCGCTTGCACGCCGTTATGGATCAGCATCTTGGCGGCGCTCAGGTCCAGTTCGTTCTGGGTGGCGCACGGCAGCGCGATATCTACCGGGACGCTCCACGGCTGCTCGCCGGGCAGATAGGTCAGGCCGCGTTCGCGGGCGTAGTCCTCCACCCGGCCGTAACGCTGGTTCTTGATTTCCGCCAGATGCGCCAGCTTCTCGGTGGTAAAGCCGGCGTCGTCCACCACGGTGCCGCCGGAGTCGGAGGCGGTCACTACACGGGCGCCGAAGGCCAGCGCCTTCTCGATGGTGTACTGCGCCACGTTGCCGGAGCCGGATACCGCAACGCGCATCCCCTCAAAGCTCAGCCCGTGGCGTTTCAGCATTGCATCGGTGAAGTACACCAGACCGTAACCGGTGGCCTCCGGCCGGATCAGGCTGCCGCCGAAGGAAAGCCCCTTGCCGGTAAACACGCAGGCGGTGTTGTTGGACAACTTTTTCATCATGCCGGTCATAAAGCCGACTTCGCGTCCGCCAACGCCAATGTCACCGGCCGGTACGTCGGTATCCGGCCCCAGGTGACGGTATAGCTCGCTCATCAGCGCCTGGCAGAAACGCATGATCTCGCCCTGACTTTTGCCTTTGGGGTCGAAGTCCGATCCCCCTTTGCCGCCGCCCATCGGCAGCGTGGTCAGTGCGTTCTTGAAGGTCTGTTCAAAGCCGAGGAACTTCAGAATCGACAGGTTCACCGACGGATGAAAACGCATGCCGCCCTTGTACGGCCCGATGGCCGAGTTGAACTGCACGCGCCAGGCGCGGTTGACCTGCACGCGGCCGGCGTCGTCCATCCAGCTGACGCGGAACTGAATCACGCGTTCCGGTTCGACCAGGCGTTCCAGCAGTGCATATTCCCGATAACGCGGGTTGCGTTCGATAAACGGCCACAGCGAAGTAAACACTTCGCGTACCGCCTGCAGATATTCGTCCTGATAAGGGTTTTGCTGCTGTAATGCGGCAAGAAAGGATTCGAGCGATGCGCCCTGTTCCATAGATAGCTCCTTCTAAATTAATGCCCCCGGTTATTGCTATTGATTTAACGTCATGGGGGAAGATGTTGTGTCTGACTTGACTATATCACCGGGTGGCGCTTGTTTATCAAGCGATTAATTCCTGCAGAAACGAAAAAGCCCACAATTTGTGGGCTTTTTGACCGGTGTGAGGCGTTGAGCTTAGGCGTCTTCATCCTCTTCATCGCGCAACGGCACAATCAGCATATCGATATGTACGGTATTGATCAGCTGGCGGGCGGAAGACATCAGCTTGCTCCAGAAGTCCTGATGGTGGCCGCACAGCACCAGATCCATATCGTATTTCTTGATGGCGTCCACCAGCACCTGCGCCAGATCGCCGCTGCCGCTCAGGGTTTCGGTGATGGGGTAGCCGGCGTTTTGTGACAGCTCGGTCAGCGCATTGTGGGTTTCTTCGGAGATGCGCTTTTGCATATCGCCCAGATTAACGTCGATCAGGCCGGTATACAGATCGGAATAGTTAACATCGACGTGGATCAAGGAGACTTTGGCATTGTACGGCCGCGCCATGGAAACTGCTTTTTCGACCAGAATTTTACTTTCCGGGGAGAGGTCTACCGCGATAAGAATGTGTTTGTAAGCCATGAGAATACTCCTTCCATATAATGCCGATTAAAGGGTAGCAGGCATTCCGCGCGCCAGCCTGGCGCCGTTGTTTTCTCCGCCATGGTTTGGCGTCTGCCTGCATCATATCATTACGCTAACGCAATGATATGTCGGGCCGATCACAGCGCAATGCTTCACTCAGTCTTGCTATTTTCACCCTGTTAGTTTTACACCTATCGGGCTAAAAATCCTATTTATTCAGGGGGTATTTCGCCCTTGAGCGTTTGAATTATAAGCGTTCTTAGAGCAAGTATAGTCCCGAATGGCGTTTTGAGCGTCGGCGACATGGCCGGCGGTGGCGGGTAACGCGCCGGCCGCGCTAAATTTTCCCTGTCTGTCCGGCTACGTTTACGTTTCGTTATCCTACAATAATGTTATAGGCCTCACCCTTCCTCTGTGCGCCGTACCTTGTCTCAATATGCGTTTGCGTATCGATGGGGCGTCGCCGATGGAGGGCGATGCCTGAGCGGTATCACTATCGGTCATCAGTCGTATTGGATATGAAGTAGGGTCGTTGGCTCCGGCGGGTTGCCGTGGATCGCAACGCCTTGAGGGGGAATCATGATCAGTACCGTCGCGCTGTTCTGGGCTTTGTGTGTGGTATGTGTGGTAAACATGGTGCGCTATTACTCTTCCCTGCGCGCGCTGCTGGTGGTGCTGCGCGGTTGCGACCCCTTGTTGTACCAGTATGTTGACGGCGGCGGTTTCTTTACCGCCCATGGCCAGCCGAGCAAGCAGCTGCGCCTGGTGCGCTATATCTATGCGCAGCGCTATAGCGATCATCACGACCCGGAGTTTATCCGCCGCTGCGAGCGGGTGCGCCGGCAGTTTATGCTGACCTCCGCCCTGTGCGGGCTGGTGGTGATCAGCCTGATCGCCATGGCTATCTGGTACTGATGCCAATAAAAAAGGCGGCCCTGAGGCCGCCTTGTATTCTGGGTTCGCTGACTCAGATCAGCTTCAGCGCCAGCCAGTAGAGAGAACCGGACAGCAGAATCGAAATCGGCAGGGTTAACACCCAGGCCAGAGCGATGCTCTTCACGGTTTTGCTCTGCACGCCGCCGCCATCCACGATCATGGTCCCGGCTACCGCCGAGGAGAGCACGTGGGTGGTGGAAACCGGCATGCCGGTGTAGCTGGCGACGCCGATCGACAGTGCGGCGGTCATCTGAGCCGATACGCCTTGCGCGTAGGTCATGCCCTTCTTACCGATTTTCTCGCCGATGGTGGTCGCGACGCGTTTCCAGCCCACCATGGTGCCGAGAGACAGCGCCAGCGCAACGGCGACAATGATCCACAGCGGCGCATATTCCACGGTCTGCAGCAGATCCTGACGCAGGTTGTTCAGGAAGCGTTTGTCTTCCGCTGAGGTTTCCGGCAGCTTGGCGACCTTATCTGCGGTATCCGTCACGCACATCAGCAGGCGACGCAGCTGGCTGCGTTGCTCCACGTTCAGCTGGTCATAACTTTGCAGGTCTTTCAGCAGGCCGGACGCATGGTTGATGGCCGGCATGGCGCGTGACGTGTCGCAGTGGAACTCTTGCGGCGCGTTGCTGGCCGGCGTTTCTTCCGGCGTCGGCACCAGCGGCGTGATGGCGACGACATGCGCCAGCGACGCCTGATGCTGCTGGTAATACTGCTGCAGATGGCTGACGGCATCACGGGTACGGGTGATGTCATAGCCGGTTGCATTCATATTGAGCACAAAGCCGGCCGGCGCTACGCCGATCAGCACCAGCATGATCAAACCGATGCCTTTCTGACCGTCATTGGCGCCGTGTGAGAAGCTTACGCCGACGGCGGACAGAATCAGCGCGATACGCGTCCAGAACGGCGGCTTGCGCTTACCGTCAACTTTTTCGCGTTCGGCCGGCGTCATATGAATACGCTTGCGTTTTTTGGTTCCGCTCCAGTAACGGCGCAGCATAAACACCATCAGCCCGGCGACCATCATCCCCACCAGCGGGGAGAAGATCAATGACAGGAAAATACTGATCATTTTCGGGACGTTAAGCGCATCCACCATGGAGGTGTTGGTAACCAGAGCGTTGGTCAGGCCGACACCGATAATGGCGCCAATCAACGTATGGGAGCTGGAGGCCGGCAGACCGAAATACCAGGTGCCGAGGTTCCAGACGATTGCCGCCAATAGCATGGAGAACACCATAGCTAATCCGTGCGCGGAACTGACGTTCAGCAACAGATCGGTTGGCAGCAGGTGGACAATGGCGTAGGCAACACTCAAACCGCCGAGTATTACGCCAAGGAAGTTAAACACGCCCGCCATTACGACCGCAAGTTGCGAGCGCATAGCACGGGTATAGATCACGGTAGCAACCGCATTGGCCGTATCATGAAAGCCGTTGATGGCTTCGTACATCAATACGAACAGCAGTGCGAGTATTAACATCAGGCCGGTATGGAAATCCAGGCCAGCGAACAAATGCAACATAAGCGTTACGCCAGGTTTGTGGACATGAACGCCGCGCATTATCCGTGACAACAGGGGGCGGGGAAAAGAAAAATATGACGTTTTTTTGATTTCCTTGTGCCCGAACAGGCACTATCTCTCTGCAAATCAAATAAATATCATGATGTTACATGGATTTACCGATTATAACATTTCCTTACGGCGGCGCTGGCGCAGGCCGTGATTTACAGATAACTACGATGAATTTAGCGGTGAGCGGCGGCGAAATAGCGTAAAATGGCGCGCTTTTGTCGTGATTGTGGTTTAACTCAGAGGGGCTTAGGTGGAACAGTTTGATGTAGTCGTTATCGGCGCGGGCGCGGCGGGAATGTTTTGTGCGGCGCAGGCAGGGCAGCAGGGTTGCCGGGTGCTGCTGCTCGACAACGGCAAAAAGCCGGGGCGTAAAATTCTGATGTCGGGCGGCGGACGCTGTAACTTCACCAATATGTACGCCGAACCGGCGGCCTACCTGTCCAATAATCCCCACTTCTGCAAATCCGCGCTGGCGCGCTACACCCAGTGGGATTTTATCGACCTGATTAACCGCTACGGCGTGGCTTACCATGAGAAAACGTTGGGGCAGTTGTTTTGCGACGACTCGGCGCAACAGGTGGTCGATCTGCTGGTGAAAGAGTGCGAGCTGGGCCAGGTCACGCTACGCCTGCGCAGTGAAGTGCTGCAGGTGGAAAAACACGACGACGGCTTTGAACTGACGCTGAATGGCGAGAAAGTAAGCGCACGCTCACTTGTGGTGGCCAGCGGTGGACTTTCCATGCCGGGGCTGGGTGCTTCACCGTTCGGCTATAAGCTGGCTGAACAGTTCGGTCTTAATGTGTTGCCTACCCGCGCCGGTCTGGTGCCCTTTACCCTGCATAAGCCGCTGCTGGAGCAATCACAAACGTTGTCCGGCGTTTCGGTGCCGGCCAGCGTGACGGCGGCGGACGGTACGCTGTTCCGGGAAGCCATCTTGTTTACCCATCGCGGCCTGTCCGGCCCGGCGGTGTTGCAGATTTCCAGCTACTGGCAGCCTGGTGAGTATGTGAGTGTTAACTTACTTCCTGACCTCGATCTGGCAGGCTTCCTGGATCAGCAGAGTCAGGCTCACCCTAACCAGAGCTTGAAAAATACGCTGGCGCTGCATCTGCCGAAGCGTCTGGTTGAGTTTTTGCAAACCCTGGGACAGTTGCCAGAAGCGACCCTGAAGCAACTGACCCCGGCTCAGCAGGCCGAGCTGGTGAACAGCCTGCAGCAATGGCGGGTGCAACCCAATGGTACGGAAGGTTACCGCACGGCTGAAGTGACGCTGGGCGGCGTAGATACCCGCGAGCTGTCCTCCAAGACCATGGAGGCGCGCAAGGTGCCGGGGCTGTACTTTATCGGCGAAGTAGTGGACGTGAGCGGGTGGCTGGGCGGTTACAATTTCCAGTGGGCATGGAGCTCCGCCTGGGCCTGTGCGCAAGCGCTTGCGGCGGCACAGGGGCAATAAACAGGTAATATCGGGGTTAAGCATCTCCTGAGTCTGGAGATGTTTAGCCTTTGGCATTTGTCGTCACCACGCGGTTTTGCGGCGGAGTTGTGCGTTGGCAAACGGCTAATAACCCTAGCTTATTTAATTTAATTCTAAAAATACATTGCTAATAATTTATGGTTATGTGTAAATAGCGCCATCGGTTTGTGGTACAGACATTATGCAAGCAGTTTTATTAAAGTAGTTCTCAGTATTAGCGATATCCTCCCAGATACTTCTTTTCCCGTGAATTCTCTTATTTAGCGCCCATAAGATAACACCAAACACAAGCCACTATCGCCTTATGGCGGCCCAATAAATAAAGAAGGAAGTTTCTATGTCTAATAAAATGACTGGTTTAGTAAAATGGTTTGATGCGGGTAAAGGTTTTGGCTTCATTTCACCGGCAGACGGCAGCAAAGATGTTTTTGTACATTTCTCTGCAATCCAGAGTAATGACTTCAAAACGTTAGATGAAGGCCAAAAGGTTGAATTCACCATCGAAAATGGCCAGAAAGGCCCGTCTGCAGGCAATGTGGTTGCTCTGTAAGCGTTAAAGTCGGGCTGAGGGGCTTGCAATAGCGAAGATGGCGTAAGCCTGAGCAGACAAGACATCCATGGCTTCACTTTGTTAATCCCGGTTTCAGGCCGGGGTTATGCCAGCTCTTCCACGAATTTTCTTTTCTATGACCAACAGTAAAGCGTATTGCCGTCATTTTTACACGCCGAATTCTTTCCTGTTGTGCCATGGTCGTGCTTAGGCCGCGTAATGTTGGAGTGTTTGATGAACGCTTACGCCACAATTATGACGGTCGGGAAAGTCACCGGCGACATACTAACCCTGGCCTCACCGTCGGGGTTTTTTGTATGCGGCACGGGCTGTAGCGTGTTCGGATCTGCCGGCGGGTAGGCGTTCACGAGTTCTCTGCTTCGGAGGGATTGTGTGGGGCTATCATAGCCTTCGTTGATCGCGATTTGCCTGGCGGATTTCCGGCACCCTATACTGACCATTCATCGTGCGCAATGAATGGAGTCATAATGAAGGAAGATAATAACGTACTGGTATTGGATGATATCCATTATCAAATAGATGACTCGGTCATTCTGGATTCGGTCTCTTTGACGCTCAAATCCGGTGAGTTCAAGCTGATCACCGGCCCCTCCGGCTGCGGGAAAAGTACGCTGCTGAAAATAATTTCCTCACTGATTAGCCCAACCCGCGGCGCTATTATTTTTGACGGCAAGAATATTAACGAACTGTCGCCCGAGCATTATCGCCAGCAGGTTTCCTACTGCTTCCAAACGCCGGCGTTGTTTGGTAGCTCGGTGTTTGACAACCTGGCACTGCCTTACCAGATTCGCCGCATCAAACCGGATGAGGAAAAAATGAAGCAGGATCTGCAGCGCTTTATGCTGCCGGAGAGCCTGCTGCAAAAGAGCATTAACGAACTGTCCGGCGGTGAGAAACAGCGGATCTCGCTGATCCGCAACCTGCAGTTTGTGCCTAAAGTCCTGCTGTTGGATGAAATCACCAGCGCGCTGGATGAAGAAAATAAGCATAACGTTAACGAAATAATCCGCCAGCTGGTCGAGCAGCAGGATATGGCCGTGCTGTGGGTAACGCACGACCGGGATGAAATTGCGCATGCCGACGATATTATTGAGCTGCAGGCGCATCGGACACGGGAGACGGCCAGTGAACCAGCATAACATCACGAATGAATCACTGGGATTGTCGATGATTCTGGTGCTGGTGGCGATTTTAATCAGCCATAAAGAAAAGCTGGCGTTGGAAAAGGATATTATCTGGAGCATCTGCCGGGCGGTGGTGCAGCTGATTATTGTCGGCTACGTGCTGAAGTATATTTTCGCCTTGAATAACGAAGCGCTGACGGTGCTGATGGTGCTGTTTATCTGCTTCAATGCGGCTTACAACGCCAAAAAACGCAGCAAGTATATTGAGCATGCTTTTGTCACTTCGTTTATCGCTATAACCACCGGCGCGGCGCTGACGCTGATCGTGCTGGTGTTGACCGGCTCGATAGAGTTTACGCCGATGCAGGTGATTCCGATTTCCGGCATGATCGCCGGCAACGCCATGGTGGCGGTCGGGCTGTGTTACAACAATCTGGGGCAGCGTTTCAAAAGCGAGCAGCAGAAGATCCAGGAAATGCTCAGCCTGGGCGCCTCGCCGAAGTTTGCGTCCGCTGCGCTGATTCGCGACAGCATTCGCGCATCGCTGATCCCAACGATTGATTCGGCAAAAACGGTGGGGCTGGTCAGCCTGCCCGGCATGATGTCCGGTTTGATCTTTGCCGGTATCGATCCGGTGAAGGCGATCAAATACCAGATTATGGTGACGTTTATGCTGCTGTCTACCGCCAGCCTGTCGACCATTATCGCCTGCTATCTGGCATACCGTAAGTTTTATAATCAGCGCCATCAGTTGGTGGTGACCACGCTGAAGTAAAACAGCGTACGGCCTCTGGCAAGAGGCCGTTACTTTATCGGTTACGGTGCTGCCTGCAGCAGGGCGATGCTTTGACGAACTTCCCGTTCAATATCCGCTTCCGTCCAGCCGTTCAGCTGCGAAGAGAAGGGCTCGAAGGCGTAAATGCCCCGGTAGCCCAGGCGCTCCAGATTCTGCACCTGTTTTTTACTCTCCAGACGATCCCGTTCGCTCAGCATAATGCGCTCCTCATCGCCCAGCGTCTCTTTGGCGCGAGGATCCTCGACGCCGGAAAGGTGCACCAGACCGATCCGATCGATTTGGATCTGCGCATCGAATTCTTGCTGAGCAGGCGCGCTCAGGTAATGGTGGAAAGTGTCCAGTACGATCTTATAGGGTGCGCCGGCATCGCGGATAATCGCCTGGCTCAGCAGGGACGAACGCAGGGAACTGATGCCGAAGCCGAGCGGCTCCACATAGCCCTCAACGCCGTAGCGCTGGAACAGCGGCGCCAGTAGTTGCAGCGCAGCCAGCGTATCCTGCTGCTTTTGCTCATCGCTGCGGCGATCGTCCTTACTGCAGTGCGGGCAGAGCACCAGCGCCTTGCTGTGAATGGCCTGCGCCTGCGTCAGCAGCGCTTGCGCATTGCCAAGCAGCGTCTCTTGGTTATCCAGCAGGTTAAACATGCCGAGAGCATTGATGGTGATAATTTCAATGCCGTATTTCGCCGCCAGCGCATTGAGCTGCTCATTGCTTAAATCATCGGTCACTTTGCCGCTGGGCATATCGTTGCGCAACTCAACCTTGTTAAGGCCGCATTTTTTTACCAGTTGGAAAAAACGCTCCAGATCGAGATTCGGGGCTATTTTTCGATTGATACAGAAGCGATCCAGCGCAATGGCCATGGTGTCTGACTCCCAAAAGTGAAGGTTAGGATTTTTCATTGGGTAACGATAAGGATTTGGCCGTGGCTACAGGCTGGCGGTAGCGTTTGGCCATCACCACCTGTTCCATTTTTTCCAGCGAGACGCCTTTGGTTTCCGGTACGAAGCGGCAGATAAACCAGTAGCTGAACACGCAGCAGGCGGCGAATACCCACATCGGGAAGGCGCCGTGGAAGGTGGAGAACAGGTAAGGGTTGTCGTTGATCATCGGGAAGGTTTGCGAGACGGCGAAGTTGGCGACCCACATACAGCCGACGGCGATGCTCATGCCCTCTGAACGCATCCGGTTCGGGAATATTTCGGAGATCAGCACCCAACAGCCGACACCCCAAGAGAGCGCGTAGAACAGCATAAAGAACAGCATGCCGAACAGGGCGAAGTAACCGGTGGTTTCACTATAGAGCGCGTAGGAGGTGATCAACAGGCCAATAATGGCGCCCAGAGTGCCGAAGCGCATCAGCGGCAGGCGGCCGATGCGGTCCATCAGCAGCGCGCCGATCACCGAGCCGACCAGCTGCAGCACGCCGATCCAGATGGTCTGGAACAGGGCTTCCTGCGCGTTGCTAGTGACGGTTTTCAGCACCACGGGGGCGTAGTACATCATTACGTTGACGCCGGTGACCTGCTGCAGCATGGCGACCATGCAGCCGACGAACAGGATGAAACGCACGCGTTTGTCACGGTAACTCAGCTTTTGCTTGGCCTGTTGCAGGTCTTGCTGCAGGGATTCCTTGATTTCTTTCAGCACGTTGCGCGCGTGGGCTTCGTTGGAGACGCGGGTCAGCATTGCCAGGGCTTTGTCCTCCTGGCCGACCATGACATTCCAGCGCGGCGATTCAGGGATGATAAACACCAGAATGCAGAACAGAATGCAGGGCACCACTTCCGAACCAATCATCCAACGCCAGCCCATATCGATCAGCCAGGCTTCCGAGGCATAGCCGGCGATTTTAAAGTTGACGTAAAAGATCAGGATCTGGCCAAACACGATGGCAAACTGCTGCATGCTCAGCGCCCGCCCGCGCATGTCTTTTGGGGAGACCTCCGACATATACATGGGGGAGACGGTGGCGGCGATGCCTACCGCCAGACCACCGATCATGCGGTAGATGACAAACCAGGTGAAAGTCTCGGCCAGCGCGGCGCCGACGGCGGAAATGGTGAACAGCAGCGCCGCCAGCACCAGCGCTTTCTTACGTCCGTAGCGGCCGGCCAGCGGACCGGCGCCGAATGCGCCCAGCACGCAGCCGAGCACCACGTTGGACACCGCCCAGCCGGTTTCTGCCGGGGTGAGGTGGAAGTAGGCTTTCAGCGCCTCGATGGCGCCGGAGATCACGGCGGTGTCATAGCCGAACAAAATACCGCCGAGCGCCGCAATGCCGCATATCCGCAGTACGTACCCTGTATTATGTTTTCGCTGATGTGACATATGTTGCTCCGATTTTTATCCATATTTCCGCTCGCAATGCGCGTTGTAGGGGGAAGGCGGGCGGAAGGTGTGAACCGTGCCTGTCATCAAGGCGTGTTTATTCGGGTAATTCAGGTTTGAGAAGAACATTTATTTCATATTTGTGGAATAATGAAATATTGATTTTTAGACGCAGTTCAAAAAAATCGTTGGAAAAGAAAAGTCGCATATCCATTTATTGCGAGGCAAAAGGCAAGAAAGCCGACATCCCCAGCGGGCGTTAGCGGGTGTTGTTAAGGGTTTTTAGGCCGTTTGTCGGGAAAGAGCGCTTCCCCCCAGTTGCACATCGCGGCGTAGCGTTACCTGAAAAATTGCGATCGGCCACGCTAAAAATAAAATTTCCAAAACGTTTTATTTGAAACTTTTTTTTCAATGGAATAAGGTTTACTTCATTCGATCAGGGCTTAGCCTGTCTGCGGGCGCCGCAAGACATCGCGTTATCTGAAGGCTCTCCTGGTCATCGCGGCATGTTGAAAAGAGGGTGGAACATGAAAATCGTGGGTAACTTTATCGACGGGCAGGTTTGTCCGAGCAGCAGCAATCAAAGCGTAGACGTGCATAACCCGGCGACCGGACAGGTTGAGTGTCAGGTGACGCAAAGCACCGCCGCCGAGGTCAAACAGGCGATTGATGTCGCGCACCGGGCATTTGCCGGCTGGTCGCAAACCACCCCGCTGCGTCGCGCACGCATCATGTTCAATTTCAAAGCGCTGTTGGAACAGCACCGGGAAGAGCTGGCGCAGCTGATCGTCAGCGAGCACGGTAAAGTGTATTCGGACGCGCTGGGTGAACTGACGCGCGGCATGGAAGTGGTGGAGTTCGCCTGCGGCATTCCGCATCTGATGAAAGGGGAATATTCCGCCGACGTCGGCACCGGCGTCGACAGCTTTTCCCTGATGCAGCCGCTGGGCGTGGTGGCCGGCATTACCCCGTTCAACTTCCCGGCGATGGTGCCGATGTGGATGTTCCCGATTGCGCTGGCCTGCGGCAACACCTTCGTGCTGAAGCCGCCGGCGTTGGCGCCGTCGGCATCGGTGCGTATGGCGGAGCTGCTGAAAGAGGCCGGACTGCCGGACGGCGTCTTTAACGTAGTGCACTGCGGCAATGAAAACGCCGCGCAGCTGTGCACCGACCCGCTTATCCAGGCGGTAAGCTTTGTTGGCTCCTCCACCGTCGCCGAGCATATCTACACCACCGCCAGCGCCCACGGCAAGCGCGTACAGGCCTTCGGCGCCGCGAAAAATCAGGCGATTATCATGCCGGATGCCGATCTGGACGCCACGGTGAATGCCCTGATGGGCGGGGCATTCGGTTCCGCCGGCGAACGTTGCATGGCGCTGCCGATCGCGGTGGTGGTTGGTGACGACACCGCGGATAAGCTGATCGCCAAATTGAAACCGCTGATCGCTCAGCTGCGCGTCGGGCCTGGCCTGCAGCAGGGCGGCGAAGAAAACGAAATGGGGCCGCTGGTCTCTTCTGCGCACCAGCAGAAAGTTCTGGGCTATATTGATGTGGGCGTCGAGGAGGGTGCAACGCTGGTGGCGGACGGCCGCAACTACAGCGTGCCAGGGCATCCGGACGGTTATTATGTGGGAGGCACGCTGTTTGACCACGTCACACCGCAGATGCGTATCTACCGTGAAGAGATCTTCGGGCCGGTGCTGGGGATTGTACGCGTGGCCAGCTATCAGGAAGCGATCGACACGGTGAACGGCCATGAGTTCGGCAACGGCAGCGCCATCTTTACCAGCAACGGCCACTATGCGCGCCAGTTTGTACATGAGGTGCAGGCCGGTATGGTCGGGGTCAACGTGCCGGTACCGGTGCCGATGGCGTTCCATAGCTTTGGCGGCTGGAAGCGTTCGGTATTCGGCGCGCTCAACGTACACGGCGCCGACGGGGTGCGTTTCTATACGCGTATGAAGACGGCGACGGCGCGCTGGCCTTCCGGCCAGCAGACGGTGTCTGAATACAGCATGCCGACCTTAGGCTGATCAATGATGCGCGGGTGCGGCTGAGGCAGATAAGGCCGCACCTGTTGCGATAACAACGGTCATGCGCGCCACCGGTATTGCACCTGGCGGGTATGTCTTGACGGTAACAGGAGGGTTTCATGTCTTCATTGCTTGCGAAATGCCAGCCGCCCAATAGCCAGGGGCGTATTCAGCATGTTACGCCGGAAAACGCCGACTGGCGTTTTGTCGGTTTTGACGTCTATCGCCTTGAGGCGGGGAAAACGCTGACGCTGAGCAGCGACGATAAAGAGCTGTGCCTGGTATTGGTGGCCGGCATTGCCTCCGTTGCGACGCAGCATGCCGAATATCCCCATATCGGCAAACGTATGAGTCCGTTTGAGCGGACGCCGCCCTATGCGGTTTATGTGCCGCATCACGACCAGGTTATCGTGCGGGCCGAAAGCGAGCTGGAACTGGCGGTATGCAGCGCGCCGGGAAGCGGGCATCTGCCTTCGCGCCTGATTACGCCGGCGGACGTGGGTGTTGAACGGCGTGGCAAAGGGCGCAACCAGCGGCTGGTGCACAATATCTTGCCGGACGATAAGCCGGCGGACAGCCTGCTGGTGGTGGAGGTATACACCGACGAGGGCAATACCAGCTCCTACCCCAGCCATAAGCACGATCAGGAAGACTCTGCGGATGAAACCTATCTGGAAGAGACTTATTACCACCGCATTGAGCCGGAACAGGGGTTCTGCATGCAGCGCGTGTACACGGACGACCGCTCACTGGACGAGTGTATGCCGGTGTATAACCGCGATGTGGTGAAGGTGCCGCGCGGCTATCATCCGGTCGCGACCCTGGCCGGTTACGATAACTACTACCTTAACGTGATGGCCGGTCCAAAGCGCCTGTGGAAATTTACCTGGGAAAAAGATCACGCCTGGATTAACGGTGATGACTACCCGCAGAAATAGCCGCATCGCCACAAAGGTGACGACGATGGCAAAAGGGGGCGAACCAGGTGTTCGCCCTTTACGCATTTATGCGTCTTTAGCGTTATTCAGCGCCAGCGAAACGGCCAGCGTCTGCGCCAGACACATTGACGCGACCTGCGAACGGAAACCATCCACCTGCGCTTCCCGGACCACAAAACACACGTCGCTAAAGGCCGCTAACGGACTGACCTGGCTGTCGGTAATGGCGATTTGCTGCGCGCCCTGTTTGGCGCCCAGCTCCACCAGCTCCAGCGCTTCTCTGGCGTAGGGCGAATAGCTGATGGCGATCACCACGTCTTTTGGCTTCACCATGCCGAGCTGCTCGGTAAACATGCCGCCCAGGCCGTCAATCAGGAAGGCGCGGCGCTCCAGGTGGCGCAGGGCATAGGTCAGGTAGGAGGCGACGCTGAACGAGCGGCGCAGGCCAATCACGTAAATATTCTCTGCGTTTTTCAGCAGTTCTACCGCCTTCTCCAGTTGCGCGGTGTCGATTTGCGCCGGCAGTTGCTGCAACGCCTGCGCATTCACCATGGTGAACACGTTGAGAATTTCAGCCGGGTTTTCCGGCGCGGCGTTGTCGTCTGTAGAGGTCTGGCGGAACAGGCGGGCGCGCTCGGTATAGTTAACCGTCTCTTCCATCAGGTGCTGACGAAAAACCTGTTTCATTTCATTGAAGCCGCTGAAGCCAAAGGCGTTGGCAAAGCGGATCAGGGTTGACGGCGGAACGCTGGCTTGTGCGGCGATGGAGGCCACGGTGTCGAACGCAATGCTGTTGCTGTTATCCAGAATATAACGCGCGACCTGTTTCAGACGTTTGCTGAGCGTTTCGTAACGGTGGCGGATTTCGTCTTGTAATAGCGAAAGTTGAGTTGGGTTATTCATCCATTCGGCTCACAATATTGGCTAAAGCGCTAAGAGGCCTGCGCCTGGAGTATTTATTCGTCATTCTAACAGACGGAGCGGAAGTTTCATTTCATCAAAAAGCGATTTATTTCAACGCAGGTTGCGTTAGTTCACAGAAAATGGGCAAAAAAAGCCCCCTAAAGTCGTAAACATGCTTTAAGGGGCCAGAGGATGGCGTTTTAAGGATGGTGGGTTACACCATCGCGTTGTGGACGATATAACCGCCAGAAACCGATCAGCGTAAGATATTTCTGTTTAACCTGCGCAATTAAAGAAGAATCATCTAGCTCACCCTGCAGCCAGAGGCGTGACGGCTGGCCGAAAATGGTACGGCCTACCGCAAACCCTTTCACCCAACGTTCATCGGCGGCGGCGGCAAAGCCGGCCTTCAGCGCATCTTCCGGGGCATCCAGACCCAGAATGACTACGCCGCGGCAGTCGGGATCGGCGGCATCGATCAGCTCGCCGACCTGGCGCCAGCTCGCTGCTCTCAGCGGCGGCAGTTTCCACCAGTCGGGTTTTATCCCTAATTGATAGAAATGCGACATGATTTCCAGGTAGTAACTTTCATCTTTATCGCTGCTGTCCTCGGGTAAAATGACTTCCAGCAGCAGTTCATGGCCGGTTTTGCAACATCCCTGATAGACGTCATTAATCAGCGCGTCCTGCTCGTTGCGCAGTTCGACGGGATCGTGGGGATGATAAAACACCAGGCATTTCACCACGTGTTCCAGCGGCCAGTCGACCAGTTGAGAGCCGATGTTGCCATGTTCCAGACGCAGCGGACGTGAACTGGGCTGCTCGATCGGACGGCCAATCCACCATCCTTCACCGGTGATTTTATTCAGCGCGGCCTGGCCGTAAGTGGTGTCGGCCAGAATACCGCTGTTGCCCTGCAGGCCCGCCTCGTCTGCCGCCTCTTTGGCGGCGGTCAGCAGCAGGGATTTCAGCTGTGGAATGCGTTCTTCACCTACGCCGGCTTCGCGCGCCATATCCGCCAGCTGTTTACGGTGGTCAAAGGCAAAGACGCACAGTTCCGGCCACTGCTGCTTACGCGTGGTGACGCGGTGCAGGTGGTTTAGGCGCGCATCGCGATCGGGGCGTGGCACCTGCAGCTCGCGCGCCAGGTAATCGTCCAGTTCGCGCCTGGTCGGCATTGCCGGGGCGCAGCCATGGCGTGAGACCACCAGCGCGCCGCAGGCGTTGGCGTAGCGGCACGCCTGATCCCAGCCCTCGTCATTCAGGTAGCCGCGCAGCAGGCCGGACATAAAGGCATCGCCGGCGCCGAGCACGTTTAGCACCTCAACCCGCACGCCGCTGTGCAGTTTCACTGCCTGCCAGTCGTCCGGGATCGCCCCTTCAAAGACCGAGCACCCTTGTGCACCGCGTTTGCATACCAGCGTCGCCTGGCTGACTTTACGGACGTTGGCCAGTGCGGTCAGCGTATCGGTGCTGCCGCCGGCAATATGAAACTCTTCTTCCGTGCCGACGATCAGATCAAAGTGGTGCAATACCTCCTGCAGTTCGCGCGTGACCTTGTCCGATTCGACAAAGCGCGTTTCGCCGTCGCCCAGCGATGTCAGTCCCCACAGCACCGGACGGTAATCAATGTCCAGCGCCTTGCGCAGCCCGTGGCGATGCGCGTACTCCAGCGCCTGCAGCACGGCGGCGCGCGTGTTGGGGTGGGACAGATGGGTGCCGGTGATGGCCAGCGCACGTGACGAGGCGATGTAGGACTCATCAATGTCGTCGGGCGTTAATGCCATATCCGCGCAGTTATCGCGGTAGAAAATCAGCGGAAAGGTTTCCTGATCCTTGATGCCGAGGATCACCAGCCCGGTCAGCCGCTGCTTGTCGGTGATCAGGCAGCGGGTGTCCGCCCCCACACGCTGAAGCTCTTCGCGTAAGAAACGCCCCATATGTTCATCGCCGACGCGGGCCAGCATGCCGGACTTCAGCCCCTGAATCGCCGTGCCGTAGGCAACGTTGCCGGAAGATCCGCCGAGGTATTTGGCAAACGTGCTGGCGTCTTCTAGGCGCGCGCCGATTTGCTGCGCATAAAAATCGACGGCGATGCGGCCGAGACAGATGACATCAAGCTGTTTTTGTTGTGAAACCATAGCCCTTTCCTTCTGTATTAAGCAAAAGCCGACTGCGACCCGATAAGCGGAGGTTAGCAGGAATCATTGCGTTGAGTATGAGGAATAAATATTCCAATTTCAATATTAAATGAAATTTACCACCCGAATCGCGACGCGCTGCGGCGGCGGGCCGCATGTCTGCCGCTATCAGGCGGCGGCATTGCGGGCTTGCGCGCAGGTTTTGCCGTATTGATGCTTGCCTTTCATCGCCATGGGCTACGCTTGGTGAAGACGGCGACAGGTTGCGCTAACCAGCCTGCAAGCGTTGATGGTATGGGGAAAACGCGCTTTGAGTCGGCAGTGAAATAAGGTTTTCATTAGAATGCGATCTTTATCGCAAAATGAAATGTTTTTTCTGATGTGTGATTTTATGAAAAATATATTTGTTTATAATCGCTGCATGTTTCAGGTTGCCGAAGGTGTACGCAATCTGTCTGAACCCGGCCCAAGATATCAGCGAATTCAGGGCAGGAAAACCGTTCCGTAATCTCAGCGGTGATGCCGACCAGGGCTAAGTCGGGCATCAGGCCATCATTAGGGGGAGAGAATGAGTAAGATCAGATTGACCATGGCGCAGGCGCTCGTCAAGTTCCTCGATAATCAGTATTTGCTGGTGGATGGCGTCGAAATCAAATTCGTGAAGGGCATATTTGCGATTTTCGGCCATGGCAATGTGCTGGGCCTTGGGCAGGCGCTGGAGCAGGATCGCGGGCAGTTAACCGTGCTTCAGGGGCGCAATGAGCAGGGGATGGCCCATGCGGCGACCGGCTTTGCCAAGCAGAAGCTGCGCCAGCAGATTTACGCCTGCACCTCTTCCGTCGGCCCCGGCGCGGCCAACATGGTGACCGCCGCCGCTACGGCGAGTGCCAACCGCATTCCTTTATTGTTGCTGCCCGGCGACGTCTTTGCCTCGCGCCAGCCGGACCCGGTGCTGCAGCAGATCGAACAATCCTACGACCTGAGCATCAGCACCAATGATGCGTTTCGCGCGGTCAGCAAATATTGGGATCGCATTACGCGTCCGGAGCAACTGATGAGCGCCTGCATCAACGCCATGCGCGTGTTGACCGATCCGGCAGAAACCGGCGCGGTAACGCTGTGTCTGCCGCAGGATGTGCAGGGCGAAGCCTACGACTATCCAGAGTACTTCTTTCAGAAACGGTTGCATCGGCTGGAACGCCGGCCGGCGACGGCCGGAGCGCTCGCTGATGCGCTGACGCTGCTGGCCGGCAAGAAAAAGCCGTTGCTGGTATGCGGCGGTGGGGTGAAGTATTCCCAGGCAGGCAAGGCGCTGCAGCAGTTTGCCGAGCGTTTTCGCATTCCCTTTGCGGAAACCCAGGCCGGCAAAGGGGCGGTCGTTTCCGACCATCCTTATAACGTCGGCGGTATCGGCGAGACCGGTTGCCTGGCCGCCAATACGCTGGCGAAGCAGGCCGATCTGGTGATTGGCGTTGGCACCCGTTATACCGATTTCACCACCTCCTCCAAATGGCTGTTCCAAAACCCGGACGTCGAATTCCTGAACATTAACGTCAGCGCGTTTGATGCCGGCAAGCTGGACGGCGTGCAGCTGCTGGCCGACGCGCGTGAAGCCTTGCAGGCGTTGGGTGAACTGGCAACGCAGCAGGATTATCGCGCCGATTGGGGCGATGTCGTTGAACAGGCCAAGGCAGCGCAGCAGAAAGAAACCGAGCGGGTTTACTCCGTTGCTTATACCGGCGCCGATTTCGTGCCGGAAATCGACGATCATCTCAACCGTGAGCAGGTCTTTGCCGAGTTTATTGCCCAGACGGGCTCCTCGCTGACTCAAAGCCGCGTGCTGGGGGTGCTGAATCAGCAGTTGCCGCAGGACAGCGTGATCGTGGCGGCGGCCGGCAGCCTGCCGGGGGATTTACAGCGGGTGTGGCGCAATCGCGGTGAGCATGGCTACCACGTGGAGTATGGCTACTCCTGCATGGGGTATGAAGTGAACGCCGCGCTGGGCGTCAAACTGGCCGAGCCGCAGCGGGAAGTGTACGTCATGGTGGGCGACGGCGCATTTATGATGCTGCATTCCGAACTGGTCACCTCCATTCAGGAAGGGTGCAAAATCAACGTGGTGCTGTTCGACAACATGACCAATGGTTGCATCAACAACCTGCAGATGGAGCACGGCATGGACAGCTACACCACGGAGTTCCGTTTCCGTCAGGACGGGGAACTTAACGGCGGGCTGGTGCCGGTGAATTTCGCCATGCTGGCGGCGGCTTACGGCTGCAAGACCTACAGCATTACCACCGAACAGCAACTGATTGAAGCGCTGGCCGATGCGCGCCAGCAGACGGTTTCCACGCTGCTGGATATCAAGGTGCTGCCGAAAACCATGGTGCATAAGTATCTCAGCTGGTGGCGCGTGGGCGGAGCCCAGGTGGCGGACAGCGACAAGATCGTTGCGGTGGCCCGGCAGCTGCAGGAAAACATCGACAAGGCCCGTGATTACTGATGATTACGGCTTTTATCCAGTTTTAAATCCAGAGGATAGCGAAAATGACATTAAACATTGGGGTTATCGGTGCCGGTGCGATTGGTCGCGATCATATTCGTCGTTGCAGCCAGGTGTTGCAGGGGGCCAGGGTGGTTGCCGTCAACGATATCAACCGTGATAACGCGACAGGCATAGTGGAGCAGCTGCGTCTGGATGCACGCGTTTATGATGATGGGCACGAGCTGATTAAGGCGTCGGACGTGCAGGCGGTGCTGGTGACCTCCTGGGGGCCAAGCCACGAGGAATTTGTGCTGGCAGCGGTGGCCGCCGGCAAGCCGGTATTTTGTGAAAAGCCGCTGGCGGTGACCGCACAGGGCTGTAAAAACATCGTCGAGGCGGAGGCGAAACACGGCAAACGCCTGGTGCAGGTTGGCTTTATGCGTCCGTACGATCAGGGATACCGCGCGCTGAAACAGGTGCTGACCAGCGGCCAGATCGGCGAGCCGCTGATGCTGCACTGCGCGCACCGTAATCCGACGGTGGGCGAGGCCTACACCACGGATATGGCGATTACCGACACCCTGATTCACGAAATCGACGTGCTGCGTTGGCTGCTGGATGACGACTATGTGTCGGTGCAGGTGGTGTTCCCGCGTAAGAGCAGCAAGGCGCTTTCTCACCTGCGCGATCCGCAAATCGTGCTGTTTGAAACGGCGAAGGGCACGCGCATTGACGTGGAGATCTTCGTTAACTGTCAGTACGGCTATGACATCCAGTGCGAAGTCGTCGGGGAGACCGGCATCGCCAAGCTGCCGGAGCCGTCGTCTGTGCAGATGCGCAGCAACGCCAGGCTGTCCAATGAGATCCTGATGGATTGGAAAGAACGTTTCATTGACGCCTATGACGTTGAACTGCAAGGCTTTATCAATGACGTGCAGGCCGGGCAGCTGCAAGGGCCATCGGCCTGGGATGGTTATGCCGCTGCGGTTACGGCTGATGCCTGTGTCGCCGCGCAGCTGAGCGGTGAAGTCGTGCCGGTATCGCTGCCGCCGCGTCCTTCTTTTTACGGCAAATGATCGCCTGATTCATTTTTTTATATATCCGGGCCGTCGGCGTCTGCTCAACGCGTGAAAAAGGATAGTTAACATGTCGGCAGGGAGGCCGTGGGTTTGGCGGCCCGGGTATAGCTGTTTAACGGGGAACAAAGATGAAGATCGCGTTTGATGTGGATGTCATTAAAGATTTAGGCGTCACCCAGATGGTGCAGCAGGTGGCCGACTGGGGATATAAATATATCGAACAGTCGCCGCATCCGCAGATCAATCCATTCTATAAACATCCGAAGGCCGGCCGTGAAATCATGGCGGAATACAAAAATGCGCTGAAGGCCACCGGGGTGGAGATCTCCTCGTTTATCGTGGTTTATCGCTGGTCCGGCCCGGGTGAGGATCGTCGTCAGGCGGCGGTGAAAAATTGGCGCCGGATGATCGAGATTGCGGTGGAGATGGGCGTGCAGGTGATTAATACCGAGCTGGCGGGCGATCCCAATGAACCGGAGATCTGTGAAGAGCTGTGGTACAAATCCATGGAAGAACTGCTGCCTATCATTGAGCGTGAAGGCATCCGCATGGAAATTCAGTCCCACCCTTGGGATTTCTGCGAGCTGAATAATGAAACCGTCGATATGGTGAAGTCGCTGCGCAGCGATCATGTGAAGTATCTGTACAGCGTGCCGCACTCGTTCTACTACGACAAAGGCAAGGGCGACGTGGCGAATATGCTGAAATATGCCGGGGATGACCTTTCTCACGTGCTGATCGCCGATACTATGAATCATACCCGCCACTGTCGTTATATCGTCAACCCGCCCGGCGTTGACGCCGCGGTGCATCAGCACGTCGGCATCGGCGAAGGAGAGATCGACTTCGATGCGCTGTTCCAGGCCCTGCGCGATATGGAATTCGCCAACCGCAACTTTAAGGTTGGCGGTGAATCGATTATTTGCACCTCCCTGTTCGGTTATCCGGAAAAGATGAAGATCCAGGCGGTTGAAACCCGGGAACGCATCGAAAGAGAACTGTTAGGTAAATAACGCCGCCGGCGATGCCCCTGACATGGCTTGTCGCGTTTCTGCGCGGGTTGCGTGATGCGGGATGGGAACAGGGTGAAGCGCCGATCTAATGACTGAGGCCCAAAAAAATGAATAAAGACTATGTGAAGCTGGCGATCGCCCCGATTGGCTGGACCAATGACGACATGCCGGAACTTGGCAAAGAGAACACCTTCCAACAGTGCGTCAGCGAAATGGCGCTGGCGGGATTCAGCGGCAGCGAAGTGGGCAGTAAGTACCCGCGCGATCCGCAGGTTTTAAAGCCAATGCTGGATATTCGCGGCATTCAGATCTGCAACGCCTGGTTCAGCACCTTTTTTGCCGACGGGCAGAAAGAAAAAACCATCGATGAGTTCGTTAACCATATGAACTTTCTGCATGATATGGGCGCCAAGGTGATTGGCTGCTCAGAGCAGAGCAAAAGCATTCAGGGTACCGACAAGGCGGTATTGGAAGAAAAACCCTACTTTACCGATGAAGAGTGGCAGCGCGTCGCCGACGGCTATAACGAACTGGCGAAAATCGCCGCTGGCAAGGGCATGCAGGTTTGCCTCCATCACCATATGGGGACGGGGATTCAAACCACGGCGGAGATCGACCGCTATATGAGCATGGTAAACGACGATGTATACCTGCTGTTTGATACCGGCCATGCCTACTACTCTGAAGGCAGCCAACAGGCGATGCTGGCTATTTTGGAAAAATATCTGCCGCGCATTAATCATGTCCATCTGAAAGACGTGCGCGATGAAGTGGTCGCCGAGGTGCGGGTTAACCACTTAAGCTTCCTGGATGGGGTGAAAAAGGGGACGTTTACCGTGCCGGGAGATGGCGTCATTGATTTTCGTCCGGTCTTCAAACTGCTGGACGAGCATGGCTATAAAGGATGGATGGTGGTGGAGGCTGAGCAGGATCCGGCCATTGCCAACCCCTTTGAATACGCGGTTAAGGCGCGCCGCTATATCAAAGAGACGGCCGGTATTTAATGGCACTCACTTCCCGTGGCTATGCCGCGGGAAGTGTTACTCTTCTTTACCAGCGCTTTTCAGACGCCATGAAAGCGCGCCATATGATAGGCATCGACCAGTTTGCCGTCGCGCATGGCAAAGTGTCGGCTGGTGCCTTCTATCTCGAAACCAAACTTCTTGTATAGCGCAATGGCGCCCTGATTGTCGGTGAACACCGTCAATTCAATACGCTGAATTGCCGCCCAGTTATCGCAAAGTTCGATCATGGCGCTCATCAGCGCTCCGCCAATGCCTTTTCCCTGTTGTGCAGGATCGACGCCGATACCAAAGGTAGCGACGTGACGCCGACGTAACGACTGATTAAGTTCAATCACAATCTGACCAACAACTTGTTCGTCTATGCAGGCGACCAGATTGTGCAACCCTGGCTTGGCATCAGCCAGACGTTGTTGCCAGTGCGTGAGTGAGGGCAGCGGAAGCTGCAGCGTATCGCGGTAGACTTCTGGGTGGGCATACAGCCGTTGCAGCGCCGGTGCATCGGAGGTTTCAACGTGGCGGACGATGATTTCACCCATTCTCTTATCCCTATGATTATTAGCAATATTACTCTGTAAGTTATCGGGGCTGCTTCTTTAGTCAACAATATTTAAGATTGGTCAAAAAAACGCTTTACAGATGCGAATGATAATGATTATTATTGTCATGCGTTCTCGGCAGACGGTGGCCTCACCGCTCTGACTTGAAGGCACGACATTGCTCACATTGCTTCCAGTGTTTATTTAGCCAGCTCGGGTGCTGGCTCTTTTTTTGCCCTCAATCATCTACCTTTGCGCTCAACAAATCTTCTGCGGCTCCTCTGTTTATTTCATCGAAATTTTTGAACAGAGGGGTGAGTTTTTTACGCTTTCTTATTCTGCTGTCAGGTCTAGACTGTAAAAAACATTGAGGAGAGTTGAACATGATTTATTTACGTAAAGCGAAAGACCGCGGCCACGCTAACCATGGCTGGCTGGACAGCTGGCATACCTTCTCCTTTGCCAATTATTACGATCCGAACTTTATGGGGTTCTCCGCGCTGCGGGTCATCAATGAAGACCGGATTGACGGCGGGCAAGGGTTCGGTACCCATCCGCATAAAGATATGGAAATTCTGACCTACGTGCTGGACGGTACCGTAGAGCATCAGGACAGCATGGGTAATAAAGAGCAAATCCAGGCTGGGGAATTTCAGATTATGAGCGCCGGCACCGGGGTACGCCACTCCGAGTACAATGCCAACAGCGACAAGCTGCTGCATCTGTACCAGATCTGGATTATTCCGGATACCAACGGCCTGCCGCCGCGCTATGAGCAGCGTATGTTTGATGCACCGCAGGGGCGTCAGCTGGTGTTGTCGCCGGATGCCCGCGAAGGTTCGCTGAAGGTATTCCAGGATATGACGCTGTCGCGCTGGGCGCTGAATAAAGGCGAACAGGCGGAGTATACGCTCGAAGCCGGCCGTCGCGTCTGGGTACAGGTGGTGCGCGGTTCCATTACCATTAATGACAACCGGGCAGGCGCCAGCGATGCGCTCGCTATCTGGGATGAAACGGCGCTGTCACTCCACGCCGATGAAGACAGTGAAATTCTGCTGTTTGATTTGCCACCGGTTTAATTTGCTCAGCGTTATCGGGCTCAATCTGACGATTGGGCCCTTTTTACGCCCGTTTGATATCAGCCTGCCGTTTTTTTTGCTAAAATAACCGCCCATTCACGGTTTGTCAGCTCATTGATAATGAAGAAAAAGCGGCCGGTACTTCAAGATGTTGCAGATAGGGTTGGCGTCACCAAGATGACGGTGAGCCGCTATTTGCGCAATCCTGATCAGGTTTCCGCCGCCCTGCGGCAGAAAATCGCGGTCGCGCTGGATGAGCTGGGCTACATTCCCAACCGCGCGCCGGATATTCTTTCCAACGCGACCAGCCGCGCTATCGGCGTACTGTTGCCATCGCTGACCAACCAGGTGTTTGCCGAAGTGTTGCGCGGTATTGAAAGCGTGACCGACGCGCACAATTATCAAACCATGCTGGCGCACTATGGTTATCTGCCGGAACGTGAAGAAGAGCGCCTGACCTCGTTGCTCTCGTACAATATTGACGGCCTGATCCTGTCCGAACGCACCCACACCGCCCGCACCCGTAAAATGATTGAGGTTGCCGGCATTCCGGTGGTGGAACTGATGGACTGCGTATCGCCCTGTATTGATATGGCGGTAGGGTTTGATAACCATCAGGCTGCCCGCCAGATGACGCAGCGGATTATCGCCCAGGGTTATCGTCATGTGGTGTACCTTGGTGCGCGTCTTGATGAGCGTACGCTGATTAAGCAGCAAGGCTATGAGCAGGCAATGCGCGAGGCTGGGTTACAGCCATGCAGCATTATGACCAACCGTGCGTCGTCTTACTCCGGCGGTGGTGAAATGCTGCGCCAGGCGCAGCGTGACTACCCGCAAATCGACAGCGTATTTTGCACCAACGATGACCTGGCGATCGGCGCTGCCTTTGAGTGCCAGCGTCAGGGGCTATCCATTCCGCAAGATATGGCAATTGCCGGTTTCCACGGCCATGATATTGGCCAGGTGATGATGCCAAAACTGGCCAGCGTGCTGACGCCGCGTGAAACCATGGGGCAGATAGGCGCAGAGCGGTTACTGGCGCGCCTGCGTGGCGAAACCGTCAGCCCGTCGATGGTTGACGTTGGTTTCACTATTATTCCTGGCGGTAGTATTTAAGCGGTATTGCGCCGTGCCGTTTTTTGATGCCGTACCGATCCTCTCCTTTTTCCTCCCTTGAGTTAAAACGCTGACTATAATTGCTTGCTGGTTGAGATTTGACCGCAGTTAGTTTGACCGCCTTCACAGTTACGGGATGTCATTTCGCCGGTTTGTTGCTTAATTCCAGCGCGACAAAGACAATGTTACCGATAACCTGTTACCAGTAACATTTGGCACCTGGGACCCTTGAGAGCACAAAAATTATGAATAATTCACAACACCACGTTTTCATCCTGATGGGCGTCTCCGGCAGCGGGAAATCTGCCGTAGCAAGCGCCGTAGCGCATGAACTCAATGCCGCCATGCTGGATGGCGATTATCTGCACCCCCGCAGCAACATCAATAAAATGGCCGGCGGTGATGCGCTGAACGATGACGATCGGGCGCCGTGGCTGGCGGCACTGAACGACGCGATTTTTGCTATGCAGCGTACCAATGACGTTGCGCTGCTGGTGTGTTCCGCGCTGAAAAAGCGCTATCGCGATCGCTTGCGCGCAGGCAACAACAACCTGCACTTTATCTATCTGGAAGGTGAAAAAGACGTGATTGAAGCGCGTCTGAAGCAGCGTAAAGGGCATTTCTTCAAGCCTCAGATGCTGGTTTCCCAATTTGAAGCGTTGGAAGTGCCGCAGGCGGATGAGTCCGACGTGCAGGCGATTGACATCGACCAGCCGCTGGATAACGTGGTGGCCGACGTCGTCTCCTATATTCAATCCGTAACGAACCAAGGGTAAAACGATAATGGATACATTAACGCTGGTATTGACCGCCGTAGGTTCGGTACTGCTGCTGTTGTTCCTGGTGATGAAAGCGCGGATGCACGCGTTTATCGCCCTGATGCTGGTGTCGATGGGCGCCGGCCTGTTCTCCGGCATGTCGCTGGAGAAAATCACCGATACCATGCAAAAAGGCATGGGCGGCACGCTGGGCTTCCTGGCGATCGTGGTGGCGCTGGGCGCGATGTTCGGCAAAATTCTGCATGAAACGGGCGCGCTGGATCAGATCGCCGTCAAAATGCTGAAAGGCTTTGGCGAAAAGCGCGCGCACTACGCGCTGGGGATTGCCGGCCTGGTTTGCGCCTTGCCGCTGTTCTTTGATGTGGCGATCGTGCTGCTGATTGGCGTGGCCTTCGCCGTGGCGCGTCGCACCGGCGGTAATCTGGTGAAGCAGGTGATCCCGCTGTTTGCCGGCGTAGCCGCGGCGGCGGCCTTCCTGCTGCCGGGGCCGACCCCGATGCTGCTGGCGTCGCAGATGAATGCAGATTTTGGCTGGATGATCCTGATCGGCCTGGCGGCGGCGATTCCGGGCATGCTGCTGGCCGGCCCGCTGTTCGGTTCGTTTATCAGCAAGCACGTCACGCTGGAACTGCCGAAAGATATCGAAGAGCCAAGCATCGATAAGAGCAAGCTGCCTTCGTTCGGCTTTAGCCTGGCGCTGGTGCTGTTCCCGTTAGTGCTGGTGGGGCTGAAAACCATCGGCGCGCGCTTTACCGAGGAAGGCAGCTCGCTGTATCAGTGGCTGCAGTTTATCGGCCATCCGTTCACCGCGATTCTGATTGCCTGCCTGGTGGCGATTTATGGTCTGGCTATCCGCCGTGGGATGAGTAAAGACAAGGTGATGGAAGTCTGTTCGGCGGCGATCCAGCCGGCGGGGATTATCTTGCTGGTAACCGGCGCAGGCGGCGTATTCAAGCAGGTGCTGGTCGATTCCGGCGTTGGCCCGGCGTTGGGTAACGCGCTGATCGGCGCCGGCCTGCCGATTGCTGTCGCCTGTTTTGTGCTGTCGGCGGCGGTGCGGGTGATTCAGGGTTCGGCGACCGTGGCCTGTCTGACCGCCGTCGGCCTGGTGATGCCGGTGATTGGCGAGCTGGGCTACTCCGGCGCGCAGATGGCGGCGCTGTCGGTATGTATTGCCGGCGGTTCCATCGTACTGAGCCACGTCAACGACTCCGGCTTCTGGCTGTTCGGTAAATTTACCGGCGCCACCGAAGCGCAGACGCTGAAAACCTGGTCGATAATGGAAACCATCCTCGGCACCACCGGTGCGGTGGTGGGGATGATCGCCTTTACGCTGCTGTAATCATTTTGAGCTTATTAAGGCGCCTACGGGCGCCTTTTTTTATCGCGTCCGGCAGCAGCAAGCGCCGCGTGATCCGCCTTTATAAGCAGGACTGCTAACAATTGCGCTGGCATCGAATAAATTCACTTTTCGCCCGCGCTGACATTTTGTAAGGTGTGAGGATAATTGCTCATCAATGACTCAATAAGTCGTATCCTCCAAGGCAGGACAGTTTTATGAAAAACGTTGGTTTAGTCGGTTGGCGCGGTATGGTCGGCTCGGTGCTCATGCAACGCATGACGGAAGAGCGCGATTTCGACGCCATTCGTCCGGTATTCTTCTCCACCTCACAGCACGGTGCGCCTGCGCCGGCTATCGGCGGTCAGCAGCAGGGGACGCTGCAGGACGCCTACGATATTGACGCGCTGAGCGCGCTGGATATCATTATCACCTGTCAGGGCGGCGATTATACCAATGAGGTTTACCCGAAGCTGCGTGCCAGCGGCTGGCAGGGCTACTGGATTGATGCCGCGTCCTCCCTGCGGATGGACGATGAGGCGATCATCATTCTGGATCCGGTCAACCGCGCGGTCATTCAGCAGGGACTGGATAAAGGCATCAAAACCTTTGTCGGCGGTAACTGCACCGTCAGCCTGATGCTGATGTCGCTGGGCGGCCTGTTCGCCAACGATCTGGTGGAGTGGGCGTCTGTGGCTACCTATCAGGCCGCTTCCGGCGGCGGCGCGCGGCATATGCGCGAACTGCTGACGCAGATGGGCATGCTGCACGCCGATGTGGCGAAAGAGCTGCAGGACCCGGCGTCCGCCATTCTGGATATTGAACGCAAGGTGACCGAGGCGACCCGCTCCGGCAAACTGCCGACCGATAACTTTGGCGTACCGCTGGCCGGCAGCCTGATTCCGTGGATTGACAAGCAGCTTGATAACGGCCAGAGCCGTGAAGAGTGGAAAGGCCAGGCGGAAACCAACAAGATTCTGGCCAGCTCCAGCCTGATTCCGGTCGACGGCCTGTGCGTGCGCGTTGGCGCGCTGCGTTGCCACAGCCAGGCGTTTACCCTGAAGCTGAAAAAAGACGTGTCGCTGCCGGAGATCGAACAGATGCTGGCGACGCACAACGACTGGGTGCGGGTGATCCCGAACGACCGCGAGCTGACCATGCGCGAGCTGACGCCGGCGGCGGTGACCGGCACGCTGAATACGCCGGTCGGGCGTCTGCGCAAGCTGAACATGGGGCCGGAATACCTGTCCGCGTTTACCGTCGGCGATCAGCTGCTGTGGGGCGCCGCAGAGCCGCTGCGCCGTATGCTGCGGATTCTGCTGTAATACGTTAGCGCCCTATTTCATGGCGTAATTATTTAAGCCCGCTAATTAGCGGGCTTTTTTATTTTAGCCGTTTATATTAATCACTCATGTTATTTAAATAAATAAGTCGTTATTTTTTATAGGAAATAATACTACGCCAGTGTTTACATTTTATTCGCCACGGGATTATTATGCCGGCGGAAAGATCATAATGGACGATCGCACAAGGAATGTATCACTATGTCGGCATTACAATTCCCCTGCACTATATTTAAAACAAAAAATATAATGGATGATTATGGTGCATATGATATGCGCTGCGGAGATTTATCCGCAGCGCAATTAAAAACACACTTTCATTTAGGCGATGTCTCCACGCGGGTTAATCCCTATACCCTGACGCAGCTCACGCCGTTTAACCAGCCGCATTCGCGCTTTTATGGCATGCGTGGGCAGGGGACTACGCTCACCCGGCAGGAGTGCGCCAGAATTCTCTTTGATGAATTCCGCCAGTTATCCCGCCTCTTTGCACTCTATGGCCCCTATAAACATCTGATTGAACAGATGATCAGCCATATGCAGCACGGCAACGGCACGCCGTTTAGCAGCCCACATCTGAATGTCGCGTTAAAGGAGCAGATTTTGGGGGATAAAGATGAGAAAAATAGTACGCGTTTACTATTAGAGCTGTTTTTTAATAAAAACATAGATTGGGTGAATAAATATTATCCGGAAAAACTTAAAGATGAGCTTAGGGAAGTCATCATGCTTGGAAAACTGCCTAAGTTTGACCGGTTTCAGGATAATTTTAACGGTATGGGGATTACCGTACATGATACCTGGGCTACGCATATCACGGTAAAATCACTGCAGGTTGATAACGCAAGCTATCGTGCGTTGGTGCACTATCGGGTGCAGGACCACTTTGGATTGGATGATGACGATATCAGAAAGGTTAGGTTTAACCAGTTTCGTTTCTTCCGTATCTGGTTTGTACTTCAGCGCTACAATCAGCTTGGTTTTAAGCCGTTTATGACTAATATGGAAGCTACAGTAGAGATATCCGGGAGACATAATGAGAAAAAGTAAAAAGATCATATGTATTTTGGCATTAGCAGGCTTAGTACTACTAGGCTATTTTTTCTGGCGTTCTCTACAACCGGTGGAGATCGTTGCCGTTCATCAAAGGAACAACTTCAGCGATGTGCTGGTGAATAATTTCCCCTTTACGGATAAAGGAAAGGTTAATTGGTGGTTGGATAATAAAGACAAATTAAAAGAAAAATATGATATCCCTAAACCTGCTTCCTATGGACTTTTTACTATTGTTATCTGGAAATTTGGCGAGGGCTATAAATATGCGGGGAAGTATGACCGGATGTGTTTTGAAGATATGAAAGAAAAGAGAAATTGTATTGATAAAAATGTGTTGTTCATCATTTCTAATGACAAAGATGATGATATGTTCTTTGTTGGAGATAATGGAACCTACCGTATGGGAAAAGATGGTGAAATCGTTAAGATTAGGCGTGAATGAAAATTAATGAACGGCTCATCTGAGAAGAAATAGGGAAATAATTATGAGGGTAAATAGATTATCTCTACCACTGATGTTATTGATTGCTTTACTGTCAATGTTAGCTTTTTGGTGGAGCCTACGTTCGGTAGAAATTATTGCTGTTCATCATAAAAATGAGTTTAGTGCTGTTCTGGTTAACCATTTCCCCATTACGGATAAAGGTAAAATAGACTGGTGGATAAAAAATAAAGATAGATTAAAGAATGAGTATAAGATACCTAACCCTGCATCAGATGGTTTCTTTTCTATTACCTTTTGGGATTTTAGTGATGGTTATAAAGAAGCTGGAAAGTATGATCGGCGTTGCTTTGACGATATGCCAACCAAGAAAAAATGTATAGAAAAAAACAAGGAATTTATTGTGTCAAATGAAAGAAGTGGTGATATATCATTTATAACTAATGGTGATGAGTATCACATGAAGAGTAATGGTGATATTATAAAAGTCGGAATTGATTGATAAAGTAATGAAAAATATTTTTATTGATTGGCTTTATATTCGTGATAAGGTTTATTGCGGGCGGGGTAGTCATTTTATACGCGTTATGATATATACTGCCATGGCACTTTTTGGCTTTTTCCTTTGGTGCTCGCTGCAACCGGTAGAGATTATTGCCATTCACCAGAGGGAGAACTATAGCGATGTGTTGGTGAAAAATTTTCCTTTTACAGATAAAGGAAAAATAAATTGGTGGTTAGATAATAAAAATAACCTAAAAGAAAAATATGGCATCCCTAAACCAGATTCGGATGGATTCTTTACTATTATATTTTGGGACTTTGGTGAGGGTTACAAAGAGGCGGGGAAGTATGACCGAATGTGTTTTGAAGATATGAAAGAAAAGAGAAGTTGTATTGATAAAAATGTGTTGTTCATCATTTCTAATGACAGGAATAACGATATGTTATTTGTAGGGGATAATGGAACCTATCGCCTAAACAAAAACGGTGAAATAACCAAACTCAAACGCGAGTCGGATTAATTCACCGTTGATATCAGCGAGACGGCTATTGGCCGCGTATCACGGCCAATCTTGCCCCCGGCCTTTACCGGCTTAGGAAGCCAGCGACAGCGCTTTGGCTTTTGCGCGTTCCGCCAGCCACTCGCTGACGCGCGCCTGTTGCGCTTCGTCCAGCCACATGCCGAGTTTGGTGCGGCGCCAGATGGCGTCTTTCAGCTCCACCACCCACTCTTTCTCCACCAGGTAGCGCAGCTCCGCCTCGTACAGGCCATGGCCGAAGTCTTCGCCCAGATCCGCCAGGCTGTTGGCGCCGGACAGAATCAGTTCGCTGTGGCTGCCGTAGGTACGGGCATAGCGGCGCGCCAGCGCTTCCGGCAACCAGCCGTGTTCACGGCGCAGTTTGGCTGCGTAGCTGTCGCGGTCGCCGCCGATGTCGCCACCCGGCAGGGTGCCGTTCTTGGTCCAGGCCGGGCCGGCTTCCGGATAATAGTGCGCCAGTTTTTCCATCGCGTGTTCTGCCAGCTTGCGATAGGTGGTCAGCTTACCGCCGAAGACCGACAGCAGCGGCGCCTGGCCGTTATCGTCATGCACGTCTAGCGTGTAATCACGGGTGATGGCCTGCGGTGAATCGGACTCATCGTCGCACAGCGGACGTACGCCGGAGTAGGTCCAGACGATATCGTCACGGCCGTACTGTTTCTTAAAGTGGTCGTTATACACTTTCAGCAGGTAGTTGATTTCGTTATCGTCAATCTTCACGTCTTTCGGATCGCCGTGATATTCCACATCGGTGGTGCCGATAATCGAGAACTCATCCATCCACGGGATCACAAAGACGATACGGTTGTCTTCGTTCTGCAGAATGTAGGACTGCGGCTGGTTATGCGCCTTCGGCACCACGATATGGCTGCCTTTGATCAGGCGGATGCCATAGGGTGATTTCAGCTTGAGGCCGTCGTCGAAGAAGTTTTTCACCCACGGGCCGGTAGCGTTAACCAGGCCTTTGGCGCGCCAGGTGAAGGTTTTACCGCTGTCGATATCGGTCGCTTCCACCATCCACATGCCGTTCTCACGCCATGCGCGGGTCACTTTGGTGCGGGTGCGCACTTCGCCGCCGCGTTCCACCACTTCCTGCGCGTTCAATACCACCAGACGCGCATCGTCGACCCAGCAGTCGGAATATTCGAAACCGCGCTTCAGTTCCGGCTTCAGTACGGATTCTGGGCCAAAACGCAAACTCTTGCTGCCCGGCAGGCTGGTGCGTTTACCCAGGTGATCGTACAGGAACAGGCCGGTACGGATCATCCAGGCCGGACGCAGGTGTGGCTGATGCGGCAGGCGGAAGCGCATTGGGAAGGCGATATGCGGCGCCAGTTTCAGCAGCACCTCACGTTCAGCCAGCGCTTCGCTCACCAGACGGAATTCATAGTGTTCCAGGTAGCGCAGGCCGCCGTGGATCAGTTTGGAACTGGCGGAAGACGTAGCACAGGCCAAGTCTTGCGCTTCCAGTAGCAGTACGGACAGGCCGCGCCCGGCAGCATCCGCCGCGATGCCGGCACCGTTGATGCCGCCACCGATAACGATCAAGTCTTTGGTTTCCACGTCATCTTCCTCCAGATGTTCGAAATAGCTCTTTTATGTTCGTTTTCGCTCATCATTGTAATCAAAAACCAACAAACAAGCCAAGAGTTAACCAAACAAAAACATTCACGCGTGATAAAGATAACAGTTTAGCGACTATAGTCACACAAAGTGAGTGGATTTAACCCACAGGATAAGGCGCCGGCAAACGGGCGACGGGAGGATAACGGGAGGGCGTTGTTCAGCCCCCTTCCGGGCGGAAGGGGGAATCAGAGCTGAGTGAGGAGACTCAGCACAGTTCCAGCTGTACGTCGTACTGCTCAATGATTTTCATGACGCCGGGCGGCGGCAGCTGGTCGGTAAACAGATAGTCGATCAGATTCATATTGCCCAGGTTGACCATCGCGTTGCGGCCGAACTTGGAGTGGTCGGTAACCAGCATGACGCAGCGCGAGTTTTCAATAATGGCGCGCTTGGTGCGCACTTCATGGTAGTCGAATTCGAGCAGTGAGCCGTCCATATCAATGCCGCTGATGCCGAGGATGCCGTAATCGAGGCGGAACTGTGAGATAAAGTCCAGCGTCGCTTCACCCATAATGCCGCCGTCGCGGGTACGCACTTCGCCGCCGGCCAGGATCAGGCGAAAATCCTCTTTGGCGGTGAGCAGGGTGGCGACGTTCAGGTTGTTGGTGACGACGCGCAGGTTCTTGTGGTTCATCAGCGCGTGAGCCACGGCTTCCGGCGTGGTGCCGATATCGATAAACAGAGTGGCGCCGTCCGGGATCTGGCTGGCGACGCGCTGGGCGATGCGGTCTTTTTCCTCTGACCACATCACCTTACGGTCATGGTAGGCGGTGTTCACGGAGCTGGACGGCAGTGCGGCGCCGCCGTGGTGGCGCTGAATTTTATTTTGATCGGCCAGGTCGTTCAGATCGCGGCGAATCGTCTGCGGACTGACGTCAAAATGCTCCACCAGTTCTTCAGTGCTGACGTAACCTTGCAGACGGACCAGCTCGATAATTGCGTCGTGACGCTGTGTTTGTTTCACGGTAATCCCCTAATACGCCGATATACCCGTCGGGTGAAGTTTGCCGAATTTTTTACCCGTAATCTTTTGATAGGTAAAGGTATAGTGTTATTGAGCGTTATTGTTCGTTGTGCGCGCGATGACGCGTGTCCCAAAATGCCATCAGCAACCCTAACACTAAACCGGCCACGTGTGCCGCGTTGGCGATCGACATTCCTAAAATATCGAAGTAGCCGGCGACCAGCCACAGTACGGAAAATATCATCAGGCCGCGCGGCAGCATCAGCCCGCGCTCCGGCGCCCGTTCGCCGCTGAGCCAGCTGTAGCCCATCAGCGCATAGACTACGCCGGACAGGCCGCCAAACAGCGCCCCGCTGAACAGCGATTGCGCCCAGCCGCTGAAGAAGGCCGACACCACGGCCAGCACAAACAGTTTACCGGCGCCGAGGCGTTTTTCCATCGGCCCGCCGAGGTACCACCACCAGAGCAGGTTAAAGGCGATGTGCAGCAGTGAGAAGTGCAGAAACGCATGGCTGATCCAGCGCCACAGCTGCGTATATTGCTCGCTGTTCTGCGGCCAGGAGAGCCAGTACATCACGCTGTCGTCGCCCACTACCTGCATCAGCACATACACCAGAATACACAGCGCCATCACGCTTAGGGTCAGCGGGCCGGCCTTGCTGCGGATAATCTGCAGGTAGGAGTCGTGCGGATAGTGCAGCTCGGCGGCGGTGCCGCCGGTTTGCCAGCTGGCGGCCTGATAGCGGCGGTTGAGCGGGTCGCGCATAAACTGCTGCAGTTCGTGTTGTACCTGTTCCAGCCGCGGTTCATCCGCCAGCCAGATCTCTGCGCTGTCCTGGCCGTGGCGCAGTTCCAGCGTAATGCCCTGCGTTGCCATATAGTCGACAAACGCCAGTGCCAGGCGGGGATTGGATACGGCGATCACTCTAATCATAAGTAGGGAATTTCCGTCTTGCGTCGATGCGTTGTGGCCGTTGCAGATACCGGCGATGGCTGATTATAACGTTGAAACCCGATGTCGCAGCACCGACCTGTGGAAAATCGTGCAGGCAGGGGGAAGAACAGGGCGCTGGCGCGCCCTGATAATTATTCGGCGGAGGTTTCCACATCCTGCGGGTATTGACGCAGCCAGGCCTCAAAGCCGCCGTCGATGCTGTACACCGCATCAAAACCCTGATTCAGCAGATACTGCGCAGCGCCGCGGCTGCTGTTGCCGTGGTAGCACATCACCATCACCGGACGATCGAAATCGTTTTGCTGCATAAAGGTTTGCAGCGTGGCGTTGGTGAGATGAAATGCGCCCGGCGTATGCCCGGCGGCGAAACTCTGCGGATCGCGGATATCGACCAACGCCGCGCTGCCGTCTTGCCAGCGGTCGTGCGCCTGCTCAACATTGATCGCTTCAAACTGTTCCATGACTTCCAATTGCCTCGTAATTAGGGGACGCCGGCATTGTAACCAATTCCGCGCGCATAAAGACCAGACTAATATTGTGACTTTATGCGCCGTAGCCCATCATCTGCAGCAGCCGCTGCGCCTGCTGCACCGCTTCCTGCCGGTGGGCGACCCCCAGTTTCTGATACAGATTGCGGATATGCGTTTTGATGGTGGTGGCCGCCACCGCCAGCTCGCCGGCGATTTGGTCGTTGCTGTAACCGGAATAAATCAGCCCGAGCACCTGCCATTCGCGCTGGGTGAGCGGGCTGGTGCGGATAAGCTCAGGCACCTGCGGGTGCGTCAGCAGCTTATCGACGAAATTCTCGTCAAAATGCGCGAATTTATGCCGGTGATGCTGGTTGATATCGCGCAGAATGCGCTGGGCGCGGTGCTGTTCCAGCTCCGGCAGCGTATTGAGCTGGATCAGCTGGCGCAGCTGCTGCGCCATGGCTTCGCCCTCAATCACAAAGTGGCTGATAAAGCCGGTGCGGTTGGCCAGCGTCAGCGCTTCGATCAGGGCGCGCTGGGCGTCGCTTTTACGCTCGGTCTGCCAGTAAAGCTGGTTGCTCAGCAGCAGGTTACGGTTGAGATCGCTGATCAGCCGCAGCCGGCGGGCGTTATCGTTCAGCTCGTCCAGCACCACTTCGGCCTCCTGATAGCGGCCAAGCAGAATCTGCACCCGGGCGATATTGCGCCACTGTCCCTGGGTGAAATGGTTGTCCGCCATGGCGGGCTTTTCGCACTGGCTCAGCCAGCGCGCGGCGGCGGCGGTGTCGCCGGTCATCTGCCAGTGGATGATGCGCGGTTTATCGGCATTGGTCAGCCAGTCGCGGTGATACTGCGCGCCGTGCTGCAGGGTTTCGCAGCGCTGCAGATAGGCATGGGCGTTATCCAGATCGCCGCGCGCCAGCGAGCATTTCGCCAGCATGGCAAGGCACTGCAGCTGTTGCTGGGGCTGGTAGTTGGCCAGCACCGTCAGGCCCAGCCGGGCGGTGTCCTCCGCCTCATCCAGCCGCGACCATGACCACAGGATCTGCGCGCGGATGCGCAGCAGAAACTCATGCATCGGCAGCTGTTCCAGATGCTGCTCGCGGATCAGTTCGAACGCTTTATCCTGAGTTTCGTATGCCGCCTGCAGGAACCCCTGGGCGATAAGAATTTCGCTCTGCTGCAGCAGCGCCCACAGCGCGTAGTGATAGGTCTGATGGCGGCGGGCCATCTGCTCGGTCTGCTGCATCATCGGCAGGGCGCGCGTCAGCTCGCCTTTGCAGTGGTGAATCTCGCCGGTGACCGAAGTGGCGACGATGCGGCTGTAGTAACTGGATAGCGGCAGGTGCTTCAGCGCCTGCGTCGCTAACCGTTCCGCTTCTTCCGGCTTGCCGGCGTTGATCGCCACCTGCGCCCGCAGCGCGTCGAATTCGGCGCGCAGCGTTGCGTCGACGGCGATCTGCTGCTCGCGCATTGCCTGCTCGGCCCGCTCCAACTGGGTGTTGACCTCAATATAGCGGTGCTGGCTCTGCGCCAGCCAGGCCTGCAGCAACGCCAGTTTGGGGTTCTGGATCAGGCGCTCGTAAGGCAGGGCGTTCAGGCACTCCTCCAGCAGCGCCAGTTCGCTGTGGTGGAACAGCGACCAGGCGTGCTGCAGCAGAATATCGCGCAGCATGCTGACGTCGTTGGCCGCCAGCGCATGGTGAATGGCTTCGGCCGGGTAGCCGAGCGCCAGCCAGCCTTCGGCGGCGGCACGGTGCAGCCCCGGCAGCTCCAGTGCCAGCTCCCACTGGCAGCGTTGGCGCAGGAAGGAGGCAAACAGCGGGTGGAAGTTAAACCATTCGCCGGTATCGTCCATGCGGTGGATAAACATGCCCTGCCGCTCCAGCTCCTCCAGCCGCTGCTGACCGTTGTCCTCGCCGGTCAGACGTACAATCAGCGCGTCGTTCATCGAACGCAGCACCGAACAGCGCAGCAGGAAGGTGCGCGCGCTGGCGTCGACGTGGTCCAGCACCTCATCTACCAGATAATCGGCCAGATGGCTGGCGTTCAGCCCGGCCAGTCGTTTCGCCGACTGCTGCGCCGAGGCGCTGGACTGCCGGGCCGACAGGGCAATCAGCTGCAGTGCGGTGGCCCAGCCGGCGACCTCATCGCACAGGCGGCTGCTGTCCTGCTGCGCCAGCGGCGCGGGCAGCCGGCAGTCGAAAAACTGTTTGGCCTCCAGATGGTTAAACGCCAGTTGCTGGCTGCCCAACTCCAGCAGCTGATCGCGTACCCGCAGGTTGGCGATCCCCAGCGGGGGCAGCGTGCGGGACAGCAGAATCAGGGTCAGATTTTCAGGCTGATGGCGCAGGAAAAAGCGCATGGCTTCATGAATGACGTCGTTGGTGATCAGGTGGTAATCATCAATCACCAGATACAGCGGCTGATGCCAGTCCGCCAGTTCGATAAACAGCTGGCCAAACAGCGCGGACAGGCTGGCGTACTGATGCTTTTGGCTGAGGGCCTCGCTTTTGACGCATTGCCCGCCGGTCGCCTGCTGCAGCGCGGCGATCAGGTAGCTGGCGAAGCGCTCCGGCTGGTTATCGCTCTCATCCAGCGAATACCAGCCCAGCTCGCCCTTGGCCGCCGCCCACTGGGCGATCAGGGTGGTTTTCCCGTAGCCGGCCGGGCTGTTGACCAGCGTCAGGCGATAGTTTGCCGCGCCGGCCAGTTTCGCCAGCAGGCGATCGCGTACCACGGTATTTTGCAGCCGTACCGGGCGGCTCAGTTTTGATGGGATCAGCATAGTCGTCCAGATATAAAGCGCGGTTCCTGCCGCCGAAATCTGCCCGCAGGGGTCGTTGAAACGCGTTTTGCCCGCAGGGGTTGGAGAGACGATTAATTATTTTATAGCGCGTAATTAATCATCTTGTTTAACTTCTGCCAACGTTAAGCGTAATGCAACAAGCTTCCGTTTTGGCTTGGCGGGAAGTTGCAGTCGATCACACTTTTTTACATCTCGGCGTCAGCGTTTTTCCTCGCGCCCGGCGGCAGGCAAAGTGCCGCAGATCACACTTTCAGCTACGCCCCAATCCTCCTCCCCAGCTAATCCCCGGGCGGGAGGATGTTCCGTTTTTCTCCGCCCGGCAGGATAGCCGACATTGACTTACTTATCGGATAGAGAGCCTCCTATGTCACAGCCTACGCTTAAAAAGGACGTTTTTCTGGCGGCACTGACCCGCCAGTGGCAACATCTCGGACTGCGTTCCGCCCAGCAGATGACGCCGCACCAGTGGTGGCAGGCGGTCAGCGGCGCGCTGGCCGAACAGCTGGCGGCGCAGCCTGCCCCCGTGCGGCAGGACAGCGCGCAGCGCCATGTGAACTATATTTCGATGGAATTTCTGATTGGCCGCCTGACGGCCAATAACCTGATCAATCTGGGCTGGTATGACACGGTGGCGGCGGCGCTGGAGGAGCAGGGGATTCAACTGGCGGACGTGCTGGAGCAGGAAACCGATCCGGCGCTGGGCAACGGCGGGCTGGGGCGGCTGGCCGCCTGTTTCCTCGATTCGATGGCGACGGTAGGGCAGCCGGCGACCGGCTACGGGCTGAACTACCAGTACGGGCTGTTCCGCCAGTCGTTCAGCGGCGGGCAACAGCAGGAAGCGCCGGACGACTGGCAGCGCGAGAGTTATCCGTGGTTCCGTCACAATGCCGCGCTGGCGGTGGATGTCGGCATCGGCGGTGAGCTGGAAACCCTGACGGACGGCCGCGAACTGTGGCGGCCGGCGCAGGTGCTGCGCGGCGAAGCCTGGGATCTGCCGGTGGTGGGCTACCGCAACGGCGTCAGCCAGCCGCTGCGCCTGTGGCAGGCCACGCATGCGCAGCCGTTTGATCTGGGCGCGTTTAACGACGGTGACTTCCTGCTGGCGGAGCAACAGGGCGTTGACGCCGCCAGCCTGACCAAGGTGCTGTACCCGAATGATAACCATCAGGCGGGCAAACGCCTGCGCCTGATGCAGCAGTACTTCCAGTGCGCCTGCTCGGTGGCGGACATTCTGCGTAAACACCATCAGGCCGGGCGACGCATTGAAGAGCTGGCGGACTATGAGGTGATTCAGCTCAATGACACTCACCCGACCATCGCCATTCCGGAAATGCTGCGCATTCTGCTGGATGAACACCAGCTGGCCTGGGATGACGCCTGGCGCATCACCAGCCGCACTTTCGCCTATACCAACCATACGCTGATGCCGGAGGCGCTGGAGTGCTGGGATGAAGAGCTGGTGCGCAGCCTGCTGCCGCGCCACTTCTCGATAATCAAACAGATTAACGCCAACTTCCGCCAACGGGTGGAGCAGCAGTGGCCACAGAACGAGGCGGTATGGGCCAAACTGGCGGTGCACTATGACAAGCAGGTGCGCATGGCCAACCTGTGCGTGGTCAGCGGCTTTGCGGTCAACGGCGTGGCGCAGCTGCATTCGGATCTGGTAGTCAAGGATCTGTTCCCGGAGTATCACCAGCTGTGGCCGCAGAAATTCCATAACGTCACCAACGGCATTACGCCGCGCCGCTGGCTGAAGCAGTGTAATCCGGCGCTGTCGGCGCTGATCGACAGCCGGCTGCAGAGAGAGTGGGCGAGCGATCTCGACGCGCTGCAGGGGCTGGAGCAGTACGCCGACGATGCCTCCTTCCGCCAGCAGTACCGGCAGATAAAGCGCGACAACAAGGTGGCGCTGGCCAACTATGTGCACGGCGTGATGGGGCTGAAACTGGATCCGGACGCAATTTTCGACGTACAGATCAAGCGCCTGCATGAATATAAGCGCCAGCATCTGAACCTGCTGCATATTCTGTCGCTGTATCGCCAGCTGCGCGATAACCCGAACCTGGAAATGGCGCCGCGGGTGTTCCTGTTCGGCGCCAAGGCCGCGCCGGGCTACTACCTGGCGAAGAACATCATCTATGCGATCAATCAGGCGGCGGAGAAGATCAATAACGATCCGCAGGTGAAGGATCGTTTGAAAGTGGCGTTTATCCCGGACTATCGCGTCTCCGTGGCGGAGCTGATGATCCCGGCGGCGGATCTGTCCGAACAGATCTCCACCGCGGGCAAAGAGGCCTCCGGCACCGGCAATATGAAGCTGGCGCTGAACGGCGCGCTGACCATCGGCACGCTGGACGGCGCCAACGTGGAGATTGCCGAGCAGGTCGGCGCGGACAATATCTTTATCTTCGGTAACACCGTGGAACAGGTGAAGGCGTTGCAGGCCAGCGGTTACGATCCGCTGCGTTACCGGCAGCAAGATGCGCAGCTGGATGCGATTCTCTCCGAGCTGGAAAGCGGCGCATTGAGCCACGGTGATAAGCAGGCGTTTGAAATGATGCTGCACAGCCTGCAGGCCGGCGGCGATCCTTATCTGGTGCTGGCGGACTTTGCCGACTATTGCCAGGCGCAGCAGCGGGCCGACCGGCTGTATCGCGATACGCAGGCGTGGACGCGCAGCGCCATTCTCAATACGGCGCGCGTCGGTATGTTCAGTTCGGATCGGTCGATTCGCGATTATCAGCAGCGCATCTGGCAAACCCGGCGTTAAGGAGAGTGAATGGATCGTAACAGCATCGACCGGGCGGCGGCGCAGGCGGGCATTATGGCCGACTATGTCAATGCCCACGGCCAGCAGCAGGCCATCACGCCGGAAAGCAAGCGTGCCTTGCTGGCGGCGATGAACAGCAAAGCGGCGTTGGCCGGCGAAGCGCCGCTGCCGCCGGTAAAAGTGTTTTTCCAGCGTCAGCCGATCGTGCTGCCGCTGGCGGGCAGCGGCGAATATGGCTGGGAGCTGATCCGCGAAGACGGCGTCCGGCTGCAGGGGCGCGCCGGCGCTGGCAAGACGTTTACCCTGCCTGCCGGGGAACTGCCGCTCGGCTATCATCAGCTGCGTTTAACGCAACAGCAGCAGAGCTGGCAGTGCCGGCTGATTATCGCCCCCAGACGCTGTTATGAACCGGACGCGCTGCTGACCGGTAAAAAACTGTGGGGCGCCTGTGTGCAGCTGTATACGCTGCGTTCCGACAGCAACTGGGGCATCGGCGATTTCGGCGACCTGCGGCGGATGGTGACGGAGGTGGGCGAGCGCGGCGGCGCGTTCGTCGGGCTGAACCCGATTCATGCCCTCTATCCGGCAGATCCAAACAGCGCCAGCCCGTACAGTCCGTCATCGCGGCGTTGGCTGAACGTAGTGTATATCGACGTCAACGCGGTGGAGGACTTCCAGCTCAGCGCTGCGGCGCAACGCTGGTGGCGTCAGGCGGCGACCCGTAAACAGCTGGCGGCGGCGCGTGAGCGCGAATGGGTCGACTATGCGGCGGTGACCGCGCTGAAGCTGACGGCGCTGCGGCTGGCCTTCAGCCAGTTCCAGACGCGGGCGGCCGATGACCCACAGCGCCAGGCGCTGCGCCTGTTTATCGCCGAGGGCGGCGACAGCCTTTATCAGCAGGCGGTATTCGACGCTCTGCATGCCCACCTGTGCGCACAGGATCCAACGCTGTGGGGCTGGCCGGTGTGGCCGTCGGCGTACCGTCAGAGCAACGGCGAGGCGACGGCGGCGTTTTGCCGCGACAATCAGGAGGAGGTGGCGTTCTATCTGTGGCTGCAGTGGCTGGCCGCGGCGCAGTTTGCCGACTGTTTCGCCTGCTGCCGGCAGCAGCAGATGCCGATCGGCCTGTATCGCGACCTGGCGGTCGGCGTGGCGCAGGGCGGAGCGGAAACCTGGTGCGACCGCGAGCTGTATTGCCTGCAGGCGTCGGTGGGGGCGCCGCCGGATATTCTCGGCCCGCTGGGGCAAAACTGGGGTCTGCCGCCGATGGATCCGCACGTGATGGCGGCGCGCGGCTATCAGCCGTTTATCGACCTGCTGCGCGCCAACATGGCCGACTGCGGCGCGTTGCGCATCGACCACGTCATGGCGCTGCTGCGCCTGTGGTGGATACCCGCTGGCGCCACCGCCGACCAGGGCGCCTATGTCAAATATCCGCTGGACGATTTACTGGCGGTGCTGGCGTTGGAGAGCCAGCGTCAGCGCTGTATGGTGATCGGCGAAGATTTGGGGACGGTGCCGGTGGAAATTGTCGGCAAGCTGCGCGACAGCGGCGTCTATTCCTACAAGGTGCTGTATTTCGAGCGGGACGACGAAAACCGCTTCCGCGCGCCGCAGGCCTATCCGGTGCAGGCGATGGCGACCGTCACCACCCATGATTTACCGACGCTGCGCGGCTACTGGCAGGGCGATGACCTGCGGCTGGGCGCTTCGCTCGGCCTGTACCCGGACGCTGGGGTGCTGGCGGGGCTGTACGCCGACCGCGAACGGGCCAAACAAGGATTGCTGGACGGCTTGCACCACTATGGCTGCGTGCCGCAGAAGGTGGGCGGCAAGGCGGCGCGGCTGGCGATGAGCCCGTTGCTGAACCGGGGGCTGCAGCGCTATGTGGCGGACAGCGCCAGCGCGTTGCTCGGCCTGCAGCCGGAAGACTGGCTGGATATGGCGGCGCCGGTGAATGTGCCGGGCACCAGTACGGAGTATCCTAACTGGCGGCGTAAGCTGTCGCAGACGCTGGAAGCGATGTTTGCCGATCGGCGGATTGCGTTGCTGCTGAAAGATGTAGACCGCCGGCGGCGCAACGGTTCGGTGGGGTAGGCAGTCGGCACCATGCCGCCGTGACGGCATGGTGTCCGTGGCGGCACGCTTAGTAGTAAGAGTGCTCACCGCGCTGGTGTTCGGTCAGATCGCGCACGCCCTTCAGTTCCGGGAACTTCTGCAGCAGCTCTTTTTCGATCCCTTCTTTCAGCGTGACGTCGACCATGGAGCAGCCGTTGCAGCCGCCGCCGAACTGCAGAATGGCGAAGCCTTCATCGGTGATCTCCATCAGCGTCACGCGGCCGCCGTGGCCGGCCAGCTGCGGGTTGATTTGCGACTGCAGGACGTACTCGACGCGCTCCAGCAGCGGCGCATCGTCGTCTACTTTACGCATTTTGGCGTTCGGCGCCTTCAGCGTTAACTGCGAGCCCAGCTGGTCAGTAACGAAGTCGATTTCGGCGTCTTCCAGAAACGGCGCGCTGATCTCATCAACGTAGGCCGACAGTTTGTCGAACTTCAGTTCGGTGTCCGTCGCTTCTACCGCGTCAGGCGGGCAATAAGACACGCCGCACTCGGCCGTCGGCGTACCCGGATTGATCACGAACACGCGGATCTGGGTGCCTTCCTCTTGATTTGCCAGCAGTTTGGTAAAATGTTCCTGTGCAGCATCTGTTATACGAATCATAGCATTAGCTCAATAGTTGACTTCTATAGTAGGTTATAATACGCCCATTATTCCGGCACTACAATGTGCGGCAAATACACCATATCTGTAATGAGGCGACGCCCTGCGCCTGCAGCAGCGCGGCGATTTCCGCCGCCGTACTGCCGGTGGTCACCACATCATCCAGCAGGACGACGTGCCGCCCGGCCAGATTATCCTCACAGCGAAAGGCGCCGCGCAGATTGCGTTTGCGCTGTCGTGCCGTCAGGCGCTGCTGTGCGGCGGTGGCGCGTATGCGCCGCAGCGCCTGCGGGCGATATTCACAGCCCAGCCAGCGGGCCAGCGGCGCCGCCAACAGTTCGCTCTGATTATAGCCGCGTCGCCAGCGGCGCATTTTCTGTAAGGGTACCGTTAAAATCATCTCGGGTCTGTTCAGATATTGCTCTCGGCGCAGGTGCAGCCAGCGCAGCAGCAACAGCCTGGCCAGCAGCGGCGCAAGCTCCGGACGGCGTTGAAACTTGAGCTGCTTAATCAGTCGGCTCAGCGGGCTGACATAGTCGGCGACGAACACCAGCCGCTGCCAGGGCGGCGTTTTTTGCAGGCAGCGGCCGCAGGGGTAACGGGTGTCGCCGGCAGGCAGGCCGCAGCACGGACAGCAAGGCGGCGGCATGGGCAGCTGGCGCAGGCAGTAGCTGCAGATGCCGTGCTGCGCCAGGCGCAAAGGCTGCCGGCATAGCCAACAGCGGCTGCGGATTGTTAGCATAGCGTCCTCCGTGACGAGTCAAACAAGGACAATAACTGATGACAGCGCTGTACTGGCAAACAATGGGTGAAGGCGATCGCGATCTTGTGCTGTTGCACGGCTGGGGGCTGAACGCCGAGGTCTGGGGTTGCGCGCTGACGCGACTGGCGCCGCATTTCCGGCTGCACCTGGTGGATCTGCCCGGCTATGGGCGCAGTCAGGGCTTTGGGGCGTTGACGCTGGCGCAGATGGCGGACGTTGTGCTGGCGCAGGCGCCGCAGCAGGCCTGGTGGCTGGGCTGGTCGCTCGGCGGGCTGGTTGCCAGCCAGGTCGCCCTGACGCAGCCGCAGCGGGTCAACGGTCTGATTACCGTGGCATCGTCGCCGTGTTTCTCCGCCCGCGACGACTGGCCGGGGATTCGTCCCGAAATATTAAGTGGTTTCCAGCATCAGCTGAGCGAGGATTTTCAGCGCACGGTGGAGCGCTTCCTGGCGCTGCAGACGCTGGGTACCGAGAGCGCCCGCCAGGACGCCCGTACGCTGAAATCGGTGGTGCTGAATCAGCCGATGCCGAGCGTGGAGGTATTGAACGGCGGGCTGGATATTCTGCGCACCGCCGATTTGCGCCGTCAGTTGGCCGATGTGCGCTGCCCGCTGCTGCGTATTTACGGCTATCTGGACGGTTTGGTGCCGCGCAAAGTGGCGGCGCTGGTGGATGAACTGGCGCCGGACTCCCGCTCGGTGGTGGTCGCCAAGGCGGCGCATGCGCCGTTTATCTCGCATCCCGATGAGTTTGCCGACCTGATCCTGCGCTTTGTCGGCGACGGCGCACTTTGATCCAGCGCAACGCCCGACTAAAAATACCGGCGATAACTGGCTAAAAAACCAAGCTGTCCGATACTGAATAAGTCAATGTGTTGGTTGCAAATGAAAGCGCTCTGTAGCCGCTCTTTTATATCGGCGCCCAGTCTCTGGGTGAGGAGGAACGTCAGGGAAATGGCGAACCTCCGGGCGTCGCGGCAGCCTGTTGTCACAAGGTGTTTATTTTTGACGACCTGAATAACGTATAAATTATCCATTGAGAGGTAGAGTTATGAAATCATTGAAGATGATCGTTGCTGCTCTGGTTGTGGGTTCCGTGTCTTTCAGCACCATGGCGGCCACGCTGCTGACGCAAGAAGATCTGGATAAAAATCCGGGAAAATACGAGAAGATCGGTACGGTGAGCACCACGGCGGAAACCACTTCGCCGATGGACGCGAAAGAGAAGCTGTCCAAACTGGCCGATGAGAAGGGCGGGCAGTATTACGTGGTGATCGCGGGCCGCGAGCACGGCAAATTCAGCGCCATCGCCGATGTGTATAAAGACAAACAGTAATTGCTGATTAACCGGGGGCGCATGGCCGCGCCCCTGGCTCACGCCTTCAGCCGATAGACCCGCGTCGTACAGGCTTTCCCCTCCGGACAACGTTTGCAGGCGCCGCTCAGACAGCCGCCGTCATCCAGAACGTGGCTTTCCGCTTTACCCAGCGCAATTAAACGATCGAGCATGGCCTGCACCAGCGGCAACGGCGCGTTCAACTGCCGGCTGAGCTGCTGCGCCTGAGCGCTGCCGCAGAGCGCCAGCGCATCGCGCACCTGCAGCAGGCTGGCCATCAGTGACACGCCTTTTGCGAGGGTTGGCAGCAGTCGCCGTCCGTTGCGGCGACGCTGCGCAGCCTGACGGTGACGCGGCTGCGGGCTTTACGCAGGCCGAACAGCACCAGCAGGTTGACCACCACCACCACAGCCAGACAGAGCAGGCTGTACTGAGGGTGCTGGCTGAAGGTGGCAATCTGGTAAAACAGCGTCGCCAGCGAATAGGCGATGTTCAACCCCCACAGAATGGAGAAGGTCATCCAGCCGCGGCTGGATTCGCGGGCGATAGCCCCCATGACCGAGACGCACGGTACGTACAGCAGCACGAAGATCAGATAGCTATAGGCGGAAACCGACGTACCGAATTTGCTGCTCATGGTGCCCATCGAACTGACGCCCATTTCGCCGTCGCCTTTGCTGGCTTCGATCGGGTTGGACAGGACGCTGAGGCTGAAAGTGTCTTTCAGCCCTTGCCAGGTTTCCTGCAGCGCCGCATGCAGCTCATCCAGCAGGTTGAAGTTTTCGGCATCAAACGCTTCATGAGTGATGTGTTCGGCGGTATACAGCGTGTTCAGCGTGCCCACCACCACTTCTTTCGCCATCGCGCCGGTCACCAGCCCGACGGTAGCCTGCCAGTTATCGCCGTGCACGCCCATTGGCTGCAGCAGCGGCGTCAGCACTTTGGAGACCGAGGCCAGCGCGGAATCATTGATGCTGTCCACCGGCTTGCCGCTGAAGGAGAAGCTGTTCAGGCCGCCGATAAAAATGCTGGCGATGACGATCACCTTGCCGGCGCGCAGCACGAAGCCTTTCAGCCGTTGCCAGGTTTGCAGCAGCAGGCTTTTCAGGTGCGGCACGTGATACACCGGCAGTTCCATCACAAACGGCGAGGCTTCGCCGCGCATAATGGTGTATTTCAGCACCAGGCCGGTTAGGATCGCCACCAGAATGCCCAGCAGATACAGCGAGAACACCACGCCGGCGCCGTGTTGGCCGAAAAAGGCTGCGGCGAACACGGCAAAAATCGCCAGCCGGGCGCCGCAGGACATAAATGGCGCCATCATGATGGTGATCAGCCGTTCGCGCTGCGCATCCAGCGTGCGGGTGCCCATAATTGACGGCACGTTGCAGCCAAAGCCGACAATCAGCGGCACAAAGGATTTGCCCGGCAGGCCCAGCGCCTGCATCAGCCGGTCCATCACGAACGCGGCGCGCGCCATGTAGCCTGAATCCTCAAGGAATGACAGGAACAGGTACATCATGCCGATTTGCGGCACCAGCGGTAGCACGGTGTTGATGCCGCCGCCGACGCCCTGCGCCAGGAAGATCGTCAGCCATTCCGGGGCATGCAGGGTATAACCGAGCCATTGAATCCCCTGAATAAACAGGGCGGCCGAGCCAAGATCGAAAATCGGCTGCAGCGCGCCGCCGATATTGATAGCCAGCAGGAACATCAGGTACATCACCAGCAGGAAGATCGGTACGCCCAGCCAGCGGTTGAGGATCACGCTATCCAGCATGTCGGTCAGCCGGTTCGGCCGCGCCTGTTGTGCATCGCTGACGCTGTCGCAGATGGCGGCGATGGACTGGTAGCGCGCATCGGCAATCACCAGCGCCGGATCCTCCTGTTGCTGTTGCTCCAGCGACTGTCGGGCCGCCGGCAGCAGCGCGGCGGCGTCGCCCGCCAACTGGTGACTGTAAATATCGCCTTCGAGCATCTGCAATGCCAGCCAGCGGCGCTGTCCGTTTGCCAGCGTCTCGGGCATGGCGGCGCTGAGGGCGTCGACTTCCTGCAGCAGCAGCGGCGGGTAGCTGACCAGCGCGGTGAGCTGGTTGAACTGATGATTATCGATGATCTGTTTGAGCACGCCGATGCCATCGGCCTTGGTGGAAATCATCGGCACCACCGGGCAGCCGAGCCGTGCCGACAGGGCGGCGATATCAATATGGATATGCTGGCTGCGGGCGATATCCAGCATGTTCAGCGCCAGAATGCAGGGGATACCCAGTTCAAGCAGCTGCAGCGTCAGATAAAGGTTGCGTTCAAGGTTGGAGGCGTCGACCACGTTGATCAGTAAGTCGGCGTCGCCGCTGAGGATGTAATGGCAGGCAATCTGCTCATCCAGCGAGGTTTGTTCGGAAATGGTGGTCAGCGAATAGGTGCCGGGCAGATCAACCAGCGTGACCCGCGACTGCGGCGTAGTGAACTGACCCTCTTTGCGTTCTACCGTCACCCCTGCCCAGTTGCCGACCCGTTGACGGGCGCCGGTGAGCTGGTTGAACAGCGTGGTTTTCCCTGAATTCGGATTGCCGATTAAGCCAATGGTGAGTGTTTTCATCATTATTTTTCATGCCGCATGAGAGTGTCGACGACGGCCCGGCGTTACGGTTGCGCTTCAAGCGCCAGCAGGGCGAGATCTTTTTTACGTAATACCAGGCTGACGCGTCGGGTCTTTATTTCTATCGGGTCACCGAGCGGGGCAACGCGAATCACGTCGAATAATGAACCGGGCAACATGCCGAGCGATAAAAGTTTTTGTCGATAGGCCGGGCTGATTTCAGGCGAAAAACCGGCGATCTTATAAGAGCGTTTGGGCTGTAGATGCATATGACCTGCTTGATTTTTCTGGGCGCGCTGAACGTTTACGCCAACGCGTCGGGCATTGAATACGGCGGCTGCCGATACCGCTTCAGGTCGCTGCCGATAAGGGATAAACACGTACAAGAATAATAGTGAGAACGATTATCCAATTCAATACGGATAGTGTGGCTATTGGTAACGATTCGTTATCGACTGCATGCGGTATGCCGTTACTTGTATCACCTGGCTGACGGCGCGGCAAATGAGGTAAATGCGTTAAATTTATTAAAAATTCGCATCCACTTTTTCTTATTTGAGCGTGGTGTGAACTTGGCGTGAGGATATGATGCTGTTTTGCTACATCGGTGAAATTATCATTAACAGGGCATGGTGCTGCCAATGGCGTTAACGCATTGTGTTATGGCAGAAATAAGCGCCATGAAAGCGGAATGTTAATGAAAATGTGAATGAGAACGCGTTTGACCGTGCGCATAGGGTGAAGAGAGAGACCGGTAACGGGCGGTGAAAAAATAGCGCCGGAGTTGCGGCAGGTCAAAAAAATGCGGGTTTTATCTAAAACAGGCGGAGCCGGACGGCCCCGCCTGAGACGCTGCGGCGGTTAACGCTTTTTGCCGAACGCCGCCGCCAGCGCATCACCCATGGCGCTGTTGCCGGCCGGGGCGTTGTTGCGCGCTTTCGGCCGCTGGGCCTGCTGGCGCGATGCGTTATCGCGATCGCGCGCCGGCGCGGAACCGCCGCGTCGCGGCGAACCTTCGCCCGGCTGCTCGTCCAGGCGCATGCTCAGCGCGATGCGCTTACGCTGCAGATCCACTTCCATCACCTTCACCTTGACGATATCGCCGGCTTTCACCACGGTGTGCGGATCTTCGACGAACTTGTCGGCCAGTGAAGAGATGTGCACCAAACCATCCTGATGGACGCCGATATCGACGAAAGCGCCGAAGTTGGTCACGTTGGTCACCGAACCTTCCAGGATCATGCCCGGCTGCAGGTCGTTCAGCGTTTCCACACCGTCGGCAAAGGTGGCGGTTTTGAACTCAGGGCGCGGGTCGCGGCCCGGTTTTTCCAGCTCCTTCAGGATATCGGTCACGGTCGGCACGCCGAACTGCGCGTCGGTGAAGTCGCTGGCCTTCAGGCCGCGCACCGCGCTCGGGTTGCCCATCAGATCCTGCAGCGCCTGCTGGGTAGCGGCCAGAATACGCTCCACCACCGGGTAGGTTTCCGGGTGCACGGTCGAGGCGTCCAGCGGGTTGTCGCCGTGGTTAATGCGCAGGAAGCCGGCGCACTGTTCAAAGGCCTTCGGCCCCAAGCGGCTGACTTTCAGCAGCTGTGCGCGGTTGTTGAAGCGGCCGTTCTCGTCGCGCCAGCTGACGATGTTCTGCGCCATGATGCGCGTCAGACCGGCAACGCGAGTCAGCAGCGGCACCGACGCGGTGTTCAGGTCGACGCCGACGGCGTTTACGCAGTCCTCGACGACGGAGTCCAGCTTCTTCGCCAGCTGGCTTTGGCTGACGTCATGCTGATATTGACCGACGCCGATGGATTTCGGCTCGATTTTCACCAGCTCCGCCAGCGGATCCTGCAGACGACGGGCGATTGACACCGCACCGCGCAGTGACACGTCGAGGTTCGGGAATTCCAGTGCCGCCAGCTCGGAGGCGGAGTAGACCGAAGCGCCGGCTTCGCTGACGATCACCTTCTGCGCCTTGACCGCCGGGAACTGCTTTTGCAGTTCGGCAAAGAAGCGCTCGGTTTCACGAGAGGCGGTGCCGTTGCCGATAGCCACCAGTTCGACGTTATGTTTGGTGCACAGTGCGGCGACCGCAGCGGCGGCTTTGGCGGCCTGGCCGGTGTGTGGATAAACGGTATCGGTCGCCACCAGTTTGCCGGTGGCGTCGACCACCGCCACTTTGACCCCGGTGCGCAGGCCCGGATCGAGACCCATGGTGGCGCGCATGCCGGCCGGCGCCGCCATCAGCAGGTCATGCAGGTTGCGGGCAAAGACGTTGATGGCTTCATCTTCGGCGCGCTCGCGCACCGTGCCCATCAGTTCGGTTTCCAGGTGCAGCAGCACCTTGATGCGCCAGGTCCAGTTGACTACCGCCTTGCGCCAGGCGTCCGCCGGCGCGTTGTTCAGCCGCAGATCCAGGTGGCTGATGATGATCTGCTCCGCCTGGCTTTCACGCGGCGCTTCGTCGAACTGCGGGTCGGCATTCAGCGACAGCTGCAGAATGCCTTCGTTGCGGCCGCGGAACATTGCCAGCGCGCGGTGCGAAGGCACCTGGGCGATTGGTTCGTGATGGTCGAAGTAGTCGCGGAATTTTGCACCTTCCTCTTCTTTACCCTCTACCACCTTGGCGACCAGGTGGGCGTTCTTCCACAGGTAGTTACGCACTTTGGCCAGCAGCGCGGCGTCTTCGGCGAAGCGTTCCATCAGGATATAGCGTGCGCCGTCCAGCGCCGCTTTCACATCCGCCACGCCTTTGTCGGCGTCGACAAACCGTTCCGCCAGCTGTTCCGGCTGCTGTTGCGGATCCTGCCACAGCGTATCGGCCAGCGGCTCCAGACCGGCCTCAATGGCGATCTGGCCGCGGGTGCGGCGTTTCGGTTTGTAGGGCAGGTACAGGTCTTCGAGTTCGGTTTTGCTCAGCGTGGCGTTAATCGCGCCCGCCAGTTCGTCGCTCAGCTTGCCCTGATCGTCAATGGATTTGAGGATGGTCTGGCGGCGATCTTCCAGTTCACGCAGATAACCCAGGCGGGTTTCCAGCTGGCGCAGTTGGGTGTCGTCCAGGCCCCCGGTGACTTCCTTACGATAGCGTGCGATAAACGGCACGGTATTACCTTCATCCAGCAGGCGGATTGCGGAGTCGACTTGCTCCGGACGCGCCTGCAGCTCTGTTGCAATAATGCGGCTCAGTGGCTCATTCATAAGTCTGGTATCTGTTAAGAACGGTGAATAAACAGGGGACAGTTATACGTACTGCCGGTGAAAAATGCCAGCGTGCCTGGCCGGCGCTGCACGGCCGCTGCGCCGGCAGCGCAGGGCGGTGCTGGCGTGAGGCAAGGTTCGGAATAGGCTGAAATTTATTTAACGTATTCAATCTGATTGACGTACCACAGCGCTTCGCCGAGCGGCGTGTTGACGGTAACGGCGTCGCCGACCTCTTTTTTCAGCAGGGCACGCGCCATCGGCGCGTCGATGGAGATGTAATCTTTGCGGCCGAAAATCTCGTCGTAGCCGACGATGCGAAAGCGTTTTAGGTCGCCGTCGTCGTTTTCCACCTCAACCCAGGCGCCGAAGAAGACTTTGCCTTCCTGCTGCGGCGAGTAGTCGACGATTTTCAGCTGTTCCAGGCATTTGGTCAGATAGCGCACCCGGCGGTCGATCTCCCGCAGGCGCTTTTTGTTGTACTGGTAGTCGGCGTTTTCGCTGCGATCGCCGAGGCTGGCCGCCCAGGTGACCTTTTTCGTCACCTCCGGCCGCTCTTCGCGCCACAGGTAATCCAGCTCTTGTTTAAGTTTGTTATAACCTTCGCGGGTTATTAATTGAGTTCTCATCGTTACCCACCTTAATGGATCGGCCATGGGATTTTATCACGCGGATTTTCGCATAACCTGGTGTATGCCGGGCATTTTATCGCAATGTGATATGCTGCGCAGCAGCGTGAATAATGACGGGATAATGGCAACTTTTCCCCCGTCCGGGCGACGAAAACAGTTGATTAATAAGCTTTGTAACAATTTCGGCTAGAATGTATACCATTAATCGCTGTCCGATATGACAGGGTTTTTTAACAATATTCGCATCAGGCAATACAGCCTTTGGGAGTAATACAATGCAAGAGAATCATAAGATTCTGGTCGTTGATGACGACATGCGTCTGCGTGCGCTATTGGAACGCTATTTAACCGAGCAGGGTTTTCAGGTGCGCAGCGTGGCGAACGCCGAACAAATGGACCGCCTGCTGACGCGGGAATCGTTCCACCTGATGGTGCTGGACCTGATGCTGCCGGGGGAAGACGGTTTGTCTATCTGCCGCCGCCTGCGCAGCCAGAGCAACCCGATGCCGATCATCATGGTCACCGCCAAGGGTGAAGAAGTGGATCGTATCGTCGGGCTGGAAATCGGCGCCGATGATTACATTCCGAAACCGTTCAACCCGCGCGAACTGCTGGCGCGTATCCGCGCGGTACTGCGCCGTCAGGCCAATGAGCTGCCGGGTGCGCCGTCGCAGGAAGAGGCGGTGATCGCCTTCGGCAAATTCAAGCTGAACCTCGGCACCCGTGAAATGTTCCGCGAAGACGAGCCGATGCCGCTGACCAGCGGCGAGTTTGCGGTGCTGAAAGCGCTGGTGAGCCACCCGCGCGAGCCGCTGTCGCGCGATAAGCTGATGAACCTGGCGCGCGGCCGCGAATACAGCGCCATGGAGCGTTCGATCGACGTGCAGATCTCCCGCCTGCGCCGTATGGTGGAGGAAGATCCCGCCCATCCTCGCTATATTCAGACCGTTTGGGGCCTGGGCTATGTCTTTGTACCGGACGGCAGTAAGGCATGAGGCGATTGCGCTTTTCACCGCGTAGCTCGTTTGCCCGAACCCTGTTGTTGATCGTCACTTTGCTGTTCGTCAGCCTGGTGACGACCTATCTGGTGGTGCTGAACTTCGCCATCCTTCCCAGCCTGCAGCAGTTTAATAAGGTCCTGGCGTACGAAGTGCGTATGCTGATGACCGATCGGCTGCAGCTGGAAGACGGCACGTTGCTGGAGGTGCCGCCGGCGTTCCGTCGGGAAATCTATCGTGAGCTGGGGATCTCGCTGTATACCAATGCCGCCGCAGAAGAGAGCGGTCTGCGTTGGGCGCAGCACTATGAGTTCCTCAGCCAGCAGATGGCGCGCCAGCTTGGCGGCCCGACCGATGTGCGCGTCGAGGTCAACAAAAATACGCCGGTGGTCTGGCTGAAAACCTGGCTGTCGCCGGATATCTGGGTGCGCGTGCCGCTGACCGAGATTCATCAGGGCGACTTCTCACCGCTGTTCCGCTATACGCTGGCGATTATGCTGCTGGCGATCGGCGGCGCCTGGCTGTTTATCCGTATTCAGAATCGGCCGCTGGTGGAGTTGGAACACGCGGCGCTACAGGTCGGCAAAGGCAATATTCCGCCGCCGCTGCGTGAATATGGCGCGTCGGAAGTGCGTTCGGTAACGCGCGCGTTTAACCAGATGACCTCCGGCGTGAAGCAACTGTCGGACGACCGCACCCTGCTGATGGCCGGCGTCAGCCACGATCTGCGCACCCCGCTGACGCGTATCCGCCTGGCGACGGAAATGATGGGCGCCGAGGACGGTTATCTGGCGGAGTCGATCAATAAAGATATCGAAGAATGTAACGACATTATCGAACAGTTTATCGACTACCTGCGAACCGGTCAGGAGATGCAGACGGAGCTGTGCGATCTCAACGCTATTTTGGGTGAGGTGATCGCGGCGGAAAGCGGCTACGAGCGGGAAATTGACGCCAGCCTGGCGCCAGGCGAGCTGATGATGAATGTGCATCCGCTGTCGATCAAGCGTGCGGTGGTCAACATGGTGGTCAACGCGGCGCGTTACGGCAATGGTTGGATCAAGGTCAGCAGCGGCAGTGAGCTGCAGCGCGGCTGGTTCCAGGTGGAAGATGACGGTCCGGGCATCAAACCGGAAGAGCTGAAGCACCTGCTGCAGCCGTTTGTACGCGGCGACAGCGCGCGCAGCACCAGCGGCACCGGTCTGGGCTTGGCGATTGTGCAGCGTATTATCGATGGCCACGCCGGCGCGCTGGAGTTTGGCGTCAGCGAACGCGGCGGTTTGCGGATGCGCGCCTATATTCCGTTACCGATGGCTACCCGCGATGCGCTCAACGGTAATAACGGCCAGCCGAAAGAGAAGGCCTGACTCTCCTGCTGAAGGGCGCCGCCAGGCGCCCTTCAGGATTTACGGCTCATCACATAGTATTCGGCGGCGTCTTCATGCAGGCGCTGCCCCGCCGGCACCTGCCAGGGGTCGATCAGCTCGATGCCACAGTGGAGAAAGTTTTTGCCGTTGCGCGTGGCAAGCGTAGCGCCGTACTGCAGACAGGTGGCGGCGATCTGCGCATCGGGTACGTTCATCGGCGTGCCCTGACGCTGGGTTCTGCCTATTAGCTCCGCATACTGCATGGCGCACAGGGTATCAAACGGCAAAATCTGCTCATCGAAGTTAATCTGAATCGCCTCTGCCAGCCTGAGCCTGAGCGCCCGCTGGCGTTTGCCGTCCGGCATGCCGGCCACGCTGCTGAATAGCTCGGCGACAACGATGGCGCTTAAATACAGCTCACTATTATCTTTTTCGTTCAGCCAGCTGATCACGTTGTAATGCGGATTGGGGCGCAGCGTTTCTGCGATCACGCTGATGTCGAGAATAATCATGCCTGGCCGTCATCATCGTCGAAGGTTACACGGTGCGGTGGTGCGGCATCGCGTGGCGGGATCGCCAGCTCCACGCCGCCAAATTCGGCAAAATGCTGGTGCATCCAGGTACCTAACCCGTAGCGCGCCGGCTTTTTCGTCAGCGCCTGTTTTAAAATCATACGCGCCTCCTCCTCCATGGAATGACCATTTTTAGCGGCTGCAATACGCAGCAGTTCTTTGATCTCGTCATCGAGATTTCTGACGGTTAGGGTAGCCATTAAATTTCCCGTTGCTGTCAATGATTGCAATGCCGTCATTGTCTCACCCGGTTGTTTATTAAACAATGCGGGAGCGTAAAAAAGGCGCGGAAGCCGCGCCTTGAGTGAAGAGCTAAGAGAGGGTTACAACTTTGGACCGGCGCTGACCAGGGCTGCCCCGGCCGGCGTATCGGTGTATTTATCGAAGTTGGTGATAAAGCGTTGCGCCAGATCCTGCGCTTTCTCTTCCCACTGCGCTTCGCTCCGGTAGGTGGCGCGCGGGTCAAGGATCGCGGGGTCGACGCCAGGCAGTGCCGTCGGCACCGCCAGATCGAAGATCGGCAGGGTGATGGTTTCCGCCTGGTCGATTTCGCCGCTGAGAATGGCGTCGATAATGCCGCGCGTATCTTTGATTGAGATACGTTTGCCGGTACCGTTCCAGCCGGTGTTCACCAGGTAGGCCTGCGCACCGGCGGCCTGCATGCGTTTAACCAGCACTTCAGCGTATTGCGTCGGGTGCAGCGACAGGAAGGCGGCGCCGAAGCAGGAAGAGAAGGTCGGCGTTGGTTCGGTAATACCGCGCTCGGTGCCTGCCAGTTTGGCGGTAAAGCCGGACAGGAAGTGGTACTGAGTCTGGTCGGCGGTCAGGCGCGAAACCGGCGGCAGCACGCCAAAAGCGTCAGCGGTCAGGAAGATCACCTTGGTGGCGTGGCCGGCCTTGGAAACCGGTTTGACGATGTTCTGGATATGGTAAATCGGGTAGGAAACGCGGGTGTTTTCGGTTTTCGAACCGTCATTGAAATCAATGCTGCCGTCGGCCAGTACGGTGACGTTTTCCAGCAGCGCATCGCGCTTGATGGCGTGGTAAATATCCGGTTCGGCTTCTTCGGAGAGCTTGATGGTTTTGGCGTAGCAGCCGCCTTCGAAGTTGAACACGCCGTCGTCGTCCCAGCCGTGCTCATCGTCGCCGATCAGCTGGCGCTTCGGATCGGTGGACAGCGTGGTCTTACCGGTGCCGGACAGGCCGAAGAATACCGCCACGTCACCCTGTTCGCCGACGTTGGCCGAGCAGTGCATGGAAGCGATGCCCTTCAGCGGCAGCAGGTAGTTCATCATGGAGAACATACCCTTTTTCATTTCGCCGCCGTACCAGGTGCCGCCGATCAGCTGCATGCGATCCGTCAGGTTGAAGGCGACGAAGTTTTCCGAGTTCAGCCCCTGCTGCTGCCAGTTTGGATTGGTGCATTTGGCGCCGTTCATCACCACGAAGTCCGGCTCAAAGTCTGCCAGCTCTTCGTCGCTCGGGCGGATGAACATGTTTTTCACGAAGTGCGCCTGCCAGGCGACCTCGGTGATAAAGCGTACTTTCAGGCGGGAGTCGGCATTGGCGCCGCAAAAGGTATCAACCACGAACAGGCGTTTACCGGAGAGTTGCTGAGTCACCAGCTGCTTCAGCTCGCCCCAGATTTCCGGGCTGAGCGGTTTGTTGTCATTTTTGCCTTTCCCCTGATCGGCCCACCACACGGTATCGCGGGTCACGTCATCACGGACAATGTATTTGTCCTTCGGGGAGCGGCCGGTAAAGATCCCGGTATCGACGGCTACCGCACCCAGGTTGGTCACCACGCCGCGCTCGTAGCCCGTTAAGGAAGGGTCGGTTTCTTCTTTAAACAGGAGGTCATAGCTTGGGTTGTAGACGATCTCGCCGGCGTTGTGGATCCCGTAGGCGGCAAGATCCTGGGGGGTTATACCTTTAGCACACATGTCACTACTCCTTGGTCACAGAATTTCTGCGGCCAATTGTAGGTATTTAATAGTGCGTAACCGCGATAGGTATCAAATATTTAACGTTTTAAACTAAATTTAGTTACGAAGTGAGAGATAGCACACGGAAAAAAGCAAACGTGCAAACGGAAAGGGCTGACGGGGCGCGCTTCGGCCCCGCCAGTATGGGGTGCAACTTAGTGTAACTGGTCGCTTTCGCCGGTGTTACCTGCGTATAACGCGGCGACGTCCATCGCATCAAACACGTAATGGTTGCCGCAATAGTCGCAGTGCATATCGATGTTGCCGTCCTGCTCCAGCATATCGGCCACCTCATCGGTGGGCAGCGTCAGCAGCGCGTCGGCGCAGCGCTGGCGCGAGCAGGTGCAGCGGAATATGACCGGCTGCGGTTCATACAGCGTCACCTCTTCCTGGTGGTACAGGCGGTACAGCACCTCATTGGCCGGCAGAGTGAACAGCTCTTCGTTCTTGATGGTGGCGGTCAGCTGCACCAGGTGATCGAAGTCGTCAGCGTTTTGTTCGTCCTGCGCCGGCAGAACCTGCAGCAGCATGCCGCCGGCGGCCGGCTGGCCGTCAGCCTCGCCGGTGCGAATAAACAGACGGGTCGGCAGCTGTTCCGACTGGCGGAAATAGTTCTCCAGGCACTCGGCCAGGGTTTCGCCTTCCAGCGCCACCACGCCCTGATAGCGCTCGCCCTCGGCCGGGGTAATGGTAATGACCATCACGCCGTTGCCGATCATCTGCTGCAGCGTGCTGCCGTCGGCGATATCGCCCTGCAGGCGCGCCACGCCGCGCATTTCCTGCTGGTTGTTGCCGTTGATCACCGCCAGCTTCAGCGGGCCGTCGCCCTGCAGCTGTACGGTAATATCGCCGTCGAATTTCAGGGTTGCCGTCAGCAGGCTGGTTGCCACCAGCATTTCACCCAGCAGCGCCTGCACCGGGGCAGGGTAGTCGTGGTTTTCCAGAATGTGCCGATAGGTGTCGCTGAGGGTAACCAGCTCACCGCGCACCGCGTAGTTCTCGAACAGGTAACGGTGTAATTGGTCATGATTAGACATAGTTTTCTCTCTGTGAGGCGAGGGGTTATTCCGACTCGCCAAATTTAAATTTAATCAGGGTGCGCCGCTCTTTCTTGTCCGGACGGCGATCCGGATGCGGCATGCTCAGGGCGTTCAGCTTGCGCGCCTGCGCCATCTTTTCCCGGTTGGCGATGCTGGCCGCGGTTTCCTCATACATCAGCTGCGCTTCGCCGGCGCCGCGACGCTGGCCGTTGAGCGCCAGCACGATCACCGTGCGCTCTTCATTTCCCTGACGCAGCTTGATCTCCGCGTTCAGCTCGACGTTCTTGCTGGGCTTGCTGCGCTGACCGTTATAGTGCACCTTGCCGCCGTCGATCATCTCGCGCGCCAGCGAACGGGTTTTATAAAACCGTGCGGCCCACAGCCACTTGTCTAAACGGACGGCGTCGTCGCTCGTCGTTTTTGCTTTCATTCTGGCTCCCGTGCCAGCGCCGGTATCAACTGACGGTAATCGCGCATGGACGGATGACGCTGGAAAGTTTTTTCCGCCATGCTGGAATCCGGATTTTGTACGCCGAGACAATAGCGAATGCCAAACCGGTGCGCGGCGTCCAGAATCGGTTCGCCGTCATCCACGAACAGCGTGCGCTGCGGGTCGAAGCCGATGCGTTGCTGCACCGCTTGCCACAGGCGCTGATCTTCCTTCGGATATCCAAATGTGTGGGTGGAAAGTAATAAATCAAGGTGCCGATCGAGGCCGGTATGCGCAATTTTTACCGCCAGACTGTGCGGGTGCGCATTGGTCAGCAAAATGGCCTGCCGGCCGGAGTCGCGCAGCGCCTGCAGAAACGGCGCGGTATCATCGCGCAGGCGGGCGCGGGAGCCGGCTTCACTGGTCATGGCGTAGATATCCAGATCCAGTCGTGAGCTCCAGTAATCAAAGCAGTACCAGTTCATGGTGTGCTGTACCGCGGCATACTCGGCGTCAATCATTTGGCGGGCCTGGTCGAACGAGATGTCGCGCTGGGCGCTCAGCGCCTGCGGCACCCGCTGCAGCCAAAAGTGGCTGTCGAACTCCAGATCGAGCAGGGTGCCATCCATGTCCAGCAAAACGGTATCTATATTGCGCCAATCAAATTCAGGAACCATGAATACTCCAGCGGCAGGCCTGTGCGCCCATTGTGAAAACGGTGTTTCCGCCCGTCGCACCGGCGGGAAGGGCGGAGAATATAGGGTTAGGGTAGCATAAGCAGATGACAATACGTGAGAACGAGCCGGCGCCGCCGGCCCGTCAGGACTTAGTCCCTGGAATGCAGTGAGACAGGCGTTAGCTGCGGGTTAAAGCAGCTTTCATAATAGCTCTGAATGTCAGCCAGCCGGCGGCGGTTCATCCGCTGACGCTGGATCAAGCGGAACGTATTGTAACCGAGGCCAAACGTCACTCCGATCAACAACAGGCTGGTGCCGAGGTAGCGCCACAGCGTGATGATATCCGGCTCGCTGTGCAGCGCGATATGGCGGGTTCCGTTGGCGTCGGTGCTGAGGCTGGTGATAACGCCCTGCGCTTCAAACGGCGTATGCAGCAAAACGCTGGTCATTCGCTTCAGCGCATTCCACTGCTCCAGCGCATTGTCTTCATTCGGCGTTGCGGCCGGCTGCAGCGTATGGTTCACCAGCTGTTTGCCTTCATCGCTGGAGATCAGGAAACCGCCCGGCGGCGGGCTGTTCAGCGCCGCTGCCGCCTGACGGGTTTCCTGATACACGAAGGAGGAGGTGGCCGATTTGGTCAGCCGTTCCAGGGATTCGGCGCTGACCGGCCGCAGCAGGACGTTGACGCCGTCCAGCGAGCCGGAACGTGCGCGTTTTACCAGGCTGTTCCAGTCTTTGGCGTTGCCAAGGTTCACCAGAGCGTTTTTCAGCCGCACGCAGTCGTTGCTTTCTCCGCACAGGTCACGGGTTTTCAGCACAATATCAGAAAAATCATCCAGCAGAATCATGCCGGACTTTTCGATGGCGCTGGCCAGCTGCGGGTTGATTTTCTGGTCGCTGCCGCTGGGATGCAGCTGGCTGTTGACCGTGGTGAGCAGCGCCGAGGCCTTATCGATAATGTCCGACTCCGGCTGTGGCAGCGGCGCGGCGGTGTTCCAGTAAATGCCCGAGCAGTCGAACGGCATAAAGCCGGCCGCCGAGGCATTGACCGGCGTCGGCGGTACATAGCACATGCCGCTGCCCTGAATCTTCAGGCTGTCGCCGACGTGCAGAGGGATGGTTTCCAGCGCCTGTACGCTGCTGACTTCGGTGCGCTGTGCTCCCTGCAGCCAGGCGACGCTCAGTTTCAGCGGCAGGCCCAGTGGGATATAGCTCAGCAGTAAAATCAGCACCAGCAGCGAGCTGGCGATCAGCGCGGCGTTCTTCCCCCAGTGCTGCAGCGGGAAGTGCTTCATTTCATCATGCAGCGACAGGTAACGCCCCTGACGCACCACCTGGCGGTTGAGGTAGATATCGACGTCGGTAGGCTTGCCCAGATCCGCGCTGACGAACGACTGCCAGTGTGCGGGATACGCCAGGTCGACGGTGCCGAGCGAGATGTTGCTGATCTGCCCCTGACCGGACTCGCCGAACAGCCCCCAGCGCTTCGGCATGCCGCGCAGGCAATGAATCTCTTTCAGTTCATGATCGGCCGGGCGGCGGAACAGGTTCCAGCACCCCCAGGCGATCATCAGCACCGCGACAAAAATCATCCACGGCACCACCAGGACGGGGCTGATCAGGCTGAAGAACAGCAGCAGCAGGGCGGCGGAAATAATGCCGGCTTCCTTCAGGCCGCTGGGTCGGCTGAGCATATGTTCTTCCGGCGTTTCCTTACGGATATTCAGCAGCTCGACATGTTCGCTTTCTTCCTTGCGGATGGAAGCGTTGCGCGCCGGCTCGGCGCTGACGACCGGCGGTAGTGGGCGATCGTTGATATGGTCGGTGAGTGAGTGGCCGTTGAGGGAGATCACCAGCGGCAGCGTTTGCGTTTTGATGATTTCCACGTGGTTGTCGGCGCTGATGTACTGTTCCCAGAACGGCGGCAGGTGCACCTCCTCGGAGTCCAGATAGTAGCGCCATTTGTTTGGCTCATCGCTGGCGAGGCCGTAACGGGTAATCGCGTGGGTAATCGGGTAGACATTGTCGCTTTGCGGGGTCAGCGTCAGCTTACTGGCGGACAGGGGCGAGCTGCTGGGCAGCAGTTTATTGCCCAGCCGGTTTTGCTGACCGAGGTAGTGCTCGACTGCCGCTCGCTCTTCCGACGTCAACTTGCGGTGCGTCGGTTTGAGGAAGGGCAATGAACGGGCCAGTACCGGCCGGTTGCGAGCTTTAAACCAAAAATACAGGCCAGCGATTATCAGACAGGCAAGCACTAAGGCCAATATCAACACTATTGTGCTCATGCTATCCCCATATTACGCCATGACTCCCGTCAACCTGATGATAAAGTTGCCTATTATATGCAGTAAATCAGAGTGGGGCAGCTGCGGCGCCGGCAAAAATGAAAAAACGCACGGTTAAACAAACCCCAATCTTGCACGATGATAGCAAGGGGTGACCATTGCTAATATCGGCATTGTCCTATTTTAACACGATTTATTTGCTGAATTAGCGTAGAAAAAAGGCATCCGCTGGCCGAGGTTGTTAAAAAAAAGTAAATTTAAGACGGTGTGCGTTGCGGCCAGGGTTCCCATTAACGCACAATGTGATCAAGATCGACAATGGTCAGCGTTTAAGCCTGTCGCTAACGGCATGCCCGCCAATCATTATTCCGGTTACCCTCGCCTCAACCGAATTTGGAGAGTATAGGGGAACGCATTTTGAGGCAATCATGGATAAACACCTGCAAAAACCTAAAATCCTGAAGGTAGAAACCATCGCACGTTCGCGCTTGTTTAACGTTGAATCTGTCGATCTGGAGTTCAGCAACGGTGTGCGGCGAGTATACGAACGTATGCGGCCTTCCGACCGTGAAGCGGTGATGATTGTGCCGGTAATTGGCGACGACCTGCTGTTGATTCGCGAGTATGCGGTCGGCACGGAATCCTATGAGCTGGGGTTCCCGAAGGGGCTGATCGACCCGGGTGAAGAGGTGCTGGAAGCCGCCAACCGCGAATTGATGGAAGAGGTGGGTTTCGGAGCGGAGCGCTTTGATTTCCTCAGCAAGTTAACCATGGCGCCGTCCTATTTCTCCAGCAAGATGAATATCGTGCTGGCACACGATCTGTACCCGCAAAAGCTGGAAGGGGACGAGCCGGAGCCGCTGCCGCAGGTGCGTTGGCCCATTGCCAATATGATGGCGCTGTTGGCGGAACCGGATTTTCGCGAGGCGCGTAACGTCAGCGCGTTGTTCCTGGCCGAGGCCTTCCTGCGCGGCGGCCGTTAAACGGCCGCACGCGATGTTTATCGCCTGACACAGCGCAAATAAAAAGGGCCAGATTTCTCTGGCCCTTGTTTATGGTTAGAACAGTTCGTGGCTTTCGCCGCCGGAATCCATCAGGGTGGTGCCGGCATCGTAGGTCGGGTACTCCGTTGGCTGCGTGCCTTCGATAAAGTACTCGGAACGGCTGCCGGCGCCGCCTTTCGACAGTTTGCCGGTGCTCTTGTCGATAATAACGCTGATAATGCCCTGCGGCGGCGTGGCTTTCTGCTCCGGAATGCCTTCCAGCGCAATCTTCATAAACTCATCCCACGCCGGCTGCGCGCTCTTCGCACCGCCTTCGCCGCCGGAAATCTGGTCCGGAATGGCGCCGGAGGCCGTTGAGCGACCCAGGGTGCGGCGGTGGTCATCAAAGCCGATCCAGACGGTGGTGACCGTATCCGGGCCATAGCCGGAGAACCAGGCGTCTTTCGAGCTGTTGGTGGTGCCGGTTTTGCCGCCGATATCACGACGTTTCAGATCGCGGCCGGCGCGCCAGCCGGTGCCCATCCAGCCCGGTTCGCCGTAGATGTTGCTGTTCAGCGCATCGTGGATCAGGAATGACAGCGGCGTGTTGATCACGTGCGGCGCATACTGCTGATCGCCGTCCTGCAGCACCTGGGCCGGGGTAACCTGCTCCAGCTTCGGCATTGGCACGCCGGCGTTGTTGTTGTCTTCCTGTGAGACCGCCACGTTTTCCACGTTATCGTCCGACAGCACCGCCGAACGGTGGGTGTCGCCGTAAATCACCGGCAGGTTACAGCTGTTGCAGACCACTTTCGGCTTGGCTTCAAAAATGGTGTTGCCGGTTTCATCTTCGATATGCGTGATGAAGTACGGATCCACCAGATAACCGCCGTTCGCCAGCACGGCGTAGCCGCGCACCAGCTGCATCGGGGTGAAGGAGGCGGAACCCAGCGCCAGCGACTCTGAATGCACGATGTTTTGCGCCGGGAAGCCGAAACGCTGCAGATATTCAGCCGCGTAGTCGACGCCCATCGCACGCATGGCGCGCACCATCACCACGTTCTTCGACTGCCCCAGACCTTGACGCAGACGGATTGGACCGACGTAGGTAGGCGGCGAGTTCTTCGGCCGCCATTCGGTGCCGGAGCCGGCATCCCAGCGGGTGACCGGCAGGTCGTTCAGGATCGTGGCCAGCGTTAAGCCTTTATCCATCGCCGCGGTATACAGGAACGGCTTGATATTGGAGCCGACCTGACGCAGCGCCTGGGTGACACGGTTGAACTTGCTCTGGTTGAAGTCGAAACCGCCGACCAGCGCTTTCACGGCGCCGTCATGCGGATTCAGCGATATCAGCGCGGAGTTAACGTCCGGCACCTGCGACAGCCACCAGGCATCGTTAACCTTACGCACCCAGACCTGCTGGCCAACCTGCACCACATCGGTCACGCGCTTCGGCGTCGGGCCTTGCAGCGTGTCGGATTTGTAAGGGCGCGCCCAGCGCATGCCCGCCATCGGCAGAGCGATGCTGCTGCCGTCCGCCAGCATGGCGGTTGCCTGCTCGGCATTGGCGGCGGTGATCACCGCCGGCGCCAGCGGGCCGTAGTTTGGCAGGCCTTTGAGCGAGGTGGTGATTTGCTTCTGATCCCAGGCGGCTTCGCCGACTTTCCACAGCACATTGGACGGGCCGCGGTAGCCGTGGCGCATATCGTACGCCAGCACGTTGTCGCGTACCGACTGCTGTGCCGCCAGCTGCAGCTTCTTGGTGACGGTGGTATAGACCTTGTAGCCGTCGGTGTAGGCGTTTTCACCGTAACGCTTGATCATTTCCTGGCGCACCATCTCAGCGAGATAAGGGGCGGAGAAACTGATCTGCGGCGCGTGGTAGTTGGCCACCAGCGGCTCGTTACGCGCTTCGTCGTATTGCGCCTGATTGATGTAATGTTCGCCCAGCATACGGGCCAGCACCACATTACGGCGCGCTACGGCGCGATCGTGCGAGTAGAGCGGGTTAAAGGTGGACGGCGCCTTCGGCAGCCCGGCGATGGTGGCGATTTCGCTCAGGGTCAGCTGGCTGACGTCTTTGCCGAAATAGACCTGCGCCGCAGCGCCAACGCCGTAGGAGCGGTAACCCAGATAAATTTTGTTCAGATACAGCTCAAGAATCTCATCTTTCGTCAGCATCTGCTCAATGCGCACCGCCAAAAACGCTTCCTTAATCTTACGCATCAGCGTGCGTTCCGGACTCAGGAAGAAGTTTCTGGCGAGCTGTTGGGTGATGGTGCTCGCCCCTTGGGACGCGTGGCCGGAGACCATCGCCACCGAGGCGGCGCGGAAGATACCGATTGGGTCAACGCCGTGGTGCTCATAGAACCGGCTGTCTTCGGTGGCGATAAAGGCGCGCACCATCACCGGCGGAATTTGATCCAGTTTGAGCGGAATACGGCGCTTCTCGCCGTATTGGGCGATCAGTTCGCCATCGGCACTGTAGACCTGCATCGGGATTTGCAGTCGGACATCTTTCAGCGTTGCAACGTCGGGCAGCTGTGGCTCGACATATTTGTACAAGCCAAAAACCGAGGCTGCTCCCAGCACGATGCAACATACTGCAAGGATTAGAAAATACTTTACGAACTTCACCTGAGATTTCCCATTTTTATGTCATTTGGGCAGTTTATAAACAACCGCGCGGTAGTATAAAGGTAAGGCTTCGCCATGGATATGTTCTTTTATCATCTTACCTTAAGGAGACGGGTCAAAATATGTTCCCGAACACATGGAATGTGGGGCTCGACATACAGAGCAACAGCCTGCGCGCAATCGCGGCACAGCGGCGCCGCGGCGGCTGGCAGCTGCGGCATTGGTGGCAAAAAAATTTGCCGCATGCCGTATTGCGCGACGGTTATCTGGATCAATCCGAAAGTTTAGTTCCGTTGCTGCGGCAGTGGCGAATCCGCTTGCCGCGACATATTTCCTTACGCATTGCCTTACCTGTGCAACGGGTTTTACAACATGTCATACCGGCGCCGGATGTACGTCTGCAGGAGCCGGCGCGCGATCGCTATATCACCGCGCAGGGGGCGAAACAGTTTCCGCTCGACAGTCAGACGTTGGCGCTGGACTACCGTCCGCCGCAGGAGCAGACGGCGCAACTGTTGCTCACCGCCGCCCGCCAGCAGGAGCTGCAGATGTGGCTGCGCTGCCTGCAGCAGGCCGATCTCTCGCCGCAGGTGGTGGATATCACGCCCTGTGCGCTGTTAACCATGGCTGAGGCCGCCGGGCTGCCGCCCGATGCTGTTTTGCTGCATCGGCTGGACGATCACTGGCTGTGGGCGGCGCCGCGCAGCGCCGCCTTCGCCTGCGGCGTGCTGCGCGAGCCGGAGGCAGGTGATGCCGAACGGGCGTTAGCGGCCGCGTTGGCCGCTAACGCAGGAGCGGAGACGCTGTATTACAGCAGCGTGTTGGACGAACCTGCGCCGGAGGGCGCGCTGTTGTGGTCGCCGCTTGACGCTTTCCCTTATCGGCAGGCGCCGTTACCTGCAAAACCAGGGGCTTTTGTGCTGGCCGGCGGGCTGGCGTTGCGGCAGGAGGATTGCTGATGTATCAGGTTAACTTACTGCCCTGGCGTCAGCAGGCACAGCGTCGCCGTGCACGGCTCTGGCTGCGTTTGCTGACGCTGCAGCTGGTGTTGGCGCTGACGATTGCCGCGGTAATGCTGGCAGGCGTACGCCACCGGCAGCAGCAACAGCGCAGTCTGCTGCTGCAATACACGCAGCGGTATGAAGCGTTGCAGCAACAGTACCGGCTGATTCAGACGGCGACGGGCGAACTGGCGCGGCTGAGTGCACGTCAGGCGCAACATCGCCGCAATCAAAGCCATAATTTGCAGTATGCGCGCTTTTTGCCGCAGCTGGCGGCGGCATTGCCGGCCAGCGTATGGCTGCTCTCTCTGGAAACACAGGCGCATACCCTGCGGCTGCGCGGATTGAGCCAGGGCTATCCGGCGTTGGTTCAGTTGACGCACCGTCTGACGACGCAGGCGCTGTTGCCCGATCACCGGTTGACGGACGTCGCGCAACGTTCGGACGGCCTGTTCTCTTTTACCTTGACGGCGCCCTGGGGGCGTGATGAGTAGGCCGCTGCCTGACGGGCTTATCCTTTGGCTGCAGCGTCCGGGGTGGCAACTGTTGGCGTTGCAGTGGCTGCTGCTCGGCATTCTGCTGGTGCTGCCAGGGCTGGGCCTGATCCGCGGGGAGTGGCGGCAGTTGGAACGGTTAAGCGATGACGCCCGGCAGCAGGCGCAGCGCGTGGGGCAACTGCAGCGGCGGCTGGCGTCGCTGTCGCCGCTGGCGAGGCTGGAACAACAGATAGCGCAGCAACGGGAGCAATGGCCGACCGAACCGGAGCTGTCGGCGGTGCTGCAGCGGGCCGGCGTCAGGCTGTTGCGTTGGCAGCGGCAGGAACAGCCGGCGCAGCAGCGGCTGCGGTTACGCAGCGACTACTTCTCTTTGCTGCAGCTGCTGGAAAGTTTGCCGGGTACGGTACGCATCAGCCAGTTATCTCTGGAGATGCAGCCGGAAGGATTGAGTGCGGAATGGCTGTTGCAATAACGCGCTGCGGCTGGCTGGCGCTGGCGTTGGCGCCCGCGTTGTGGGCTGCACAGCCGCGCGATCCTTTCCAACCGCCTGCCGTATCCTGCCCCGGCACCGGCGCGTCGCCCGGACGATGGCGGCTGACGGGCATTATCGGCCAGGCGGATCGCCGCCTGGGTTGGGCCATCACGCCGGAAAAGCGCTGGCTGCGGCTACAGCTGCAGCAACGGGTGCTGAACGGGGACTGGCAGGTGACGCATATTGGCGTACAGACGCTGAGGCTGCAGCCCGTGGCGACCGATGCGCTCTGTCCGCCGGTTGCCGGCGATGTCACGCTGGTTTTGGGGAATAATAAGGAAGCAATATGAAGGGATGCAAAAGCTTGGCGGGGCTGCTGTGCGCGTTATCGTTCGGCGTCATGGCGGCGGCGCGGGACGATGCCCCGGTTTCTCTGGCGTTTCATGATGCGCCGATCGCACTGGTGCTGCAGGCCTTGGCAGATTATCAGCAACTGAATTTGGTGACGGCGGAGACGGTGAACGGTAACCTGACGCTGCGGTTGGAAGAGGTGCCGTGGCGGCAGGCGCTGGCGGTGATTTTGCGGATGGGGAAACTGAATATGACGCTCGACGGCAAGGTGATGACAGTTTTTCCGGCCGAAGAGGCGCCGCCGCCGCTACAGACGCTGACGCAGCGGCTGAATCATGCTGAAGCGGCGGCGATCTCGCAGAGTTTACAGACGCAGCGCGGCGCGCTGTTGAGCGAGCGCGGCAGTGTCGTGGTGGATCAACGCACCAACACCCTGATGATTCGCGACGAGGCGCCGGCGCTGAAGGTGCTGGCAGGCTGGTTGCAGCAGATGGATCAGCCGCTGGAGCAGGTGCAGCTGGCGGCGCATATCGTCACTATCGGCAGTGAGGATTTGCGTGAGCTGGGCGTCAGTTGGGGGCTGGCAGATGAAGCACTGCCGGCTAAAGCGCTGCGGCTCGACAACTTTAGCGTTGGTTTGCCGTTGGAGCGCAGCGCGATAAGCGCGGGGTTTCACTTGGCGCGCATCAGCGGACGCATCCTGGATTTGGAGCTGACGGCGCTGGAACAGGAAAATGCGCTGGAGATTATCGCCAGCCCGCGCCTGGTCACCGCCAACCAGCAAACCGCCAGCATCAAACAGGGGACGGAAATTCCGTATGAAGTGTCCAGCGGCGCCAGCGGTGCGACATCGGTGGAATTTAAAGAGGCGGTGCTGGGGATGGAGGTTACGCCGAAGATTTTGCCTAACGGCCGTATCGCGCTGAAGCTGCAGATCAGCCAGAACATGCCCGGCCGCGCGATCAAGCAGGGAGAGGGGGAAGTCCTGGCGATCGACAAGCAGGAGATAAAAACGCAGGTGACGGTAAAAAACGGCGAAACCATCGTGTTGGGCGGCATATTCCAGCGGCAAAGCAGCCGCAGCGCCGACAAGGTGCCGGGATTGGGCGATGTACCGCTGCTGGGCTCGCTGTTTAAACGCAGCGGCACACAGTATAAAAAGCGGGAGCTGGTGATTTTTATCACGCCAACCTTGGTTAAAGGTTGAGCACTCAGCGGCCTCGCCGATGAAAATCTGCAGAAGTTGATGAGCAGATGCACTTTTTTCTCGCCACAGAGACATCTGAGTTTGACGCTGCGGCCGATTTAGCTTACAAGGGTTACCGAATTGAGCTCCGAGGTTTTTTTGTTAACGCTCAGACGCCGTTAAAAACATATGGTTTCCCTCCCGCGGCGTGGATAGCGATTTATTCGGTTGCCAAACTACCAAGAGTGTTGAGATAATTTTTCGTCTGATCTCGCACTATCGCTCATGAGGTTTCAGTTTAGGTCCCGCCGCTGATTTGATTGGCGGGGCGGGTTATCATTAACGAATTGTCTTAGTAATACCGAAAAACATGGCAGAGAAACGCAATATCTTTCTGGTTGGGCCTATGGGTGCCGGCAAAAGCACTATTGGCCGTCAGTTAGCTCAGCAACTCAATATGGAGTTCTTCGACTCCGATCAAGAAATTGAGCGACGTACCGGAGCTGACGTGGGCTGGGTATTCGACGTGGAAGGCGAAGAAGGTTTCCGCGATCGTGAAGAAAAAGTCATTAATGAACTGACGGAAAAGCAAGGGATTGTGCTGGCGACCGGCGGTGGTTCGGTGAAATCGCGTGAGACGCGTAACCGTCTGTCGGCGCGAGGTGTCGTTGTTTATTTAGAAACCACCATCGAAAAACAGTTGGCTCGTACCCAGCGTGATAAAAAACGTCCGCTGCTGCAGGTTGATGAGCCGCCGCGTGAGGTGCTGGAAGCGCTGGCAAAGGAACGCAATCCGTTGTACGAAGAAATCGCCGATGTCACTATCCGTACCGACGATCAAAGCGCTAAAGTAGTTGCCAACCAGATTATCAATATGCTGGAAAACAACTGATTGCGTTCCCCGCGCCGCGATGCGGGGATCAACCACATTGGGGAACTGGGCGCGATATGGAAAGAGTTACCGTAACGCTTGGGGAGCGTAGCTACCCGATTACCATTGCTGCCGGATTGTTTAACGATCCGGCTTCTTTTATGCCGCTGAAGGCGGGCGATCAGGTGATGCTGGTCACTAACCAGACACTGGCGCCGCTGTATCTGGAGCAGGTGCGTAACGTGCTTGAACAGAGCGGCGTGGTGGTTGATCAGGTGATTCTGCCGGATGGCGAACAGTATAAATCCCTTGCGGTGCTGGAACAGGTGTTCTCGGCGCTGCTGGCTAAACCCCATGGCCGCGACACCACCCTGGTCGCCCTTGGCGGCGGCGTTATCGGCGACCTGACCGGGTTTGCCGCGGCCTGCTACCAGCGCGGCGTCCGTTTTATTCAGGTGCCGACCACGCTGCTGTCGCAGGTGGACTCCTCCGTTGGCGGGAAAACCGCCGTCAATCATCCGCTCGGTAAAAACATGATCGGCGCGTTCTATCAGCCGGCTTCGGTCGTGGTTGATCTGGACTGCCTGAAGACGTTACCGGCGCGCGAGCTTTCATCCGGTCTGGCGGAAGTGATCAAGTATGGGATTATTCTTGATGCTGATTTCTTCCGTTGGCTGGAAAATAATATCGATGCGTTGGTCGCGCTGGATATGCAGGCGCTGGCATACTGCATTCGTCGCTGCTGCGAACTGAAAGCGCAGGTGGTTGCCGCCGATGAGCGTGAAAGCGGCCTGCGCGCCCTGCTGAATCTGGGCCATACCTACGGCCACGCGATTGAGGCGGAGCTGGGTTACGGCGTCTGGCTGCACGGCGAAGCCGTGGCGGCCGGCATGATGATGGCGGCGCACACTGCGCATCGGCTGGGACAGTTTTCCGAGCAGGATATTGCGCGCGTCAGCACTTTGCTGCAGCGTGCGGGTCTGCCGGTGACCGGGCCGCAGGAGATGACGCCGGCGGCGTATCTGCCGCATATGATGCGCGACAAGAAGGTGCTGGCCGGTGAACTGCGCCTGGTGTTGCCGACGGCGATCGGCGCAGCGGAAGTCCGCAGCGGCGTTGCGCATGATACGGTATTGGCGTCGATCGAAGATTGTTTGCCGCAGTAAGTCGCTTCCTCTGATAAACGGCCGGTTCGCTGGCGGTGCTGTAAAAGAAGAGGCAATAACAGTGGCTTAGCCGCGGTTTGCATCTATATTATTAATCATGCGAATGGGTTTTGCCCGATTACCATGATTTGAGTTAATCGGCTGTATCGCCGTCGCTTTACCGTGATACGCCCCAGGTGGCTGGTGCTACGCAAGGCGGCCAGCCTGCGGGGTAACAGCCTTTACCTCTCAGTTGGAGGGTTTTAGATGGATGAATTTAAACCGGAAGACGATCTCCGACCCGATAGCAGCGATCGTCCTTCCTCACGGTCGCGTAAAGCGGCCCCCGGCCCGCGTTTAGCTGTTTCACGTCAGCATCTGATGATCGGCATCGGCATCCTGGTGCTGCTGCTGCTGATTATCGGGATCGGCTCTGCGCTGAAAGCGCCGACCAAACACGAATCCGCGCAGCAGCAGGGCAATCAGTCCGGTTCGGCGCGCGACATCAATCTGTCCGGTTCCTCATCGTTGACCACGACGAACAATGGCGTTCCGGGCGGCACCACCGATGCCAATGACGCCAACGGCGTGAATACGACTCAGCCGCAGCAGCCGCAAGAGATCAGCGTACCGCCGATTTCCGGCACGCCGACCGAGGCGCAGCCACAGCCGCAACAGGGCGGTGCGCAGCAACGCGTGGATCTGCCCGGCAATATGAATGACGCGCTGTCTGCACAGCAAGGACAGGTTGATACCGCCACGCAAGGCATGACGGGCGGCAGTTCAACGCTGCCGACGGCGCCGGCGACGGTAATGGGCGGTTCGAACGCTCCGCATGAAACCACGCGCCCGGTGCAGAGCCATACCGCGCAGCCGCATAAAACGCCGGCGAAGAGCGCCAGCAAACCGGCCGCCTCGACGCATAAATCAAGCAGCAGCAAAGCCTCTGCATCGGCCTCTTCCGGTAAGTCTGCTGCGGTCAGCGGCAGCGGCGGCGCTATCCAGTCTGCGCCGGCCAGCCACTTCACGCTGCAGCTGAGCAGCGCGTCCCGTTCCGATACCCTGAACGCGTTTGCCAAACAGCAGAAGCTGCCGAACTATTCCGTGTATCAAACCACGCGCAACGGTAAACCGTGGTTCGTGCTGGTGAGCGGCGTTTACGCCTCTTCCGGGGAAGCGAAGCGCGCCATTGCGTCATTGCCTGCGGACGTGCAGGCGAAAAAACCTTGGGTTCGTTCTGTACGCCAGGTACAACAGGACCAGAAAAAGTAATCTGACAGCTTTCAGGCTGCCGTCCTGCGCCATGCGACGACCTTGGGTCCGAGCGATGGCCGGGCGGCGGCCTGCAGGATGAAGGGTATAAATCATTTTAATTTGTGCGCTGATGTGCTGTCTGAAACAGAGTACAATCCGCCGCTCTGAATTGTATAAGTAGCTAACTGACGGCATGAAGAAGAACCGCGCTTTTTTAAAATGGGCTGGTGGAAAATACCCGCTGGTAGATGAGATTCGTCGCCATCTGCCGGAAGGGGACTGCTTAATCGAGCCCTTCGTGGGTGCGGGGTCGGTGTTTTTGAATACCGATTACGATGCCTATATTCTCGCCGATATCAACAGCGATCTTATCAACCTGTATAACATCGTGAAGCTGCGTACGGATGACTTCGTACGCGATGCCCGCATTCTGTTCGCCGATGAATTCAATAACTCGGATCAGTTTTACCTGCTGCGCGAAGAGTTTAATACTAGCCGGGACGCGTACCGCCGGGCGTTATTGTTCCTGTATCTGAACCGCCACTGTTACAACGGCCTGTGCCGCTATAACCTGCGCGGCGAGTTCAACGTGCCGTTCGGCCGTTACAAAAAGCCTTACTTCCCCGAGGAAGAGCTGTACTGGTTTGCGGAAAAATCGCGCAATGCCACCTTTGTCTGTGAGCATTACCGCGATACCATGCTGAAGGCGACCGCCGGTGCGGTGGTGTACTGCGATCCGCCGTATGCGCCGCTGTCGGCGACGGCGAATTTTACCGCCTATCACACCAACAGCTTCAGCCTGGACGATCAGCAGGGGCTGGCGCAGATTGCGCATCAGCTGTCAGTTGAGCATCAGGTGCCGGTATTGATCTCTAACCACGATACCGAACTGACGCGCGACTGGTACCAGCATGCTGCGCTGTATGTGGTGAAAGCCCGCCGCACCATCAGCCGTAATATTCTGGGCCGCAGCAAGGTGAACGAGCTTTTGGCGCTGTATCGCTAAGCCGGAAAGAAGCAGGCCCCCGGCGTATCATAACTACCCCTACGTTTGGAGAAGCGGATGAAAAAGAGTTTGATTGCCCCGTCCATTCTGTCGGCAGATTTTGCCCGCCTGGGCGAGGACACGGCGAATGTCTTGGCCGCCGGTGCCGATGTGGTGCATTTCGATGTAATGGATAACCATTACGTCCCGAACCTGACCATCGGCCCGATGGTGTGTCAGGCGCTGCGCAACTACGGCATCACCGCGCCGATTGACGTTCATCTGATGGTGAAGCCGGTCGATCGCATTATCCCGGATTTCGCCAAGGCCGGCGCCAGCTACATCTCTTTCCATCCTGAAGCTTCCGAACATGTCGATCGCACCATCCAACTGATCAAAGAGCACGGCTGTAAGGCCGGGCTGGTGTTCAACCCGGCCACGCCGCTGAGCTATCTTGACTACGTGATGGATAAGCTTGACGTGATTTTGCTGATGTCGGTCAACCCGGGCTTTGGCGGCCAGTCATTTATCCACGGTACGCTGGATAAGCTGCGCCAGGTGCGCAAGCTGATTGATGACAGCGGCTACGATATCCGTCTGGAAGTGGACGGCGGGGTGAAGGTTGATAACATTGCCGAAATCGCCGCTGCGGGCGCCGATATGTTCGTCGCCGGTTCCGCCATCTTCGGCCAGCCGGACTATCGCACGGTGATCGACGCCATGCGCAGCGAACTGGCGAAAGTCACCCATGGCTGATTTCAACGCCATCCGCGCCCTGGCGTTTGACCTGGACGGTACGCTGGTTGACAGTGCGCCGGGCCTGGCCGCGGCGATGGACCGGGCGCTGGCGGAGATGAATCTGCCGCAGCCGGGCATTGAACGGGTCAGCACCTGGATCGGCAACGGCGCCGATGTCCTGGTGCAGCGGGCGCTGCGCTGGGCCGAGGTCGAAGAGACGCCGGAACAGTGCCGGCAACTGCGTGAACGTTTCGATCGCTGCTATGCCGACACGGTTGCCGACGGCAGCCGCCTGTTCCCGCAGGTGCGGCAGACGCTGGCGCAGCTGGCGGAGTACGGCATGCCGATGGCGCTGGTGACTAACAAGCCGACGCCGTTTGTCGCGCCGCTGCTGCGTTCGCTGGGGATTGCCGACTACTTTTCGCTGATTATCGGCGGCGATGACGTGGTTGAGAAAAAGCCGCATCCGGCGCCGCTGTACCTGGTGCTCGGCAAGCTGGGTCTGCGGGCCGGCGAGCTGTTGTTCGTCGGCGACTCGCGCAATGATATTCAGGCGGCACAGGCGGCGGGGTGCCTGAGCGTCGGCCTGACGTATGGTTATAACTACGGTGAAGCGATAGCCCTGAGCCATCCCGACCGCGTGTTGGAACGCTTCGCCGATCTGTTGCCCGTTCTTGGGCGGTCATCTTTAGAGAATCAGGAAATTTAAACATGAGTAAGCCCATCGTATTTAGCGGCGCGCAGCCGTCCGGCGAATTGACCATTGGCAACTACATGGGTGCGCTGCGTCAGTGGGTTCATATGCAGGATGATTACGACTGCATCTACTGCATCGTCGATCTGCATGCGATTACCGTACGTCAGGACGCGGCAAAGCTGCGTGAAGCGACGCTGAATACGCTGGCGCTGTATCTGGCCTGCGGCATCGATCCGAACAAAAGCACCATCTTTGTTCAGTCGCACGTACCGGAGCACACGCAGCTGAGCTGGGCGCTGAACTGCTACACCTATTTCGGTGAACTGAGCCGTATGACTCAGTTCAAGGACAAGTCCAGTCGCTATGCGGAAAACATCAACGCCGGCCTGTTCGATTATCCGGTGCTGATGGCGGCAGACATTCTGCTGTATCAGACCAACCAGGTGCCGGTAGGCGAAGACCAGAAACAGCACCTGGAGCTGAGCCGCGATGTGGCATCGCGCTTTAACGCGCTGTATGGCGATATCTTCAAGGTGCCGGAGCCGTTTATCCCGAAATCCGGCGCGCGCGTGATGTCGCTGCAGGAGCCGACCAAGAAGATGTCCAAGTCGGACGATAACCGCAACAACGTTATCGGTCTGCTGGAAGATCCGAAAGCGGTCACCAAAAAAATCAAACGGGCGATGACCGACTCCGATGAGCCGCCGGTCATTCGTTACGACGTGGCCAATAAGGCAGGGGTCTCCAATCTGTTGGATATCCTGTCCGGCGTGACCGGCAAGTCAATTGCCGAGCTGGAAGCCGAGTTCGAAGGCCAGATGTACGGCCACCTGAAAGGCGCGGTTGCCGAGGCGGTGTCCGGCATGCTGGGCGAGCTGCAGGAGCGTTACCATCGTTTCCGCAACGACGAGGCCTATCTGCAGCAGGTGATGCGTGACGGTGCGGCCAAAGCGCGCGCACGTGCACAGGAAACGTTGAACAAAGTCTATGAAGCGATCGGCTTTGTGGCGCACCCGTAACCTCAGGGCGTCAGACAGCAAAAAGGCCGGGCATTTGCCCGGCCTTTGTCATTTTTAACCCGTTGTCAGGCCATTTTCGCCAGCTCCGGCGCGGCTTCACGGCTGGCGAACCAGTTCAGTTGACTGCGCAGGCTGACGACGCTGCCGACAATAATCAGGCTCGGGCTGGCCGCCTGCTGCGCCAGCGCCGGCAACTGCCGCAGTTCGCCTTCGAGAACTCGCTGACGACGGCTGGTGCCGTTTTCCACCAGTGCTACCGGCGTATCGGCGGCCATACCGTGTGCGACCAGCTGCCTCTGAATCTCTCCCGCCTGCGACAGACCCATATAGAACACCAGCGTCTGCTGGCCGGCGGCCAGCGTGGCCCAGTCGAGATCGCCGTCGCTTTTGGCATGGCCGGTGATCAGACGGACGCTTTGCGCATGGTCGCGGTGGGTCAGGGGAATGCCGCTGTAAGCTGAGCAGCCGGAGGCGGCGGTGATGCCCGGCACCACGGAAAACGGAATACCGCCCGCTGCCAGCGTCTCCAATTCCTCGCCGCCGCGGCCGAAGATAAACGGGTCGCCGCCTTTCAGACGCACCACGCGTTTACCGTTTTGCGCCTGCTCCAGCAGAATCTGGTTAATCTGCGCCTGCGGCACACAGTGATCGCCGGCGCGCTTGCCGACAAAAATGCGTTCGGCGTCGCGGCGCACCAGCGCCATCACGTCATCAGAAACCAGACGGTCGTAAACCACCACATCGGCCTGCTGTATCTGCTGCAGGCCTTTCAGCGTCAGCAGACCGGCATCGCCCGGCCCGGCGCCCACCAGCACCACTTCACCGCCGGCGTGAGTCTGGCTGGCGAACAGCGCTTCGGTGTGGCTGGTGATCATGGCGTCATCGTTATTGGCCAGCGACTGCGCCAGCCGGTCGTGGGCAAACAGCCGCTCCCAGAAACGACGGCGATCTTCAGGCCGTGCAAAGCGCTGTTTTACGCGCTGGCGCAGCGTACCGCCCCATTGCGCCAGACGGCCGAGGTGCTGCGGCAGCGTGGCCTCCAGTTTTTCACGCAGCAGACGCGCCAGCACCGGCGCTTTCCCGCCGGACGAAACGGCGACCATGATTGGCGAGCGGTCGATAATCGACGGCATGATAAAGCTGGCGCGTTTAGGATCGTCCACCACGTTGCAAAACACCCGCTGCTGATTGGCGCACTGATACACCAGCGCGTTGACCTCCACCCGGTCGGTGGCGGCAATCACCAGCCACTGCTCCGCCAGCAGTTCGGCGCGGAAGTCGCCGCCGATCAGCGTGACCTGTCCCTGTTCGGCCCAGCGCTGAAACTGCTCGTTGAACGCCGGTGCGTTGACCGTCAGCTGTGCGCCGGCATCCAGCAGCAACCGCGCCTTGCGCTCGGCGACGTCACCGCCGCCGACCAGCAGGCAGGCTTTATGTTGCAGTTGGCAGAAAATGGGTAGGTAATCCATCAGCAATTCCTCTGGGCGGGGCCAGGGGCGCCGCGTACGGCGCCCGGGATAAGTCGGTAATTATGCGGTCTGACGTGCGCGCTTGCTATCCCCCTGCGGGCGCTGTGCGCGCGGGGTGGCGTACCAGTAGCCAAGCCCCATCAGAATCATGCCGGAAACCATATTGCCCAGCGTGACCCACAGCAGGTTATGGCCGATGCCGCCGAGCGTATAGGCTTCGCCGTGCTGGCCGAACCAGGAGAGCGCGAACAGCGTCATATTGGCGACCGAGTGTTCGTAGCCGGAGGCGATAAACGCCAGCAGACACCACCAGATGGCGATAAATTTCGCCGCGCCCTCAACGCGCAGCGCCATCCAGATCGCCAGGCAGACCAGCCAGTTGCACAGGATGCCCTTAAAGAACAGCACGTCCGCCGGCGCGGTGGTTTTCGCCAGCGCTACGCTGTGCACCAGACTGGTGTCTACCGGCAGCAGGCTGCCGCCGCCATAATAGTACATCAAGGCGACCAGCACCGACCCCAGCAGGTTACCGAGCCAGGTCTGCGGCAGCACCGTCCACATCTGCCCCTGTGAGATGGCGCCGGCTTTGACGCCGAGCGTCAGGAACATGGTGTGGCCGGTAAACAGTTCGGAACCGGCGATAATCACCAGCGTCAGCGCGATGCCGAAGGTGGCGCCCATCACCAGCGGACGCACGGACGGATCCACCAGATTGCCGAGGGTGAAAATCAGGATGATGCCAAGGCCCACATAGGCGCCGGCCATGGCGGAGGCGATCCAAAAACCGAGCGGGCTCTCCTTCGCCAGTTTGACGATGCGCGCCGCGTTGGCGGCGCATTTGTTGATGGTGTCGGTAAACATAGGCTGTTCCCAGAAGGTTAGAATATTGTTATGCCGCCGCCACCTGCACCACGCCGTCGACCACCCGGCTGGCGAAGTGCGCCACTGAATGTGCCTCATCCTCCATACAGCGGCCGTCATGCAGGCGGAAACGCTGTTTTTTCAGCGGACTGGCGACCCACAGCTCGCCCTGATGTTCGGCGATCAGGCCGCGCGACAGCACGCTGGCCTGGGCGAAGGGATCGATATTGCTGATGGCGAACACCTGTTCATCGGCGTAGGGGCGGAAGACCGCCACCTGCTGTTCGCCAATCAGGGCGCAGACGCCGGTGCCGGGCAGGATATCGGCGACGGGACAGACGGTGATCCACGGGCTCATGCGTTGTTCTCCTCGGTTTCCAGTACGGTGACGGGGATGCGCTCGTCCGGGCGGGCCGGGCGGTGCTGGTCACGTTCGGCGATCATCTGCACGTTCGGGTCGCGCAGGCTACTGTTGATAAAGTGGGCGAAGCGTACCTGCAGCTCCGGATGCGCAACGGTTTCGCTCCATTCGCAGATCACCGCGTCGCGCAGGCGCAGAATTTCCGCTTCCAGCTGCGCGTTGATGCCCAGTTTGTCGTCGATAATCACCTGGCGCAGATAGTCGATGCCGCCTTCCAGGCTTTCCAGCCACAGCGAGGTGCGCTGCAGTTTGTCGGCGGTGCGGATGTAGAACATCATAAAGCGGTCCAGATAGCGCACCAGCGTATCGCGGTCGAGGTCGGCCGCCAGCAGGTCGGCGTGGCGCGGCTTCATGCCGCCGTTGCCGCAGACATACAGGTTCCAGCCGTTTTCGGTGGCGATAATGCCGACGTCCTTACCCTGCGCTTCGGCGCATTCGCGGGTGCAGCCGGAGACGCCGAACTTCATTTTGTGCGGCGTGCGGATGCCTTTGTAGCGGTTTTCCAGCTCGACGCCGAAGCCGACGCTGTCGCCGACGCCGTAGCGGCACCAGGTGCTGCCGACGCAGGTTTTCGCCATGCGCAGCGCCTTGGCGTAGGCGTGACCGGTTTCAAAGCCGGCGGCGATCAGTTTCTCCCAGATGGCCGGCAGATCGTTTTTCTGCGCGCCGAACATGCCGATACGCTGCGAACCGGTGATCTTGGTGTAGAGGCTGTACTCGCTGGCGATCTCGCCGATGGCCCGCAGACCCTCCGGCGTAATCTCGCCGCCGGCGGAGCGTGGGATCACCGAGTAGGTGCCGTCTTTCTGGATATTGCCGAGGAAATTGTCGTTGGTATCCTGCAGCGGGGTGTGTTGCGGTTTGAGGACGTACTCATTCCAGCAGGAGGCCAGCAGCGAACCGACGGTCGGCTTGCACACTTCGCAGCCGTAGCCTTTGCCGTATTTCGCCAGCAGCTCATCAAAGGATTTGATGCCTTCAACGCGGATCAGGTGGTACAGCTCCTGGCGCGAGTAGGCGAAATGTTCGCACAGGTGGTGGTTAACCTCGATGCCCTGCTTGCTGAGCTCGGCGTTCAGCACCTGGGTAATCAGCGGAATACAGCCGCCACAGCCGGTGCCAGCCTTGGTTTCCGCCTTGATGGCGGCGACGGTATGGCAGCCCATGCTCACCGCCTTGATAATATCGCCTTTGCTGACGTCAAAGCAGGAGCAGATTTGTGCGCTTTCCGGCAGGGCGTCCACGCCGATGGCCGGTTTGCTGCCGGCGTGCGCCGGCAGGATCAGGCTGTCCGGGTTCTCCGGCAGTTCGATGCCGTTCAGCGCCAGCTGCAGCAGATTGCCGTAATCGCTGGTGTCGCCGACCAGTACTGCGCCCAGCAGGGTTTTATTATCGGCGCTGACCACCAGGCGTTTATACACCTCTTTGCTTTCGTCCAGATATACGTAGCTGCGGGCGCCTGCTGTACGGGCGTGTGCATCGCCGATGCCGCCCACGTCCACCCCCAGCAGTTTCAGCTTGGCGCTCATATCCGCGCCGAGGAAGGTGTTGTCGCGCCCCAGCAGATGGTCAGCGGTTACCTGTGCCATTTTGTAGCCCGGCGCCACCAGGCCAAAGGTGCGCTCCTGCCAGGAGGCGCATTCGCCGATGGCGTAGACATCCGGGTCGGACGTCTGGCATTGATCGTTGATCACGATGCCGCCGCGGCGTGCGGTAGCCAGCCCGCACTGGTGCGCCAGCTTGTCCTGTGCGCGGATGCCGGTGGAGAAGACGATAAAGTCGACTTCCAGCTCGCTGCCGTCGGCAAACTGCATGGTTTTACGCGCCTGCTGACCGCCGTTGACGATCTCGCGGGTGTTTTTGCCGGTGTGCACTTGAACGCCCATGCGTTCGATCTTGCGGCGCAGTTGATCGCCGCCCATCGGATCGAGCTGTTCGGCCATCAGCACCGGCGCGAATTCGATCACATGGGTTTCGATGCCCAGGCTTTTCAGCGCGCCGGCGGCTTCCAGCCCCAGCAGACCGCCGCCGACTACCGCGCCGCGCTTGCTGCGGCGGGCGCAGGCTTCAATCGCGTTGAGGTCTTCGATGGTGCGGTAAACGAAGCAATCCTGGCTTTCCGCGCCCTTGATGGGGGGGATCCACGGGTAGGAGCCGGTGGCCATGATCAGTTTGTCGTAAAACACCGTGCGGCCGGTGTTGGAGTGAATCACCTTCTCGCTGCGGTTGATGGTAATGGCGCGTTCGCCGACCAGCACCTTGACGCCGGATTTCTCGTAAAAACCTTCGCGTACCAGCGACAGCTCTTCGGCGGTATGGTGGGAAAAGTAGGAAGAAAGGTGTACGCGGTCGTAAGCGATACGCGGTTCTTCGCAAAAAACGGTGATGTCGAACTGGTCGGGGTCTGCCTTTTCCAGCAGATCTTCGATAAAGCGGTGGCCGACCATGCCGTTACCGATGACAGCGAGTTTGACTCTGCTCATGATTGCCTCAAAAATTCTGGTTTCCTGCGCTTACCTTATTCCTCCCGCCGTACGGCTTATTGATGTAAATCAAGTCTACTCCCATATACCTCTAAGGTGTTATATTACTGATTTTTATCGTTATTTGATAAGTTGCGGTTTTCATTCAACTTTAGCTGAATCGAGCCAGTTTGATGGTTGTCGCACTATTTTTCGCCGTTTACGCCATTTTTGCTGATGACTGTTTTTGTCAGCCTGCGCGCGTGCCAGTATGATGAAAAAATCAGCCGGTCAACGGGAGGGGAAGTGTGGCAAAGCAAAGGTTGAAGTTTATCGACAATCTGCGTCTCAGCGGGCATGAAGGACTGTGGCAACTGAGCATCGAGCAGGGGCGTATCGCCCATCTGATCCCGCAGCCGGCCGGCCAGGCGTGGCGTAGCGACGCGCTGGATGCCGAGGGCGGCCTGGCGCTGCCGGCGTTTGTCGAGCCGCATATTCATCTGGATACCACCCAGACCGCCGGTCAGCCGGCCTGGAACCAGTCCGGCACGCTGTTTGAGGGGATTGAACGCTGGGCGGAGCGTAAGGCGCTGCTGAGCCACGAGGATGTGAAGCAGCGCGCCTGGCAAACGCTGAAGTGGCAGATCGCCAACGGCATTCAGTACGTGCGTACCCATGTGGACGTGTCGGACCCGTCGCTGACCGCGCTGCGCGCCATGCTGGAGGTGAAGCAGGAGGCGGCACCCTGGGTGACGCTGCAGATCGTTGCATTTCCGCAGGAGGGCATTCTCTCTTATCCCAACGGTGAAGCCCTGCTGGAGGAGGCGCTGCGCCTGGGGGCCGATGTGGTGGGTGCAATTCCACACTTTGAATTTACCCGCGAGTACGGCGTAGAGTCGCTGCACAAGGCCTTCGCGCTGGCGCAGAAATATGGCCGGTTGGTGGATGTACACTGCGATGAGATTGATGACGAGCAGTCGCGCTTTGTCGAAACCGTCGCGGCGCTGGCGCTCAAGCTGGAGATGGGCGCGCGGGTGACCGCCAGCCATACCACGGCGATGCATTCCTACAACGGCGCTTATACCTCGCGGCTGTTCCGCCTGTTGAAACTGTCCGGCATCAACTTTGTCGCCAACCCGCTGGTGAATATTCATCTGCAAGGGCGTTTTGACGACTATCCGAAGCGGCGCGGCATCACGCGGGTGAAAGAGATGCTGGCGGCGGATCTCAACGTCTGTTTCGGCCACGACGACGTCTTCGACCCGTGGTATCCGCTCGGCACCGCCAATATGCTGCAGGTATTGCATATGGGTCTGCACGTCTGTCAGCTGATGGGCTACGGCCAGATTAACGACGGCCTGGAACTGATCACCACGCGCAGCGCCCGCACGCTGCAGCTGCAGGATTACGGGCTGGCGGCAGGCAACAGCGCCAACCTGGTGATTCTGCCGGCGGAAAACGGCTTTGACGCGGTGCGGCGCCAGACGCCGGTGCGCTACTCCATTCGTCAGGGAGACGTGATCGCCGCCACCCGGCCGGCGGAAACGACGATTTACCTGGATGATGAGGAGCTGGTCGATTTTCGCCGCTAGGATGCAGGGATAAAAAAAGCACCGTCGCCGGTGGCGAACGGTGCTTTTTTATGGGAGGCAGCGACGATTAGTGGGTCACGTGGCCGTGGCTGCGGTGCTTGGTGACAAAGCCCAGCAGCAGACACATCACGAATACCGCCAGGTACAGGCCGTTGGCGGTGGTCAGCGCCGCGTGCGCGCCGCCTTTGGCGACAATCGGGCCGGTGACCACGAAGGTCAGCATGGTGCCGATGGTGCCGCAGGTCAGGATGAAGTTCACCAGCTTCGGCGAAGAGACCTTGGTCTGCAGCGAACCGAGGGTAATCAGCGTGGTGTAGATGGCGCTGGAAACAAAGCCCAGGGCCATAATGTAGTAGCCCAGCAGCTGCGGCTCGTCGCTGCTGACGAACATATACATCGCGCCGGTCGCCAGCGCCGCCAGCACGGTGACGATGCGCTGTAGGTCGAAGAAGCGCAGCACAAAGCTGAATACCCACATCCCCAACATATAAGAGGTCCAGAAATCGCTGACCAGCTTGCCGGCCTGGCTGATATTCATCCCCAGAGATTTGGTGGCATACTCCGGCACCCACTGGATGAAGCCCAACTGGCCGAGGATGTAGCACAGCGCGGCGATCGACAGGAACAGCACGCCGATACCCCATTTTTCTTTGGCGACCGTTTCGCCGTCGGCATTGCCTTTATTGCCCAGTACCGGGAACTCGGAACACAGGGCCAGCACGAAAATCGCCAGATACAGTACGCCGATGCAGGCGTAAACCCAGTACCAACCGATATGGCGCGCCAGCAGCGTGGCGGCGACGATCGGGAAGATCATCCCGGCCATGCTGAAGAACGAATCGGTAAACAGCAGGCGTGAACCGCGCTGGCGACCGGAATACATATGGGTGATCAGGAAAGTGCCGATCGACATGGTAATGCCGCTCACTATCCCGAGGATAAACATGCAGATGGAGAACAGCGTCAGGGTTTTGCCGACCATCAGGCCAACCACCGCCAGCACCATCAGCAGAAAACCGAACACCAGTTGGCGTTTCAGCGGGATAATTTCCATCAGCCAGGCATTGAGGAAGATCGAAATCAGAATGCCGGCGTTCAGGAAGGTAAAGGTGTTGCTCATGCTGGAAACCGGCAGATTAAAGTACTCTGCAATGTTTCCCATCACCATCCCTGTGACGATCACTAAGGCACCGGTCAGCGCATAGGAAAAGAAGCTGATCCATGTAAGCCGGATGCGGTTGTTGTTATTCATTGAATAAGCCCGATTGGTCTGTTGGATTTGAGATGCCGGTGGCGGGATCTGACGTCGCTTGCCAAAAAAAGAAAACGGTCCGCTGACCACCTGGGGGCGGATCCTAGCATAGCTATCGGGATATTTTATGATTGCTGACTAATTTTTGATGCAATCAATGAAAACTATTTAATCAATTAGTGATCTGTGTCTAGTTTGGCAATCGAATCGCGCCTGATGATCTGCGGCGCGAAGGTCACGGGCGGCGTTGCAGGATCGATCAGCAGGCGTGCGGCCTGCTGGGCCATCTCCACGATCGGGAAGTGCACGCTGGTCAGCGCCGGACGGACAAACGGCGCGCGTTCGCCGCTGTCGTAACAGACCAGCGAAATATCCTGCGGGACGCGCAGGCGGCGTTCGTTGATCGCCAGCAAAGCGCCGATCGCCATCTCTTCGTTGCAACAATAGATGGCGCTGGGCAGCACAGGGCGCAGCAGCAGGCGTTCGGCACACTGATAGCCGCTTTCCAGGTCGTAAGCCCCTTCCGGACAGTCCAACGGTTCCAGACGCGCCGCACGCATGGCGTCCTCAAAGCCCCGGATGCGCAGCCGGCTGGAGGCGCGCTGGCGCGGCCCGCTGATGCAGGCGATGCGGCGGTGGCCGGCGTCGATCAACTGCTGGGTTGCCAGGAGGCTGGCCTGCGGATGGTCGAAGGTGACACAGCGATCCTCCAGCCCCGGCACCAGACGATCGAGCAGCACAAAGCGGCGCTGTTCCGCCGCCAGTTGACGTAGCCTATCGTCGCTCAGGTAGCGGACGTGCAGGATCACCCCGTCGCAGCGCAGGTTGAACAGCCGCTGGATCGCCGCCAGTTCATTGTCGGCGCTGTTACGCCCCTGGGTGACCAGCAGCTGTTTGCCGTGCGACTCCGCCTCGGTCTGCACAAAATCCATCAACGCGCCGAAAAAACCGCCGCGGTATGAGGTGGTCACCAGGCCCAGCGTGTTGCTTTGGCTGGAGGCCAGCGCGCGCGCCGCCGGATTGGGGGTATAGCCAAGCCGGGCGATGGCCCGCTCCACTTTCTCGCGGGTGGGTGCTTTGACATTGCTGTCGCCGTTCACCACGCGCGACACCGTGGCGCGCGATACGCCCGCTTCAGCGGCTACATCTTCCAGTGTCACCATCATGTCCTTCGACCTGCCTCATTGCCGTTTCGTGATTATCAGAGCGTAAACTGCGGTAAGTATGCGCTATTGGCCTGCAGTACGTCTTCCAGCAGCGGCCCGGCAATTTTCGCGCTGGCGACCAGCGGGTTGGTAACCAGCGCCAGCAGCGCGCTGCGGCGATCGCCGTGTACGGCGGCCTCGATGGTCAGGCGCTCATAGGCCTTCACCTGCTGGGTCAGCGCATGCATGGATTCCGGCAACCGGCCGAAAGCCAGCGGATGGGCGCCCTGCGCATCGACGATACAGTTGGTTTCTATCACAGCATCGTCGGCGAGGCCATGAATAGCGCCGCGGTTTGCGGTGTTTACCACTAATTGCGTACCGAGATTGTTGTGAATTGCCCGGATCAGCTCCAGCGCCACCTGCGAATAGAACGAGCCGCCGCGGAAGCTGAGCTGCTGCGGTTTGCTGTCCAGATGCGGGTCGGCATACAGCTCAAACAGCTCTTTTTCCACCTGCATCACCTGCTCGGCGCGGGTGCCGCGTTCGGCGGCGGCGGCCATCTCTTCCGCCAGCATCTCCTGCGTCTGGTAGAAGTAACGGTGATAAGGGCAGGGGATGGCGCCGACGGCGCGCAGGAACGCCGGCGGCCACGGCTCTTCCTTGATGTTGTTCATGGTCAGCGTCGCGCCGTCGCACAGCCTGTCGATCACCTCGGCGGTGACGTCCCGGCCGCTGTGCATCACCTGATGCACCCAGACCATATGGTTGAGCCCGGCGAAGCGCAGCCGGACAGCGTCAAACGGCGCTTCCAGCATGTTGGCGATCATATGGTGCATGCTGATCGGCACATTGCACAGGCCGATAATTTTCGCCTTGGTGTAGCGGGAGATCGCTTCGGTCACGATGCCGGCCGGGTTGGTGAAGTTGATGATCCAGGCGTCCGGCGCCAGCCGTTCGACCTTGCGCGCGATATCCAGCATTACCGGAATGGTGCGCAGCGCCTTGGCAAAACCGCCGACGCCGGTGGTCTCCTGGCCAATCAGGCGATACTTCAGCCCCAGACGTTCGTCGGCGGCGCGGGCCGGCAGTTGCCCGACCCGCAGCTGCGTCAGGACAAACTGTGCGCCGCGGATGGCGTCGTCCAGTGCAAAATGCACGCTGACCGTGACTCGTTCCAGCCCGTGTCGCGCCAACATACGTTGGGTCAGCGCGGCGATAATCTCGACTTTCTCGCGGCCGGCCTCGACGTCGACCAATGCCAGTTCGCTGACCGGCAGCTCCTCAATGCGTTCAATCAGGCCTTCGACCAGTTCCGGCGTATAGCTGCTGCCGCCGCCGATAATGGCGATTTTCAGGGTATTCATCCGCGCGCCTCCGTTTGTGCCTGCCGGCGATAAAGTTCAATCATGTCGTCTGCCAGATCCTGAATCACCATCGCGTTCATCAGGTGGTCCTGGGCGTGGACGGTGATCAGGTTGATGGCCAGCTTGCCGCAGCCTTCGTCCAGGCCGATCAGCCGGGTTTGAATCTGGTGCGCCTGCGTCACGGCCTGCTTTGATTCGGCCATATGGGCGGCGGAGGCGTCAAAGTCGCCCGCCCGCGCCTGCTGCAACGCCATCAGCGCGCTGCTGCGGGCGCTGCCGGCGAACACCAGCAGTTCCATAATGGTGCTTTCGAAATCCTGACTGACGTCAGTAGCTAATTCACTCACGGTTACGCTCCTGTCGCCGCAGATGCAGCGCGTTCGGCGTCGGCCTGCTGCATTTCCTGCGTGATTAATTGTTTTTCATACACTTTGAAGAACGGCAGCCAGATGGCGAAATCAAGCGCCATCAGCAGCAAGACCAGTACCGCGGCGCGAATATCCCAAGAAGCGGAGATCAGCGCGCCGAGCGGGGCCGGTGCGGTCCAGGGCGCCATGGCGACCATCTTTTCCACAAAATCCCAGTGCAGGGCGAAATAGGCCAGTACGGCATTGACCATCGGCACCAGCAGCAGTGGAATAAACAGCGTCGGGTTCATCACCACCGGCGAGCCGAACAGCAGCGGTTCGTTGATGTTGAACACCGAGGGCACCACGCTCAGCCTGCCGATGGTGCGCAGATGGACCGAGCGGCTGCGCAGGTATAACAGCGCCAGCACCAGCGTGGAGCCGGAGCCGCCGATGCAGACATAGAACGACCAGAACGGCGCGGTCAGCGTCTGGGTCGTAGCCGCGCCCTGCGCCACCAGCGCGGCGTTGGCCGCCAGATTGGTCATAAAAATCGGGTTGAGCAGGCCGGTAACGATATTGTCGCCGTGAATACCGGCAAACCACAGCAGGTTGGCGATCAGCACCATCAGCAGAATGGCGGGCAGGGTATCGCCGACGCCGATCAGCGGCTGGAACAGGTGCATAATGGCGGCCGGCAGCAGCAGGTGAAACTCGCTCTGCAGCAGAATGCTGAGCGGATAGACCGTCAGTAAAATACCAATGACCGGATACAGCAGCTCAAATGAGCGGGCGATGGCGGGCGGCACCTGCTCGGGCAGACGCAGCGTGATGTTGTACTTTTTCAACAGGCGGATCAGCTCCACCGACCAGATGGCGCAGATCAGCGCGGTGAACACCCCCTGACCACCGAGAAAATCGAGCGACATTTTGTTATCGGCCTGCGGCGCGGCCGCCAGCAGAAATGCCATCAGCGACAGCAGTCCGGCGGTCAGCGCGTCCAGACCATAGTGCTTGGCCAGGCTGTAGGCGGTGCCAATAGCCACGAACACGCTCATCAGCCCCATGGTCATAAAGAACGGCATGGTGATGGTGTTCCAGTGCGTTTTGGCGACGCTCAGCCAGACGCGGCCAAAGCCGGAGGTGGTGTCGGCATCGAACGGCGGATTGGCGACGATCAGCATGATACTGCCGACGATTAAAAACGGCATGGCGCAGATAAAGCCGTCGCGGATGGCAATAATGTGGCGTTGGCTGCCGATACGGCCGGCCAGCGGCGCGATGTGGTTTTCCACGACGCGCATCAGAGAAACGTACAGGCTCATGGGCATCTCCGCCGGTTTAGGCCATCAGGGCGAGGGCGTGATCCAGCACCTTATCGCCGCGCAGCGTGCCGTAATCCATCATGTCGATGACCGCTATGGGCTTGCCGAGCGGCGCGGCGATGCGGCTAAAGCGCGCCAGTTCATATTTCACCTGCGGCCCCAGCAGCACGACGTCGGCATCGGCCAGCGCGCTTTCAAATTCAGCGGCGGGTACGGCGACAATCTCCAGCGTCAGCGCCCGTTTTTCCGTTTCAGCCTGCATCCGTTTGACCAGCATGCTGGTGGACATGCCGGCGGCGCAGCACAGTACGATCTTTTTCATCATTGCTCTCCTGTGGTTTCCCGTATCTGGCGCGCCGCGTCGCTGCCGGCCGGTGGTTTTCCGGGGTGCAGCGTGGGATTGCCGTCGGTTTTTTTCTTAACGCCCAAATGAGAGCGCTCTCATTTGCTAGCCTAGCGGGAGCACAGAAACAAAACGGGAGACAGGTCGCAAAAAATGCCAAATGGCCGATTGGTACAAATAATGCGTGATCGACTTTGCAAAAATCTGCATGGCGATCATACTCTTGTCAGGAAAATTCGGGAGTTCGTCTGCAAAAAACGGGGGTTGCCCGGATGAGGCGGCGTTGTTTTGAGAACTTTCCCGCAATAGCGTAAATATAAGTAAATGGCTGGCGCTCACCAGAATGGCTCTTTAGAATCAAGGCGCTTTCCGTTGTTTGTCTCCCAGAGAAAGGACCCGCTCATGTTCAAACGTACCTTAACCACCCTTGTCGCCCTGTGCTCCCTGACGGCGATGGCGCCGGCCGCACTGGCCGCAGGCGAAACCCACGTCATGCTGACCACCTCCGCCGGGAATATCGAGCTGGCGCTGGATGGCCAAAAAGCGCCGGTATCAACGAAAAACTTCGTTGACTACGTGAACAGCGGTTTCTATGACAACACCGTGTTCCACCGCGTGATCCCCGGCTTTATGGTTCAGGGCGGCGGCTTCACGGCGGATATGCAGCAAAAGAGCACCAAAGCGCCGATCAAGAATGAGGCGGATAACGGCCTGCGCAACCTGCGCGGCACCATTTCCATGGCGCGTACTGCCGATAAGGATAGCGCCACCAGCCAGTTCTTCCTGAACGTAGCGGACAACGCCTTCCTGGACCACGGCCAGCGCGACTTTGGCTATGCGGTGTTCGGTAAAGTGGTGAAGGGCATGGAAGTGGTCGACAAGATTTCTCAGGTACCGACCGGCAACGTCGGTCCTTATCAAAATGTACCAAGCAAGCCGATTGTGATTCTGTCGGCGAAGGTGATGCCATAATCGCCCCGGCCGGCCCCGCACGGGGCCGGTTTCTGTTTGTCGCCCTCTGAAGCCTCGCCTGCATCACTGTTTTCCTGCCCTGCTCATGGTGTAATCAACGCAGATAATCAGACCGGATAGCCGGCGTTTTGATGTTCCTCTCGTTCAGGGTGCGTTGTTGTGATGTACGAATTTGATCAGGTGCTGTTGCTGTTGCAGCAGATGTGCGTCTATTTGGTGATCGCCTATCTGTTGAGTAAAACCCCGCTGTTTATTCCGCTGATGCAGGTCACCATCCGCTTGCCGCACAAGCTGCTGTGTTACGTGATTTTTTCGGTATTCTGCATTATGGGCACCTATTTCGGCCTGCATATTCAGGACTCGATCGCCAACACGCGCGCTATCGGCGCGGTGCTGGGCGGCCTGCTGGGCGGGCCGTCGGTCGGGTTTCTGGTCGGGTTGACCGGGGGGATGCATCGCTATACCCTCGGCGGCATGACCGACGTGGCCTGCGCGGTGTCCACCGTGGCAGAAGGCCTGGTCGGCGGGCTGGTGCACAGCCTGGCGCTGCGGCGCGGCCGTCTCGACCTGCTGTTTAATCCGCTGTTTGTCGCTGGCGTCACTCTGGCCGCAGAAATCCTGCAGATGGGCATTATTCTCGCCATCGCCCGTCCGTTTGACGAGGCGCTGCGTCTGGTAGGCTATATCGTGTTGCCGATGCTGGTTGCCAACACCGTGGGCGCGGCGATGTTTATGCAGATCCTGCGCGACCGGCGGGCGATGTTTGAAAAGTACACCAGCGCGTTTTCCTCCAAAGCCCTGAAGCTGGCCGAGCGCACCGAAGGCATTTTGCGTCAGGGGTTCGACCGGGAAAACAGCATGAAGGCGGCGCGGGTGATTTATCAGGAGTTGGGTATCGGCGCGGTGGCGATCACCGATCGCGACAAACTGCTGGCGTTTATCGGCATCGGCGACGATCACCATCTGCCGGGCACGCCGATCTCGTCGGCCCATACCCGCTGCGCCATCGATAATAACGAAGTGGTGTATGCCGACGGCAATGAACTCTCCTACAGCTGTTCGATCAGCGGCAACTGCAAGCTGGGGTCGACGCTGGTCATTCCGCTGCGTGGCGAAAATCAGCGGGTGATCGGCACCATCAAGCTGTATGAGCCGAAAAGCAAGCTGTTCAGCACCATCAACCGCACCCTGGGAGAAGGCATCGCCAGCCTGCTGTCGGCGCAGATTATGGCCGGCCAGTATGAACGGCATAAACAGCTGTTGGCACAGTCGGAAATCAAGCTGCTGCATGCGCAGGTGAATCCGCATTTCCTGTTTAACGCGCTAAATACGCTGGTGGCGGTGATTCGCCGCGACGGAGATCGCGCCTGCGAACTGGTGCAGTATCTGTCGACCTTCTTCCGTAAGAATCTCAAGCGTTCGGATGACGAAGTCAGCCTGGCGGACGAGATTGAACACGTTAACGCCTATCTGCAAATTGAACAGGCGCGCTTTGCCGATCGACTGGAGATCGTGGTGTCGCTGCCGGACCGCCTGCTGGCGGTGCGTCTGCCGGCGTTTTCCCTGCAGCCGATTGTGGAAAACGCCATCAAGCACGGCACCTCGCAGCTGCTGGGTACCGGGCGCATCACCATCGACGCCCGCAGCGAGGGCGGGCGCCTGCTGCTGCAGGTCACGGACAATGCCGGCCTGTATCAGGAAAAAACGCCGGGCGACGGGCTGGGCATGAGCCTGGTGGACCGGCGTATCCGCGTGCGCTACGGCGAAGAGTATGGCGTGCGGGTCAGCTGTGAACCGGAGGCGTTCACCCGCATTACACTGCATGTTCCACTGGAGGGCGCCGCCTGATGCTGAATATATTGATTGTTGATGATGAGCCGTCGGCACGCGACAACCTGCGTCATCTGCTGGCCGCCGAGCCGGAGGTGTGCATTATCGGCGAATGTGCAAATGCGATTGAGGCCATCAGCCAGATCCACCGGCTGCAGCCGGACGTGGTGTTTTTGGATATCCAGATGCCGCGCATCAGCGGCCTGGAGATGGTCGGCATGCTCGATCCCAACCGGATGCCGCATATTGTATTCCTCACCGCGTACGATGAGTATGCGCTGCAGGCGTTTGAGGAGCACGCCTTTGACTACCTGCTGAAGCCGGCGGAGCCGCAGCGGCTGCAGAAAACCCTGCAGCGTCTGCAGCAGCGTCATACGGCGCAGGATATCGCTGCACTGCCGGAAAGCGCCGGCTATTTGAAATATATCCCCTGCGCCGGGCACAGCCGGATTTATCTGCTGCGTTTTGACGAGGTGATCGCCATCCGCTCGCGCGCCAGCGGCGTGTATGTGGTGCGTAACGACGGCATGGAGTGCTTTACCGAACTGACGCTGCGCACGCTGGAGAGCCGCACGCCGCTGGTTCGCTGTCACCGCCAGTATCTGGTGAATCTGGAGCAAGTGCGGGAAATTCGTTTTGAAGAAGGCGGGGCCGCGGAGATGATTATGTCGGTCGGCGATGCGGTGCCGGTCAGCCGCCGCTACCTGAAATCGCTGAAAGAACAGCTGGGGCTGCGCGGCTAAGCGCTTGACGAGCTTCCGTCGCGCTTATAGCTTTATGGCATCACAGGCGCATCTGCGCCGCGTTAGCGTCATCAAAGGAACAGTAAATGAGTGAAGCACGGATTATCGCCAAGGCGATGAAAGACGGTAAACCCGTTCAGGATCTGGCGATTCTGCCCGCCTTGGCCAACCGCCACGGCCTGATTACCGGTGCGACCGGTACCGGTAAGACCGTGACGTTGCAAAAAATGGCCGAACAGTTCTCACGCATCGGCGTGCCGGTGTTTTTATCGGACGTGAAGGGCGACCTGTCGGGGATTGGCACCGAGGCGGTGCCGAATGAAAAACTGCAGGCGCGGCTGACGGCGATCGGCGTGACCGACTGGCAGCCGCAGGCCAGCACTATTATTCCGTGGGATATTTACGGCGAGAAGGGCCACCCGATCCGCGCCACGGTGTCCGATCTCGGCCCGCTGCTGCTGGCGCGTCTGCTGGATCTGAATGAGGTGCAAAGCGGCGTGCTGCAGCTGGTGTTTAAAATTGCCGACGACAATGCGCTGCTGCTGCTGGATATGAAAGATCTGCGCGCGATGGTGCAGTACGTCGGCGACAACGCCAAACAGTTCAAAACCCAGTACGGCAATATCTCCAGTGCGTCGGTCGGCGCCATCCAGCGCGGCCTGCTGACGCTGGAGGAGCAGGGCGCCAACCTGTTCTTCGGCGAGCCGATGCTCGACATCAACGATCTGATGAAGACCGATGCCAACGGCCATGGCATGATCAATCTGCTGGCGGCCGATAAGCTGATTAACCAGCCGAAACTCTATTCGGTATTTCTGCTGTGGCTGCTGGCGGAGCTGTTTGAGCAACTGCCGGAAGTGGGCGACCCGGAACAGCCGAAACTGGTGTTCTTCTTTGACGAGGCGCACCTGTTGTTCAACGATGCGCCGCCGGCGCTGCTGACCAAAATTGAGCAGGTGGTGCGCCTGATCCGTTCCAAAGGCGTCGGCGTCTATTTTGTGACGCAAAACCCGCTGGATATTCCGGACAGCGTGCTTGGCCAGCTGGGCAACCGCGTTCAGCATGCGCTGCGCGCCTTTACGCCGCGCGACCAGAAGGCGGTGAAGGCTGCGGCGCAGACCATGCGCGCCAACCCGGATTTTGATGCGGAAACGGTGATTGGCGAGCTGGGCGTCGGGGAAGCGCTGGTGTCGTTCCTCGATGAGAAAGGACGGCCCAACGTGGTGGAGCGTGCGATGGTGATCGCGCCGGAGTCCAAAATGGGCATGCTGGGGGCGGAAGGGCTGAACAGCGCCATCAATAAATCGCCGTTGTACGGCCGCTATGAAGAGATGGTGGATCGCGAATCGGCCTATGAGAAGCTGTCGTCCGAAGGCTTCGCCACCGTGGGCGAGGATGCGCAAGCGGTGGATAAAGCCGCGCCGCAGGCCGGCCAGCAACAAAACGGCGGCGGCCTGATGGGCAGCCTGAATGAGCTGTTGTTCGGCTCCACCGGCCCGCGCGGCGGCAAGCGCGACGGCATTGTACAAACCGCCGCCAAGAGCATGGCGCGTGATTTGAGCAAGCAGATCCTGCGCGGCGTGCTGGGTTCGATTATGGGCGGCCGTAAAAAGTAATCTTTTCTTCGCGTAATGCATCGGCAACCGCCTTCACCCCGGCGGCTTACTGCGGTAAGCTCCCGGGCTGAGGCGGTTGCCGTCTTGTTGTACCAGGAAATTACTCCCCAAATCATAGGCCGTTGAACCGCCATGCTGCTGCTGATCGATAACTACGACTCTTTTACCTACAACCTTTATCAATACTTTTGCGAGCTTGGCGCCGAGGTGCTGGTAAAGCGCAATGATGAACTGCAGCTGGCCGATATTGACAGGCTGGCGCCGCAGCATCTGGTGATCTCCCCCGGCCCCTGCACGCCGAACGAGGCCGGTATTTCGCTGGCGGCCATTACGCATTTTGCCGGTAAGCTGCCGATTCTCGGCGTCTGTCTGGGGCATCAGGCATTGGGGCAGGCATTCGGCGCCGATGTGGTGCGCGCGCGCGAAGTGATGCACGGCAAAACCTCGGCAATTCGCCATACGGACCGCGGCGTTTTTCGCGGGCTGAACAATCCTCTGACGGTAACGCGCTACCATTCGCTGGTGCTGGACGCAGCAACGCTGCCGGACTGTTTTGAGGTTACCGCCTGGAGCGAGCGTGACGGCGTACGCGATGAGATTATGGGGATTCGCCACCGCACACTGGCGCTGGAAGGGGTGCAGTTCCATCCGGAGAGCATCCTTAGCGAGCAGGGGCACGTGCTGCTGAGTAATTTCCTTAAAAGTTAATCGGTTATAAATTTTTCGTTATGATTGGCGATTTTGGTTTGCCCTTAATTGGTTTTTTATGCATATTTTGTGATTATATTGTCACTTTGCTGGCGCTATTAAAAAACCAATCTCTTGAGGTGGAACCCAATAATGACGGAAAAATACGCGGTGAACCGCAGCACGTACGATAAGGTGATTTTGCCGGTTTATGCACCGGCGCAGTTTGTGCCGGTCAAAGGTCTGGGCAGCCGCGTGTGGGACAGCGAAGGGAAGGAGTATATCGACTTCTCCGGCGGCATCGCCGTAACTGCGCTGGGCCACTGCCACCCGGCATTGGTGGCGGCGCTGCAGCAGCAAAGCGAAACCCTGTGGCATACCAGTAATGTGTTCACCAATGAGCCGGCGCTGCGTTTGGCCAGCAAACTGATTGACGCCACCTTTGCCGATCGGGTCTTTTTCGCCAACTCCGGCGCGGAGGCCAACGAAGCGGCCTTCAAACTGGCGCGCCACTATGCCATTACCCGTCACAGCCCGTACAAAACCAAAATTATCGCCTTCTATAACGCCTTCCACGGCCGGACGCTGTTTACCGTCTCGGTCGGCGGGCAGGCAAAGTATTCCGACGGCTTCGGGCCAAAGCCGGCCGATATTGTGCATGTGCCGTACAACGATCTGGCGGCGGTCAAGGCGGTGATGGATGACAGCACTTGCGCGGTAGTGATGGAGCCGATTCAGGGCGAAGGCGGCATTACGCCGGTGGACGCCGAGTTCCTACAGGGCGTGCGCGCTCTGTGCGATAAGCACCAGGCGCTGCTGGTGTTTGATGAGGTGCAGAGCGGCATGGGGCGTACCGGCAAGCTGTTCGCCTATATGCATTACGGCGTGACGCCGGATATTTTGACCACCGCTAAAGCGCTGGGCGGCGGCTTCCCGGTCAGCGCGATGCTGACCAGCGAGGAGATTGCCTCTGCCATGCAGGTCGGCACGCACGGCACCACCTACGGCGGCAACCCGTTGGCCTGCGCGGTGGCCGAGGCGGCGCTGGACGTGATCAACACGCCGCAGGTGCTGGACGGTATCGCGCAGCGTCATGCGCTCTACGTGGAGAAACTGCAGCAGTTGGCCGACAAGTACGGTATTTTCAGCGATATTCGCGGCATGGGGCTGTTGATCGGCGCCGAGCTGAGTGCGGCTTACCAGAATAAGGCGCGGGATTTCCTGGCCGCCGCCGCCGCGCATGGCGTGATGATTCTGAACGCCGGGCCTAACGTTATCCGCTTTGCGCCGTCATTGGTGGTAGAGCTGCAGGATATTGAAGAGGGGATGGCGCGTTTTGAACGTGCGGTGCAGGATGTGGTGAATGCGGTATAAGCCGCTACCGGCATAAAAAACGGCGCGAATGCGCCGTTTTCTGATTAATTAACGCGTGCCATAAACAACAATGGTTTTGCCGTGCGCGGAGATCAGGTTTTGATCTTCCAGCATTTTCAGGATACGGCCGACCGTTTCGCGTGAACAACCGACGATTTGACCAATTTCCTGACGCGTGATTTTAATTTGCATACCGTCAGGGTGGGTCATGGCGTCCGGCTGTTTCGCCAGGTTCAGCAGGGTTTGCGCAATGCGGCCGGTAACGTCAAGGAAGGCGAGGTTCCCCACTTTCTCTGAGGTGACCTGCAGGCGGCTGGCCATTTGCGCGGAAAGGCGCATCAGAATATCCGGGTTGACCTGGATCAGCTGACGGAATTTCTTATAGGAAATTTCAGCTACTTCACAGGCGGTTTTCGCTCTCACCCAGGCGCTGCGCTCCTGGCCTTCTTCAAATAATCCAAGCTCGCCGATGAAATCCCCCTGGTTGAGATAGGACAGGATCATCTCTTTGCCTTCTTCATCTTTAATCAGCACCGCAACGGAGCCTTTCACGATGTAGTAGAGCGTTTCAGCCTTTTCACCTTGGTGAATCAGCGTACTTTTGGATGGATATTTGTGGATATGGCAATGAGACAGGAACCATTCGAGAGTCGGGTCTGTTTGCGGTTTGCCGAGAACCATTCGCTATTATCCTCTGTTGTAATCGCTGCCTTTGTAACACAGGGATCGGAGCTCCCTGTTAAACGCGTTGATAACCGGTAATGCATGCGGGCTATAAACAGGTTTTGAGGCGTGCCGTAAAATACGCTATTGCCCTAGCATATTAACTTGCTGTCAGTGCTGCAAGCTACATTCTGTTAACATCTCATTTAAGATGCTTTCCTTGGGCAGATCCCTGAAAGTCGGTGTCCAAAAAGAGTTATTGCGGTTTGTTTGTAGCATAGAGTGAGGCGAGTGTCTTCTGTTGTCTCGCTTCAGCATGACCGGCATCAGGTTCCATTGCCAGTTTCAGCGCGAAAGCGTAGTCTGATTTTAAGAAATTAACCGGAGTGAGCAGTATGCAGGCAAGAGTGAAATGGGTGGAAGGATTGACCTTCCTCGGTGAGTCCGCGTCAGGTCATCAGGTGTTAATGGATGGTAGCGCCGGGGAAAAGGCGCCGAGTCCGATGGAGATGGTGCTGATGTCGGTGGGCGGTTGCAGCGCGATCGATGTGGTGTCGATTCTGCAAAAGGGCCGCAATGACGTGCGTGACTGCGAGGTGAAACTCAGCTCGCAGCGGCGGGATGAGGCGCCGCGTACTTTTACCGCGATCAATCTGCACTTTATCGTCAGCGGTAAAGGGTTGAGTGACAAGGTGGTGGAGCGTGCGGTCAACCTGTCTGCTGAAAAGTACTGCTCGGTATCGCTGATGTTGAGTCAGGCGGCAACGGTGACCCACAGTTTCGAAATCCGCGTGGTGGAATAAGTTTACCAGGCGTAGCGCTGACACTGGCCGTGCAGCAAATCCAGCAAACGCCGCGCCGTTACGGTTAGCGGCGATCTCTGCGAATAGAGCACGCAATACTGCGCCTGCGGCAGGGTATCAATCGGCAGCGTGACCACCTGTTCCTGCAAATGCAGCGGACGCGCCATCGCGCGCGCCACAATGGTCAGGTAGTCAGACGCCAGCACCATATTCAGGCCGCAGATGACAGAGTCCGAGCGCACCGGCGGCGTTTCCAGCTGTTGATAAAAATCACCCAGCACGGATTGCAGATGCTGGTAATAGCCCATATCGGTTTCCGGCAGCAGCCATTTGGCCTGGCGCAGCGCATCCAGCGAGCGAGCGTTGGCCAGCGGATGACCGCGGCGGGCGACGATGCAAAATGACGCATTGAACAGCGGCTCGCGCACCAGATCTTCTAAAGGCAGTTCCGGACTGATGGAACCGACGGCGAAATCCAGCCGGCCTTCGCGCAGCGCGGGCAGCAGGGTGGAGAGCTGGGCTTCCTGCAGCACCAGATTTACCTGCGGGAACTGTTTTCGGAACGCGTCGGCCAGCATCGGCAGCACCGTCAGCGCCAGCAGTGAAGAAAGCCCCATCGCCACTGTCCCCTGTGAGTGTTGGCTGATCTGCTGAATCTCATCCGCCGCACGCTGCAGCTCTTCCAGAATAAACTGCATCCGCACCGCGAAAATGCGACCGCTTTCGGTCAGGGTCATGCCCTGATTGCTGCGAATAATCAGCTGCGTGTCCAACGCCTGTTCCAGTTCACGCAGGCTGCGGCTGACCGCCGGCTGGGATTGCTGCAGCGCGCGCGCCGCGCCGCGAATGCTGCCGCTGCGAATCACCTGCTGAAAAACCCGAAGCTGCTGCAATTTTGGCAGGTAGCGCACGTTCATCTCCCTATCAGTAAAAACTATCACCCTGAACAAAATTGCATCTTATGCCGCCAAGGTAAAGACGCTAACGTCATTAGTGGCGACTTAAGTCGCTGTTATTAAAACTATAAGTGATAAGGATCACAATTTCGTTGATGCAGCCCGTCTGCCGACGTGCAATACAGGGGAGTCCAGCCATGAAGCCGCGAGCTTTAATGATTTTTTTGCTTTTTGTCGGTTATGTGATTGTTTATATAGATAAAACTGTGATGGGGTTTGCCCTGTTGCCGATTGAGCGTGAATTTAATCTGCCGGCGGAACAGCTGGGCTATGTCACCGGCGTATTCTTCCTGGCGTATTCATTGTTTCAAATTCCGGCCGGCTGGCTTAACGACCGCTTCGGTTTTAAGAAGGTGCTGTGTGCTTCTTTATTGCTGCTGGGTGGTTTCGCCTTGTGCTTCGGCCTACTGGGCTTTGGCCTGGGGCTGCTGGTGACGTTCCGCTTTCTGTCGGGGATGGGGCATTCCGGCTATCCCTGCTCATGCGCCAAAGCGGTGGTCGCCAACTTTCCGCTGGAGCAGCGCACTTTCGCACAGTCGATTTTGCTCTCTTCCGCCGGCCTGGCGATGACCGCCGGGCCGTTGGTGGCGGTGTACTGCCTGGAGCATATCGGCTGGCGCGGCTCTTTCTCGGCGCTTGGCCTACTGGCTTTTGCGGTTGCCGCCTGCGTGCTGTGGCTGGTGCCGAATCCGCCGCGGGCGGCGCAGCGTTCGGCGGACGGCGCCGGCAATACCTACCGCACCTTGCTGAAAACGCCGATTGTGCTGCTGCTGTTTGTGGCGATTTTCTGTATCAACATTCCGTCTTACGGCTTGATGGCCTGGTTGCCTAAATTTCTGGTTCAGCAGCGCGGTATGGCGCTTGGCATGTCCAGCCTGGTGGTGGCCGCAGGCGGCCTGGGGATCTGGATCTCTTCGCTGGGCACCGGCTGGCTGGTGGGGCGCTATATGCAGGGGCGTGAGCCGCTGGTGATTTTCTGCTGCTCGCTGCTGAGTGCGCTGTGTATCTGGCTGGTTTATACCTCCACGTCGGCATGGGGCGCCAGCGTGTTGCTGTTTTTGGGGTATGTCTTCCTGATGGCGTCCTTTGTCACGGTGTTTACGCTGCCGATGAAGCGCCTGGCGCCGGAGGTGATGGGCGCCGCCATGGGGCTGATCAATACCGGCGGCACGCTCGGCGGTTTTGTTGCGCCGATTGTGATGGGGTATCTGATCACCCTGAGCCAGGGGTATGCATCGACCTTTATCTTTCTGGCGCTGGCGATGGTGGTTTCCGGTCTGGTGATGCTGCCGTTAGCGGTGAAGCCGCGCCAATCCCTGTTAAACGGAGGTGAATTGTGATGAATATCGATAAGCTGATCGACGATGTGGCGGCGGATGTGCTGCGCTGGCGGCGTTATCTGCACGCCAACCCGGAATTGTCGTTTCAGGAGGCGGCTTCGGCGGACTACATTGCCGAGCAACTGGCGGCGCTGGGGCCGTTGAGCCTGCAGAGGCCGACGCCGAACAGCGTGGTGGCCGAACTGGCGGGCGGGCGCCCCGGTCCTTGCTACGCCCTGCGGGCGGATATTGATGCCTTGCCGATTCAGGAAGAGAGCGATGAAGCGTTCTGTTCCACCCGGCCGGGGGTGATGCACGCCTGTGGTCACGACGCGCACAGCGCCATGCTGCTCGGCGCCGCCAGCGTACTGTGTCAATTGCAGTCTCAGCTGAGCGGAACGGTGCGTTTTATTTTCCAGCATGCCGAGGAGGTGCCGCCGGGCGGGGCGCAGGAGCTGGTGGATTTGGGCGTACTGGACGGCGTGAAGATGATTTTCGGCCTGCACGTAATGCCGAATTTCCCTACCGGCAGCGTTGCGCTGAAGGAAGGGGTATTCAGCGCCTCCAGCGACAACTTCGATATCATGCTGCAAGGTAAGGGCGGACATGGTTCGATGCCGCAGCTGTGTATCGATCCGGTCACGATTGGCGCCCAGGTGGTGACCGCGCTACAGCAAATTATCGCTCGCCGGCTTGACCCGCTGCATGCGCCGGTACTGACCGTCGCCACCTTTCAGGCGGAAGGGGGCTATAACGTTATTCCGGACAGTGTACGGCTGGCCGGTACGCTGCGTACTCACGATCATGCGGTACGTGAACGGGTGCCACAGCTGGTGGAGCAAACGGTGGCCGGCATTACGCAGGCCAGCGGGGCGAGTTATCAGATGCGGTGGACGCGCGGTTACACCATTGGCGACAATCATCCGCAGGCCTGTGAAATTGCCCGTGAGGTGATTGGCGACACGCTGGGCACCGATGCGCTGCACGAAATGAGCGCGCCGATGTTCGGCAGTGAGGATTTTTCTTCCTACCAGCGGCAGGTGCCGGGCTGTTTCCTGTTTATCGGCAGCGGCAACGAAAAGATCGGCGCGACTTATGGGGTGCATAACCCGCGCTTTAAACTGGATGAGGAGGTATTGCAGATCGGAGTGAAACTGCATGTCGGCTTTATCCGGCGCTTGCTGATGGCATAGGCGCCGTTATTCGATCTTTTTCCCTTCCAGCAGGCGCTGCACCAGCGGCGCCATAATCAGCTCCATCGCCAGCCCCATTTTGCCGCCTGGTACCACCAACGTATTGATATGAGAGATAAATGAACCTTGCAGCATCGCCAGCAGATAGGGGAAGTCGATCTGATCCAACCCACGGAAATGAATGACTACAAAACTTTCATCCAGCGAAGGAATAGCTTTGGCGGCGAACGGGTTGGAGGTGTCGACCGTCGGCACCCGCTGGAAGTTGATATGGGTGCGGGAAAACTGCGGCGTGATGTAGTTGATATAGTCTTCCATCGAGCGCACCACCGAATCCATCACCGCTTCGCGCGAATGGCCGCGCTCGCCGGTATCGCGGATTAATTTTTGGATCCACTCCAGGTTAACGATGGGCACCACCCCGACCAGCAGATCGACATGACGCGCCACGTCATGCTGATCGGTCACTACGCCGCCGTGCAGGCCTTCATAGAACAACACGTCGGTCGGCGACGGCAGCGGTTCCCACGGGGTGAAGGTGCCGGGCACCTGATTGTAGGGCACCGCTTCGTCATAGGTATGCAGGTATTTGCGCGAGCGGCCGCTGCCGTTTTTACCGTATTCGGTAAAGCTTTGTTCCAACAGGCCGAAGTCGTTGGCCTCCGGGCCGAAGTAGCTGATATGGCGGCCGAGATCGCGCGCTTTGCGGATAGCTGCGTCCATTTCCGGCCGGGTGTAGCGGTGGAAGCTGTCGCCTTCCAGCTGCGCGGCGCGGATATCCAGCTGCTGGAATATTTTGCGGAACGCCACGCTGGTGGTGGTGGTGCCGGCGCCGCTGGAGCCGGTCACCGCGATAACGGGATGTTTGGCGGACATACTTGGGTTACTCCGTAGTAAAAAGCGCGCGTATCAGAGAATAATTTTTAGTGTGGTTGATACGTTTTTGCCAGCGGCAAGCTGCGCGAGTTGGTTTGCAAGATGTCCATTGTTACCTGATTTTTACCGTCAGTCATAGGGCGCAGACGCGATTACCTCTCCTGATAACCGGCACGCAGCTGCCCGCGCGGCATGATATTGACGGTCTCGTGCAGCTCAGACCACACCAGCACCACCTCGCCGCTTTGCAGCTGGCGGCGCACGTCGGCCACCTTCTGCTCCAGCGAACGTTCATGTTCGCCGTAGTCGGTGCCTTCGCGCAGCACGAAGGCTTCAATCAGGTTATTCAGCGTGTCGCCATCCAGTTCTTTCCAGGGAATAATCACGTTATTTATCCAGATAAGGGGTAAGCCAGGCGGGAATCCGCTGTTCCAGCCACATTTGCGGTTTGTGCAGCGTGCCGCCGACAAAGCCGACGTGGCCGCCGCGCTCGGTCAGCTGATACTCGATGTTGGGCGGCAGGGCGCTCAGATCGGGGATCACCGCGTCGGTCATAAACGGATCGTCTTTGGCGTGGATGATCAGCAGCGGCGTTTGGATCTCGGGCAGCAGCGGCAGCGCGCTGCAGCGCCGATAGTAGTCGGTGGCGTCGCGGAAGCCGTGAATGCGTGCGGTAATGGCGTCGTCAAAGTCGCGCATGCGGCGCAGTCCTTTGAGCTGCGGCAGCTTCAGCGGTAGTGACGCCGGGTCGCGCAGCAGCTTGCGGGTGGCGTTCTGCTTGAGCTGGCCGAGCAGGTAATGCTGATAAACGCGCGAGAACCCCTGTTCCATGCGTAACGAGCAAGGCTCCAGCATCAGCGGCGCGCTGACCACCACGGCGGCGTCCAGCAGGCTCTCCCGCCGCTGCTGCGCCAGATAGCAGGCCAGCATATTGCCGCCGAGGGAAATGCCGACCGCAGCGGTAGGCGCTGCGCCATGGGTATCCCGCAGCCAGCGCAGGAAAAAGCGCGCGTCTTCCGTTTCGCCGGAATGATAAATGCGCTGTTTGCGGTTGGGCACGCCGCTGCAGCCGCGAAAGTGCATCACCACGCCCAGCCAGCCTTTTTCCCGCCAGGCGTGCAGCAGGCCGTGGGCGTAGGGGCTGTAGAAGCTGCCTTCCAGGCCGTGGAACAGCACCACCCGGGGCTTATCGCCTGCGCTGCTGGGGTCTTCGCTCCAGGCCAGATCGACGAAATCGCCGTCGGGCAGTTCCAGCCGCTGCCAGTGCGGTTGCAGCAGTACGCGGCGGCGCACCAGCCGCGGCAATAAGGTTTGCAGATGCGGGTTACCGGCACCGCTCAGGGGACGAAAGGTTTCATGCATAAGGTGAATAAAAATCTTGTTGGCGACTATTGTGTGATCAATAGCGCACTGTTAGCTTCAATGTCATCTGTTAACCATCATACTGCAAAAATCGCGCATGGGTGAGGAGCGCCCGTTTCATGGAATTAAGTTTGTTTCTTTCGCTGCTGGGTTTCCTGTGGGTGGCCGCGATCACCCCTGGCCCGAATAACATGCTGCTCACCACCTCCGGCGCCAATTTTGGCTTTATGCGCTCGCTGTGGCTGATGATTGGCATCATGCTCGGCATGCAGAGCATTTTGCTGCTGGTGGCGTTCGGCGTCGGCAGCCTGATCCTGGTCTACCCTTCATTACACCTTATCCTGAAAATACTCGGCACCGTCTACCTGCTGTGGCTGGCGTGGAAAGTGGCGACCGCCGCCTATGAAAAGCTGGAGACCGATATCGCGCCGCCCAAGCCGGTGCGGCTGTACCAGGGCTGGCTGCTGCAGTTTCTCAACCCTAAAGCCTGGCTGATGGCGCTGGGCGCGGTGGCCAGCTTCAGCCTGGAAGGGGAGCGCTATAACGCGTCGATTCTGGCCATTGCGGCGGGTATTTTTGTGGTGAATATCATTGCCGGCGTCATCTGGCTCGGATTCGGCACCGTTATAGGTCGCCTGCTGCACAGTAAGAAAGCCTGGGTGATCTTCAACGTTTCCATGGGGTTACTGACGGCGGCCTGTGCGTTGCTGATTTGGCATTAAGGAATAAGCGATGAGCGAAAACTATTTTCACGTTGACGCCTTTACCGGCGCCGGGCTGCGCGGTAACCCGGCGGGGGTGTATCTGTTGAAACAGCCATTGGAGACGGCGCAGCTGCAGGCGATCGCCAATGAGCTGAATCTGCCGGAGACCAGCTTTGTCTGGGACGACGGCGATGTGCTGAGCATCCGCTGGTTTACGCCGCAGCGCGAGGTGGACTTGTGCGGTCACGGCACGCTGGCGGCGGCGCACGTGATGTTTAACGTGGTGAATCCGGGGCTGAACGACGTGCGTTTCCGCTCCGCCAGCGGTGAACTGTACGTCAGACGCGACAGTGAAGACGGCGAACGACTGATTCTGGATTTTCCCAGCCGGGCGCCGCAGCGCATTGCGCCGGTGGAAGCGGTGGCGCAGTTGCTGGGCGTTACGCCACTGGAGAGCTGGCAGGCTACGGCGCTGCTGATGGTGCTGGAGAATGAGGCGCAGGTGAGGGCATTGCAGCCGGATATCCCGGCGCTGATTGCCGCCGTCGGCCGGGCGGTGATCGTCACCGCGCCGGGTGAGGAGGTGGATTTTGTTTCCCGTTACTTCACGCTGGATGGCGGAGAAGACCCGGTGACCGGCTCCGCCCACTGTACGCTGATGCCGTATTGGGTCGCGCGTCTGGGCCGTCATACGCTGCAGGCCCGGCAGATTTCCGCCCGCGGCGGCGAGCTGTTTTGCCGGCAGCAGGGTGAACGCACCCTGCTCGGCGGCTACGCCCGGATTTTTTTACGCGGGGAAATTACCGGCTGATTATGCACCTTATATCGCCATAAGTAATAAAGAAGTTTTTTTTATTCTTTCATTGCTCGCCAGTGCTCGGATAAAACTGTTAGTAACTGAACAGATAGTTATCAACGGAGCAGATCATGGCGGGCAAACTCTTTTCTCTACGCGGCGCGGCGCTGCTGGCGTTGTCGCTGACGGCGGCCAGCGCACAGGCGGTCGACGTGACCGTCGCCTACCAAACCTCAGCGGAGCCCGCCAAAATAGCGCAGGCGGAAAACAGTTTTGCCAAACAGTCCGGCGCCAAGGTCGACTGGCGTAAGTTTGACAGCGGTTCCGGCGTGCTGCGCGCGCTGGCCTCCGGCGATGTGCAAATCGGTAATATCGGCTCCAGCCCGCTGGCGGTGGCCGCCAGCCAAAAACTGCCGATTGAGGTGTTTCTGATCGTCTCGCAGCTGGGCAGCTCGGAAGCGCTGGTGGTGAAGAACACCATCACGTCGCCTAAAGATCTGATCGGCAAACGCATTGCGGTGCCGTTTATCTCAACCACCCATTACAGCCTGCTGGCCTCGCTGAAGCACTGGGGCATCAAGCCCGAACAGGTAAAAATCCTCAATCTGCAGCCGCCGGCCATTGCCGCCGCCTGGCAGCGCGGTGATATCGACGGCGCATACGTCTGGGCGCCGGTGGTGAACGAGCTGGCGAAAGAAGGCAAGGTGCTGGCCGATTCGGCGCAGGTGGGCGAGTGGGGCGCGCCGACGCTGGACGTCTGGGTGGTGCGTAAGGATTTCGCCCAGCAGCATCCGCAGGTGGTGACCGCGTTTGCCGCCAGTTCGCTGGCGGCGCAAAAGGCCTACCTGAACGATCCTGCCGCCTGGCTGGGAGATAACAATCACCTCGCTACGCTGGCGCGGCTGAGCGGAGTGCCGGAAGCGCAGGTGCCGGTATTGGTGCAGGGCAACCGCTATCTGCCGGCGGCGGAGCAGGTGAGCCAACTGGGCCAGCCGGTCAGCAAGGCGATTCACGATACCGCGGAGTTCCTGAAACAGCAGGGCAAAATTCCGCAGGTTGATGCGGATTACAGCGCCTATGTCACCGACCGTTTCGTCAAGCAGCTGCAGGCTGCGCCGCAGCCGTAAGGGGGAGACATGTTAAACGTCAGCCATTTGTCGGCGGAGTATCAGGGGCGCCCGGCGCTGCGCGATGTGTCGTTCCAGATCGACAGCGGCGAGCTGGTGGTGGTGCTGGGCCCGTCGGGCTGCGGCAAAACGACCTTACTGAATCTGATTGCCGGCTTTATGACGCCGGCGGCGGGCAGCATTACGCTGGACGGGCAGCCGGTCCGCGGCCCCGGCGCCGAGCGCGGCGTGGTGTTCCAGCATGAGGGCCTGCTGCCGTGGCGCAACGTGGCGGATAACGTCGAGTTTGGTCTGCAACTGGCGGGCGTCGGCAAGGCGCAGCGCCGGGCGGTGGCGCAAGATATGCTGCGGCGCGTCGGTCTGGCCGGCTATGAGCAACATTTTATCTGGCAGTTGTCCGGCGGGATGCGTCAGCGTGTAGGCATCGCCCGCGCCCTGGCGGCGGATCCGCGCCTGCTGCTGCTGGATGAGCCGTTCGGCGCGCTGGATGCCTTTACCCGCGAACAGATGCAGGAACTGCTGCTGACCATCTGGCGCGATACCGGCAAACAGGTGTTGCTGATTACGCACGATATTGAAGAGGCGGTTTTTTTAGCCAGCGAGCTGTTGCTGCTGTCGCCGGGGCCGGGACAGGTGGTTGAACGCCTGTCGCTGGATTTCGGCCGCCGCTATGCCGCCGGCGAGGCGTGCCGTTCGATCAAATCGGACCCGGCGTTTATCGCCCGGCGCGAATATGTGCTCGGCAAGGTCTTCCAACAGCGCGAGGCATTGCTATGAGCCTGCACTCCACCTTAAAAGCCACCGCGACGTCGGCATCGCCGCGCCGTTTTACACTGCCGCGCCGCGTCTGGCTCAGCGCTTCAACGCTGCTGGCGCTACTGGCGCTGTGGTGGGCGGTGACGGCGCTGGGGCTTATCAGCCCGCTGTTTCTGCCGGCGCCGCAGCAGGTGCTGCGCCAGTTGATCACCATCGCCAGCCCGCAAGGGTTTATGGACGCCACGCTGTGGCAGCATCTGGCCGCCAGTCTGGGGCGCATTCTGCTGGCGTTGTTGGCGGCGGTGCTGATCGGTGTTCCGGTCGGTATTGCGATGGGGCTGAACGATACGGTGCGCGGTATTCTCGACCCGTTGATTGAAATCTACCGTCCGGTGCCGCCGCTGGCCTATTTGCCGCTGATGGTGATTTGGTTCGGCATTGGCGAAACGTCGAAAATCCTGCTGATTTACCTGGCGATTTTCGCCCCGGTCGCGCTATCGACCGTGGCCGGCGTGCGCAGCGTGGCGCAGGTGCGGGTGCGGGCGGCTCGCGCACTGGGCGCCAACCGTTGGCAGGTGCTGCGTTTTGTGGTGCTGCCGAGCGCGTTGCCGGAAATTCTGACCGGCATCCGCATCGGGCTGGGCGTAGGCTGGTCGACGCTGGTGGCGGCGGAGCTGATCGCCGCAACGCGCGGTTTAGGTTTTATGGTGCAATCCGCCGGTGAATTTCTGGCGACCGATGTGGTGCTGGCCGGCATCGGCGTGATTGCGATAATTGCATTCGGCTTAGAGCTGGGACTGCGTGCCCTGCAGCGCCGTCTGACCCCGTGGCATGGAGTACAACAATGAACGAACGTCTGGTGATTACCCCGTTAGGGCCGTATATCGGCGCGCTGGTGGAAAATGTGCAGCTGGCGCGGCCGCTGGGTGACGGACAGTTTGAGCAGCTGTATCACGCGCTGCTGAAACATCAGGTGCTGTTTTTCCGCAATCAGCCGATTACGCCGCTGCAGCAGCGCGATTTGGCGGGACGCTTCGGCGACCTGCATATTCATCCGGTGTATCCGCACGCCAGCGACGTGGAGGAAATTATCGTGCTGGATACTCACGATAATAATCCGCCGGACAACGATAACTGGCACACCGATGTCACCTTTATCGAAAATCCGCCGCTGGGAGCGATCCTGGCGGCGAAAACGCTGCCGGCCACCGGCGGCGATACCCTGTGGGCCAGCGGCATTGCCGCCTATGAGGCGCTGTCGGCACCGTTCAAGCAACTGCTGAGCGGTCTGCAGGCGGAGCACGACTTCACCAAGTCATTCCCGGAATATAAACATCGCGGCAGCGAGGAGGAACACCAGCGCTGGCGACAGGCGGTGCAGAAAAATCCGCCGCTGCTGCATCCGGTGATCCGTACCCACCCGGTAAGCGGCCGGCAGGCGCTGTTCGTCAATGAAGGCTTTACCACGCGGATTGTCGATGTGTCGCCGAAAGAGAGCGAGGCGCTGCTGGGCTTCCTGTTTGCCCATATCACCAAACCGGAGTTCCAGGTGCGCTGGCGCTGGCAGGAAAATGATATTGCCATCTGGGACAACCGCGTGACGCAGCATTACGCCAACGCGGATTATTTGCCGCAGCGCCGCATTATGCACCGGGCGACGATGTTGGGTGATAAGCCGTTTTACCGCGCCTGACGGTTAATCCACCATCAGATTGCGGGAAAAATTGTGCATATCGACCCCCGCCTTTTTACGATACAGGCGCGCCTTGCGCGCGCCTGTCGCCATCATCTTGCCGGTATCCTCAAACATCTCCGCGGCGTCAAAGCGCCGCATCAGGCTCTTGCGCTGTACCGGCTGCGCCAAAATGATTTCCATCACTTCCTGTAATTGCGACAGCGTAAACTCCGCCGGCAGGCAGTAGACCGGCAGCATGGAGTAGGCGGTTTTCTGGCGCAGGCGCTGCAGCGCCGCATCGATAATCGCCAGATGGTCGAACGCCAGCGTCTGTTTACGCAGCGTTGTCAGCGGCAGCCAGGCGGCGTCATCCACGTCGGCAATATGGGCCTGGCAGTCGGCGTGGGCGATCAGGGCAAAATAGACCGTGGTCAGGCTCCAGCCGCGCGGGTCGCGCCCAGGGCCGGAAAAGCTCTCCAACTGCGCCAGATACGGCGGGGCGACGCCGGTTTTCTCCATCAGTTTGCGCTGGGCGGTGGCGCCGGTGGAAGCATCGCGCTGCAGATCGATAAAACCGCCCGGCAATCCCCATAATCCCTGATACGGGTGGTTGGCGCGTTTGACCATCAGGACGCACAGCTCTCCCTGATGAACGGTAAACAGCACGCTGTCCACTGTAACAATCGGGGAAGGGAAACGGCTGGCGTCGTAGTGTTGCAGATAGTCGGTTTCCGTGGACATTGCGCGGGGTCTCGCTGAAAGGGTCTTTGGGACACTATAGCGAGCGCGCCGGTGTTCAGCAAGCGGGGCTGTTTCGTTTCTTTTTATTATCAGTTGGTTATATTTTTATCTCTGCGTAGGCGGATTTTTTACTTGCCAATTATTGTCCCTTAGACAATTATATAAATGTCTTACAGACACTAATTGTTGAATCACGGGAGGCGGGCATGCATACAACACTGCAGTTATTTCTGGATGGAGAGGAAGTTCAGGTCATCAGCGGTCAGTTTCCTGATGGCGCCGTGTATGCCCGCTTCGCCGTGCCGGCGGCGGCGGGCGTCGCGCAAATGCGTATCCGGGCCGCCGCGATGCGCAGCATGGATGATTTTATGGCGCTGGCGCAGTTGGTGGATGCGGTGCGTCACCACTACCCCATCCGCGAGAGCCTGCTTGAGCTGCCTTATCTGCCGTTCGCCCGTCAGGATCGCCATATGGGCGCCGGCGACAGCTTTGCGCTGAAGGTGTTCGGCCAACTGCTGAATACGCTGAAGTTTGATCGGGTGACGGTGCTGGACCCGCACAGCGACGTGGCGGCGGCGGCGATTGACCGTTTCCACGCGGTTGCTCAGCAGCACTGTATGCAGCACAGCGCCAGGCTGACGCAGCTGCTGTCGCAGCAGGTTTTACTGCCTATCGCGCCGGACGCCGGGGCGCTGAAAAAAATCCACGCCGTTGCAGAACATTTTGCGCTTAACGAGTACGGCATCATGACCAAACACCGTGACGTGCAGAGCGGCCAACTGACCGGGTTTGCGCTGCTGGCCGGTGACGTGCGCGGCAGAGACGTGCTGATCGTGGACGATTTGTGCGATGCCGGCGGCACCTTCATCGGCGCGGCGCAGGTGCTGCGCCAGCACGGCGCGCGCGGCGTCAGCCTGTACGTCACGCACGGCATCTTTTCCAAAGGCGTTGAGCATCTGCTGGCTCAGGGCATCGACAACATTTATACCACCACCTCATATGCGCCGGCGGATCTCGCCGGAGCCCGCGTTGAACTGATTGATATTGCGCGTATCTACGCCCATTAAGGAGAGCATCATGCTGACTAACCCTATTCTGGCGATTGACGGGTATAAAGTCTCCCACCGTGAGCAGTACCCGCAGGGGACGACGCGGGTCTATTCCAACTTTACGCCGCGCAGCGATCGTTTCTTCAGTTCTCCGCTGCCTGACGGGCAACTGGTATTCTTTGGCCTGCAGGGATTCCTGCAGTGGTTTATGGTGGATTTGTTCAACCAGCAGTTTTTCGCCCAGCCGGAAGAGCAGGTGGTCGGGGAATATAAAGCGCTGATGGACAGTTACATCGGCCAGGATCGGGTGTCCGTCGAGCATATCCGTGCGCTGCATCGGTTGGGCTATCTGCCGCTGCATATCAAAGGGCTGGATGAAGGCAGCAAGGTCAATATGAAGGTGCCGGTGCTGACCATCACCAACACGCGGGATGAGTTCTTCTGGCTGGTGAACTACCTGGAGACGGTCATTTCCGCAGAGCTGTGGAAGTCCTCCACCAACGCCACCATCGCCCATCACTACCGCAAAATTTGCCAGATGTGGGCGGCGCGCACCTGTGACGATACGGCGCACCTGGATTTCCAGTGCCACGACTTCTCATTCCGCGGCATGTCGGGCATGCATGATGTGGCGCAGGCCGGCGCCGGCCATCTGCTCAGTTTTAAAGGCACCGACAATATCCCGTCCATTCTGTACGCGCAGCGCTACTATCCGACCGCTGCCGACTACTTTGTGGCCGGTAGCATCCCGGCGACCGAGCACAGCGTGATGTGCATGGGGGAGCAGGATGCGGAGATTGAAACCTTCCGCCGCCTGATTGAGGATCTGTATCCGCAGGGGCTGGTGTCCATCGTGTCGGATACCTGGGATTACTGGCGGGTGCTGACCGAATTCACCCGCGAGCTGAAAGCAAAAATCATGGCGCGCGACGGCCGGGTGGTGTTTCGTCCGGACAGCGGCGACCCGGTCGCCATCCTGTGCGGCAGCGGTGCGGATGACGATCGCCGCCCGACGCGCAGCGCGGAAGAAAAAGGCTCGGTGGAAGTGCTGTGGGAGATTTTTGGCGGTACGGTAAACAGCAAGGGTTACAAGGTGCTGGATCCTCACGTCGGGCTGATTTACGGCGACTCCATTACGCTGGATCGCGCGCAAGAAATTCTGCGCCGTCTGGAGGCGAAAGGGTTCGCCAGTTCCAACGTGGTGTTTGGCGTGGGTTCTTTTACCTATCAATACCATACCCGCGACACCTTCGGCTTTGCGATGAAGGCGACCTATGGCGAGGTGCAGGGCGTCGGCCGGCCGATTTTCAAGCAGCCGAAAACCGACGGCGGTTTAAAGCAGTCGGCGCGCGGCCTGCTGCGGGTGATCAGGGATGAGCATGGCGACTACCAACTGCGGGATAACCAAAGCTGGCAACAGGAGCAGCAGGGGGAACTGAAAACCCGTTTCCTGGACGGTAAGCTGTTCCATCAGGAATCGTTGGAACAAATCCGCCAGCGGCTGAGTGCGACGCCGGCGGAGTGATATTACGGCGCTCCCCGCCCGGGCGGGGCAGCGCTTAACTTTCGGTGTCGAACGCCTGAGTCAGCTGCTCCAGCTGCTCCTGCGCCTCCAGCCAGGTCATCTCCGTCTCTTCCAACGCGGATTTGGCCTGGCTTTGCCGTTGCAGGCAGTCGGTCAGTTCGGCCTTGCGGCTGATGTCATACAGCGCGGAATCCGCCAGTTGTTCTTCCACCTGCGCCAGCTCGGCGCCCAGAGTTTCCATCTGCTGTTCCAGTTTGGCGATCTGCTTGCGCAGCGGCTGGGTTTGCGTGCGGAACTCGGCGGCGCGGCGTTTCTGATCCTTACGCGCCTGCGCGCTGTTGCCGCTGTCCTGCTTCGGTGCGGCGTCCTGCTGCGCCTGCTGTTTTTGCAGGTCGCTGAGCCACTGCTGGTAATCCTCCAGATCGCCGGCGAACGGTTCAACCTGGCCGTCGTGCACCAGATACAGATCGTCGGTGGTTGAGCGCAGCAGGTGACGGTCGTGCGATACCACCACCAATGCGCCTTCGAAGTCGATCAGCGCTTCGGTCAGCGCCTGGCGCATATCCAGATCCAGGTGGTTGGTCGGTTCATCGAGCAGCAGCAGGTTAGGGCGCTGCCAGACAATCAGCGCCAGCACCAGGCGGGCCTTTTCCCCGCCGGAGAAACGACCGGTTGCCTCGCTCACCTTGTCGCCCTGGAAGCCGAAGCCGCCGAGGTAGTCGCGCAGCTGCTGTTCCAGTACGCGTGGCGCAATGCGGCTCAGGTGCTGCAGCGGCGATTCGTCGGCACGCAGGAATTCCAGCTGATGCTGGGCGAAGTAGCCCAGCTTGATGCCTTTCGCCAGGCCGATTTCGCCGCTGAGCGGCGCCAGTTCGTCGGCCAGCAGTTTAATCAGGGTGGATTTCCCGGCGCCGTTGCGCCCCAGCAGGCCGATGCGCGAACCGGGCACCAGATTGAGTTTGATCGACTGCAGGATCACCTTATCGCCATAGCCGGCGCTGACTTTTTCCATCCGCAGCAGCGGGTTGGGCAGGCTTTCCGGCTGGCGGAAGCTGAAGCTGAACGGGTTGTCGACGTGCGCCGGCGCGATCAGCTCCATGCGTTCGAGCATCTTGATACGGCTCTGCGCCTGCTTGGCTTTGGTGGCCTTGGCGCGGAACCGTTCGATATAGCTCTGCAGATGCGCCACCTTTTCCTGCTGCGTCTGGTACAGCGACTGCTGCTGCGCCAGCTTGGTGGCGCGCTGACGTTCGAACGAGGAGTAGTTGCCGGTGTACTCGTTGATGGTCTGCTGTTCGATGTGCAGGATTTTATCGACGATCGGATCGAGGAAGTCGCGGTCGTGAGAAATCAGCACCAGCGTGCCGGGGTAGCTTTTCAGCCAGCGCTCCAGCCAGATGACCGCGTCCAGATCCAGGTGGTTGGTTGGTTCATCGAGCAGCAGCAGGTCGGAACGGCACAGCAGCGCCTGCGCCAGGTTGAGGCGCATGCGCCAGCCGCCGGAGAAAGCGCGCACCGGGCTTTGCAGTTGCTCGTTGGAAAAGCCGAGGCCGTGCAGCAGGCTGGCGGCGCGGGCGCGGATGGTCCAGGCGTCGATGGCGTCCAGCTTGCCGTGCAGCGTGGCGATGGCGTTGCCGTCGTTACGCTCGTTGGCCAGCTGCAAGTCTGCTTCCAACTGGCGGAATTCGCGGTCGCCGTCGATCACATACTCCAGCGCCGGCGTATCCAGCGCCGGCGTTTCCTGGTTCACCCAGGCCAGCGCCCAACCGCCGGGGAAGGTGTAGCTGCCGCCGTCGGCGGAGAGTTCGCCCTTCAGCAGCGACAACAGGGTGGACTTGCCGCAGCCGTTTTTGCCCACCAGGCCCACTTTCTGCCCGGGGTTAACCGTTGCCGTCGCGTTGTCCAGCAAGACGCGGGTGCCGCGTCGGATTTGTAACGATGAGAATACAATCATAAAGCGCCGTTCTCTGTGTAGTCCCTTTACTTCGAATGATTGCCGCATCGATGCGACTCGAATAATGTAGGAGATATGTTAAATTATCATCAGGGTAACAGACCGCAGCGAGCGTGCTGTTTTAAACTATGCGCAGCATGGTAACGGAAAACCGTTGCTCTGACGACGCTATTGGAGGGGAACGATGTTGCAGCCGGCCAAGGTTTTGCTGCTGTATGCCCATCCGGAATCTCATGACTCGGTGGCTAACCGGGTTTTGCTCAGGCCGGCGCAGCAGATGGATAACGTCACCGTACATGATTTGTACGCGCACTACCCCGACTTCTTTATTGATATTCATCATGAGCAGCAGCTGCTGCGTGAACACCAGATCATTGTTTTCCAACACCCTTTATACACCTACAGCTGTCCGGCACTGCTGAAGGAGTGGCTGGACCGGGTGCTGTCGCGCGGTTTCGCCAGCGGCGTGGGAGGCAACGCGCTGGCGGGTAAGTACTGGCGCTCGGTGATCACCACCGGTGAACCGGAAGGGGCGTATCGTCTGGGCGGCTACAACCGTTACCCGATCGAAGATATTTTACGTCCCTTCGAGCTGACCGCTGCGATGTGTCATATGCACTGGCTGACGCCGATCGTCGTTTACTGGGCGCGCCGGCAAAAGCCGGAGGTGCTGGCCAGCCATGCCGCCGCCTACGGTGAGTGGCTGCGTAACCCTTTGCCGCAACGGAGGCCCTGATCATGGAAGGTTCCGCATTACTGACAGCCGGGCTGCTGTTTCTGTTCGCCGCGGTGGTAACGGTGCCGATCGCCCGCCGTCTGGGGATTGGCGCGGTGCTGGGCTATCTGATTGCCGGTATCGCCATCGGCCCCTGGGGGCTGGGCTTTATCCGCGACGTCGACGAGATTCTGCACTTCTCTGAGCTGGGCGTGGTATTCCTGATGTTTATCATCGGTCTGGAACTGAACCCGTCCAAACTGTGGGCGCTGCGGCGCTCGATTTTCGGCGTGGGCGCCGGCCAGGTGGCGATCAGCGCCGCCATTTTGGGATCGCTGCTGTACTTCAGCCACTTCGCCTGGCAGGCGGCAGTGATCGGCGGCATCGGCCTGGCGATGTCTTCAACGGCGATGGCGCTGCAGCTGATGCGTGAAAAGGGCATGAATCGCCATGAAGGCGGCCAACTGGGTTTTTCGGTGCTGCTGTTCCAGGATATGGCGGTGATCCCGGCGCTGGCGCTGATCCCTATTCTGGCAGGCGGCAGCGGCAGCGACGACTGGGCCAGAATCGCTATCAAGGTGGCGGCGTTCGGCGGGATGCTGCTGGGCGGTCGTTATCTGCTGCGGCCGCTGTTCCGCTATATTGCGGCCTCCGGCGTGCGGGAAATCTTTACCGCCGCCGCCCTGCTGGTGGTGTTGGGGGCGGCGCTGTTCATGGATGCGCTGGGGCTGTCGATGGCGCTCGGCACCTTTATCGCCGGCGTGCTGCTGGCGGAAAGTGAATATCGCCATGAGCTGGAGATCGCCATCGAGCCGTTTAAAGGGCTGCTGCTGGGGCTGTTCTTTATTTCCGTCGGCATGGCGTTGAATATCGGCGTACTCTATACCCATCTGGTTGAGGTGATTGTCGGCGTGCTGCTGCTGGTGGCGGTGAAATACGGCGTGCTGTACGCGCTTGCGCGCATCTTTGGCCTGCGCCGTTCGGTGCGGCTGCAGTTTTCCGGCGTGCTGAGTCAGGGCGGCGAATTTGCGTTCGTGCTGTTTTCGGCGGCGGCGACGCAAAAGGTGCTGCAGAGCGACCAACTGGCGCTGTTGCTGGTGATCGTCACGCTGTCGATGATGACTACGCCGCTGCTGATGCAGGCTATCGACCGTATTTTGGCCCGCCGCTATAACGCCCGTGACGACGTTGAGGAGACGCCGTACGTCGAAGATGATGAACCGCAGGTGATTATCGCCGGATTCGGACGCTTTGGGCAGGTAATCGGCCGCCTGCTGATGGCCAATAAAATGCGGATTACCGTGCTGGAGCGTGATGTCAGCGCCGTTAGCATGCTGCGCCGCTATGGCTACAAAGTGTATTTCGGTGACGCCACCGAGCTGGAGCTGCTGCGCGCCGCCGGCGCGGAGAAGGCGAAATCGATCGTCATCGCCTGCAGCGATCCGGAAGATACCTTGGCGATTGTGCATCTTTGTCAGCAGCACTTTCCTAACCTGTCGATACTGGCGCGCGCCCGTGGCCGCGTGGAGGCGCATGAGCTGCTGCAGGCCGGCGTGCAGTATTTCAGCCGCGAGACCTTCTCCAGCGCCCTGGAGCTGGGGCGAAAAACGCTGATGACGCTGGGAATGCACCCACATCAGGCGTTTCGCGCCCAGCAGCACTTCCGCCGGCTGGATATGCGTATGCTGCGCGAATTGATGCCGCCGCATCAGGGGGATGTGACGCAGATTTCCCGCATGAAAGAGGCGCGGCGCGAGCTGGAAGAGCTGTTCCACCGTGAGATGCAAAAAGAGAGCCGCCAGTTTGACGGCTGGGATGAATATGAATAAGTGGGAGCAATAAGCATGTCTGTAACACGTAAGCGTTTTATCGCCGGTGCGGTTTGCCCGAGCTGTAATGCGATGGATACGCTGGCCGTCTGGCGCGAAGATCAGGTTGAGGTGGTGGAGTGCGTGAAGTGCGGTCATCATCAGCGTCAGACGGAACAACAGGTGGAAAAACACGTGCGTCCGCAGGAGCAGGTAATCGGTATTTTCCATCCGGAATAGCGTTGTTTGCCGCGATTTTTTATGCTGGAGGGTACAGCGGAGTAGATTTCCGTTACAATCTACCCGTTAGAGTTGCTGTCGGCCCAGGCTGGCGCAGCTGAAAGTATCCAACGGTAGGAGATATCATGAAAGTAGCAAAAGACTCGGTAGTCAGCCTGGCTTACCAAGTACGTACAGAAGACGGTGTTTTGGTTGATGAGTCTCCGGTGAGTGCACCGCTGGACTATCTGCACGGGCATGGTTCTCTGATTGCAGGTCTGGAAAAAGCGCTCGAAGGCCATGCGGTGGGCGATCGTTTCGACGTTCACGTTGGCGCTAACGAAGCCTACGGCAACTATGATGAAAACCTGGTGCAGCGCGTACCAAAAGACGTTTTCATGGGCGTTGACGAACTGCAGGTTGGCATGCGTTTCCTGGCTGATACCGATCAGGGGCCGGTTCCGGTTGAAATTACCGAAGTGGACGGCGACCACGTGGTGGTTGACGGCAACCACATGCTGGCGGGCCAGAACCTGAACTTCAACGTTGAAGTGGTGGCTATCCGTGAAGCAACGCCGGAAGAACTGGCTCACGGCCACGTTCACGGTGAGCACGATCATCACCACGAGCACGGCGACGGCTGCTGCGGCGGTCACGACCACGACCATGGTCACGATCACGCTGAAGAGAAAAAAGGCGGCTGTGGCAACGGCGGTTGCGGCTGCCACTAAGCGCAGCACGCTGCAGGAAAAGGTCGCTTCGGCGGCCTTTTTTTATGCTCCTGCGGCGCAGCGGTTAATAATGGGGAGGCGGCGTTTCTTCCGATTGCGAGGCGATCATGGAAGGCTGCGCGGCGCGCAGTTTATCGGTGAGCAGATGCAGGTGCTCACGCATTTTCAGCAGCTCCAGCTGCTGCTGAACAACCGTCTGGTTCAACTCTTCGATGGTGACTTCCTGAAAAGCCTGACGGCTTTCCAACTCTTCCAGCCGTTGTAACAGGCTTTCATTGCCGGCGTTGTGCATGGCGTGACCTCTGACACTGTTAAATCTTGATTGCTGGCGTTATGGTAACAGCTGCGGCGCGTTTTGCGCTGTGCTATTTATCTGAGGCGGGGGGTAAAAACGGTCATGGCGGAGTGGTTTTATGCCATGGCGCCGCAGCGGGGCAAGAAAAGTCTGATTTATCATGCGGGTAAAAATGAGAGGAAACTTCTCTTTGAATACGAAGTCACACTTTGACTCGATTGGTTACCTGTGCGACTGTCTTGTTTTCTTGCAGCCCGCTATAGTAGCCCGGTTATCTTACTTAATGATTGTTTGGGGCACCGCTTCAGACACTGGAGAAATGGATGAAATCTTTGTTTAAAGTCACGCTTCTGGCAACCACCATGGCTTTTGCTTTGAATGCGACTCAGGCTATGGCCGCCGATGCGGCAAAACCTGCTGATGCCGCCGCGGCGCCAAGCACCGGCAAATTCAAGAACGATGACGAACAAGCGGCTTACGCGCTGGGCGCGTCCCTGGGCCGTTACATGGACAACTCTCTCAAAGAGCAAGAGAAACTGGGTATCAAACTGGATAAAGACCAGCTGATCGCCGGCGTTCAGGACGCTTTCGCCAACAAGAGCAAGCTGAATGACGCGGATATTGAGAAAACCCTGCAGGGCTTCGAAGCGCGCGTGAAGTCTTCCGCTCAGGCGAAGATGGAGCAGGACGCGAAAGAGAACGAAGAGAAAGGCGCGAAATACCGTGACACCTTCGCCAAAGAAAAAGGCGTGAAGAAAACGGAATCCGGCCTGCTGTATCAGGTAGAGAAACCAGGTACCGGCAATGCGCCAAAAGACAGCGACACCGTGGTGGTGAACTACAAGGGCACCCTGATCGACGGTAAAGAGTTTGATAACTCTTACACCCGCGGCGAGCCGCTGTCGTTCCGTCTGGACGGCGTTATCCCTGGCTGGACCGAAGGTCTGAAGCACATCAAGAAGGGCGGTAAAATCAAGCTGGTTATCCCACCGGCGCTGGCTTACGGTAAAACCGGCGTTCCTGGCATCCCGGCTAACTCCACCCTGGTGTTCGACGTTGAGCTGCTGGACGTGAAAGCCACGCCGAAAGCTGACGCCAAAGCAGAAAAACCTGCCGCTGCGGACGCTAAAGCGAAAGCTAAATAAGCGAATCCTGTGCGCCACCGCCGCGATGATGTCGCGGCGGTTTTCGTTTACTTCCCCGCCATCCTTGCCAATCTTGCCGCAACTTTATCTTCCTCCTCGGCCTGATCACTTGACGCCTGCCGGGCATGAGCTTAACGTCAATACCACGCGAAAATGAAAGGGTTTGGTTTCGGTCGTGCCGACCGGGATCGGATTCAGACAATTATGTCATGCGTCTGCCCCTTAGGGCGTGTATCTAAAACTGTTTTCGATCAATACGAGCTGTTTTAGCTGCGCCCCCTGGCACAGACGATTTATGAGGGTGGTATCTTCGATGTCTAATTCGCTTTTATCCAGCGAAGCCGGCGAGCTTGATTTGCTCAATGAGCGTCCGTTTAACCAGACGGATTATGAAATCCTGAAGTCTTATGAGGCGGTGGTCGATGGTCTGGCGATGCTGATCGGCTCGCACTGCGAGATCGTGCTGCATTCGCTGGAAGATTTGAAATGCTCTGCGGTGCGTATCGCCAACGGTGAGCATACCGGCCGGCAGATTGGTTCGCCGATTACTGATTTGGCGCTGCGTATGCTGCACGATATGGCCGGCGACGACAGCAGCGTGTCCAAGGCCTATTTCACCCGCGCCAAAAGCGGCGTGCTGATGAAATCCGTCACCATCGCCATTCGCAATCGCGAGCAGCGCGTGATCGGCCTGCTGTGCATCAATATGAACCTTGACGTGCCGTTCTCTCAGGTGATGCAAAGCTTTATGCCGCCGGAAACCCAGGAAATCGCCTCGTCGGTGAACTTCGCCTCGTCGGTGGACGATCTGGTGGCGCAGACGCTGGAGTTCACCATTGAAGAGGTGAACGCCGACCGTAACGTGTCAAACAACGTCAAAAACCGGCAGGTGGTATTGAACCTGTACGAGAAGGGGATTTTTGATATCAAGGATGCCATCAACCAGGTGGCTGACCGGCTGAATATCTCCAAACACACCGTGTATTTGTATATCCGCCAGTTTAAAAGCGGCGACCTGCTGGGTAATGAACGGTGATGCTGAATTACTGCCTGTTAGTCACCGGGCCGGCCTACGGTACGCAGCAGGCCAGCAGCGCCTATCAGTTCGCGCTGGCGCTGATTGAGGCCGGACACCGGCTGAATAGCGTGTTTTTCTACCGCGAAGGGGTGTTGAATGCCAACCGGCTGACGTCGCCGGCCAGTGATGAGTTCGATCTGGTGCGCGCCTGGGCCGAGCTGGCGCAGCAGCATAACGTCGTGCTGAACGTCTGCGTGGCGGCGGCGTTGCGCCGTGGCGTTACCGACGAACATGAGGCGCGTGAGCAGGGACTGGCGGCGGCGAATCTGCAGCCTGGCTTTACGCTCAGCGGGCTGGGCGCGCTGGCGGAAGCCGCGCTTGGCTGCGACCGTATGGTACAGTTTTAAGAGATGACGATGAAACGAGTGGCCTTTGTTTTTACCCAGGCACCGCACGGTAGCGCCTCCGGGCGGGAAGGACTTGATGCCTTGCTCGCCACGTCGGCGCTGAGCGAAGATCTGGGCGTGTTTTTTATCGGCGACGGCGTGCTGCAGCTGCTGCCGGGCCAGCAGCCGGAAACGGTGCTGGGGCGCAACTACATCGCAACGTTCGGCGTTTTGCCGTTGTATGACGTTGAGCAATGTTATCTGTGTGAGGCGTCGCTGCAGGCGCGCGGTCTGGCACAGGTGGAAAATTGGGTGCTGGAGGCCGAAGTGCTGGCGCCTGAAGCCCTGCGACAAAAACTGGCCGCCTTCGATGTGGTGATGACTTTTTAGGAATGTCCCGATGCTGTTTACCCTGAGCCGTTCCCCTGCGCAGTGCGATCTGCCGACGCTGTTGCGTCAGGCGTCGCCCGGCGATGCGCTGCTGCTGCTGCAGGACGGCGTGCTGGCCGCGCTGGCCGGCGCTCACCTTGATTTACTGCTCGCTGCCCCCATCTCTCTTTATGCGCTGCGCAATGACCTGGAGGCGCGGGGGCTGAGTGGTCATATTTCGCACAAAGTCACCGTCATTGACTATAATCACTTCGTTGAATTAACCACAATGCATCGCAGCCAAATGGCGTGGTAATGACGACTATGCTGTATATTTCTTGACACCTCTTCGGGTCGGCAATAAAATTCTGCGTCCTCGTACTTTGCCAATAGTGCATACGAGGGGATTTATCACATGTTTACGAAGCTAGTACGAAGCAAAAACCAGGAGCTTTTTTAATGGCAACAATTAACCAGCTGGTTCGCAAACCACGCTCTGTGAAGGCTGCTAAAAGCAACGTTCCAGCGCTGGAAGCCTGCCCGCAAAAACGTGGCGTATGTACCCGCGTATATACCACCACACCTAAAAAACCAAACTCCGCACTGCGTAAAGTATGCCGTGTGCGTTTGACCAACGGTTTCGAAGTGACTTCCTACATCGGTGGTGAAGGTCACAACCTGCAGGAGCACTCCGTGATCCTGATCCGCGGCGGTCGTGTTAAAGACTTGCCAGGTGTGCGTTACCACACCGTTCGCGGCGCACTTGACTGCTCCGGTGTTAAAGACCGTAAGCAAGCTCGTTCCAAGTACGGCGTGAAGAAGCCAAAGGCTTAATGGTTCTCCGTTAAGTAAGGCCAAACGTTTTAACTTTAATGTCAAAATAAACTCGTAGAGTTTTGGACAATCCTGAATTAACAACGGAGTATTTCCATGCCACGTCGTCGCGTAATCGGCCAACGTAAAATTCTGCCAGATCCTAAGTTCGGATCTGAGCTGCTGGCCAAATTTGTAAATATCCTGATGGTAGACGGTAAAAAATCTACCGCAGAAGCAATCGTCTATACCGCGCTGGAGACCCTGGCTCAGCGTTCTGGTAAAGATCACCTGGAAGCTTTTGAAGTAGCTCTGGACAACGTTCGCCCGACTGTCGAAGTTAAGTCGCGCCGCGTTGGTGGTTCTACTTACCAAGTACCAGTTGAAGTTCGTCCGGTTCGTCGCAATGCTCTGGCAATGCGCTGGATCGTTGATGCTGCTCGTAAACGCGGTGATAAATCCATGGCTCTGCGCCTGGCGAATGAACTGTCTGACGCAGCAGAGAACAAAGGTTCTGCTGTTAAGAAGCGTGAAGACGTTCACCGCATGGCCGAAGCCAACAAGGCGTTCGCGCACTACCGCTGGTAATCACCACGCTGTAGTTATGCTAACCAAGCGGGCGCTTCAAGAGGCTCACCCGCTTGGGTTAACTGAACTTGAACGCCTAAGGCAATAGAGGAATCAAATGGCTCGTACAACACCTATTGCACGCTACCGCAACATCGGTATCAGTGCACACATCGACGCCGGTAAAACCACCACTACCGAACGTATCCTGTTCTACACCGGTGTAAACCATAAAATCGGTGAAGTTCATGACGGCGCTGCCACCATGGACTGGATGGAACAGGAGCAGGAGCGTGGTATTACCATCACTTCTGCAGCGACTACTGCTTTCTGGTCTGGTATGGCCAAGCAGTATGAACCGCACCGCGTAAACATCATCGACACCCCAGGGCACGTTGACTTCACCATCGAAGTAGAACGTTCCATGCGTGTGTTGGATGGCGCAGTGATGGTTTACTGTGCTGTTGGTGGTGTTCAGCCGCAGTCTGAAACCGTATGGCGTCAGGCTAACAAATATAAAGTTCCACGTATCGCGTTCGTTAACAAAATGGACCGTATGGGTGCGAACTTCCTGAAAGTTGTTGACCAGATCAAAACCCGTCTGGGCGCGACTCCGGTTCCACTGCAGTTGGCTATCGGCGCTGAAGAAGCGTTCACCGGCGTTGTTGACCTGGTGAAAATGAAGGCTATCAACTGGAACGAAGCTGACGCGGGCGTAACCTTCGAATACGAAGATATCCCTGCCGATATGGTCGAACTGGCTAACGAATGGCACCAGAACCTGATCGAATCCGCAGCTGAAGCGTCTGAAGAGCTGATGGAAAAATACCTGGGCGGCGAAGAGCTGACCGAGGCAGAGATCAAGTCTGCACTGCGTCAGCGCGTGCTGAACAACGAAATCATCCTGGTAACCTGTGGTTCTGCGTTCAAGAACAAGGGTGTCCAGGCAATGCTGGATGCGGTAATCGATTACCTGCCGTCTCCAATCGATGTTCCTGCGATCAACGGTATGCTGGACGACGGTAAAGATACCCCGGCTGAGCGTCACGCTGATGACAACGAGCCGTTCTCTGCTCTGGCGTTCAAAATCGCTACCGACCCGTTTGTTGGTAACCTGACCTTCTTCCGTGTTTACTCCGGTGTGGTTAACTCCGGCGATACCGTGCTGAACTCCGTGAAAGCTGCACGTGAGCGTTTCGGCCGTATCGTACAGATGCACTCCAACAAACGTGAAGAGATCAAAGAAGTTCGCGCGGGCGACATCGCCGCGGCTATCGGTCTGAAAGACGTAACTACGGGTGATACCCTGTGTGATCCAGATGCGCCGATCATTCTGGAGCGTATGGAATTCCCTGAGCCGGTAATCTCCATCGCCGTTGAACCGAAAACCAAGTCTGACCAGGAAAAAATGGGTCTGGCTCTGGGCCGTCTGGCTAAAGAAGACCCGTCATTCCGCGTATGGACTGATGAAGAATCTAACCAGACCATCATCGCTGGTATGGGTGAGCTGCACCTCGACATCATCGTTGACCGTATGAAGCGTGAGTTCAACGTTGAAGCAAACGTCGGTAAACCACAGGTTGCTTATCGTGAAGCGATTCGCGCCAAAGTTACCGATATCGAAGGTAAGCACGCCAAGCAGTCTGGTGGTCGTGGTCAGTACGGTCACGTTGTGTTCGACATGTACCCGCTGGAGCCGGGCTCTAACCCGAAAGGTTACGAGTTCATCAACGACATCAAGGGTGGTGTAATTCCGACCGAATACATCCCTGCCGTTGATAAAGGCATCCAGGAGCAGCTGAAAGCTGGTCCGCTGGCTGGTTACCCAGTAGTAGATCTCGGCGTGCGTCTGCACTTCGGTTCTTACCACGACGTTGACTCCTCTGAACTGGCGTTTAAACTGGCCGCTTCCATTGCCTTTAAAGATGGCTTTAAGAAAGCAAAACCAGTTCTGCTTGAGCCGATCATGAAGGTTGAAGTGGAAACGCCTGAAGAGAACACTGGTGACGTCATCGGTGACCTGAGCCGTCGTCGTGGTATGCTGCGCGGTCAGGAATCTGAAGCAACTGGCGTTAAGATCCACGCTGAAGTACCGCTGTCCGAAATGTTCGGATATGCAACTCAGCTGCGTTCTCTGACCAAAGGTCGTGCATCATACAGCATGGAATTCCTGAAGTATGATGATGCGCCGAACAACGTTGCTCAGGCCGTTATTGAAGCCCGTGGTAAATAAGCCTTAGGGTTAAAACCAAAGTCCCGTGCTCTCTCCTGATGGGGGAGAGCGCTATAGTAAGGAATATAGCCGTGTCTAAAGAAAAATTTGAACGTACAAAACCGCACGTTAACGTTGGTACTATCGGCCACGTTGACCACGGTAAAACTACCCTGACTGCTGCAATCACTACCGTACTGTCTAAAACCTACGGCGGTGCTGCTCGCGCTTTCGACCAGATCGATAACGCGCCAGAAGAAAAAGCTCGTGGTATCACCATCAACACTTCTCACGTTGAGTATGACACCCCGACTCGTCACTACGCGCACGTTGACTGCCCAGGGCACGCCGACTACGTGAAAAACATGATCACCGGTGCAGCGCAGATGGACGGCGCAATCCTGGTAGTAGCAGCGACTGACGGCCCAATGCCTCAGACCCGTGAGCACATCCTGCTGGGCCGCCAGGTAGGCGTACCTTACATCATCGTATTCATGAACAAATGCGACATGGTAGATGATGAAGAGCTGCTGGAACTGGTAGAGATGGAAGTTCGCGAACTGCTGTCTGCTTACGATTTCCCTGGCGACGACCTGCCGGTAATCCGTGGTTCCGCGCTGAAAGCGCTGGAAGGCGAAGCCGAGTGGGAAGCGAAGATTGTTGAGCTGGCAGAAGCGCTGGACAGCTACATCCCAGAGCCAGAGCGTGCTGTAGACAAGCCGTTCCTGCTGCCAATCGAAGACGTCTTCTCCATCTCCGGTCGTGGTACCGTTGTTACCGGTCGTGTAGAGCGCGGTATCATCAAAGTCGGTGAAGAAGTTGAAATCGTTGGTATCAAAGACACCGTTAAGTCTACCTGTACTGGCGTAGAAATGTTCCGCAAACTGCTGGACGAAGGCCGTGCTGGTGAGAACGTAGGTGTTCTGCTGCGTGGTATCAAGCGTGAAGAAATCGAACGTGGTCAGGTACTGGCGAAGCCAGGTTCAATCAAGCCGCACACCCAGTTCGAATCTGAAGTGTACATTCTGTCCAAAGACGAAGGCGGCCGTCATACTCCGTTCTTCAAAGGCTACCGTCCACAGTTCTACTTCCGTACAACTGACGTGACCGGTACCATCGAACTGCCAGAAGGCGTAGAGATGGTAATGCCAGGCGACAACGTGAACATGGTAGTAACCCTGATTCACCCAATCGCGATGGACGACGGTCTGCGTTTCGCAATCCGTGAAGGCGGCCGTACCGTAGGCGCGGGTGTTGTTGCTAAAGTTATCGCTTAATCGCTGATAATTTATCAACACAATAAAGAGGGCACTTCGGTGCCCTTTTTTTATACAATTTGTGCAAATCTTAATTGAAATAAAAAGCATTCTTATTTAGACTTACTCAAAGGTTAAGAAGTGAGTCTCCTATGTACGTATGTCTGTGTAATGCCGTGACTGACAAAGCGATTCGTAAAGCGGTACGTCAGCACAACCCCCATACCATGAAGCAGCTGCGAGACCTTGTGCCGATTGGTAGTGATTGCGGGAAATGCATTCGTCAGGCACGCCAGATTATGGTGGAGGAACGCGCAGCCATTATTCATATGCATGAAGTTGCCTAACAGAAGGTAAGGTCATTTTTTGACTCTTGACGCACAGGTTCTACACTTTTAGAACTGGTCAGGAGGAATACCTTATGAAAGGCGATAAAAAGATCATTGCGCATCTCAATAAACTGCTCGGCAACGAGTTGGTTGCCATCAATCAATACTTCCTACACGCCCGCATGTTCAAGAATTGGGGTTTAATGCGCCTCAATGACAAGGAATATCACGAGTCCATCGATGAAATGAAGCACGCCGATCGCTATATCGAGCGTATTTTGTTTCTGGAAGGCATCCCGAATTTACAAGATCTCGGCAAGCTCAATATCGGCGAAGATATTGAGGAGATGCTGCGCTCGGACTTGGCCCTGGAACTGGATGGCGCCAAGAATTTGCGTGAGGGTATCGCCTACGCCGACTCCATCCATGACTACGTCAGTCGCGATCTGATGATCGAGATTCTGGCGGATGAAGAAGAACATATCGACTGGCTGGAAACCGAGCTCGACCTTATCCAGCGTCTGGGCATTCAGAATTACGCGCAGGCTCAGGTGCTGGAGCGTAAAGACTGACGTGATTCACCGCTTCTTACTGAACCGCCGGCAGCCTGGTTGCCGGCAGGGCAGGGGAGTCCTCGCCACGTTGTTTCTGCTTATATCAATCCCTGCCTCATGAGATGAAAGCGCCGATATTCTGCGCATATTTTCATCTGCGCCTTGCTTTAGCGCCCATTTTGCGTATAATGCGCGGGCTTACCTAATCTTGGTAGCCTGATTTTAGCGAATCAGTCGATCGGCAGCCTTTTGTGCCTTTCGAACAATACTCCCGATATGGGAGTTATATGTTGACGATTACACTCCCCCATCAATCGAAATGGGTGTGAGGAGTAATCATTTACGTTTATAAAATAATTGGAGCTCTGGTCTCATGCAGAACCAAAGAATCCGTATCCGCCTGAAAGCGTTTGATCATCGTCTGATCGATCAATCAACCGCGGAAATCGTCGAGACTGCTAAGCGCACTGGTGCGCAAGTCCGTGGTCCGATCCCGCTGCCGACCCGCAAAGAGCGTTTTACCGTTCTGATCTCTCCGCACGTCAACAAAGATGCGCGCGATCAGTACGAAATCCGTACTCACAAGCGTCTGGTTGACATCGTTGAGCCAACCGAGAAAACCGTTGATGCTCTGATGCGTCTGGATCTGGCTGCCGGTGTAGACGTGCAGATCAGCCTGGGTTAATCAGGTCATTGAGCGATTGAGAGGTTGAAACAATGATTGGTTTAGTCGGTAAAAAAGTGGGCATGACTCGCATCTTCACTGAAGAAGGCGTTTCCATCCCAGTAACCGTAATCGAAATTGAAGCGAACCGCGTCACTCAGGTTAAGAGCCTGGATAACGACGGATACAGTGCCATTCAGGTCACCACCGGTAGCAAAAAAGCGAACCGCGTGACCAAGCCTGAAGCTGGCCATTTCGCTAAAGCTGGCGTTGAAGCTGGCCGTGGTCTGTGGGAATTCCGCCTGGAAGAAGGTCAGGAATACACTGCAGGTCAGGAAATTAGCGTAGAAATCTTCGCTGATGTTAAAAAAGTTGACGTAACCGGTACTTCTAAAGGTAAAGGTTTTGCTGGCACTGTTAAGCGCTGGAACTTCCGTACCCAAGACGCTACCCACGGCAACTCCTTGTCTCACCGCGTTCCGGGTTCTATCGGTCAGAACCAGACTCCGGGCAAAGTGTTCAAAGGCAAGAAAATGGCAGGCCACCTGGGTGACGAACGCGTAACCGTTCAGAGCCTGGACGTAGTACGTGTTGACGCTGAGCGCAACCTGCTGCTGGTAAAAGGTGCTGTTCCGGGTGCAACCGGTGGCAACCTGATCGTTAAACCAGCTGTGAAGGCGTAAGGGGATAGCAATGGAATTAGTATTGAAAGACGCGCAAAGCGCGCTGACTGTTTCCGAAACTACCTTCGGTCGTGATTTCAACGAAGCGCTGGTACACCAGGTTGTTGTTGCTTATGCAGCAGGTGCCCGTCAAGGTACTCGTGCTCAGAAGACCCGTGCTGAAGTGACCGGTTCCGGTAAGAAACCGTGGCGCCAGAAAGGTACTGGCCGTGCGCGTTCAGGTTCTGTTAAGAGCCCGATCTGGCGTTCCGGTGGTGTGACCTTCGCTGCGAAGCCACAAGACCACAGTCAGAAAGTTAACAAAAAGATGTACCGCGGCGCGCTGAAAAGCATCCTGTCCGAACTGGTACGTCAAGATCGTCTGATCGTTGTCGAAAAGTTCTCTGTTGAAGCGCCTAAAACTAAGCTGCTGGCACAGAAACTGAAAGATATGGCCCTGGAAGACGTGCTGATTGTAACCGGCGAAGTCGATGAGAATCTGTTCCTGGCTGCCCGCAACCTGTACAAGGTTGACGTGCGCGATGTAGCAGGTATCGATCCAGTTAGCCTGATCGCCTTCGACAAAGTGGTTATGACTGCTGATGCTGTGAAGCAAGTTGAGGAGATGCTGGCATGATCCGTGAAGAACGTTTGCTGAAAGTGCTGCGTGCACCGCACGTATCTGAGAAAGCATCTGCAGCGATGGAAAAATCAAACACCATCGTACTCAAAGTTGCCAAAGACGCGACCAAAGCAGAAATCAAAGCTGCAGTGCAGAAACTGTTTGAAGTCGAAGTCAAAGACGTGAGCACCCTGGTAGTTAAAGGGAAAGTGAAGCGTCACGGTCAGCGTATCGGTCGTCGTAGCGACTGGAAAAAAGCTTACGTCACCCTGAAAGAAGGCCAGAATCTGGACTTCATCAGCGGCGCAGAGTAAGTCGGAGGAGTAAGAACAATGGCAATTGTTAAATGTAAACCTACATCTCCGGGTCGTCGCCACGTTGTTAAAGTGGTTAACCCTGAGCTGCACAAGGGTAAACCTTATGCCCCGCTGCTGGAAAAACTGAGCAAAAGCGGTGGTCGTAACAACAATGGCCGTATCACCACCCGTCATATCGGTGGTGGCCACAAGCAACACTATCGTCTGGTTGACTTCAAACGCAACAAAGACGGCGTGTCTGCAGTGGTTGAGCGTCTGGAGTACGATCCGAACCGTTCCGCGAACATCGCGCTGGTTCTGTACAAAGACGGCGAACGCCGTTACATCCTGGCGCCGAAAGGCCTGAAAGCTGGTGACCAGATCCAATCTGGTGTTGATGCTGCGATCAAAGTGGGCAATGCCCTGCCAATGCGCAACATCCCAGTTGGTTCAACGGTTCACAACGTAGAAATGAAACCAGGTAAAGGCGGCCAGATGGCGCGTTCTGCCGGTGCCTACGTTCAGATCGTTGCTCGTGATGGTTCCTACGTAACTCTGCGTCTGCGCTCTGGCGAAATGCGTAAAGTTCCTGCAGATTGCCGCGCCACCCTGGGTGAAGTCGGTAACTCAGAACACATGCTGCGCGTCCTGGGTAAAGCAGGTGCTGCACGTTGGCGTGGTGTTCGTCCTACCGTTCGCGGTACGGCGATGAACCCGGTAGATCACCCGCACGGTGGTGGTGAAGGTCGTAACTTTGGTAAGCACCCGGTTTCCCCGTGGGGCGTTCAGACCAAAGGTAAGAAGACCCGTAGCAACAAGCGTACTGATAAGTTCATCGTACGTCGCCGTAGCAAAAAATAATTAGAGGATAAGCCATGCCACGTTCTCTCAAGAAAGGTCCTTTTATTGACCTGCACTTGCTGAAGAAGGTAGAGAAAGCGGTGGAAAGCGGTGACAAGAAGCCTTTGCGCACTTGGTCCCGTCGTTCAACGATCTTTCCTAACATGATCGGTTTGACCATCGCTGTCCATAATGGTCGTCAGCACGTACCAGTATTCGTTTCCGATGAAATGGTCGGTCACAAACTGGGTGAATTCGCGCCGACTCGTACTTATCGCGGCCATGCGGCTGATAAAAAAGCTAAAAAGCGCTAAGGTAGGAGGAAGAGATGGAAACTATCGCTAAACATCGCCACGCTCGTTCTTCTGCTCAGAAGGTTCGCCTTGTTGCTGACCTGATCCGCGGTAAGAAAGTGTCGCAAGCTCTGGAAACTTTGACCTACACCAACAAGAAAGCTGCTGGTCTGGTTAAAAAAGTACTGGAGTCTGCCATTGCTAACGCAGAACACAACGATGGCGCTGACATCGATGATCTGAAAGTTACGAAAATCTTCGTAGATGAAGGCCCAAGCATGAAGCGCATTATGCCGCGTGCGAAAGGTCGTGCAGATCGCATCCTGAAGCGCACCAGCCACATTACTGTGGTTGTGTCCGATCGCTGAGACTCTGGAGACTAGCAATGGGTCAGAAAGTACATCCTAATGGTATTCGCCTGGGTATTGTCAAACCTTGGAACTCTACCTGGTATGCGAATACCAAAGAATTCGCTGACAACCTGGACAGCGACTTTAAAGTTCGCCAATTCCTGACTAAGGAACTGGCTAAAGCGTCCGTATCTCGTATCGTTATCGAGCGTCCGGCTAAAAGCATTCGTGTAACCATTCACACTGCTCGCCCGGGTATCGTTATCGGTAAGAAAGGTGAAGACGTAGAAAAACTGCGCAAGGTCGTAGCGGACATCGCTGGCGTTCCTGCACAGATCAACATCGCCGAAGTCCGTAAACCGGAACTGGACGCTAAATTGGTTGCTGACAGCATCACTTCACAGCTGGAACGTCGCGTAATGTTCCGTCGTGCTATGAAGCGTGCTGTACAGAACGCAATGCGTCTGGGCGCTAAAGGCATCAAAGTTGAAGTAAGCGGCCGTCTTGGCGGTGCTGAAATCGCACGTACCGAATGGTACCGCGAAGGTCGTGTTCCATTGCACACTCTGCGTGCGGACATCGACTACAACACGTCCGAAGCGCACACCACTTACGGTGTAATTGGCGTTAAGGTATGGATCTTCAAAGGTGAGATCCTGGGTGGTATGGCTGCAGTTGAACAACCGGAACCGGCTGCTCAACCTAAAAAGCAGCAGCGTAAAGGCCGCAAGTAAGGAGAGTCGCTGATGTTACAACCAAAGCGTACAAAATTCCGTAAGGTGCACAAGGGCCGCAACCGTGGTCTGGCGCAAGGTACGGATGTTAGCTTCGGCACTTTCGGTCTGAAAGCTGTTGGCCGTGGCCGTCTGACTGCTCGTCAAATCGAAGCAGCTCGTCGTGCAATGACTCGTGCAGTTAAGCGTCAAGGTAAAATTTGGATCCGTGTATTCCCGGACAAACCAATAACCGAGAAGCCGCTGGAAGTCCGTATGGGTAAAGGTAAGGGTAACGTGGAGTACTGGGTTGCTCTGATCCAACCTGGTAAAGTCCTGTACGAAATGGACGGTGTGCCTGAAGAGCTGGCCCGTGAGGCATTCAAGCTGGCAGCAGCGAAACTGCCGATCAAAACCACCTTTGTAACCAAGACGGTGATGTAATGAAAGCACAAGAGCTGCGTGAAAAAAGCGTTGAAGAGCTGAACACTGAGCTGCTCAACCTGCTGCGTGAGCAATTTAACTTGCGCATGCAAGCGGCGAGTGGCCAGCTGCAACAAACTCACCTGTTGAAACAAGTGCGTCGTGATGTCGCACGCGTTAAGACTTTACTGACTGAGAAGGCGGGTGCGTAATGACCGATAAAATCCGTACTCTGCAGGGTCGTGTTGTTAGCGATAAAATGGAGAAATCCATTGTTGTTGCTATCGAACGTTTCGTGAAGCACCCAATCTACGGGAAATTCATCAAGCGTACGACTAAATTGCACGTACATGACGAGAACAACGAATGTGGCGCCGGCGACGTGGTAGAAATCCGCGAATGCCGCCCACTGTCTAAGACTAAGTCCTGGACGTTGGTTCGCGTTGTAGAGAAAGCGATTCTGTAATAGAGTAGCTGGCTCTCACTTGATAAACGGCTCAGAAAATGAGCCGTTTATTTTTTCTACCCATCCTAAGGAAGCGGTGTTATAATGCTGCGCCCTCAGTTATGGGGCTTTTCAACGACCTAAATTTCTTAGGTCTTTAAAGTAGTAGTTGACATTAGCGGAGCACTAAAATGATCCAAGAACAGACTATGCTGAACGTCGCCGATAACTCCGGTGCTCGTCGCGTAATGTGTATCAAGGTTCTAGGTGGCTCGCACCGTCGCTACGCAGGCGTCGGCGATATCATCAAGATTACCATCAAGGAAGCAATTCCACGTGGTAAGGTGAAGAAAGGCGATGTGCTGAAGGCGGTAGTGGTGCGCACCAAGAAGGGTGTACGTCGCCCGGACGGTTCTGTCATTCGCTTCGATGGAAATGCATGCGTTATTTTGAACAATAACAGCGAGCAACCTATCGGTACGCGTATTTTTGGGCCGGTAACTCGTGAACTGCGTAATGAGAAGTTCATGAAAATTATCTCTCTGGCACCAGAAGTACTCTAAGGAGCGAACCATGGCAGCGAAAATCCGTCGTGATGACGAAGTTATCGTGCTTACCGGGAAAGACAAAGGTAAACGCGGTAAAGTAAAAAATGTCCTGTCTGCTGGTAAGGTCATTGTTGAAGGTATCAACCTGGTTAAGAAACACCAGAAGCCGGTTCCGGCTCTGAACCAACCAGGCGGCATCGTTGAAAAAGAAGCTGCAATTCAGGTTTCTAACGTTGCTATCTTCAACGCGGCAACCGGTAAGGCTGACCGTGTAGGCTTTAGATTCGAAGACGGCAAAAAAGTCCGTTTCTTCAAGTCTAACAGCGAAACTATCAAGTAATTTGGAGTAATACGATGGCGAAACTGCATGATTACTACAAAGACGAGGTAGTTAAACAACTGATGTCTCAGTTTAACTACAATTCTGTCATGCAAGTCCCTCGGGTCGAGAAGATCACCCTGAACATGGGTGTTGGTGAAGCGATCGCTGACAAGAAACTGCTGGACAACGCAGCAGCTGACCTGACAGCAATCTCCGGCCAAAAGCCGTTGATCACCAAAGCTCGCAAATCTGTTGCAGGCTTCAAAATCCGTCAGGGCTATCCAATCGGCTGCAAAGTAACTCTGCGTGGCGAACGCATGTGGGAGTTCTTTGAGCGTCTGATTTCCATTGCTGTTCCACGTATCCGTGACTTCCGTGGCCTGTCCGCCAAGTCATTCGATGGCCGTGGCAACTACAGCATGGGTGTGCGTGAGCAAATCATCTTCCCAGAGATCGACTACGATAAAGTCGATCGCGTACGTGGTCTGGATATTACCATCACCACGACTGCGAACTCTGATGATGAAGGCCGCGCACTGTTGGCTGCTTTTAACTTCCCGTTCCGCAAGTAAGGCAGGGTTGACTTATGGCTAAGCAATCAATGAAAGCACGCGAAGTAAAGCGCGTGAAATTAGCTGACAAGTTCTTTGCTAAACGCGCTGAACTGAAAGCTATCATCTCTGATGTGAACGCGTCCGATGAAGATCGTTGGAACGCTGTTCTCAAGCTGCAAACTCTGCCGCGTGATTCCAGCCCGTCTCGTCAGCGTAACCGCTGCCGCCAAACTGGCCGTCCACATGGTTATGTGGGCAAATTCGGGTTGAGCCGTATTAAGCTGCGTGAAGCCGCCATGCGCGGTGAAGTACCAGGCTTGAAAAAGGCTAGCTGGTAATTGTCACCAATTGAATCACGGGAGTAAAGACAGATGAGCATGCAAGATCCGATCGCGGATATGCTGACCCGTATCCGTAACGGTCAAGCCGCGAACAAAGTTGCGGTCACCATGCCTTCCTCCAAGCTGAAAGTGGCAATTGCCAACGTGCTGAAGGAAGAAGGTTTTATTGAAGATTTCAAAATCGAAGGCGACGCCAAGCCTGTTCTGGAACTGGTACTGAAGTACTTCCAGGGCAAAGCTGTGGTAGAAAGCATTCAGCGTATCAGCCGTCCAGGTCTGCGCATCTATAAGAAAAAAGATGAGCTGCCAAAAGTTATGGCCGGTTTGGGTATCGCTGTCGTTTCTACCTCTAAAGGTGTTATGACCGATCGTGCAGCTCGCCAGGCTGGTCTGGGTGGCGAGATTATCTGCTACGTAGCTTAATTCGGGAGGAAAGAATGTCTCGTGTTGCAAAAGCACCCGTCGTCATTCCTGCCGGCGTAGAGGTAAAACTCAACGGTCAGGTTATTTCGATTAAGGGTAAAAACGGCGAGCTGACTCGTACAGTCCACGATGCCGTTATCGTTAAGCAAGAAGAAAACGCACTGACTTTCGCCCCGCGCGAAGGTTTTGCGAACGCTTGGGCCCAGGCGGGCACCACGCGCGCTCTGCTGAACGCAATGGTTATCGGTGTTACCGAAGGCTTCAGCAAGAAGCTTCAACTGGTAGGTGTTGGTTATCGCGCAGCGGTTAAAGGCAATGTTATTAACCTGTCATTAGGTTTCTCACATCCGGTTGACCATCAGCTGCCAGCAGGTATCACTGCTGAATGCCCAAGCCAAACTGAAATCGTGCTGAAAGGCGCTGATAAGCAGGTAATTGGCCAGGTTGCTGCAGAGCTGCGTGCCTACCGTCGTCCTGAGCCTTACAAAGGCAAGGGTGTCCGTTACGCCGACGAAGTCGTGCGTACCAAAGAGGCTAAGAAGAAGTAAGGTAACACTATGGATAAGAAATCTGCTCGTATCCGTCGTGCGACCCGCGCACGCCGCAAGCTCAAAGAACTGGGTGCAACTCGCCTGGTGGTACATCGTACCCCGCGTCACATTTACGCACAGGTAATTGCTTCAAATGGTTCTGAAGTTCTGGTAGCCGCTTCTACTGTAGAAAAAGCTATCACTGAGCAACTGAAGTATTCCGGTAACAAAGACGCAGCAGCAGCAGTAGGTAAAGCTATCGCTGAGCGCGCGTTGGAAAAAGGCATCAAAGATGTTTCCTTTGACCGTTCCGGTTTCCAATATCATGGTCGAGTCCAGGCACTGGCAGATGCTGCCCGTGAAGCTGGCCTTCAGTTCTAAGGAAGAGGTTTAAGATGGCTCACATCGAAAAACAAGCTGGCGAACTGCAGGAAAAGCTGATCGCGGTAAACCGCGTATCTAAAACCGTAAAAGGTGGCCGTATTTTCAGCTTTACCGCACTGACTGTCGTTGGTGATGGTAACGGTCGCGTTGGTTTTGGCTACGGCAAAGCACGCGAAGTTCCGGCAGCGATCCAGAAAGCGATGGAAAAAGCCCGTCGCAACATGATGAATGTCGCGCTGAACAGCGGCACCCTGCAGCACCCTGTTAAAGGTGTTCACACGGGTTCTCGTGTGTTCATGCAGCCGGCTTCAGAAGGTACCGGTATCATCGCCGGTGGTGCAATGCGCGCCGTTCTGGAAGTCGCAGGGGTACACAACGTATTGGCTAAAGCTTATGGTTCCACCAACCCGATCAACGTGGTTCGTGCAACTATTGATGCTCTGGCAAATATGAAGTCTCCTGAAATGGTCGCTGCCAAGCGTGGTAAATCCGTTGCAGACATTCTGGGGTAATTGACCATGGCTAAGACTATTAAAGTTACACAAATTCGCAGCGCCATTGGCCGTCTGCCGAAGCATAAAGCTACTCTGCTGGGCTTGGGTCTGCGTCGTATTGGTCACACCGTAGAGCGCGAGGATACTCCTGCTGTACGCGGTATGATCAACCTGGTTTCCTACATGGTTAAAGTTGAGGAGTAACAGATGCGTTTAAATACTCTGTCTCCGGCTGAAGGTGCCAAGCATGCGCCGAAGCGTGTAGGTCGTGGTATTGGTTCTGGCCTGGGTAAAACCGGCGGCCGTGGTCACAAAGGTCAGAAGTCTCGTTCTGGCGGTGGCGTACGTCGTGGTTTCGAAGGTGGTCAGATGCCTCTGTACCGTCGTTTGCCGAAATTCGGCTTCACTTCACGCAAAGCGATGATCACGGCAGAAGTACGTCTGTCTGAACTGGCTCTGATTGAAGGCGATGTCATCGACCTGAACACGCTGAAAGCCGCTAACGTTGTTGGTACCCAGATCGAATTCGTGAAAGTTATGCTTTCTGGCGAAATCGCTCGTCCGGTTACCCTGCGTGGTCTGCGTGTCACCAAAGGCGCTCGTGCTGCTATCGAGGCTGCTGGCGGTAAAATTGAGGAATAAGTGAGCTGATGGCTAAGCAACCAGGATTAGATTTTCAAAGTGCTAAAGGTGGGCTCGGCGAGCTGAAGCGCAGACTTTTGTTTGTTATCGGCGCGCTGATTGTCTTCCGTATCGGCTCTTTCATTCCGATTCCTGGTATCGATGCCACTGTGCTTGCCAAATTGCTCGAACAGCAGAGAGGCACTATCATTGAAATGTTTAACATGTTCTCTGGTGGTGCCCTCAGCCGTGCTTCTATCTTTGCGCTGGGGATCATGCCGTATATTTCGGCGTCGATCATTATCCAGCTGTTGACGGTGGTTCATCCGGCGTTGGCAGAAATAAAGAAAGAAGGGGAGGCTGGCCGTCGCAAGATTAGCCAGTATACCCGCTACGGCACGCTGGTATTGGCCATATTCCAGTCGATCGGTATTGCTACCGGTTTACCGAATATGCCTGGTATGCAAGGCCTGGTGATTAATCCAGGCTTTGCGTTCTACTTTACTGCGGTTGTGAGCCTGGTGACCGGGACAATGTTCCTGATGTGGCTGGGTGAGCAGATTACTGAACGCGGTATCGGCAACGGTATCTCGATCATTATCTTCGCGGGTATTGTAGCGGGCTTACCGCCGGCAATTGGTCATACTATCGAGCAAGCCCGGCAAGGCGACCTGCACTTCCTCCTGTTGCTGCTGGTTGCAGTATTGGTGTTTGCAGTGACCTTCTTTGTCGTCTTCATGGAGCGTGGTCAACGTCGTATCGTCGTTAACTATGCGAAGCGTCAACAGGGTCGTCGCGTTTATGCAGCACAGAGTACACACTTACCGTTGAAAGTGAACATGGCGGGTGTTATCCCGGCGATCTTCGCTTCCAGCATTATCCTGTTCCCGGCCACGATTGCATCCTGGTTCGGGGGTGGTACCGGTTGGAACTGGCTGACAACAATTTCGATGTATTTGCAGCCTGGACAGCCGCTTTATGTGTTACTCTATGCGTCTGCAATCATCTTCTTCTGTTTCTTCTACACGGCGTTGGTTTTCAACCCGCGTGAAACAGCAGATAACCTGAAGAAGTCCGGTGCCTTCGTACCAGGAATTCGTCCGGGAGAGCAAACGGCGAAGTACATCGATAAAGTAATGACGCGTTTAACCCTGGTGGGCGCGATGTACATTACTTTCATCTGCCTGATCCCGGAGTTCATGCGTGATGCAATGAAAGTACCATTCTACTTTGGTGGTACCTCGCTACTGATCGTGGTTGTCGTCATCATGGACTTTATGGCTCAAGTGCAAACTCTGATGATGTCAAGTCAGTACGAGTCTGCATTGAAGAAAGCAAACCTGAAAGGCTATAACCGCTAGTCGGGTTTTGTTTGAGAAGTTACGGAGAGTAAAAATGAAAGTTCGTGCTTCCGTCAAGAAATTATGTCGTAACTGCAAAATCGTTAAGCGTAACGGTGTCGTTCGTGTGATTTGCAGCGCCGAGCCGAAGCATAAACAGCGTCAAGGCTGATTATCTCGCATATTTTTCTTGCAAAGTTGGGTTGAGCTGGCTAGATTAGCCAGCCAATCTTTTGTATGTAACTGCAACATTATTTGAGTATCCTGAAAACGGGCTTTTCAGAATGGTGTTGCCGTAAAAATAAGTAGGAGTGCATAGTGGCCCGTATAGCAGGCATTAACATTCCTGATCATAAACATACCGTAATCGCCTTAACGTCGATCTTCGGTATCGGCAAAACCCGCTCACAGGCTATCTGTGCTGCGACTGGTATTGCTGAAAATGTTAAGATCAGTGAGCTGTCTGAAGAGCAGATTGAACAGCTGCGTGAAGCTGTCGCCAAATACACTGTTGAAGGTGATCTGCGCCGTGAAGTTACCCTGAGCATCAAGCGTCTGATGGATCTTGGTACATATCGTGGTTTGCGCCATCGTCGTGGTCTGCCAGTTCGCGGTCAGCGTACTAAGACCAACGCACGTACCCGTAAGGGTCCGCGTAAACCGATCAAGAAATAATCGGGGTGATTGAATAATGGCAAAGGCACCTGTTCGTACACGTAAGCGTGTAAGAAAGCAAGTCTCTGACGGCGTGGCTCATATCCATGCTTCTTTCAACAACACCATCGTTACCATTACTGATCGTCAGGGTAATGCTTTGGGTTGGGCAACTGCCGGTGGTTCCGGTTTCCGTGGTTCTCGTAAGTCCACTCCGTTCGCAGCACAGGTTGCCGCTGAACGTTGTGCAGACGCAGTAAAAGAATACGGTATCAAGAACCTGGAAGTTATGGTTAAAGGACCTGGTCCTGGTCGTGAGTCTACTATCCGCGCTCTGAACGCGGCTGGTTTCCGCATCACTAACATTACTGATGTGACTCCGATCCCTCATAACGGTTGTCGTCCGCCGAAAAAGCGCCGCGTATAACGCAGCTTTTAGGTTTGTTGGAGAAAGAAAATGGCAAGATATTTGGGTCCTAAGCTCAAGCTGAGCCGTCGTGAGGGCACAGACCTGTTCCTTAAGTCTGGCGTTCGCGCGATCGATTCAAAATGCAAAATTGAACAACCGCCTGGTCAGCACGGTGCGCGTAAACCGCGTCTGTCTGATTACGGTGTGCAGTTGCGTGAGAAGCAGAAAGTTCGCCGTATCTACGGTGTTCTGGAGCGTCAATTCCGCAACTATTACAAAGAAGCAGCACGTCTGAAAGGCAACACCGGTGAAAACCTGTTGCAACTGCTGGAAGGTCGTCTGGACAACGTCGTTTACCGCATGGGCTTCGGCGCCACGCGTGCAGAAGCACGTCAGCTGGTTAGCCACAAAGCTATCATGGTAAATGGTCGCGTTGTTAACATCGCTTCTTATCAGGTATCTCCGAATGACGTAGTCAGCATCCGCGAGAAAGCGAAAAAGCAGTCTCGTGTTAAGGCCGCTTTGGAGCTGGCTGAGCAGCGTGAAAAGCCGACTTGGCTGGAAGTTGATGCTGCCAAGATGGAAGGCGTGTTCAAGCGTATGCCTGAACGTACCGATCTGTCTGCGGACATTAACGAACACCTGATCGTCGAGCTTTACTCCAAGTAAAGCTTAGTACCAAAGAGAGGACACAATGCAGGGTTCTGTGACAGAGTTTCTAAAACCGCGCCTGGTAGATATCGAGCAAGTCAGTTCGACGCACGCCAAGGTGACCCTTGAGCCTTTAGAGCGTGGCTTTGGCCATACTCTTGGCAACGCACTGCGCCGTATTCTGCTTTCATCTATGCCGGGTTGCGCGGTGACCGAGGTTGAGATTGATGGTGTACTGCATGAGTACAGCACCAAAGAAGGCGTACAGGAAGACATCCTGGAGATCCTGCTCAACCTGAAAGGGCTGGCGGTGAGAGTTCAAGGCAAAGATGAAGTTATTCTTACCCTGAATAAATCTGGCATTGGCCCTGTGACCGCTGCCGACATTACCCATGATGGTGATGTCGAAATCGTCAAGCCGCAGCACGTTATCTGCCACCTGACCGATGAGAACGCGGCTATCAGCATGCGTATCAAAGTTCAGCGCGGTCGTGGTTATGTGCCGGCTTCTGCCCGAATTCATTCGGAAGAAGATGAGCGCCCAATCGGTCGTCTGTTGGTCGACGCCTGCTACAGCCCTGTAGAGCGTATTGCCTACAATGTTGAAGCTGCGCGTGTAGAACAGCGTACTGACTTGGATAAGCTGGTCATCGAAATGGAAACCAATGGCACGATCGATCCTGAAGAGGCGATCCGCCGTGCGGCAACCATTCTGGCTGAACAACTGGAAGCTTTCGTTGACTTACGTGATGTACGTCAGCCGGAAGTGAAAGAAGAGAAACCAGAGTTCGATCCGATCTTGCTGCGCCCTGTTGACGATCTGGAATTGACTGTCCGCTCTGCTAACTGCCTCAAGGCAGAAGCTATCCACTACATCGGTGATCTGGTACAGCGTACCGAGGTTGAGTTGCTGAAAACGCCGAACCTGGGTAAAAAATCTCTTACCGAGATTAAAGACGTGCTGGCCTCACGTGGTCTGTCTCTGGGCATGCGCCTGGAAAACTGGCCGCCGGCAAGCATTGCTGACGAGTAACCGGATCACAGGTTAAGGTTTTACTGAGAAGGATAAGGTCATGCGCCATCGTAAGAGTGGTCGTCAACTGAACCGTAACAGCAGCCACCGCCAGGCTATGTTCCGTAACATGGCCGGCTCTTTGGTTCGTCATGAGATCATCAAGACGACCCTGCCAAAAGCGAAAGAGCTGCGTCGCGTTGTTGAGCCGCTGATTACTCTTGCCAAGACCGACAGCGTAGCTAATCGTCGTCTGGCATTCGCCCGTACTCGTGATAACGAGATCGTGGCAAAACTGTTTAACGAGCTGGGCCCGCGTTTCGCGAGCCGTGCCGGTGGTTACACTCGCATTCTGAAGTGTGGCTTCCGCGCAGGCGACAACGCGCCGATGGCATACATCGAGCTGGTTGATCGTGCTGAGTCTCAAGCAGAAGTAGCAACTGCAGAGTAATCTGTAGAAGCGTAAAAAAACCGGGCTTGCCCGGTTTTTTTACGTCTATCTGCAGCCAATTGTGCTTTCCCCCAGTCTATACGCTTTAAGATCCCCCGCCCTATCCGCTATGCTAGCGGCAGAGATTGCATGCTGAGGAATCATACAATGTGGTTACTCGATGAGTGGGCTGAACGGCATATTCGTGACGCGCAAGATAGCGGTGAGTTTGAGAACTTATCGGGCCAGGGTAAACCGCTGGAGCTTGATGATGACAGCGCGGTACCGGCAGAACTGCGCTCCGGATTTCGTCTGTTGAAGAATGCGGGCTACCTGCCGCCGGAATTGGAAATCCGCAAAGAAGCGTTGACCATCGCCGCCTTGCTGCAGGAAATTAACAGCGAACACCCTGACTACGTTGCATTGAGTAAACGCATGGCGCTGTTGGAATATCGTTTACAGCAGGCCGGAATGAGTACCGATTTCCTGTATGGCGAATACCATCAGATGATTAATGGCAAATTCAGGCCGGAGGAATGCTAATGTTCAAAATTGGCCAGCTCGCCAAGCTCGCGGGGGTAACGCCGGATACCGTGCGTTATTATGAAAAGCAGGGCATGATGGAGCACAATGTGCGGACCGAAGGGGGCTACCGCCTGTATAGCGAGCAGGACTTACAGCGCCTGCGCTTTATTCGCTATGCCAAGCAGCTGGGCTTTACCCTGGAAACCATTGCCGAACTGTTGTCGATCCGCGTCGACCCAGAACATCACACCTGCCAGGAATCAAAGTCCATTGTTGATGCGCGTTTGCAGGAAGTGGAACAAAAGCTGCTGGAGCTGACGCGCATGCGCGAATCTTTACGGCGTTTGAGCGAGGCCTGCTGCGGCAGTGCGCATACCAGCACCTACTGTTCGATTCTTGAGGCATTAGAGCAGGGTGCCAGCGACGGCAGCGATAAAAAACCAGAGCATCACTGCTGAGCGTCTGTTATTTTTCCAGATTCGGCGCTATTATCTGCCCGATTTATATCCATAGTCATATCAGGAGAAATACCATGACGAAATACCGTCACACGAAAGGCAAGATACAAGACAACGCCATTGAAGCGTTATTACACGATCCTTTATTCCGCCTGCGGGTGGAGAAGAACAGCAAAGGGAAAGGCAGCTACCGGCGTAAAGAAAAACATGGCAAAGGGGCAAACTGGGAGACCAGTGGTAAGCAATCAAACGATTATTTACCACTGGCCTTCTGGTTTTAAGACGTAAAAAAGCCCTCATCAGCGAGGGCTTTTTGATCTATAACAGACGTGAGCTTAGGCTTTTGGCTGATCTTTGGCTAACAGATCGCGTATTTCCGTCAGCAGCTTCTCTTCTGCGCTTGGCGCCGGCGGAGCCGCTGGTTTTTCTTCCTGCTTACGACGCGCTTTGTTCATCAACTTAATTGCCAGGAAGATAGCGAAGGCAACAATTACAAAGTCAAAGATCGTTTGAATAAAGTTACCGTAGTTCATGATGACCGCCGGGATTTCACCCTGCGCTTCACGTAATACTAAGTGGAACTGTTTGAAATCGACACCGCCGATCAGTAAACCCAACGGCGGCATGATGATATCGGCAACGAATGACGATACGATCTTACCAAACGCCGCACCAATAATGACACCAACAGCTAGGTCAACAACATTGCCACGCATGGCAAACTCGCGGAACTCTTTCAACATACTCATAGAACACCCCTCGCAAAATTAATAACTCAAGTTTAACAAAGCAACTTCCCTTTGCCACAAATCGCAGAGAAAAGTTTGTATCTTGTCTCTTACGTTTCTTAAACGGCTTAAAAAAGCCTACAGGAAGAATGGACTCGGCTGGAATAAACGCTCGACGTCCGGTACAAATTTCTTATCGGTGATGAACATAATGACGTGATCACCCTGTTCAATTTTACTATTACCGCTGGCGATAATGACATCATCGCCACGTACGATGGCGCCAATGGTGGTTCCCGGCGGCAGTTTAATCTCTTCTACGCTGCGGCCGACCACCTTGGAGGTGCTTTCGTCGCCGTGCGCAATGGCTTCAATCGCCTCCGCAACGCCGCGGCGCAGCGAGGAAACGCTGACGATATCCGCTTTACGCACGTGGCCCAGCAAGGCGGAAATGGTCGCCTGCTGCGGTGAAATGGCAATATCGATCACGCTGCCCTGTACCAGGTCGACATAGGCACGACGCTGTATCAGCACCATGACTTTTTTGGCGCCCAGACGCTTGGCCAACATGGCGGACATGATATTTGCTTCGTCGTCGTTGGTAATGGCGATAAATACGTCGACCTGATCGACATGCTCTTCCGCCAGCAGCTCCTGATCGGACGCATCGCCATAAAAGACAATGGTGTCGTGCAGTTGCTCCGCCAGTTCTGACGCCCGCTGTTGGTTACGTTCGATCAGCTTGACGTTGTAATCCTTTTCCAACTTGGCTGCCAGGCCCGCGCCGACGTTGCCGCCGCCGACGATCATAATGCGTTTGTAAGGTTTCTCCAGCCGCTGTAGCTCACTCATTACCGCGCGAATATGCTGCGATGCTGCGACGAAGAACACCTCGTCACCGGCTTCGATAATTGTCGAACCTTGCGGACGGATAGGGCGGTCCTGACGAAAAATAGCGGCGACGCGCGTATCGATATGCGGCATATGCTCGCGCATGGAGGACAGCGCATTGCCCACCAACGGGCCACCGTAATAGGCTTTTACCGCAGCAATGCTGACCTTGCCCTCGGCAAAATTGACCACCTGCAGCGCTCCGGGGTACTCAATCAGCTTGTAGATATAATCGATAACCAGCTGTTCCGGCGAGATCAAATGATCGATCGGTACCGCTTCCGGCAGGAAGAGCTTCTCCGACTCACGGATATATTCCGAAGCGCGGATACGGGCGATGCGGTTCGGCGTATTAAACAGCGAATAGGCGATCTGGCAGGCCACCATATTGGTTTCATCCGAATTGGTGACGGCAACCAGCATGTCGGCATCTTCCGCGCCGGCTTCACGTAGCACGCGCGGGTAGGAACCGTGTCCCTGCACGACGCGCAGATCGAATTTGTCCTGCAGCTGGCGCAGGCGGTTCGTATCGGTATCCACCACGGTGATATCGTTATTTTCACCGACCAGGTTTTCCGCCAGTGTCCCGCCAACCTGGCCTGCGCCAAGAATAATTATTTTCATCGTGTTCTCTGCTTCACACAGCAAGGCTGAGGGCGTAATGCTACGCCCGGAGAGTTACATTTTAATCAGCTTAGCGTAAAAGAAGCCATCGCCATCTTCAGGGTGAGGAAGGTTTTGCCGTTCGGTGCCGGCCAGCCGGGCGTCGCTATGGCGCTGCAGGAAGGCCTGCAACTGTTGGCTATTCTCTTGCGGTAAAATCGAACAGGTGGCATAAACCATTACGCCGCCCGCTTTAAGGTGTGGCCAGATGGCATCGAGAATTTCCGCCTGCAGGCCGGCCAGTTCGGCAATGTCGCTATCGCGGCGCAGCCATTTGATATCCGGATGACGACGAATCACGCCGGTGGCGGAACAAGGCGCGTCCAGCAGAATGCGGTCAAACTGTTTGTCGCCGCACCACTGCTGTGGCGTACGGCCATCACCCTGTTTCACCTCGGCGTGACAATGCAAACGTTGCAGGTTTTCTTTTACCCGGCTCAGACGTTGCTCATCAATATCCACGGCCATAACATGCGCCTGTGGAGCCGCTTCGAGGATATGGGTGGTTTTGCCGCCGGGAGCAGCACACAGATCGAGGATCTGCTCGCCATCTTGCGGATCCAGCAGATCGACGCAGCCTTGTGCGGATGCATCCTGCACCGTGGCCCAGCCGTCGGCGAATCCCGGTAAGTTGTTTACCGCGCACGGCGTGAGTAAGCGCACTGCGTCAGGGTATTCCGCGTGCGCGACGGCCTCAATGCCGGCCTGCGCCAGCAGGTGCAGATAGTCATCACGGCTGTGATGGCGGCGGTTAACCCGCAGCCACATGGGCGGCTTTTGATTATTGGCGTCGACGATCTGTTGCCACTGTGCGGGATAAGCCTGTTGGACACGCTTCAGCAGCCAGCTTGGGTGCAGGTAGCGGCTGTCATGATTCGCCGCGCGTTGCATCAACGCTTCCTGTTGGCGCTGGAACTGACGCAGTACGCCGTTGACCAATCCTTTAAGCTGCGGGCGCTTTAGCGCGACTGCGCCATTAACCGTTTCCGCCAGGGCGGCATGGGCCGGGATGCGGGTATACAGCAATTGGTACATGCCGACCATCAGCAGATAGTGCAACGTACGCTGCTTGCCTACCATCGGTTTTGCCATCAGCTGTTGGATACACCATTCAAGCTGCGGCAGCACGCGCAGCGTGCCGAAGCACAGTTCCTGCAGCAGGGCGCGGTCCTTATCGGAAATTTTGTTATTCAGTGCCGGCAGCAGGGTGCTGAGCGATTGCCCCTGATCCAACACCTGGCCGATGGTTTGAGCAGCGATGCTGCGGAGGTTGTAGTTATTTTTCATAGGCTAAAGCTGGATGACATCGGCTTGAGGAAAATAAACGGCCCGGCGTTGTCTGCCGGGCTGTGAAGGTGGTTTACAGGCGGTTACCTGGCGCAAACCATTCGCGGCGTGAATTTAACAAATCTTTAGCCGACATCGGTTTCTTGCCCGCAGGCTGCAGCTGCGTCAGGCATAAAATACCTTCGGCGGTGGCGACCTGAATACCGTGCTTGTCCGCCTGCAGGATAGTACCGGGTTCCGCATCGCTGTTACCAGCCAGTGCCTGGGCTTGCCACACTTTCACCGGCTGTTCATCAACGGTGAAATAGCTGATCGGCCACGGGTTGAAGGCGCGTACGCAGCGTTCCAGCTGCACGGCGGAAAGGCGCCAGTCCAGACGCGCTTCTTCCTTGCTCAGTTTCTCGGCATAGGTCACCAGCGCTTCGTCCTGAACTTCGCGTTGTGCTGTACCGTCCGCCAGCTGCTGCAGCGTGGTCAGCAGCCCTTGCGGGCCAAGCTCGGCCAATTTGTCATACAGGCTGGCGCTGGTATCCGTTGCTTCTATCGGACAGGCAATTTTGTGCATCATATCGCCGGTATCCAGACCGACATCCATCTGCATGATGGTCACGCCGGTTTCCCGATCGCCGGCCCACAGCGCACGTTGAATTGGAGCGGCGCCGCGCCAGCGCGGCAGCAGTGAGCCATGTACGTTGATACAGCCAAGGCGCGGCATATCCAGCACCGCCTTTGGCAGGATCAGGCCATAAGCCACCACGACCATCACGTCTGCATTAAGATCGGCGACCAGATGCTGGTTCTCTTCCGGACGCAGTGATTTGGGCTGAAACACGGGCAGCTGATGCTGCTGCGCCAGCACTTTCACCGGGCTTGGCGTCAGCTTGTTGCCCCGGCCGGCCGGTCGATCGGGTTGGGTGAAGACGCCGACGACCTGATGCCCAGAAGACAACAGCGCGTCAAGGTGACGCGCTGCGAAGTCTGGTGTGCCGGCAAAGATAATCCGTAAAGAATCAGACACGATGTTTCCCTGCTTGGTTAGGCGCGCGCTTGCTGTTTGGCCAGCTTATCCAGTTTTTCCACTTTCTGGCGAATACGCTGACGCTTCAGCGGCGACAGATAATCGACAAACAGTTTGCCGATCAGGTGGTCCATCTCGTGCTGAATGCAGATGGCCAGCAGATCGTCGGCTTCCAGTTCGAATGCTTTGCCATCGTAATCCAACGCGCGGATTTTTACCTTCTCGGCACGCGGCACCAGAGCGCGTTGCTCAGGGATGGACAGACAACCTTCTTCGATACCGGTTTCACCGCTCTTTTCCAACAGCTCCGGGTTGATCAGCACCATGCGCTGATCGCGGGTTTCGGAAACGTCAATGACGATAATACGTTGATGGATGTCCACCTGAGTCGCAGCCAGACCAATGCCTTCCTCTGCGTACATGGTTTCAAACATATCATCCACGATGCGCTGGATATCTGCATTGACTTCTTTTACCGGGGCCGCAACTTTGCGCAGCCGCTCGTCTGGGAAATGTAATACCTGCAAGACTGACATATATCTTTAGATCTGTATCCGAGTAATAAAGGGGGTATAGCTTCTATTCTAGACATTTCCAGCTCCGATTGACAGCATCGTCTACCAATTGCACGGATTGGCGATACCGCCAGGAATAGCGAGGGAATGCGCGATGACGCCTGAAGAAATAGGGTTGAGATTATCTTGGGTCAGCGGGATGGAGGCATCGTTGGCCAGCGAACTGCAGCAGCAGTTGATTGACGTCGGTGGTGAGCCGTCGCACCATTTGCGCTCCTTGGGATTGAGCGCCAGGCAGCGTCGGCAGTTCAATCAGGCCGATTCGGCGGCGCTGGCGGCGACGCTGACCTGGCTGGAGTCGCCGGGCCGCTATATGCTGACCTACAGTTCGCCGCATTATCCCCCGCATTTACATACCTTGGCCGATGCGCCGTTTCTGCTGCTGGTTGAAGGTTGTCTTGAAGCGTTGCAACAGCCACAGATCGCCATGGTCGGCAGCCGGAGCGCCAGCCATTACGGCGCTCGCTGGGGACATGAATTCGCCGTGGGCTTGGTTCAGCAGGGCTATGCCGTGACCAGCGGGCTGGCCCTGGGCGTGGATGGTATCTGTCATCGTGGCGCGTTGGCCGCGCAGGGAACAACGCTGGCAGTGCTGGGCTGCGGGTTGGCGAACGTCTACCCGAGCCGTCACCGGCAACTGGCTGCGCAGATCGTGGCGCAGGGCGGGGCGCTGATCTCTGAATACCTGGTGACGGCAATGCCTCTGCCTGCGCATTTTCCTCGCCGGAACCGCATCATCAGCGGCCTGAGCCTAGGGGTCTTGGTGGTAGAAGCGGCGGTACGCAGCGGTTCGTTGATTACCGCACGCCTGGCGTTGGATCAAGGGCGTGATGTTTTTGCCTTGCCCGGCGCATTAGGCAACCCGATGAGCGCTGGCCCACACTGGCTGATCCAGCAAGGCGCCCACTTGGTGACACAGCCACAGGAGATTGCACAATTGTTGGGAAGCGGGCTGAACTGGCTGCCTATGGATGAAAAAACAACTATTTCTGCATCAGACGTCGAAGTTGAATTGCCATTTGCTGATGTGTTGGCTAACGTAGGAGATGAGGTGACACCTGTTGACGTCGTCGCTGAACGTGCCGGCCAACCTGTGCCAGAGGTGGTAATGCAATTACTCGAACTGGAGTTAGCAGGATGGATCGCAGCTGTACCCGGCGGCTATGTCCGAATAAGGAGGGCAAGCCATGTTCGACGTACTCATGTACTTATTTGAAACTTATATCCACAATGAACCAGAGATGCGCGTCGACCAGGATAAACTGACGAACGATCTCGCTGAGGCGGGATTTCATCGTGAGGATATCTACAACGCTTTGAATTGGCTTGAAAAACTTGCAGATCTGCAAGAGGGTGAAAATGCGCCGTACTTTATGAGTGCCGATCCGCTCGCCATGCGGTTCTACACGGAAGAAGAAAGTATGCGTCTTGACGCCGGTTGCCGTGGTTTTCTCCTTTTCCTTGAACAGATTCAGGTATTGAACCTCGAAACCCGAGAAATGGTTATCGACCGTGTTATGGCTTTGGATAATACGGAATTCGATCTCGAAGATCTGAAATGGGTCGTGCTGATGGTGCTGTTTAATATCCCCGGATATGAAAGCGCCTACCAGCAGATGGAAGAACTGCTGTTTGAAGTCAACGAAGGTTATCTGCACTGAGCCGGTACCACGCGTATGCCCGTTATACTTCAAGCTGCAGGCTTATCGGCTTCCTCCGGTCTATACGCTCCGTATATGACCGGGGGGTTGCCTGCGGCCGTCTTCCTGCAACGTGAATTATTTAGGGCATAAAAGAAGTTATGACAAAAGCAGCGATTTTTGCCGCCAGGCAAAATGAACCCTGTCCGGAATGCGGGGCCGAACTGGTGATCCGCAGCGGTCGCCACGGTCCTTTCCTCGGTTGTTCTCAATACCCAGACTGCCAGTATATTCGTCCGCTGAAGGCACAGGCTGATGGACATATCGTCAAGGTGCTGGAGGGACAACACTGTCCAAAATGTCAGGCGACACTGGTATTACGGCAGGGGCGCTACGGCATGTTTATTGGCTGTAGCCACTATCCTGAATGCGATCACACCGAGGTGATCGATAAACCGGACGAAACCTCTATTACCTGTCCACAATGCGGGCAGGGCAAATTGCTGCAGCGTAAATCACGCTATGGCAAAGTTTTTCACTCTTGCGATCGCTATCCAGAATGCCAGTTTGCCCTTAACAACAAGCCTGTCGCCGGGGAATGCGCCTACTGTCATTACCCGCTGCTGATGGAAAAACGTACGGCAAAAGGCCCGCTCCTTTGCTGCGCCAGCAAACTGTGTGGGAAGCCTGTCGCAATCACAGAATAACAACACTATGAGCTCAGAATTCACCGCCATTATTAATGCACTGAACAATCAACAGGTCATCGCCTATCCGACCGAGGCCGTGTTTGGCTTAGGCTGCGATCCCGATAGCGAACAGGCGCTGCATAAGCTGTTGGACTTAAAACAGCGCCCGTGGGAAAAGGGACTGATCCTGATTGCCGCCGATTACCAGCAGCTGTTGCCTTATATCGACGACAGCCGGCTTACGCCATCGCAACGCGAGACGATGTTTGCCTGCTGGCCAGGCCCGGTAACGTGGGTTATCCCGGCCAAACCGACTACGCCGCGTCTGCTTACCGGGCGTTTCGACTCACTGGCGGTGCGCGTCAGCGACCATCCGCTGGTGCAGCAGCTATGTCGCGAGTTTGGCAAGCCGCTGGTATCAACCAGCGCCAATCTCAGTGGTCAGCCGCCGTGCCGTCAGGCGGCAGAGGTTGTGCAGCAGTTTGGTGAAGGGTTCCCGGTGCTGCCGGGCAACGTGGGCGGACGTCAGAATCCGTCGGAAATCAGAGATGCGTTGACCGGTGAACAGATCCGGCAGGGCTAAGGGGAAGCAATGGAGCCGTTTGCGGTTTTTGGTAATCCCATCGCACACAGCAAGTCACCACGTATTCATGCCCTGTTTGCGGAACAAACCGGCATAGAGCATCCCTACGGTACCGTTTTAGCGCCGTCGGATGGTTTTGCGGATAGTCTGCAGACATTTATCGATGCAGGCGGCAGAGGTGCGAACGTTACCGTTCCTTTTAAAGAGCAGGCTTACCGGCTGGCCAATGAATTGACGGAACGCGCGCAGATGGCCGGGGCGGTTAATACGCTTAAGATTCAGTCGGGTGGTCAGCTGCTGGGCGACAACACCGACGGCATTGGCCTGCTGAGCGATCTGGAGCGCCAGCGCTTGATCAAGCCCGGCGATCGCATTTTGCTGGTGGGCGCCGGCGGCGCTGCGCGTGGGGCGATTCTGCCACTCCTGTCTTTTGGCTGCTCGGTGGTGATTACCAACCGTACGTTCAGCCGGGCGCAAGAACTGGCGCAGGCGTTCCGGCATTTGGGCGAGATCGCGGCGTTGTCGTTGGATCAATGCGATCGGGCCGAGTATGAGCTGGTGATCAATGCAACGGCTTCCGGTCTGGGTGGTGAAGTGCCGGCTCTGCCGGTGAAGGTGCTTGGAGCGCAAACCCGTTGCTATGACATGTTTTATCAACGCGGTCTGACGCCTTTCCTCGACTGGACAAGCCAACAAGGCGTCACGCGATATGCCGATGGTTTAGGCATGCTGGTGGGTCAGGCGGCCCATGCGTTTTTGCTATGGCATGGTGTGATGCCGGAGATTGAGCCGGTGCTGCAGCAGCTTCGCCAGGAAGCTGCCCTGTAATCCAGCCCCCGTTCCCGTTAGAGAGCGGGGGTTATTTCAAATATCTTCCGACAGATAGTCGTTTTTCCAGTCAACGTAGTTATTTGACGAGTAACGCAACCCTTCTAATTCAGCGGGCGTCAATGGGCGTACCTGGCGAGCCGGGCTGCCCATATATAAGTAGCCGCTGGCTAAACGCTTGCCAGGTGCCACCAAACTGCCGGCGCCGATCATCACGTCATCTTCTATAATGGCGCCATCCAGCAGGATCGAACCCATCCCGACTAAAACGCGGTTGCCGATGGCACAGCCATGCAACATCGCCTTATGTCCGACGGTAACGTCTTCGCCGATCAGTAGCGGGTAGCCTTCGGGGTTATGAGCGGATTTATGGGTGACGTGCAGTACGCTGCCATCTTGTATATTGCTGCGGGCGCCAATCTTCACCGCATTCACATCGCCGCGAATGGCGACCAGCGGCCAGATACTGACATCATCGGCCAGTTCAACATTGCCGATCACCACGCTGGAAGGATCGATCATCACGCGTTGACCGATTTGCGGAGTGTAATGAAGATAAGAACGAACTGCTTCAGACATGGTAAAGCCTCACGCCGGGATCATATTTACCGGCAATACTAGACGCTGGCGATGGAATTACAACCAATCCCACGCGGCGATCCTGCTAAAAACGGCCCCGATCGCATAAGATCCACACGAAAGGGCGGAAAAGTGCGCAAGCGATAAGAAAAGATCAAAAAAGGGGTTGTGCAAAAAACTCGGATCCCTATAATGCGCCTCCATCGACACGGCGCAAGTGATTCACTTCACACAGCGGCCGAGACGAAAGAGAAAAAATCCTGAAAAAACGGGTTGACTCTGAAAGAGGAAAGCGTAATATACGCCACCTCGAGTTAGCAAGCGAAAGCGCGTAACTCACTGCTCTTTAACAATTTATCAGACAATCTGTGTGGGCACTCACAAGACGATATCCAGCATCTTCGGATGCAAAAAAATATCAAGTCTTGAAGAGTGACTAACTGAAGTAAAATTCATGCAGTAAATCTTTGAGCAACAGCTATTAACTTAGCGAATCAAGCTTTTAATTGAAGAGTTTGATCATGGCTCAGATTGAACGCTGGCGGCAGGCCTAACACATGCAAGTCGAGCGGCAGCGGGAAGTAGCTTGCTACTTTGCCGGCGAGCGGCGGACGGGTGAGTAATGTCTGGGAAACTGCCCGATGGAGGGGGATAACCACTGGAAACGGTGGCTAATACCGCATAACGTCTTCGGACCAAAGTGGGGGACCTTCGGGCCTCACACCATCGGATGTGCCCAGATGGGATTAGCTAGTAGGTGGGGTAATGGCTCACCTAGGCGACGATCCCTAGCTGGTCTGAGAGGATGACCAGCCACACTGGAACTGAGACACGGTCCAGACTCCTACGGGAGGCAGCAGTGGGGAATATTGCACAATGGGCGCAAGCCTGATGCAGCCATGCCGCGTGTGTGAAGAAGGCCTTCGGGTTGTAAAGCACTTTCAGCGAGGAGGAAGGGTAGTGTCTTAATACGGCATTACATTGACGTTACTCGCAGAAGAAGCACCGGCTAACTCCGTGCCAGCAGCCGCGGTAATACGGAGGGTGCAAGCGTTAATCGGAATTACTGGGCGTAAAGCGCACGCAGGCGGTTTGTTAAGTCAGATGTGAAATCCCCGAGCTTAACTTGGGAACTGCATTTGAAACTGGCAGACTAGAGTCTCGTAGAGGGGGGTAGAATTCCAGGTGTAGCGGTGAAATGCGTAGAGATCTGGAGGAATACCGGTGGCGAAGGCGGCCCCCTGGACGAAGACTGACGCTCAGGTGCGAAAGCGTGGGGAGCAAACAGGATTAGATACCCTGGTAGTCCACGCCGTAAACGATGTCGATTTGGAGGCTGTGCCCTTGAGGCGTGGCTTCCGGAGCTAACGCGTTAAATCGACCGCCTGGGGAGTACGGCCGCAAGGTTAAAACTCAAATGAATTGACGGGGGCCCGCACAAGCGGTGGAGCATGTGGTTTAATTCGATGCAACGCGAAGAACCTTACCTACTCTTGACATCCAGAGAACTTAGCAGAGATGCTTTGGTGCCTTCGGGAACTCTGAGACAGGTGCTGCATGGCTGTCGTCAGCTCGTGTTGTGAAATGTTGGGTTAAGTCCCGCAACGAGCGCAACCCTTATCCTTTGTTGCCAGCGGTTCGGCCGGGAACTCAAAGGAGACTGCCAGTGATAAACTGGAGGAAGGTGGGGATGACGTCAAGTCATCATGGCCCTTACGAGTAGGGCTACACACGTGCTACAATGGCGTATACAAAGAGAAGCGAACCTGCGAAGGCAAGCGGACCTCATAAAGTACGTCGTAGTCCGGATTGGAGTCTGCAACTCGACTCCATGAAGTCGGAATCGCTAGTAATCGTAGATCAGAATGCTACGGTGAATACGTTCCCGGGCCTTGTACACACCGCCCGTCACACCATGGGAGTGGGTTGCAAAAGAAGTAGGTAGCTTAACCTTCGGGAGGGCGCTTACCACTTTGTGATTCATGACTGGGGTGAAGTCGTAACAAGGTAACCGTAGGGGAACCTGCGGTTGGATCACCTCCTTACCTAAAGATATCCTGACTGTGCAGTGTCCACACAGATTGTCTGATGAAAAGAACGAGCAAAGCGTCTGCGAAGCCGACATATACCGTGTCCCCTTCGTCTAGAGGCCTAGGACACCGCCCTTTCACGGCGGTAACAGGGGTTCGAATCCCCTAGGGGACGCCATTTGCTGATATCGGGTGAAAGACGGTATCAAACGATATCTCAAAACTGACTTGCGAGTCATGTTTGAGATATTTGCTCTTTAACAATCTGGAACAAGCTGAAAATTGAAACATGGCAGCTGAAACTTGTCCCCCGTAGAAGTTCGGGATGAGGAGTAACCTGTCATAGAGTCTCTCAAATGTAGCAATGCGACGATGTCGAAAGACACCTTCGGGTTGTGAGGTTAAGTGACTAAGCGTACACGGTGGATGCCTAGGCAGTCAGAGGCGATGAAGGGCGTGCTAATCTGCGAAAAGCGTCGGTAAGGTGATATGAACCGTTATAACCGACGATACCCGAATGGGGAAACCCAGTGTGTTTCGACACACTATCGTTAAGTGAATACATAGCTTAACGAGGCGAACCGGGGGAACTGAAACATCTAAGTACCCCGAGGAAAAGAAATCAACCGAGATTCCCCCAGTAGCGGCGAGCGAACGGGGAAGAGCCCAGAACCTGAATCGGCTTGTGTGTCAGTGGAAGCGTCTGGAAAGTCGCACAGTAAAGGGTGATAGTCCCGTACACGAAGATGCACAGGTCGTGAGTTCGATGAGTAGGGCGGGACACGTGTTATCCTGTCTGAATATGGGGGGACCATCCTCCAAGGCTAAATACTCCTGACTGACCGATAGTGAACCAGTACCGTGAGGGAAAGGCGAAAAGAACCCCGGCGAGGGGAGTGAAATAGAACCTGAAACCGTGTACGTACAAGCAGTGGGAGCACCTTCGTGGTGTGACTGCGTACCTTTTGTATAATGGGTCAGCGACTTATATTTTGTAGCAAGGTTAACCGAATAGGGGAGCCGTAGGGAAACCGAGTCTTAACTGGGCGTCTAGTTGCAAGGTATAGACCCGAAACCCGGTGATCTAGCCATGGGCAGGTTGAAGGTTGGGTAACACTAACTGGAGGACCGAACCGACTAATGTTGAAAAATTAGCGGATGACTTGTGGCTGGGGGTGAAAGGCCAATCAAACCGGGAGATAGCTGGTTCTCCCCGAAAGCTATTTAGGTAGCGCCTCGTGAACTCATCTTCGGGGGTAGAGCACTGTTTCGGCTAGGGGGCCATCCCGGCTTACCAAACCGATGCAAACTCCGAATACCGAAGAATGTTATCACGGGAGACACACGGCGGGTGCTAACGTCCGTCGTGAAGAGGGAAACAACCCAGACCGCCAGCTAAGGTCCCAAAGTCATGGTTAAGTGGGAAACGATGTGGGAAGGCACAGACAGCCAGGATGTTGGCTTAGAAGCAGCCATCATTTAAAGAAAGCGTAATAGCTCACTGGTCGAGTCGGCCTGCGCGGAAGATGTAACGGGGCTAAACCATGCACCGAAGCTGCGGCAGCGACGCTTATGCGTTGTTGGGTAGGGGAGCGTTCTGTAAGCCGTTGAAGGTGTGCTGCGAGGCATGCTGGAGGTATCAGAAGTGCGAATGCTGACATAAGTAACGATAATGCGGGTGAAAAACCCGCACGCCGGAAGACCAAGGGTTCCTGTCCAACGTTAATCGGGGCAGGGTGAGTCGACCCCTAAGGCGAGGCTGAAAAGCGTAGTCGATGGGAAACAGGTTAATATTCCTGTACTTGGTGTTACTGCGAAGGGGGGACGGAGAAGGCTAGGCTAGCCGAGCGACGGTTGTCTCGGTTTAAGCGTGTAGGGGGAGTGACCTGGTAAATCCGGTTGCTTGCTAACCCTGAGGCGTGATGACGATGCACTACGGTGCAGAAGTAGTTGATGCCAAGCTTCCAGGAAAAGCCTCTAAGCTCCAGGTAACACGAAATCGTACCCCAAACCGACACAGGTGGTCAGGTAGAGAATACCAAGGCGCTTGAGAGAACTCGGGTGAAGGAACTAGGCAAAATGGTGCCGTAACTTCGGGAGAAGGCACGCTGGCGCGTAGGTGAAGTCCCTTGCGGATGGAGCTGAAGCCAGTCGCAGATACCAGCTGGCTGCAACTGTTTAATAAAAACACAGCACTGTGCAAACACGAAAGTGGACGTATACGGTGTGACGCCTGCCCGGTGCCGGAAGGTTAATTGATGGGGTTATGGGTAACCAGAAGCTCTTGATCGAAGCCCCGGTAAACGGCGGCCGTAACTATAACGGTCCTAAGGTAGCGAAATTCCTTGTCGGGTAAGTTCCGACCTGCACGAATGGCGTAATGATGGCCAGGCTGTCTCCACCCGAGACTCAGTGAAATTGAACTCGCTGTGAAGATGCAGTGTACCCGCGGCAAGACGGAAAGACCCCGTGAACCTTTACTATAGCTTGACACTGAACATTGAGCCTTGATGTGTAGGATAGGTGGGAGGCTTTGAAGTGTGGACGCCAGTCTGCATGGAGCCAACCTTGAAATACCACCCTTTAATGTTTGATGTTCTAACTCGGCCCCCTAATCGGGGGTGAGGACAGTGTCTGGTGGGTAGTTTGACTGGGGCGGTCTCCTCCCAAAGAGTAACGGAGGAGCACGAAGGTTAGCTAATCACGGTCGGACATCGTGAGGTTAGTGCAAAGGCATAAGCTAGCTTGACTGCGAGAGTGACGGCTCGAGCAGGTGCGAAAGCAGGTCTTAGTGATCCGGTGGTTCTGAATGGAAGGGCCATCGCTCAACGGATAAAAGGTACTCCGGGGATAACAGGCTGATACCGCCCAAGAGTTCATATCGACGGCGGTGTTTGGCACCTCGATGTCGGCTCATCACATCCTGGGGCTGAAGTAGGTCCCAAGGGTATGGCTGTTCGCCATTTAAAGTGGTACGCGAGCTGGGTTTAGAACGTCGTGAGACAGTTCGGTCCCTATCTGCCGTGGGCGTTGGAAGATTGAGAGGGGTTGCTCCTAGTACGAGAGGACCGGAGTGAACGCACCACTGGTGTTCGGGTTGTCATGCCAATGGCATTGCCCGGTAGCTAAGTGCGGAAAAGATAAGCGCTGAAAGCATCTAAGCGCGAAACTTGCCTCAAGATGAGTCTTCCCTGGGCCTTTAAGGTCCCTGAAGGAACGTTTAAGACTAAGACGTTGATAGGCTGGGTGTGTAAGTGCAGCGATGCATTGAGCTAACCAGTACTAATGAACCGTGAGGCTTAACCTTACAACACCGAAGGTGTTTTAGAGACGGATGACAAAATCGTCGGGAACGATTTTGAACAACGCGGAGCGTTGGCCCCGAAGGGGTGAGTATCAGGATGATACGAATAATTTTCAGCGAAGTTCCGAGATTGGATTGACTGGCAGCGTGAATGCGCTGCGGGTTGATTGAAACAGAATTTGCCTGGCGGCAATAGCGCGGTGGTCCCACCTGACCCCATGCCGAACTCAGAAGTGAAACGCCGTAGCGCCGATGGTAGTGTGGGGTCTCCCCATGCGAGAGTAGGACACTGCCAGGCATCAAATTTGTGTGCTGATATGGCTCAGTTGGTAGAGCGCACCCTTGGTAAGGGTGAGGTCCCCAGTTCGACTCTGGGTATCAGCACCACTTTATTCAAAGTGGGTTGAGAAGTTCGGCAGAAAAAGAATTTGCTTGGCGGCAATAGCGCGGTGGTCCCACCTGACCCCATGCCGAACTCAGAAGTGAAACGCCGTAGCGCCGATGGTAGTGTGGGGTCTCCCCATGCGAGAGTAGGACACTGCCAAGCATCAATTAAAACAAAAAGCCCTGTGCATTTGCACAGGGCTTTTTGTTTTGTCCGTTATTCAAAGTATGTTTCCTGCCAAATTTACCTCTTTGCGTTCCTAAAAGGGTGATGGTTAATTAAAATTAGCCAGTCTGCCTATGTTCACAGGAGTGAACCCATGAAAATACGTCCCCACTTCACGATCTGCATGCTTCTCTCTGCCACGATTTACGTGCAGTCCGCTGCCGCGGAGTCCGGGCTGTTTTGCCACGGCATGCAAGACGAGCAGCCGAAAGATCGTGCGCAGCTGGCTGAAATTACTGCCAGGAGTTATTTCTTCGACTACCGCTATCCGGATGACTGGAACGAGAATCCAAAACTGGAAAACGGCCATCTGCAGCAAGGGCGTAGCTATCTGATTGCCGGCGATCGCCTGGTGGTTGGGCCGGAACAGCGAGGTTACCGTTGCGGTTATTACATCAATGGCAAAGGTATCCAAACGGCTAACTGGATAAAAGCGGATACGCTGCGGGTGTTGTCCGATGTCACCGCGGCCGATTGGCGCGGCGTCTGGACGAGCAATGACAGCCATCGCCAGCTGAGGATAACAAGTCGGCAGGCGGTGTATCAGTTTATCGGCGGCGGCAGCGATCCTAGCCGTATCGGCACAATATTTCCGTTTACCGTACCGGCGAATCAACAAGATGCGCTGTTGATTGCGCCGCAGCCGACAGATGCGCCCTGTGAACTGAAACTGCATCGTTTGGGGGAGTATTTAATCATCACTAATGGCGAAAGCTGCGGTCTGATAAACGCTAACCCGGATGGCGTACTGCGCAAACGCTGATTGTTACCGCAGGAACGCGGCCAGAAATGAAACATTTTCACCTTCCGGCTGAATGCTCGACATTGGATTTAAAAAACGCTATCGTCGGGCATCTAGAAGTCTAAACGTATAAACGGATGTGTGAGGATTAAGTAATGCCGATTCGTGTTCCTGATGAGTTACCTGCGGTCTGTTTCTTGCGTAATGAGAATGTCTTCGTGATGACATCCTCACGGGCAAAAACGCAGGAAATCAGGCCGTTAAAGGTGCTAATCCTTAACCTGATGCCGAAAAAAATAGAGACGGAAAATCAGTTCCTGCGCTTACTGTCCAACTCGCCGCTGCAGATTGATATTCAACTGCTGCGTATCGACAGCCGTGAATCTAAGAACACGCCGGCCGAACACCTGAATAACTTCTACTGTAACTTTGAAGATATTCAGCATGACAATTACGATGGTCTGATCGTCACCGGTGCCCCGCTGGGATTAGTCGACTTTTGTGATGTTGCCTATTGGCCGCAGATCGAACGCGTTATCGATTGGGCTAAGGAGCATGTAACCTCCACGCTATTTGTCTGCTGGGCGGTGCAGGCGGCGTTGAATATCCTGTATGGCATCCCGAAGATGACGCTTGAAGAGAAGCTGTCAGGGGTTTATCAACACCAGACGCTGCAGCAGCATGCGTTGCTGACCCGCGGCTTTGATGAAACCTTTCTGGCACCGCATTCACGCTATGCGGATTTCCCGACGGAGATAATCCGTCGGTATACTGACCTTGATATCCTGGCTGAATCTGAGCAGGCAGGCGCCTACCTGTTTGCCAGCAAGGACAAGCGTTTGGCCTTTGTTACGGGCCACCCGGAGTACGATGCGCTGACGTTAGCGGGAGAGTATTGTCGTGATTACGATGCCGGCCTCAACCCCACCGTACCGCTCAATTACTTCCCCGATGACAACCCAGATTTACCCCCTAAAGCCTCCTGGCGCAGTCATGGACACCTGCTGTTCTCCAATTGGCTGAACTATTACGTCTACCAGATCACACCGTTTGATCTGAGCCACATGAATCCTACTCTCGAATAGTCATTTTCATTTTTTCCTGGCGGCTGAATCGAGGCCGCCGTCATCCCCTCTCTCTTTTTATTTATCCTTTCTTTCTATGTAACTCCCTGTAACTCCTTTGTTTACAGTCAGTTATCCTTTCATTTTTTAATTATTGGAATTGTTTTCCTGTGGCTATTTTCTGTTAAAACACCGTAATTAACTGATAACAAAAGATTAAAATTTAAATAAAATAAAAAATGGAAATGGTTTTTGATTTTTATTATTTGTTGGTTATTCTTAAAGCATGCAGGGTGAGATCTGACCAGTTTACGGTCGTTTTATCCCTCCTGAACCCGCGCAATATTTGATGAGCAGAGCGCCCCGGCTAGCGGCCATGGGCGGGCAAGATGGGAAGGAGCATGACAATGACGCAACAGACAGTAGGCACGGAGTTAACGTTTACTCAGGGATTGAGTGCGGCAGACCGACTGATACTGACCGATGATGCGGTCGAGTTTCTGGCCGAACTGGTCAGCAAGTTCACACCGCAGCGTAATGAATTGCTGGCTGCGCGCGTTGACGTACAGGCAGCGATCGATCGCGGTGGGCTGCCTGGTTTTATTTCGGAAATGGCTTCCATTCGTGAAGGTGACTGGAAAATACGCGGTATCCCTGAGGACCTGCGCGATCGCCGCGTGGAGATCACCGGGCCGGTTGAACGCAAGATGGTGATCAATGCGCTGAACGCCAATGTGAAAGTATTTATGGCGGACTTTGAAGACTCGCTGGCGCCCAGCTGGGACAAGGTGATCGACGGCCAAATCAACCTGCGCGATGCGGTGAACGGCACCATCTCCTATACCAACGAAGCCGGTAAAATTTACCAGTTGAAGCCGGACCCGGCGGTATTGATTGCCCGCGTGCGTGGCCTGCACCTGCCGGAAAAACATGTGCAGTGGCGGGGCGAAGCCATTCCGGGCGGCCTGTTTGATTTTGCGTTGTATTTTTTCCATAACTATCGCCAGCTGCTGGAAAATGGCAGCGGCCCCTATTTCTATCTGCCGAAAACTCAGTCGTGGCAGGAGGCAGCCTGGTGGGGCGAGGTGTTCAGCTTTACCGAAGATCGTTTCGACCTGCCGCGGGGCACCATCAAAGCAACCCTGCTGATTGAAACGTTGCCAGCGGTGTTCCAGATGGATGAGATCCTGTATCACCTGCGCGACCATATCGTCGGCCTGAACTGCGGCCGCTGGGATTATATTTTCAGCTATATCAAAACGCTGAAGAATCACGCCGATCGCGTATTGCCGGATCGCCAGTCGGTCACCATGGATAAACCCTTCCTGAGCGCCTACTCCCGCCTGCTGATTAAAACCTGTCACCGGCGCGGTGCCTTTGCCATGGGCGGCATGGCGGCGTTTATACCGAGTAAAGATGCGGAAAAAAATGCCTGGGTGCTGGACAAGGTGCGGGCAGACAAACAGCTGGAGGCGGACAACGGCCATGATGGCACCTGGGTGGCGCATCCGGGGCTGGCCGATACCGTGATGGCGGTGTTTGACCAGGTGCTGGGCGAGCGTCGTAACCAGTTGGAGGCGATGCGGGAACAGGATGCGCCGATTACTGCCGAGCAACTGCTGGAGCCATGCGAGGGCGAACGTACCGAAGCCGGTATGCGCGCCAACATCCGGGTGGCGGTGCAGTACATCGAAGCGTGGATTTCGGGCAACGGCTGCGTACCGATCTACGGACTGATGGAAGATGCCGCCACGGCGGAAATCTCACGTACTTCCATCTGGCAGTGGATCCATCATGAAAAATCTCTCAGCGACGGACAACTGGTCACCAAGGCGCTGTTTCGTCAAATGTTGAACGAAGAGATGTTGGTCATTCGTCAGGAAGTGGGAGAAGCGCGCTTTAACGCCGGCCGGTTCGACGAGGCGGCGCGCCTGATGGAACGCATCACCACGCAAGATGAACTGATCGATTTTCTGACCCTGCCGGGTTATGAGCTCTTGGCCTGAACCATTCCTCACCCTACAACGCAAGGATAACAATTATGACGACTTCTCGTAGCCAACAGATCCAACAGCTGGAACAGGAATGGAAATCCGCACGTTGGGAAGGCATCACCCGCCCGTACAGCGCGGAAGATGTGATCAACCTGCGCGGTTCGGTCAACCCGGTCTGCACGCTGGCGCAAAACGGCGCCGCCAAACTGTGGGAGCTGCTGCACGGCGGCGCGCGTAAAGGCTATGTCAACTGTCTGGGGGCGCTGACCGGCGGGCAGGCGCTGCAGCAGGCCAAAGCCGGCGTGGAAGCCGTATATCTGTCGGGCTGGCAGGTGGCGGCGGATGCCAACACCGCCTCCGCCATGTATCCGGACCAGTCGCTGTACCCGGTTGATTCCGTGCCGGCGGTAGTGGAACGGATTAACAATACGTTCCGACGCGCCGATCAGATCCAGTGGGCGAATAACATTGAGCCGGGCAGCCAGGGCTATGTCGATTACTTCCTGCCGATCGTCGCCGATGCGGAAGCGGGTTTTGGCGGGGTGCTGAACGCCTTTGAGCTGATGAAGGCGATGATAGAGGCCGGTGCCGCCGGCGTGCACTTTGAAGACCAGCTGGCGGCGGTGAAGAAGTGCGGTCATATGGGGGGGAAAGTGCTGGTGCCGACGCAGGAAGCGATTCAGAAGCTGGTAGCGGCGCGGTTGGCGGCTGACGTGCTGGGCGTGCCGACGCTGCTGATTGCCCGCACCGACGCCGATGCGGCTGACCTGCTGACCTCAGACTGTGACCCTTACGACCGCGAGTTCGTGACCGGCGATCGCACCGTGGAAGGTTTCTTCCGCACTCAGGCAGGGATTGAACAGGCGATCAGCCGCGGGCTGGCCTATGCGCCTTATGCCGACCTGGTGTGGTGTGAAACCTCTACGCCGGATCTGGCGGCCGCCAGACGCTTTGCCGAAGCGATGCACGCTAAGTTCCCCGGCAAGCTGCTGGCCTATAACTGCTCGCCGTCGTTCAACTGGAAAAAGAACCTCGACGACCAGACCATTGCCCGCTTCCAGGAGGAACTGTCGGCGATGGGCTACAAATACCAGTTTATTACCCTGGCCGGCATCCACAGCATGTGGTTCAACATGTTCGACCTGGCCCATGCGTACGCGCAGGGCGAGGGCATGAAACACTACGTGGAGAAAGTGCAGCAGCCGGAGTTTGACGCCAGCAGCCGCGGCTATACCTTCGCGTCGCACCAGCAGGAGGTGGGAACCGGCTATTTCGACCGGGTAACCACGGTGATTCAGGGCGGCGCCTCCTCGGTAACCGCGCTGACCGGCTCCACCGAAGAGCAGCAGTTCTAGCCGTTTCGACGTTGGCTTGCGCAGGGCCGGGCGTCAGCCCGGCCTGACAGGCATGGTGGGAGGATCTCGATGGCAGCAAAAATGGAGTTGTTGATCGCGCAGACTATCCTGCAGGGCTTTGATGCGCAGTACGGGCGCTTTCTGGAGGTCACCGCCGGGGCGCAGCAGCGTTTTGAACGTGCGGACTGGCCTGCGGTGCAGCAGGCGATGAAAAAGCGTATTCACCTGTATGACCACCACGTTGGTCTGGTGGTGGAACAGCTGAAATGTATTACCGGCAAGCAAGATTTTGATGCGGATTTTCCCTGTCGGGTCAAAGCGGTATATACCGAACTGCTGCCGGAGTATCCGCGCTTTGAGATCGCCGAGAGTTTTTTTAACTCGGTCTATTGCCGGCTGTTTAAGCACCGTGATTTAACGCCGGAAAAGCTGTTTGTCTTCAGCTCGCAGCCGGAACGGCGCTTTCGCGACATTCCCCGTCCGCTGGCGCGCGACGTGGTGCCAAATGGCGATCTGTCCGCCATGCTACACACCCTGCTGACCGATTTGCCGCTGCGCCTGCCCTGGGAGGATCTGGCGCGTGATATCCGCTATGTCACGGCGGCGCTGCGGCAGGCATTTGCACCGGCGCAACTGGCCGACGGCACCTTTCAAATCGCCAACGAACTGTTTTATCGCAATAAGGCCGCCTGGCTGGTAGGCAAGCTGCGCACCACGGGCGGCGTATTCCCTTTTCTGCTGCCGATTCACCACAGCGAATCCGGCGCGCTGTTTATCGATACCTGCCTGACCAGCAAAGAAGAGGCCAGCATCGTCTTTGGCTTCGCCCGCTCTTATTTTATGGTGTATGCACCGCTGCCGGCGGCGATGGTCGAATGGCTGCGGGAAATTTTACCGGGTAAAACCACCGCCGAATTGTATATGGCGATTGGCTGCCAGAAGCACGGTAAAACCGAATGCTATCGCGAATACCTGACGTTTATGGCCCGCTCGCAGGAGCAATTTATTATTGCGCCGGGGGTGAAGGGCATGGTGATGCTGGTGTTTACCCTGCCGTCGTTCGATCGAGTGTTCAAAGTGATTAAGGACCGTTTTGCGCCGCAGAAAGAGGTGACGCCGGCGCAGGTGATGGCCTGCTACCAACTGGTAAAGGAGCATGACCGGGTCGGGCGGATGGCCGATACCCAGGAATATGAGAACTTTGTCATCGACAAGGCGCGCATCAGCCCGGAACTGCTGGCGGAATTGCAGCGTGAGGTGCCGGAAAAGCTGGAGGATCTGGGCGACCGCATCATTATCCGCCACCTGTATATGGAGCGTCGCATGACGCCGCTGAATCTGTACCTGGAGCAGGCCGACGAGCAGCAGACGCATGACGCGATTGAAGAGTACGGCAACGCCATCAAACAGCTGGCGGCGGCGAATATTTTCCCGGGGGATATGCTGTTTAAAAACTTTGGCGTGACGCGCCACGGGCGGGTGGTGTTCTACGATTACGATGAAATCTGCTATATGACCGAGGTGAACTTCCGCGATATTCCGCCGCCGCGCTATCCGGAAGACGAATTGGCCAGCGAGCCGTGGTACAGCATCGCGCCCAACGACGTGTTCCCCGAGGAGTTTCGCCATTTTCTGTGCAGCGATCCACGTATCCGCCAGGTTTTCGAGGCGTTGCACGGCGATCTGTTTGAGGCGGAGTATTGGCGGGGCCTGCAGCAGCGTATCCGCCAGGGGCATGTAGAAGACGTCTTCGCCTACCGCAAAAGGCGGCGCTTTAGCCAGCGCGGCGCAGCGCCGCTGTCGGCCACGGCGTAGGGCGCAGTCTGGCTGCGCCCGCTACGATTATGCGTTGGCGCCGGCCACGGCCGCACGCGCCAGCTCGGTAATGCGCCCGTAGTCGCCGCTTTCCAGCGCGTCCGCCGGCACCAGCCAAGAGCCGCCAATGCACAGCACGCTTTTCAGCGCCAGATAGTCGCGATAGTTGTTCGGCGAAATGCCGCCGGTCGGGCAGAAACGCACCTGCGGGAACGGGCCGCCGATCGCCTGCAGGGCCTTCACGCCGCCGTTGGCTTCGGCCGGGAAGAATTTAAACTCGCGCAGGCCGTAATCCATACCCAGCATCAGTTCTGAGACGCTGCTGATGCCCGGAATCAGCGGAATGCTGCCGGCGGTAGCGGCCTGCAGCAGGGAGTCGGTCAGGCCGGGGCTGATGGCGAACTGCGCGCCGGCGTCGGTGACTGCCTGCAACTGCTGGGCGTTAATCACGGTGCCCGCGCCGATAATGGCTTCAGGTACCTCATTGGCGATGGCGCGGATGGCGTCCAGCGCGCAGTCGGTGCGCAGCGTCACTTCCAGCACGCGCACGCCGCCGGCAACCAATGCTTTTGCCAGCGGCACCGCATGTTCCAGTTTATTGATGACGATGACCGGGACGACCGGGCCGGACGTCAGGATCTGCTCAGCGCTTGTTTTCCAGTTATTCATAGACGGTTCCTCTCCAGAATAGACCTCAGGCGGCAGGCGGCTGATGGTTGACGCCCCCAGCCGCACGCCGCTTGCGGTTAAAATATAATGCAGCAGGCGCCCTGTTCGGCACCGGACAGCTGGCTGCGTAATGCGCCGAACAGCTCGCGGCCGCAGCCGACGTGTTCTGCGCTCAGATCGGGTTGATAAGCCTCGCGCGCCGCCAGTTCGGCCTCATCGACCAGCAGCGTCAGCTCGCCGCTGCGGCCGTTAACGCGGATCATATCGCCGTTGCGCACTTTCGCCAGCCCGCCGCCGGCGTAGGCTTCCGGCGTCACGTGGATGGCGGAAGGCACCTTGCCGGAGGCGCCGGACAGGCGGCCGTCGGTAACCAGCGCCACCTTGAAGCCGCGGTCCATCAGCACGCCCAGCGGCGGCATCAGTTTGTGCAGTTCCGGCATGCCGTTGGCCTGCGGTCCCTGAAAGCGCACCACGACCACGCAATCTTTGTCCAGCTGGCCGGCTTCAAACGCCGGTACGATATCGTGCTGGCTTTCAAACACCACCGCCGGCGCTTCGATAATCTGGTTGTCCGCCGGTACGGCGGAGGTTTTCATCACCGCACGGCCAAGGTTGCCGGACATCACCTTGGTACCGCCGTGGTGTTCAAACGGCTGGGCGATGCTGGCAATCACGCCGGCGTCGAGCGAGCTGTCTGCGCCGTCGCGCCAGGCCAGCTGGCCGTTGTCCAGCCACGGCTCCTGGGTATAGCGCTCCAGGCCGAAGCCGGCGACGGTATGCACATCCTGATGCAGCAGGCCATGCTGCAGCAGTTCCCGTACCACCAGCTGTACGCCGCCGGCGGCCTGGAACTGGTTGATGTCCGCCGGGCCGTTCGGGTAAATCCGGCACAGCAGCGGCACCGCTTCCGACAGTTCGGAAAAGTCATCCCAGTTGATGATAATGCCTGCCGCACGGGCCATTGCCACCATATGCATGGTCAGGTTGGTGGATCCGCCGGTCGCCAGCAGCGAGACGATGCCGTTAACCACCACCTTCTCATCCACCAGACGCCCGATGGGCAGATAGTTGCCGGCGGTTTCGGTCAGACGCGTCACCTGACGCGCCGCCGCATCGTTCAGCGCGTCGCGCAGCGGGGTGTCCGGATGCACGAAAGAGGCGCCCGGCAGGTGCAGGCCCATCACTTCCATGATCATCTGGTTGGTGTTGGCGGTGCCGTAAAAGGTGCAGGTGCCGATGCTGTGATAAGAGGCCGCTTCGGCTTCCAGCAGCGCCTGACGATCGGCCTTGCCTTCGGCATACAGCTGGCGCACGCGCACTTTTTCTTTATTCGGCAGTCCGCTGGTCATCGGCCCGGCGGGGACGAACAGCGCCGGCAGATGGCCGAAAGAGAGGGCCGACATCACCAGCCCCGGCACGATCTTGTCGCAGATGCCGAGGAACAGCGCGCCGTCGAACATGTTATGCGACAGGCCGACCGCTGCGGACATGGCAATCACATCGCGGCTCATCAGCGACAGCTCCATACCGTCCTGGCCCTGGGTAACGCCGTCGCACATTGCGGGTACGCCGCCGGCCACCTGACCGACCGCGCCCACGGCGTTCAGCGCCTGTTTCAGCCGCTGTGGGTAGTCTTCATAGGGCTGGTGGGCGGACAGCATATCGTTGTAGGCGGTGATAATGGCGATATCACTGCGCACCATATTCTTCAGAGCGGTTTTATCATCCGGCTGGCAGGCGGCGAAGCCGTGCGCCAGGTTGCCGCAGGCCAGTTGGGAGCGGTGCACGGTTTTACAGCGGGCCGCCTCGATGCGTGCCAGATAGGCGGTGCGGGTCGGTTTGGAGCGTTCAATAATGCGTTGCGTTACACGGGATAGGGTTGAGTTAATCATACCTTCCTCACATTTTTTCGTTATAGGTCCGCCGGATGGCGGGGCCCTCGGATGCGGCTGGTGTCCCAGAGGGGACGGCATGCCGAGGGCCGTTACTGGTGTTGTTATCGGTGTGTCAAATCAGAACAGGGTGAAGGCGATCATGCCGACCACCCCGCCGGTGGTGCCGAGGATGGTTTCCATTACCGTCCAGGTTTTCAGCGTTTGCATCTCGTTGGCGCCGGTAAACTTGCCGAACAGCCAGAAACCGGCGTCATTAACGTGGCTCAACACGATAGAGCCGCCGGCGATACAGATGGCCAGCGCCGCCAGTTGGCCGCCGCCAAGTCCCATCTGGCTGGTGATCGGCAGCACCAGGCCGACGGTGGTCAGACAGGCGACCGTTGCCGAACCCTGCAGCACGCGTACCAGCGCGGAAAGGGCGAAGCAGGCGACGGCAATGGGCAGGCCCGCGCCGATCATGGCGTCGCCCAGCGCCGGGCCGACGCCGGAATCCACCAGAATCTGCTTGAAGACGCCGCCGGCGCCGGTCATCAGCAAAATAATCCCGGCCGGTTGTACCGCAGCGGAGCAGATGGCCAGCGTCTGTTCATTGGTCATGCCGCGCGGTTTCGCCAGGCCGTAAATCACGATCAGGCAGGCGATCAGGATGGCGGTGAACGGGTGGCCGATAAACTCCAGCCAGTCGTGCAGCGGCGTGCCCGGCGTCACCAGACGGGCGCCGATGGTTTTCATCCCGACCAGCACCAGCGGGCACAGCACCAGCGCCAGGCTGAAGCCGAAGGAGGGCATGGTGCCTTTCAGTTTGATCGGTTCGGCTTCGTCAGCCGGCATCTGCCAGTTCACAAAGCGGCTGATAAAGCTGCCGTACAGCGGCCCGGCGATCAGCATACCGAGCACCGCCGCCACCAGACCGATGGCGATCATCCAGCCGAAGTCGGCTTTCATCTGGGCGGCCAGCAGCATCGGCACCGGCCCCGGCAGCAGGAAGGACGCGGCGGCGGCCACGCCGGCAAACAGCGGGATAGCCAGTTTGACGATATTGCCGTCGGTGCGGCGCGCCACGGCGAACACAATGCCGATCAGCAGCACGATGGCGACGTCGAAGAACAGCGGCAACGCACACACCAGACCGGCGATGCCCAGCGCATAATGCGCCTTGTTTTCACCAAAGCGTTTCAGCAGGTAGGAGGCAATCTGATCCAGCGCCCCGACCTCATGCAGGATTTTGCCGAACATCGCCCCCAGCGCCACAACGATCGCCAGAAAGCCCAGCGTATCGCCCATGCCTTTTTGCATGGTATCGGCGATGGTGGTCAGCGGCATGCCGGAGAAAATACCGGCGGCAATGGAAACCAACATCAGGGCGACGAAGGCGTGCATGCGCGCCTTCATCACCAGAAACAGCAGCAACAGAACCGAGCCGACGGCGGTACCCACTAATGTCAGGGTACTCACGCGCACGCCTCCTGCGGCATAAAGCTGCGGATATGCTGCAGCGTATCGGCGATCACCGCCTCAAGCGGCTGGTTGATGTCCACGGCCATCACGTCGCTTTCGTCTGCGCCGGGTTGCTCCAGCGCGTCAAACTGCGAGACCAGCATCTGCGGCTTGAAGAAGTGGCCTTTACGCGCGGCCATGCGCGCTTCGATCACCGGGAAATCGCCATGCAGATAGATAAACGACAGGTTGGCGTTGCCGGCGCGCAGGCGGTCGCGATAGTGCTTTTTCAGCGCCGAACAGACGATGATCGAAACGTTGTTGGTGCGCTGCATGGCGAAGGCGGCGTCGTTGAGCGCGGCCAGCCAGGGGGCGCGGTCGTCATCATTCAGCGCAACGCCTTCGGCCATTTTCATAATGTTACTGCGGGGATGCAGGAAATCCCCGTCGAGGAACCCGGCAGACAATTGGCGGGCTGCCGCGGCGGCAACGGCGGATTTTCCGCTGCCGGAAACGCCCATGATGACGTAAATACGGTTTTGATTATTGGTCATGGTGTAGCTCCCAAACCTGAAATTGGCGTTACCGCCTTCTGTTACCGGTAACATGTTATCGGTAACATTTTCGAGGCAAGCTGTATAGGAGGCAAACGGCTTTACCTTTGACGATCGTTAACTGTGATCGGCTTCAAGCTTTTACTTAGCAGGGAAACAATTTGGCAGCTTAATTTTACACATGGTTAACATGTGTACGCCCAGACGGGGAATCAGCAGAAAAGCGCGGAAACCCTCTCCCGGCAGAGAGGGTTGGGGGAATCAGCGGACGCCGCCGTAAGCCAGGCTGATCTCTTTGGCGGCATGGATCACCAGCGCGCCCAGTTCGATCACCCGGTCGTCGGTAATGCGCGACACCGGGCCGGAAATGGAGATGGCGGCAAAGGCTTCGCGGTGCTCGTCGAAAATACAGGCCGCAACGCAGCGCAGCCCCAGCGCGTGCTCTTCATCATCAAAAGAAAAGCCCTGTTTGCGGATCTGCGCCAGCCCTTCCTTCAGGTTATGCGGCGTCAGGGTGCGCGGCGTGTAAGTATGCATGCCCTTCTGATGCAGCAATTTGGTGACCTGCTCATCGGCCAGCGCGGCCAGAAATGCTTTGCCGGCGCCGGATGCGTGCATCGGCAGCTTGCCGCCGATTGGCGCCGACATGCGCATCAGCGCGTTGCACTGCACCTGATCGATAATAATCGCCTGATATTCGGCCTTGTCCATCACCGCCAGATTGACGGTTTCGCCGGACTCTTCCATCAGCCGGCGCAGCGTCGGATGCACCATGGCCAGCAGGTTGCGGCTTTGCAGAAAACTGCTGCCGACCACAAAGGCGTGGGAACCGATGGTCCACAGGCCGAGATCGCCGACCTGACGGACAAAGCCCTGCTGCTGCATGGTGGTCAGTAAACGGTGAGTGGTGGAATTGGGCAGGCCGGCCTGCTGCGCCAGATCGGTCAGCGCTACATTGCCTTGTGCTTCGGCAATATATTCCAGCAGTTTCAGGCCGCGGGTCAGCGACTGCACCTGGCCGGTGGTGCTGCCGGTGGCGGGTGCGGCGCTGCGGGGCTTCTTGCCGCGTTTGGCGGGAACGGGTGTCGCCATGGTTACGCTTCCTTTTTCCGTATCATGGAATTTATTTTCGTTTTTTAAGTATGGATTGCAAGCGGCGTTTGCGCTCATCGGATGTGTTAGCGCGCAACCTGAAAAACTCTCAACCAGCGCCCGGCGCTCTGCGGTGGTTTACTGTGCTAGGATGAATCGATTTTCGAGCGATTGGGTGATGGCAATATCTGCCCGACACCTGCCGGCAGGCTGCTGTTTGTCGCCGGAGAAGGTCGGGGAATTAAGGGGTTACAGTGACGAATCGAGTGGAACAACTGCGCCGGCAGCTTGAACAGCGTATTTTGGTGTTGGACGGCGGTATGGGCACCATGATCCAGAGCTATAAGCTGGAAGAACAGGATTACCGCGGCGCGCGCTTTGCCGACTGGCAGAGCGATCTGAAAGGCAATAACGATCTGCTGGTGCTGACCCAGCCGGAAATTATCAGCGCGATCCACCACGGCTACCTGGAAGCGGGCGCGGATATCCTCGAAACCAACACCTTTAACGCCACCCCCATCGCGATGGCCGACTACCATATGGAATCGCTGTCGGCCGAGATCAACCGTGAGGCCGCCCGTCTGGCGCGCCGCTGCGCCGATGAATGGACGGCGCGCACGCCGGACAAGCCGCGCTACGTGGCCGGCGTACTTGGCCCGACCAACCGCACCGCCTCGATCTCGCCGGATGTTAACGACCCGGCGTTCCGCAATATCTCCTTCAACCAGCTGGTGGAAGCGTACCGCGAATCGACCCGCGCGCTGGTGGAGGGAGGCGTCGATCTGATTATGATCGAAACCATCTTCGATACGCTGAACGCCAAAGCCGCCGCGTTTGCGGTGGAAAGCGAGTTTGAGGCGCTGGGCGTCACGCTGCCGATCATGATCTCCGGCACCATTACCGATGCCTCCGGCCGCACCCTGTCCGGGCAGACCACCGAAGCGTTTTACAACTCGCTGCGCCACGTCAGGCCGCTGACCTTCGGCCTTAACTGCGCGCTGGGGCCGGATGAGCTGCGCCAGTATGTGGCGGAGCTGTCGCGCATCTGTGAAGGCTACGTCACCGCACACCCGAACGCCGGCCTGCCCAACGCCTTCGGCGAATACGATCTCGATGCGCAAGAGATGGCGAGCCAGGTAGGCGAGTGGGCGCAGTCCGGTTTTCTGAACATTATCGGCGGCTGCTGCGGCACCACGCCGGAACATATTGCCGCGATGGCCAACGCGGTTGAGGGCGTGCCGCCGCGTCAGCTGCCGCAGCTGCCGGTGGCCTGCCGCCTGTCTGGCCTGGAGCCGCTGAATATCGACGCCGACACGCTGTTCGTCAACGTGGGCGAGCGCACCAACGTCACCGGTTCGGCCCGTTTCAAGCGGCTGATTAAAGAGGATAAATACGCCGAGGCGCTGGAGGTGGCGCTGCAGCAGGTGGAAAGCGGCGCGCAGATTATCGATATCAATATGGATGAGGGGATGCTCGACGCGGAAGCGGCGATGGTGCGCTTCCTTAACCTGATCGCCGGCGAACCGGATATCGCCCGCGTGCCGATCATGATCGACTCCTCGAAATGGGAGGTGATCGAGAAAGGGCTGCAGTGTATCCAGGGAAAGGGCATCGTTAACTCAATCTCGATGAAAGAAGGGGAAGAGGCCTTTATACACCACGCCAAACTGGTGCGCCGTTACGGCGCGGCGGTGGTGGTGATGGCATTCGACGAAGTCGGCCAGGCGGACACCCGCGAGCGCAAATTTGACATCTGCCGGCGTGCCTACCAGATCCTGACCGAAAAGGTCGGTTTCCCGCCGGAAGACATCATTTTCGACCCGAATATCTTCGCCGTGGCGACCGGCATCGACGAGCATAACAACTATGCCGTCGACTTTATCGAAGCCTGCGGCGACATCAAAACCCATCTGCCGCACGCAATGATCTCCGGCGGCGTTTCCAACGTTTCATTCTCCTTCCGCGGCAACGATCCGGTGCGCGAAGCGATCCACGCGGTGTTTCTCTACCATGCGATCCGCAACGGCATGGATATGGGCATCGTCAACGCCGGACAGCTGGCGATTTATGACGATCTCTCCGACGAACTGCGCGAGGCGGTTGAGGATGTGATCCTCAACCGGCGCGACGACGGCACCGAGCGGCTGCTGGCACTGGCGGAAAAATACCGCGGCAGCAAAGATAAAGAGGCCGATATTCAGCAGGCGGAGTGGCGCGGCTGGCCGGTGGTGAAGCGGCTGGAATATGCGTTGGTGAAGGGCATTACCGAATTTATCGAGCAGGATACCGAGGAGGCGCGCCAGCAGGCGGAGCGGCCGATCGAAGTGATTGAAGGGCCGCTGATGGCCGGTATGAACGTGGTGGGCGATCTGTTTGGCGAGGGCAAAATGTTCCTGCCGCAGGTGGTGAAGTCGGCGCGCGTGATGAAACAGGCGGTCGCCTACCTTGAACCTTATATTCAGGCCAGCAAGCAGCAGGGCACCACCGCGGGCAAAGTGCTGCTGGCGACGGTGAAGGGCGATGTGCATGACATCGGCAAAAATATCGTCGGCGTGGTGCTGCAGTGCAACAACTACGAGATTATCGACCTCGGGGTAATGGTGCCGACCGACAAGATCCTGAAAACCGCGCGCGAAGAGAACGTCGATATTATCGGTCTCTCCGGCCTGATCACCCCGTCGCTGGATGAGATGGTCAACGTGGCGAAAGAGATGGAGCGCCAGGGCTTTACCCTGCCGCTGTTGATCGGCGGCGCCACCACCTCCAAAGCGCATACCGCGGTGAAAATTGAGCAGAACTACAGCGGGCCGACCACCTATGTGCAGAACGCCTCGCGCACCGTCGGGGTGGTGGCGGCGCTGCTGTCGGCGACGCAGCGCGACGAGTTCGTCGCCCGCACGCGCAAAGAGTATGAAACCGTGCGTATTCAGCACGCGCGTAAAAAACCGCGCACGCCGCCGGTCAGCCTGCAGCAGGCGCGCGACAACGCCACCCGGCTGGAGTGGGAAAGCTACACGCCGCCGGTGCCGCAGCAACTGGGCGTTTTCCCGGCGCAGGCGGATATCGCCACCCTACGCCCTTATATCGACTGGACGCCGTTCTTTATGACCTGGTCGCTGGCGGGTAAATACCCGCGTATTCTGCAAGATGAGGTGGTGGGAGACGAGGCCAAACGGCTGTTCCATGACGCCAACCAGATGCTCGACGTGCTGGCGGCTTCCGGCAGTCTCAATCCGCGCGGCGTGTACGGCCTGTTCCCGGCCAACCGCGTCGGCGACGACATCGAAATCTACCGCGACGAGCAGCGTGATGCGCTGCTGGCGGTCAGCCGTCACCTGCGTCAGCAGACCGAGAAAAGCGACTTTGCCAACTACTGCCTGGCGGACTTTATCGCGCCGAAAAGCAGCGGCAAGGCGGACTACTTCGGCGCGTTTGCCGTCACCGGCGGGCTGGAGGAGGACGCGCTGGCGGCGGCCTACGACGCACAGCACGATGATTACAATAAAATCATGGTGAAGGCGCTGTCGGACCGCCTGGCGGAGGCGTTCGCCGAATATCTGCACGAACAGGTGCGCAAGCTGCACTGGGGCTACGCTGCGGAAGAAAGCCTGAGCAACGAAGAGCTGATTCGCGAGAACTATCAGGGGATTCGCCCGGCGCCGGGCTACCCGGCCTGCCCGGAACATACCGAGAAAGCGCAGATCTGGCAGTTGCTGGACGTGGAGCGCCATACCGGCATGCAACTGACCGAATCGTTCGCCATGTGGCCGGGGGCATCGGTCTCCGGCTGGTACTTCAGCCATCCGCAGAGCAAGTATTTCGCGGTGGCGCAAATCCAGCGCGATCAGGTGGAAGACTACGCGGCGCGTAAAGGCATGAGCGTCAGCGAGGTAGAGCGCTGGCTGGCGCCGAACCTGGGGTACGACGCCGACTAAGCGTGCCGGGCTATTGCGCGGTGTAGCCACCGTCAATCACCAGTTCTGTGCCGGTGGCGAATGCCGATTCGTCGCTGGCCAGAAACAACGCCGCGTTGGCGATATCCCGCGCCTCACCCAGATGGCCGATCGGGTGCAGCGCCGTTAACTGCCGCAGCATTTCCGGGTCATTGCCGATCATCGGCGTATGAATATAACCGGGGTGAATGCTGTTAATGCGGATGCCGTAGCGGCTGCGGGCGGCATGCAGCGCGGCGGACTTGGTCAGCAGGCGCACGCCGCCTTTGGCGGCGTTGTAGGCTGGTAGATTCGGGTCGCCCACCAGCCCTTCAATCGAGCTGATATTGATAATGCTGCCGCCGTGCGCCTTCATCGCCATAATGCCCTGCCGGGTACCGAGGAACACGCCGTCCAGATTGACCGCCAGCATCTTTTTCCACTCCCGGTAGGAGGTCTGCTCGATATTTTTGTACAGGCTGATGCCGGCGTTATTGACCAGAATATCCAGGCGCGGCGCCCAGTGGCGCAGCTGTTCGAATACCGTCTGCCACTCCTTCTCGCTGGTGACGTCGTGGGGCAGATAGCGGATTCTCCCGCCGTAGGCGGCAAGCTGCGTCAGCGCCTGCTGCCCGCGGCGCGGGGCGATATCGGTGATGATCACCTGCGCCTGCTCTTCCAGAAAGCGTTGGGCGATAGCCAGGCCGATGCCCGATGCGCCGCCGGTGATCAGCGCGGTTTTATGCTCCAGTCTGCTCATCTTTCATCCTTGTTTCTCGTGGCCATTGCTCTTCATGAGCGCGTCTTTATCCTGCCAGATAGTAAGGGCTTGCCGTCGGCTGCGCCAGTGCAATCACGCCGCGCGCAGCCGAGCTGGTTAATTGATCTACACGTCGAATCTGTTACATTACGGTAAGTTGCAGCATTTTTTCGGGCCAGAGAGCCCGGGCGCTGAGCGCCTGGCCGATGTGGCCCGTTGCCGTTTTGCTGTCCTGCCTTTTTCACGCCCGGCAGGCAGGATGGCCCAGCTTGCCGGACGTTAAGGGAGCGTTCCTTCCGTGTTGACCCTTCTTCACCTGCTTTCCGCCGTGGCGTTGCTGGTGTGGGGCACCCACATCGTGCGCACCGGAATTATGCGGGTTTACGGCGCCAATCTGCGCCGCATCTTGAGCGACAGCGTGGAGAAAAAACCGCTGGCGTTCGCTTCCGGCATCGGCGTCACCGCGCTGGTGCAGAGCAGCAACGCCACCGCGCTGCTGGTCACTTCCTTTGTCGCCCAGGGGCTGGTGGGGCTGGCGCCTGCGCTGGTGATCATGCTGGGCGCCGACGTCGGCACCGCACTGATGGCGCGGGTGCTGACCTTCGATCTCTCCTGGCTGTCGCCGCTGCTGATTTTCGTCGGCGTCATTTTGTTCCTCAGCCGCAAGCAGACGCGCGTGGGGCAGGTGGGGCGGGTATTTATCGGCCTTGGCCTGATCGTGCTGGCGCTGGAGCTGATTGTGGCGGCGGCGACGCCGATCACCCAGGCGGCCGGCGTCAAAGTGCTGTTTTCCTCCCTGACCGGCGACGTGATGCTGGACGCGCTGACCGGCGCGCTGTTTGCCATCATCAGCTATTCGAGCCTGGCGGCGGTGCTGCTGACCGCGACGCTGACCGCCTCCGGCGTGATTTCGCTAAAGGTGGCGCTGTGTCTGGTGATCGGCGCCAACCTCGGCAGCGGCCTGCTGGCGAGCATCAACAGCAGCGGGCAGAACGCGGCCGGACGGCGCGTGGCGCTGGGCAGTCTGCTGTTCAAGCTGCTGGGTAGCGCGCTGTTGCTGCCGTTTGTCTCCTATCTGGCGGACTGGATGGCCAGGCTGCCGGTGCAGGGCGAAGAGCTGGTGATCTATTTCCACGTGTTCTACAACCTGATCCGCTGCCTGTTGTTTATTCCGCTGGCCGACCCGATGGCGCGGCTGTGCCGCATGTTGATCGCCGATGCGCCGGAAGAAGACCCGCGCCTGCGTCCGCGCCACCTCGACAGCAGCGCGCTGGATACGCCGTCGCTGGCGCTGGCCAATACGGCGCGCGAAACGCTGCGCATGGGCGACGTGGTGGAGCATATGCTGATCCTGCAGCACGAGGTGCTGCATGGCAAACTGGGGCAGGACAAAGAGGTGCGTCGGCTGGACGACGATGTCGACGTGCTGTACACCGCGATAAAACTCTACCTGGCGCAAATTCAGAAAGAGGATCTGGGCGAGGAAGACTCGCGCCGCTGGGCGGAGATTATCGAGATGGCGCTGAACCTGGAGCAGGCCGGGGACATCATCGAACGGATGACCGGCGATGTCGCGGCCAAGTCCCACGCGGCGCGGCGTGCGTTCTCGCCGGAGGGGCTGGCGGAACTGGACGCGCTGCATGAGCGGCTGGTGGCCAACCTGCGCCTGAGCCTGTCGGTGTTCCTGTCGGCGGATCTCACCAGCGCCAAACGCCTGCGCCGTTCCAAACACCGCTTCCGCATTCTGGACCGGCGTTATGCTCACGCGCACGTCGATCGTCTGCACCAACAGAACGTGCAGAGTATTGAGACCAGTTCGCTGCATCTGGGGTTGCTGGGGGATATGAAGCGTCTGAACTCGCTGTTCTGCGCGGTGGCGTACAACGTGCTGGATCAGGATGAGCGTGATGATGAGCGCGACTGGGAAGATACGCCGAGAACGCTATAGCGGCAAAAAAAACGGGGCCCCAATGCGCCCCTGTTCGTTATCAACATGATGCCGGCGTTTGCGCCGGCATTATTTTTTCGCCGGCTTAATCGGCCGCCCGGACCAATAACCCGCCAGCAGCGAGCCGGAGAGGTTGTGCCATACCGAGAACAGCGCGCCCGGCAGGGCGGCCAGCGGCGTAAAGTAGATTTTACCCAGCGTCGCCGCCAGCCCTGAGTTCTGCATGCCGACCTCAATCGCCAGCGTGCGGCAGGTGGACTCGTCAAAGCCGAACAGCTTGCCGCCCCAGTAGCCGCTCAGCAGGCCGATGGCGTTATGCAGAATCACCGCGATAATCACCACCAGACCGACGGAGGCGATATGGCTTTGGCTGCCGGCCACCACGGCGCTGATGATCGCCAGAATACACACCATCGACAGCGGCGGCAGCAGCGGCTCAAGCCGTTTGACCACTTTGCCGAACAGATGATGGACAATCAGGCCGAGGCCGATCGGGATCACCACGATCTGCAGAATGCTCAGCAGCATGCCGACGATATCGACGCTGATGTCGGCGTCAACGTACAGGCGCGTCAGCAGCGGCGTGGCGAACACGCCAACCAGGGTGGAAACGGCGGAGATGGTCACCGACAGCGCCACGTCCCCCTTGGCCAGATAGATCATCACGTTGGAGGCGGTGCCGCTGGCGACGCTGCCGACCAGCACCATCCCGGCGGACAGGTCCGGCGGCATATGAAACAGCATCGCCAGCAGCCAGGCCGCCAGCGGCATAATCAGATAGTGCAGAAAGATGCCGGCCGCCACCGGTCCGGGGCGCGCCAGCACGCGTTTAAAATCGTCCAGCCGCAGCGTGACGCCCATGGCGAACATAATCAGCATCAGCAACGGGCTGACGTAAGGGCTGATGCCGGTAAAGGTGGCGGGCGTGTAGTAGGCGGCGACGGAGAGCAGCACCGCCCACAGCGGGAATAATCGGGTGAAGGTTGCCAACATGATTCGGGTTTTCCTTGGGCCAAATAACGCGGATGGTTGTTGTGTTGTGTTGTGTTGTGTTGTGTTGTGTTTTTTTAGTCAGAATGCGGCAGGCAGGGTGATCGGGCGGTGGGCGCAGCCTGCAGCGCCCACCGCCTGTCAGTATGGCTTATTCGAACAGATTATGGTGCAGGGTGCGCACCACCTGCTCGGCATCGCTGCCCGGCACCAGGAAGCACAGGTTGTAGTTGCTGGCGCCGTAGCAAATCATGCGGATATTGAACGGATCCATCACGCCGAACACCTCTTTGCCGACGCCGCAGGCGCGCGACAGCTTATTGCCGATCAGCGCGATCAGCGCCAGGTCTTCTTCTACTTCCACCCGGCACAGAGAGGAGAGTTCGGTCAGCAGCGCGGTGGTCAGCAGGCTGCTGCCGCTGGAGGTGGAGCCGGTGGTGTCCATGGTCAGCGCGACGCTGACTTCAGAGGTGGTGATCAGATCCACCGAGATATTGTGGCGCGCCAGAATGCTGAACACTTCCGCCAGGAAGCCGCGGGCGTGCAGCATATTCAGGCTGTGCAGCGTCAGCAGCGTTTGTTTGCGGCGCAGCGCCAGCGCGCGGAACAGCGGCGGGTTTTCGGTGGTGTTGCACACCAGCGTGCCGCCGGCGGCCGGATCCTTGCTGGAGCCGACAAATACCGGAATATCGCTGCGCACCGCCGGCAGCAGGGTGGCCGGATGCAGCACTTTGGCGCCGAAGGTGGCCATCTCCGCCGCCTCTTCAAAGGCGATTTTATCGATACGTTTGGCAGCCGGCACCACGCGCGGATCGGTGGTGTAAATGCCGGGTACGTCGGTCCAGATATCCACCCGGCTGAGGTTCAGCGCTTCGCCCAGCAGCGCGGCGGTATAGTCGCTGCCGCCGCGGCCCAGCGTGGTGGTGCGGCCTTTCGCTTCGCTGCCGATAAAGCCCTGGGTGACCACCAGCGACGTTTGCAGGCGCGGCTGCAGCAGCGTCTGCGCCAGCTCTTTCAGCACCGCGCCGTCCGGCGTCGCCCGGCCGAAGTGGTCATCGGTATGCATCACCTTGCGCACGTCGAACCATTCGGCCTGCGCCTGACGCTGGCGCAGAATCTCTACAAACAGCAGGGTGGACATCAGCTCGCCGTGGCTGACCAGCTCATCGGTCAGCGCTGCGGAGGTGGCCAGCGCGGCCGCGTCCGACAGCATGGCGATATTTTCCAGCATGCGGTCGATCTCCTCGCGGACGACGGCGGGGTTGTCCAGGCGATCGAGAATGGCGTATTGGATACGGCGGATTTCGTCGAGCTGATAGCTGCGCTGCTCGCTTTCGCTGCCAGCGGCCAGCGCCACCAGCAGATTGGTGACGCCCGCGGAGGCGGAAAGCACCACCAGGCGTACGTCAGGATTACCCAGAACCACGTCGGCGCTGCGGTTCATGGCCTCAAAATCGGCGACGCTGGTGCCGCCGAACTTGGCCACCACGGGGGAAGATTGGGGTGCTGCTTGATTCATGTAAAAAAACCTCGTGTCAGGGATATCGTATCTGACGACTCTATCGCTAATAAGCCTTGGCACGGGGGAGAGCGGTAAACAGGGAGCAGACGTAGGGGTTGCTACGATACACCCAGAAGCGCCCCACCTTGCCGACCGTCCGCCATGGACAGTCCTGGTGACAACCCAGGGGATTCAGCCCCTGTAGCCGACACGCCGCTTAGCCGAATGGGCGGCGTACCTCGGCGTCGCTCCCCCTCCAGTGCCGTCATGGGATAACGGCTCCTCCGACACTGTACCTGGGCGACGCGCCTCTTCTGGCTTGCGCACGGGTGCGCAAGTAGGCTGATAGGAATAGCCGGTTTAACCGCTGCTGTCAACGGCCGGGCGTTGAGGGTTTTTCATCTTGCACCAGCGCAATCAGCGTGCAGGGCATAGTTGGCGTAGAACCCGCGCCGATCGGTTGCAAACTGCCGTCTTCTCGCTGGTAAAATAGTGGAATAACGCCGCGGTTTTTCTCCAGGTATTCCGGCCAGCCAAAGTTGTCGTTGAGGCGGGTCACCTTGATGACGGCGCCTTTGGCGATCAGGCTGCTCAGACGGGCGTAGGTCGCCTCGTGATTGAACAGGATCTCATGGCGGCGGAAGCGGGAACTTTCCGTGCTGTTGGCGCGTCCCTTCAGCGGTGCGCCGGAGCGGATGGCGAATACGTGGTCGTCGCCGAAAATATGGCCGAAATGGTACACCGCCAGCGCGTTTTGGTGGCGGTTGGGCGACAACGCCAGCACCTGGGCGGTGTCGCTCAGATCGAGGGTGTTGTCGGCATGTTCCGAGTAGGCATGGCCGTAATAGGCGGGAATGCCCTCCATCCGCGCCTGACGGTAATACTCCCAGCTGCTGTCGGTGACCATCACCGGCACGTTCATTTTCATCAGCGCCTGCGCCAGCGTACGCGCCACGCCGTTGGCGCCGACAATCAGCACGCCGCGCGGTTTCTGCTGCTGTACCCGCAGCCAGCGGGCGATAATGCCGCTGGTCAGGCTTTGCAGCACCACGGTGCCGATAATAATGGCGAACACCACCGTCACCAGCCGGTCTGCGCCTGCATAACCGTTGCGCTGCAGGGTCAGGGCAAACAGCGAACTGACCGCCGCCGCCACGATGCCGCGCGGCGCGATCCAGCACAGCAGCAGGCGGTCGCGCCAGTGCAGGCTGGAGCGCCAGGTTGACAGCGCAATGCACAGCGGGCGGGCGATAAACTGCACCACCAGCAGCAAAACCAGCAGCGGCCAGCCCATCTGCCACAGCGCGTTGATATCCAGCCGGGCGGCCAGAATAATAAACAGCGCCGAAATCAGAATCGCCGACAGCTCTTCCTTAAAGGCCAGAATATCGCTGGTGTCCACGTCGCGCATATTGGCCAGCCAAATGCCCATCACCGTCACGGTCAGCAGGCCGGATTCGTCGGCCAGCGCGTTGGACAGGCCAAAAGCGGTGAGCATAATCGCCAGCACCGCCAGGTTCTGCAGATAGCGCGGCAGCCAGACGCGGCGCAGCGCAATGCCCAGCAGGTAGCCGAACAGCGCGCCGGCAATCAGCCCGACGGCGGCGGTGACGCCGAGCGTCCAGAACAGATGGGTATAGGATTCGGCGTTCTGCTGCAGCACGATAAATTCAAACACCAGCAGGGTGAAGATGGCGCCGACCGGATCGATCACGATCCCTTCCCAACGGAGCACCTGGTTAATCCTGGCGTTCGGCCGCACCACGCGCATCAACGGGGCGATCACCGTCGGGCCGGTAACCACCGTCACCGCACCGATCAGCGCCGCCAGCTCCGACGGGAAGTCCAACAGCCACCAGCAGGCGACGCCGATGGTCATGAAGGTCGCCAGCATGCCGACGGTGACCAGATTGCGCACTACGCCGCCCAGCCCGCGGATCTCCTCCACCCGCAGCGTCAGCGCGCCTTCAAACAGGATGATCGCCACTGACAGCGACACCAGCGGAAACAACAGATCGCCGAATAGCCCGTCCGGCTGCACCAGATGCACCACCGGGCCTAAAATAATGCCGAACAGCAACAGCGGCAGTATTGCCGGCAGGCGTAATAACCAGGCGAGCCACTGCGCCAGCAGCGAGCTTAAGCCGATAACCACCAACATCAACGGGGCGGAGAGTTCCATGAGAGCGATCCCTTTCAACAACGATATGGTCAACAATGACACAATTTGATGACAACCAGATCGGCCTGATAACAGGCCGTTAGCTCAATTATAGGGAAAAAGCTGAAACGATGCGGCTATGCGTTGACAGTTAGCGCCTATCGCAAGAAAAGAGATCATAATCACGCTCTAACAGGCTACAATCGGACAATCACGTCATATTCATTCTCAAGCATAAGAGCGTTGCTATGAAAAATATCAATCCTAGTCAAACCGCTGCTTGGCAAGCCCTGCAGCAACATTTTGAACAAATGAAAGACGTACAGATCGGCGATCTGTTTGCCCAGGATAGCGAGCGTTTCTCCAAGTTCTCCGCCACCTTCGACGACCAGATGCTGGTGGATTACTCCAAAAACCGCATTACCGCGGAGACGCTGACCAAGCTGCAGGCGCTGGCGCAAGAGACGGATTTGCAGGGCGCGATCAAAGCCATGTTCTCCGGCGAAAAAATCAACCGCACCGAAGATCGTGCGGTGCTGCACGTGGCGCTGCGCAACCGCAGCAATACGCCGATTATCGTTGACGGCAAAGACGTGATGCCGGAAGTGAACGCGGTGCTGGCGAAGATGAAGCAGTTCTGCGAACGGGTGATCGGCGGCGCATGGACCGGTTATACCGGCAAAGCGATCACCGACGTGGTCAACATCGGCATCGGCGGCTCTGACCTGGGCCCTTACATGGTGACCGAGGCGCTGCGCCCGTATAAAAACCACCTGAACATGCACTTTGTCTCCAACGTTGACGGCACCCATATCGCCGAAACGCTGAAGCCGCTGAACCCGGAAACCACCCTGTTCCTGGTGGCCTCCAAAACCTTCACCACTCAGGAAACCATGACCAACGCCCACAGCGCGCGCGATTGGTTCCTGCAGACGGCGGGCGATCGCCAGCACGTGGCCAAACACTTCGCCGCGCTGTCGACCAACGCCAAAGCGGTCGGCGAGTTCGGCATCGACACCGACAACATGTTCGAATTCTGGGACTGGGTCGGCGGCCGTTACTCTCTGTGGTCCGCCATCGGCCTGTCGATTGCGCTGTCCATCGGCTTTGACAACTTCGAACAGCTGCTGAGCGGCGCGCATGCGATGGATAAACACTTCGCGCAGACGCCGGCGGAGCAGAACCTGCCGGTACTGCTGGCGCTGATCGGCATCTGGTACAACAACTTCTTCGGCGCCGAAACCGAAGCCATTCTGCCGTATGACCAGTATATGCACCGTTTTGCCGCTTACTTCCAGCAGGGCAATATGGAATCCAACGGCAAGTATGTCGATCGCAACGGCAACCCGGTGGACTACCAGACCGGCCCAATCATCTGGGGCGAGCCGGGCACCAACGGTCAGCATGCGTTCTACCAGCTGATTCACCAGGGCACCAAACTGGTTCCTTGTGACTTTATCGCGCCGGCGGTCAGCCATAACCCGCTGAGCGACCATCACGCCAAACTGCTGTCCAACTTCTTCGCCCAGACCGAAGCGCTGGCGTTCGGCAAATCGCTGGAGACCGTTGAGGCGGAATTTGCCGCGCAGGGCAAAAAGCCGGAAGAGGTGCAGCATGTGGCGCCGTTCAAAGTGTTCGAGGGCAACCGTCCGACCAACTCCATCTTGCTGCGTGAGATCACGCCGTTCAGCCTGGGCAGCCTGATTGCGCTGTATGAGCACAAGATCTTCACTCAAGGCGCGATCCTGAATATCTTCACCTTCGACCAGTGGGGCGTGGAGCTGGGCAAACAGCTGGCTAACCGCATTCTGCCGGAACTGGCGGGCGGCGAGCAGGTCAGCAGCCACGACAGCTCCACCAACGGCCTGATCAACCGCTTTAAAACATGGCGCTAAGGCTCGGCCTGGGTCTGTTGACTAGTCCTGATATAGGTTGACACTTTTCAGCCTTATAACGCCCGATGAACCTCATCGGGCGTTTTGTATTGTAGCGACAGATGCGGTCGCCGTGCGTTGTAGATTTCCACAGACTGCCTGACCATCTTTCTTGCCTGCACGATGTCTTTCGGTTTGCCAAGCAGGTATTCCGTTTTCAGTATCCCGTTTATCCTCTCCGCCAGCGCATTCTGGTAACAGTCATACCCGTCTGTCATCGAACAGGTGACGCCATGTCGCTTGTGTAACGTCTGATATTCCTGCGAGCAGTACTGGATCCCCCGGTCCGAGTGATGTACCAACGGAGCTGCGGTGCGCCTGCTGGCCAGCGCCATTTTGAACGCACAGGCGACATGCCGGGTATGCAGGCTGTCATGCACATGATACCCCACGATTTTTCTCGACCACGCATCCGTTATCAGACTGATATACGCCGTTCCTGTTTTCAGCGGCAGATAGGTGATATCCGCTACCCACACCTGTTCCGGGCGGCTGGCTATAACCTGATGTTCTCCCGCTTTCAGCAAGTTGGGATGACGGTAAAAACGATGATGGCTGTGCGTTGTCTTATGATACGCCCGTTTAGGCATCACCAGTAAACGGGCGCAGCGCAGTATCCGGAACAGGCGGTCTCGCCCCACATGCACGGGGGCTTCCGGCTGCTGTCGCAGTAAGTGGTGCAGCTTGCGTGTACCCAGTCGGGGCTGGTGTAAGCGGATAGCGGTCACCTGCTCCACTATATGGTGGGCTTGCTCTTCTCTTCCACGTTCACGTTGCAAGGACTGATACCATGCCTGCCGGCTGATACCCATCCACCGGCAGGCGCGTGCTACCGTGAGTCGTGGCGCTTGTGTTTGCGCGATAAGGCAGCCAACTGCTTTTTTGTCAGGGTAGCTCCGAACTCGGTATTCATCACTTTTACGACGGCTTCAAAGAACTGCGCTTTGACTTCAGATTCAGCCAGTTGCTGTTCGAGTTCTTTGATGCGCTGTTCAGGAGTCAGGGTAACTTGGGCATATCATCTCCGCACAGTCTGGTTGAAGAGGACGAACGCCAGTCGAGTTGGCCATATTTACGCAGCCAGTTCATGACGGTATGACTGCCCTGGATACCGTAGCGGTCTTGTGCCTGACGGTAAGTCATCTCGCCTTTTTCGACCTGTTGGACGACGGCCAATTTAAAGGATAGAGGGTAATCGCGTTGCGTGCGTTTAACATACTGGTTCATCACACTTTCCTCTGTTCGTGAGTAAAATGTGTCAACGCTATTTAGGACGGGTCATGTGAATAATAAAAAACCCGCCGCGGCGGGTTTTTTATTGCCGGTTGGCGGCCGGGATCAGCGAGCGTGGAAATCGATCACCATGCGGCCTTTAATCTTGCCCTGTTCCATCTCCTGGAAAATGGCGTTGATATCTTCCACCGGACGTTTGGTGACGGTGGGCACTACCTTGCCTTCGGCGGCGAATTGAAACGCTTCTTTTAAATCTTCACGGGTGCCGACCAGCGAACCGACCACCTGAATGCCGTCCAGCACCAGCCGCGGGATATTCAGGCTCATCGACTCCGGCGGCAGGCCGACGGCAACGATGCGGCCGCCGGCGCGCATGGCGTCCACCGCCGAATTGAATGCAGCCTTGGCTACCGCAGTCACCACCGCGGCGTGCGCGCCCTGGACTTTATCCTGGATAATCTGTGCCGCGTCTTCCGTACGGGAGTTAATCACCAAATCGGCGCCCATTTCGCTGGCGAATTTCAGCTGTGCGTCATTGACGTCGATGGCGATAACCTTGGCGTTAAAGACGTTTTTCGCATACTGCAGCGCCAGGTTGCCGAGGCCGCCCAGGCCGTAAATGGCGATCCACTGGCCGGGGGCAATGCCCGATATTTTCACCGCCTTGTAGGTGGTGACGCCGGCGCAGGTGATGCTGCTGGCAGCCGCCGGATCCAGCCCGTCCGGCACTTTTACCGCATAGTCGGCCACCACGATGCACTCTTCCGCCATCCCGCCGTCCACGCTGTAGCCGGCGTTCTTCACCTCGCGGCACAGGGTTTCGTTGCCGCTGTTACAGTATTCGCAGTGCCCGCAGCCCTGGTAGAACCAGGCAACGCTGGCGCGGTCGCCAACTTTCAACGAACTGACGCCGGGACCGACCGCTTTTACCACGCCAATGCCTTCATGGCCGAGGATGACGCCGGTCTTATCGCCGAAATCACCGTTTTTGACATGCAGATCGGTATGGCAGACGCCGCAGCACTCCATACTGAGCAGCGCTTCGCCGTGTTCCAGCGGGCGCAGCTGTTTATCCACGACGCCGACCGAGTGATCCTGATTAACAACTGCAGCTTTCATTGTGAGTCTCCTGAACGATCGCAAACTTAAAAGATAGCGCAGAATCGGCGTGGTGATGGGGGATGAGCAAAAGAAAACGGAGCAAAGAAAAATGCCGGTCGGTGAGGCACCGGCCGGCATGGTAACGAGGGTAGGGTCAGCGATTACAGATTGATTGGCACTTCCAGGCTGATGCCGGCGCCAACGTCGTCTGCGGTGCTGTTGTTGTTATCGGTGTACCACAGGCTGGTATCGAATTTCACCTGCGAATCGAAGTCATAGCCCCAACCCAGCTGAATGCCTTTCAGCGTATCCGAGCGCGGGAAGGCCTGGTTGATCGCCATATTCAGCGGGTTAACTTTGGCATACACTAAACGGGTGCTCCAGCGCTGACCGTCGTCCAGCACCAGTTCTACCCGGCCGGACAGCATCTGGCCGTCGCCGCCCATCGCGTGACCCAGCGGGTAACCCTGCTGGTAGTAACCGCCGCGGTAGGTGTAGTGGTTATACACATAGCCTTTACGATCGCGGTCTGCGCGGGTGTCGGCGCCTTCAATATACCAGTTGATGGTGTTCGGGCCCCACTCAGGGTGGCCTTCCAGGCCCAGCAGGTAGGTATTTTTCGACGGCAGCAGGCCGGCTTCATCTTCGCCGATCAACTGACCGTACAGGCTGACCGGCAGGCCGATCAGCGGCTGCATCTTCAGCTTGAAGTCAAAGCCTGCCAGCTGGTTGCCCGGATCGTTACCTTGGCCGGAGTCATCGTTATCCTTGCCGGTAAAGCCGTCCCAGAACGAGCTCCAGGACTCCGGACGTCCTTGGCCGCCCCACTGCATGATGCGAGAGGCGCCCAGTTCGACAAAGTCGGTCGGCATCATGGTGAAACGGCCGCCAATCAGCTTGGTGTGCGGTATGGACGAGTATTGTGACAGCTGGCCGGCGGTAATCTGGTACTGCCAACGGCCGATCCAGGAGAGCCACGGCGTTTCAAACGGCGATTGATCGGCGCGCTGCATCATAAAGCCGGTAACCGGACGCGCGGCGTCGGAACGGATCAGGCTGCCGTCATAGCCCGGCCCCCACCACTGGGAAACTTCGCCGAAGGAGATCCACTGGTTCCAGACTTTTAGCGCGCCGTAGGAACCTTGCATATTAAACTTGGACCCATCGCTGACGCGCTGGTCGCCTTCCACTGAACCCTGCAGGCGCACATCCCAGTATTCGCCGCTGCCGCCGACGCCGACGGTCAGACGATCGTCAGCATACTCATTCTGGCCAAAGCCCTGTGGGGTGCCAGGTTTATCGGTGGAGGCGTAACCGCTGATGCGGATATTGGATTTCAGTTCACCGACGCGACGCTGAACGCGGTCAATCACGTTCTTTTCGGTATTAGTGACCGGTTTGGCCTGCGACAGTACGGAATTGATCTCTTCCTGGCTGAGCGGCCAGGTGGACAGACTGACGTTGATCACGCCGCGATCGGACAGCCAGGCCAGATCGTTGCGCAGATCGTTATCAGGAGTGACCAGACCGCTGGCGTGGCTGGTCAAGGCACAGGTAAACAAGCCTGCGGCGACCAGTCCGTTGAGTTTAGCGCGCATAAAAAGTTCCTTTCCTGAGTCAGGGAATTGTAGATTTTATGTAAAGTTCTGTGACCCATGATAGATGACATTTCAATTCGCTACAAATATATCCAACGGCGAGGGTTGGTTGTAATTTATTGTTATATATGGGTTTATATTGCGTGGTGGCATTGGGGTGATTTTTAAGATAATACCTATATTTAGATGCGGTTCATTCTTTTGAGGTTCGGGTTGGAGAGAAATATGGCAAAGACGTCACGGTCGATAGCAATTGCTAAAGGCTTACAGCGGGTACTGAACGTCGGACTGCTGCTGCTGGCGGCGATTCTGGTGGTGTTTCTGGTAAAGGAAACCATTCATCTGGCGAAAGTGTTATTTATCAACAATGAGGAGTCTTCATCGTATCTGCTGATTGAAGGCATTGTGATTTACTTCCTGTATTTTGAATTTATTGCCTTGATTGTTAAGTATTTTGAGTCGGGTTACCATTTCCCGTTGCGCTATTTTATCTATATCGGCATTACCGCGATTATCCGGCTGATCATCGTCGATCATAAAAATCCCTTTGATACGCTGATCTATGCCGGGGCGATTATGCTGCTGGTGGCGACGCTGTATCTGGCCAATACCGATCGGCTCAAGCGCGAATAGCGGCCTAAAAAAGGCGT